>NZ_MUYA01000001.1 GCF_002015115.1 Haemophilus paracuniculus
AAGTTTAATCGCTCAATAAAGCTGACACAAAAATCATTTAATGAATTTCAGTTAGCACCTATCGAGACTTCAAAATCAAAAATTTGTTTCAAAATCAATCATCAACAAGTGCCCACACAGATTGTCTGATTCGTTGTTAAAGAACAAAAAACAACGACGCACTGCATTAAATCAAACTCTTCACAACAGTGCGTCGTTGTGTGCGGTGCATTATAGGGATTTTTTACCACCGTGCAAGCACTTTTTGCAAAAAATTTGAAAAATCTCACCGCTTGCATAAAATTAAATCAAAACGCATAACAAGCGGTCAGATTCTGCCAAATTTTTGCCCTTATAGCCCTCTCATTCGCTCACTATCTTCTTGGGAAATTGTGGTGTCGAACAAGCCAATTTGGTTGCTTCGCTTGTCAATGCCCGTGTATTCAAGGCTCGAATCCTCGTAGCGTTTGAATTTGTACACCGCATCATTCATCAACGCCCCATTAAACACATTAAGATTCACCAACAACTCAAAATCTCGCTGGGTTAAACCTGTTACTTTATGAAATAATCTCGGTTCAAGTTGGGTAATCACATCTTGCAATTTATGCTCTCGATAGTCGCTCAAATACATAAACACCGGTATGCGTGTGGCGAATTTGATTAGCTTTTCTTGAATTTGCTTGCGTAAGGATTTGTACTCTTTTTCTTCCTCGCTGAGTTCCTTCTTCTCTTTGGCGGTCATCTCATCGCCCTTTTCTTTTTTTGCTTTTTTGACCGCCTCAGATTTATTGATAATGGTTTCAATATCTTGATTAAGCGAACGAAATCCCTCAATGTTCATCAAGGCTTTCATCGCCGCGTCATTTTTGCGGATTTTATCCAGCGTGGCATTATCTACATTCACCAGCAACGCACTTTCCCAACGGCGGGCCAGCAAGGTTGCCGTTGTGCCACTCATTGCAATATCTAACACACCCGCCGCATCAATTTGCTTCATCGAACTGCCGTCATAGGCAAGCACGGGTAAGAAATGAATAAATTCCGCCACTTTTTGTTCAGGGTTGGTGTTCGCCGTGTCCAATCGGCAACTATATTCGGCAATTTGGCGTAACGCTCGATCAGGGGCAAAATCGAACACATAGCACTGCTGTTTTAAGATCTCTTTATTATTTGGATCATTATCATCATAGCCTCGTAGCACCCACGGGGTTTGCACACGGAACGCCGCTTGGAAATAAGTCTCTGGGCTAGACGCATTGCGTAGCATCAAAATACCCGTCCACGGTGGCACGGACACGCCTGTGGTTAATTTTCCGCACGACAGGGTAATCGTTTTGGTTGCAAGCGGGTTGTTTGTCATTGATTTTTGCACAGGGGGCAGAGCCTCTAAGCCCACGCCTGCTTCCGCCCCTGCCGCCACGATGATTTGATATTGATGAAAAAATTGATTTTGCTTTTGTTTGAGCAAATTCGCCATTGCGTAACAGCTCGCCACATTCGGCAAAAACCAAAAGGTATGCAACAAATGTCCCAATAAATTCACATCAGAAAACGGCATCGGTGGTTTTTCCGTGCGTAACTTCAAGGTATCACTCGTCATCTCTGGCAATTTGTTTTGAATAAAATTGAGCCATTTTTGCACCTCTTCTTGATAGGTAAAACGTGCCTGCTCGCCACTGCCCTTCGCCTCAAAAAACAGGTTCAAATCAAATTCATTAAACTCGCCCTTTCTTGCCACTTCGCGGATACTGTCGGGCAACTGATAGGTCATCATCACCATTTTCGGCAAGGAAAGATAGGGATTATCGCCCTGCTCGGCACGCCACTGCTCTTTGGCTTTTTGCTCGTCTGAATAGGTCCAGTTAAAAATCTGCTCTTCGATAAATTCGCCCGAGGCAATCGCACGGAACGGCGTGCCAGACAAATACAAATAATGGTGGGTCGTGATCGGCAACAGATCCTCATCAAAGGCTTTGAGATCCTCACTCTCGGCGAAACGCTGTTCTTTTTTATCGTCCTCACCGTCAAAAAGATCCTTGGCATTTTCACGCCACGCCCCGTAGTGATATTCATCAAACACCACGCAATCCCAGTTCGTGCTATGCACCCACTCGTTTTTTGCCTTAATTCCACCCGATTTTGTTCGCCCTAAATAATCTTGGAACGAACCGAAACAGACCACGGGCGAATCAAAATCGACCTGTTCATAACTCAGCCCATTTTTCGCCACAAATTGCCAGCCCTCAAAATCGGTGTGGTTTTGCAAATCTTCCTGCCACGCATCTTGCACCGCAGGCTTAAAGGTTAAAATCAGCACCTTTTTCCAGCCCATTTTTTTCGCTAATTGATAAGTGGCGAAGGTCTTACCAAATCGCATTTTGGCGTTCCACAAAAAACGCGGGGCTTTGTTTTCGTTATCCTGCTTAAAGCTCTCAAAATAGGCACAGGTTTTTTCCACCGCCGCCTGCTGTTCAGGACGCATACCAAACGACAGCGTCCGTTTTTGGCGATTCGGCTTGCCCGTTTTCACCTCGATTAACGCCGCTCGCACATCATTTAAATTGCATTTAAACCACTCGCCCGCCACCTGCTCGACACCGTGTTTTTTCAGCACCTTGTGCAAATCGTGATCTTTAAACAGCGAACCGTTATCTCGCACCGCAAATTCTTCCAGCTCAATTTTCCAAGTTTGCTCTGGGGTTTTGGTCGGATATTGCTCCCTCACCCGATCTTGTGCCTTTTGGCGTGTGGTGTAGCCAATTTTCAGACAGCCCTCAAAATGACGGTCGGAATAGGCATAAATTTTCGGCGGAATAAATTCCTCAAAATTGACTTTATGTTGTGTTGAAAGTTGTTCGTTCATTTGTGTTCCTTTATTGTGGGATATTTAGCAAAAATTTGTGGGGATCGTACCGCTTGTTAAAGCAAAACCCTCTACCGTTTACGGGAGAGGGACAGAAATTAGCTTCGTTTAGAAGCTAATTTCAGGGAGAGGGAAAAATTGACAGAAATCCTACCGCTTGCTCCCTCTCTCTGCTTGAAATGCTAACCGCATTTCAAGCTGTCTCTCTCCCACAAGTGGGCGAGAGTTTCTATTCGCTTTTTGGCGTGCGATATTTCTCCATAATCGGTTTGGCTTGTTTATCTAATTCAGGGAATAAGGTTTGCGAACTAATTCCTAAAATCGCTAATTCTTGTAAAATTTTCGCCTTACTGTCTTTATCAATAATTAAACGATTTCCATTTGGTTTATTGATCCATTCTGTTGGAACTGTTGCCATTGTTGCTTTATTGCCGTTAATGCCAAATAGTAAAAATGCACCGTGTTGGCGGCTAATTCTAGGGCTATTTGGTTTAGCTTTTACACAAAGCACTTGATTAAAATCATCTGCATTTATAATAGGTAAAAAGTATGGTTTATCTTTACGAATATCGTGTAGCAGCTTACCTATTTCATCACTTTTATTAAAATGAAATTTAAAACTTTCACTTAATTTTGCATCATAAAGTTTCCTTAATAAATCATTTGGTTTTTCATTTATGGCACTTAGCTCAGGAATATAATCCACTGGAAATTCATTACTAATATACATATCTTTATTTTTAAGAAATGTATCTATAACAGCAACACCTGCATCAAGTTCCGCTTGCTCTCTAATGTTTTTAATAATTTCCTCTAAGTTAAGATCACCATTTCTTAGAGAAAGAGAAGATAAAATTGTTACCGTATCACTATCATCATATTTAATACTCTTATTTGGAATATCTAATACAATGACTTCACCATCTTTGGAATTATCTACTGCCTTGCTACTTTCCGTACTTTTAAAATCACGTACAGCAAAATATAATCCTACTAAGGCATTAGCACTTACATCTAATAACCGTGTAGCATAATCATAGTGTTGCAATTTCGCCAATTTTTCAAAAAGTGTTTCGTGAGGTAGAAAATCATTGGCACAATAAGTAAATGCCTCTTTGATTATTTTGTCTTCATTTTTAATTAAATCTTCCTCTCGATAAACACTAGGGATTAACTTATAATTTTGATCAGAATGTCCACGAAAAAATCTCGTAGCTGTCAGGCTTTCAAGCGATGTTAATTTTGATAATTCTTCCATAAATTTAGCCACGTTTGTAATTCTAATTTCATTACACATTTTCCACCTCCATCGGTCTTACCATTTTTTCAATAAAATCAATTTCTTCTTGGGTTAAACCGTATTTTTGATAAAGCTCTTTATCTGTCCACGGTTTTGAGAAATCTTGTTGTGGAACTAACTCATAAACTCGTTTAGGGGCATCTTGGGTATTTTTCTTTAATAAAACCATAAAACGGAAAAACTTGGTTGAAATATAACTCATCACATTTAAGCAAATTTCTTTGCTTTCAAAATCCCCAATAAGCAAATAAGTTTCTGTACAACAAGTTTTAGGTGCACCATAGATAGGTTTATTTAAAATTTGATGTGGAAATCCTTCCCCTGCTCCATAGGCACGACCTATATAAATTTTATGCTTATCAATCCATTGATGATTAAGTAATACGGAACTGCGTTTAATATATCCTTTTCCACCATTTTGGTATAAAACCACATTCTCTTTTTTATCAGTATAAGGATTAGGATTTCCTTTTATAAATGTCCTTAATCCAAATGGCTTTAATGAACTTACAAATTCGCTAAAACTTTTTTCTTCAAATTTCAATACTTTCCTTAAAATAGAGATACCTTCGTTATAACGAATAAAAACATCCACTCTTTTTTCTTTTAGAGGTCTTGTCATTTGAGAGATTTTTTCGCCATTCTCATAAGTTGTAATTAAACAATCGCCTTGATAATTTTTCTCCCAAATAAAATAATTCACACCACCTTTAATTTCTACCCCAGGGAAACAATCTGCCGCATTTGGGAAATCGTGAATTTCTTTGATTCTTTTATCGTTTAACATTTCATCACGAAAATCATCTAATCCTTTGCCACCTGCAAACCAACGGCTTGGGGTAATCATTACAAGATAATCAGGATTTAATTTTTTGGCTTGTTGGATAAAATGATGATATATCGGTGAAGCACTTGCACTTTTTCGCTGATTTTTATTTTCTTTATCGTCTTTATCCTCTTGATCTTTCAACTGATACGGCGGATTGCCGATAATGACATCAAATTTCATTTTTTCTAATCCTAATGCGTTTCTTGCTTGGCTATGGATAAATCCATAGGCGTGGTTTTCGAGGGTAATGCGGTCGTACACAAGTTCACTTGCTCCACATTCGATACATTTTCCGCCCTCCCAAATATGCTCGCTTTTTGGCTTGAAAATGTTGCCCTCATCGTGATCAAAGACGGTACACACCGAATTTTCGCCATTGGCTTTTTTCGAGCAATAAAGGCTACGGCGTGAAAGTAAAGCGGTGAGTTCAGTGATCGCAATGCCGTAAAGTTGTTGACTGAAAATGTGGTTGAGCCGTGTTTGTAAATCGGGGATTTGCGTTTCTAAGCCTTTAACTAACCGCTTGGCGATTTCGCGTAAAAACACGCCCGATTTGCACACGGGGTCTAAGAATTTGGCGTTGGGGTCGCTCCACAGATGTTCGGGCAGGCGGTCGAGCATTTGATTGACAATGGTTGGCGGCGTGAATACTTCATCATTCGATAAATTCGCCAAACAGCTTAAAACGTCAGGGTTGTAATTGAGGGAAGTTAAATCAGTCATTGCCTAGCTCCAAAAAGTGGGTGAGGGGGTAGTCGTCTTTGATCGGTTCGGGGATAAAGGCTTGCTCGCCTTCATCGGAAAAAAGGGGAAGATCGCTGAGGTTTTCAACCAGATCTCGATAGACGAAATCTCGCCGTTTGAATTGGTTGCGGATCATTTTCCATTCGGTAAAAACGATAGGGCGTTGATCGGCGGTTTTGAGGGAAAGGGCATCGCCGCACAGGATATTTTTGTGCAAAATAATCTCAACGGTGCGGCAACATTCCGCCTTGAAACTTTGTGGATAGTGGCTTTGATAGTGTTCGGCGAACTGTTTGGAAAGGCGTTTACGACATTCCGCCACGTTGTCGGGCAAAAGTTCAATACCGTAAAGACTGCTCACGGCAATCACGGCGTTACGTTCATAATCGAGCTGGATTTTTTTGTGCTTTTTCGCCACCGCATCAAGTTTGCGAGCCAAAATCGCCGACAAAAAATTACCCGTGCCACAAGCGGGTTCTAAAAAGGTTTTTTCGGGGTTTGTGGTTTGATCCGCCACCAAATCGAGCATTGCATTTACTTCTCGCTCGTTGGTGTAAACTTCGCCAAAATCGGCGACACGTTGTTTAGACTTCACTTGCATTGGCAATGCCCTCGCAAGTGAAAAAAAGAGGGGAAAATTAGGCTAGGCGTGCGTGCGTGCGTGCGTGCGTGCGTGCGTGCGTGCGTGCGTGCGTGCGTGCGTGCGTGCGTGCGTTATCATTATAATGTCCTTTTTAAGGTGTCAAGTATTCTCAAAAATAAAGGGCTACATTTTAGTTTTTGGATAGGGATTTAGCAAGAAAGCCAGATCGCTTCTGAGGATTTTTTGATGATTTTTTGCCTGACAAGCGGTAGAATTTCGGCGATTTTTTGCAAACACAAGAGGAACATTCAATGAACAATTTTATCGGTTTAGGCGTGGCGGGCAACTTCGCAGGGCATTTGGAACAGGCAGGCGAAGCGGCGGATTTTGTGAAAGTAGTAACGCAGGAAGCGATTCAGCCGAAAGCGATTTTTCCGTTTTATGTGCCGAGTGAAAACCTCGCCTCACAAGATCAATTTCTTGCTCAATTTCCCCTTTCGCACGACACCATTTCTTTCCCAAATGATGCGGATAATTTACAAATTGAACCCGAAGTGGCGTTATTTTGTGAAATTGAATACCAAAATGGCAAGGTGGTAAAGCTAACCCCAACCCATTTTGCGGCTTATAACGACTGCTCGATCCGCCGTCCGAACGCGCGCAAAATCTGCGAAAAGAAAAACTGGGGGGCAAATTCTAAGGGGATTTCCGCCACCAAAATCGCCCTCGACCATTTCAACCAAGGCGGCAATTTAGACGATTATCGTATCGCTTGTTTCCACAAACGCGGCGGTGAATTGAGCGAATACGGCATCGACAGTCCAACGGTCGGTTACAGCTATTTCCACCAAAAATTGTTGGATTGGATTGTGGATCGAATGAACAACCAACCCAACCAAGATCCGATGAACAATATCGCCGATTTACTCGCCCGAGCCAACCACCCAACCCAAGCAGTCATCAGCATCGGGGCAACTCGCTACACCGAATTTGGCGAGAAAAATTTCCTGCAAATCAGCGACACCAGCATTGTGGCAGTTTACAACGGCAACCAATTCAGCCACGAACAAATCACCGAAATGGCTCGCACCGAACAATTTGCAGACGGGATTTCGGCGTTGGTGCAACAAGTGAAATAACGCAAACAAGCGGTCGGATTTTAAAAATTTTGATAGGCAAGAAAAAAGCGGACAACTGTCCGCTTTTTGTTTTAGAAATTAAAGAATATGCTCAAACTGCTCACGGGTTTCCTTCGTCCAAACGCTCGATTGTACTTCGCCGATGTGTTTTTTGCGAAGGAGGAACATTGCCATACGGGATTGTCCGATACCGCCGCCGATTGAGAGCGGTAGGCGACCTGCAAGAAGGTCTTTGTGCCAGTCCATTTCGAGGCGGTCTTGCGTGCCAGCGATTTCCACTTGTAGGCGTAAGGCGGTTTCGTCCACGCGGATACCCATTGACGAAAGCTCGAAAGCGGTGCCGAGCTGTTCGTTCCACACCAAAATATCGCCGTTCAAGCCTTTGTAATCGCCCTCTGACACCGTTGTCCAGTCATCGTAGTCTGGTGCTCGTCCGTCGTGCGGTTTGCCGTCGGATAATTTGCCACCGATACCGATTAGGAATACCGCCCCGTGTTCTTTACAAATCGCATTTTCACGCTCTTTGCTGGTGAGATCAGGGTAGCGTTTCACTAGATCTTCGCTATGCACGAAAGTGATCTCTTTTGGTAACACGGACGGAATATCAAAACGGGCTTCTACCGCCAATTCGGTTAAGCGGATCGCTTTGTAGATTGAGTTTACCGTCTCTTTCAAATAGGCGAGGTTGCGGCGACCTGCTGGGATCACTTTTTCCCAGTCCCATTGATCCACAAAAATTGAGTGGGTTGGGTCGAGGGAATCTTCATCGGGACGTAACGCTTTCATATGCACGAACAAGCCCTCGCCCTCTTGGAAGCCAAAGCGTGCAAGGGTGTGGCGTTTCCATTTCGCTAACGAATGTACCACTTCATATAACGCATTTGGGATACATTTCACTTTCACTTGCACCGCTTTTTCAGTGCCACTTAAATTATCTTGCATACCGTTGCCGACTTCGCACAAAATCGGGCCTTGCACTTCAATAATGCCGAGTTGTTCAATTAAGTTTTGGGTAAAGGTGTTTTTCACAAAGCTGATTTCGTTTTGTTGCAAGATGAATGATTTTTGCATTGTTTATCCTCATTAATGTTTCGTGAATTAAATTTGAATTGAGACAAGGCAGCAAGCCGAAGATAGTACAAATAGTACAGCGAGGCGAAGCTAACGCAGGATCAATTCAAAGATAATTCACGAGATAAAATTTACCGAAAAAAGACCGCTTGTCGCAAGCGGTATGAACATAATTTAACGCAATTCGCAAAAATTTCAATAGTATTATAATAAAATCTTTCTTTCATTGAATTTTATCTAATTTATTGTGCTAAAATTTGAATAATCCTCAATAATTTTAGAAAAGAGAGCAAATTTTGCACACTAATTATCAAATCAAAACCCAAATCGACCCCCTTGATCAACAAATTTTGCGAGCTTTAACCCTTGACGCTCGCACGCCTTATGCGGAAATGGCGAAAAATTTTGGGGTAAGTGCAGGCACAATCCACGTTCGGGTAGAAAAAATGCGACAAGCGGGGATTATTGAAGGCACGAAAATTCGGATCAACGCTCGAAAATTGGGCTACGATGTCTGCTGTTTTATCGGGATTATTTTGAAATCCGCCAAAGATTACGAGACGGTGATCGCCAAACTCAATGAATTTGACGAGGTGGTCGAAGCCTATTACACCACGGGGCAGTATTCGATTTTCATCAAAGTGATGACCCACACCATTGAAGAATTGCACCGCGTGCTGGCGACCAAAATTCAGTTGATTGATGAAATTCAATCCACCGACACCCTGATCTCAATGCAAAACCCGATTTTGCGAGAGATTAAGCCTTAACTGATAGAAAATTTTCTTCTTTTAAGAAGTTTCCAATAATGTCGTCTGTTCTAAGAAGCAACGTGAGATTGACATTTAACGCATCTGCAATCTTGCCCATTACATCAATGGAAACTGCACGCTTACCACCCTCTATTTCGCTGAGGTAGGCTCGGCTGATCCCTGCATCAAAAGCAAGGGATTCTTGTGAAATATCTTTCATTCGTCTAATTTTGCGGAGATTTTTTGCAAAAGTATAGCGAATAGGATGAGGAGTGAGTTCTTCTGTATTCATTTTGGTAGTATCAAATGAAGCTCACACCTCAACAATCCAATAAAGATATCATTTTGTTCACTATCGTTTACATAACTTTTTTGATCAGTTAAAATAATCTTGCTTTTGTTGATAAAAGCAAGATGTTATTTTTACTTACTATCGAAAGGAAACTTCTATGAAAAAATCTTTATTTTTAGGCTTTATGAGTATTTTATTAGGGATCAATAGCACTCAAGCGGTTCAACTTTACCCCGCAAAAGAAGTCCCGATTATAGTAACTGATACTCAACCTGGGCAATTTTCAATTGGGTTAAGAGATAAAGACGAGCAACTGATAGTCAAAAATGTTACTGCCAAAAGTACCAATGGGGATGATTGCAAATTAAAATTCAGAGCTGACTTTACTCGCTCAGGAAAGCAAATTATTGATCAAATTAACGATACGATGCTTTTTTATCAAGATGTCTCTGAATCTGGTTGCTACCCTCAAATGAAAGAAATCACGATTGAAACGGAAAATATGGGGACTTGGGTCTATAATTTACTAAATTATAAATATAAAAAATTAGGTTATACCGCTGATCCAAATGAGGGAAATGTTACTGTTGAAATTGACGACATCAAAGTAAATCCAGGTAGCTTTAAAGTAAAAATTACCTCTAAAGTGAATAATTACTATATTCAAAGAATTGCCCCTAAAACTAATTGCTATTCGAGAGTTTATGCCCGTTTACCTAATAGTAACCGAACAGAAAAAACTTTAAACAAAGGCGATAGCGTTACCTATGAAGTAGAAGGGTATTTATGTGACATCACTAGAGTGCAAGGAGTGAGAATTATAACAGGTCCAGAATCATTCGAAGATTTTGAGTTTCCTAGATTTTAAGACCAACTAATAAAAAAATTAAGTACTGATAAATTACATTTATCGGTACTTTTTTCTTCATAGGATAAAGACATTCTATACCATATAGATTAAGCCTTAACCAGTTGATTTAAAACGCAAACGGTTTCCTATGATCTAGTTCACAAATTTGAAAAATTTTGTGTAAATCCTATCGCTTGCAAGAAATTTTCGTTGCTATAATGCCGTCAAATCTCACACACAATAAGGAAAACGTTATGTCAGAAGTATTCCACTTAGGTTTAACCAAAGCGATGTTAGAAGGGGCGAAAATTGCGATTGTCCCAGGTGATCCTGCGCGTTCAGAGCGTATTGCGAAGAAAATGGATAATCCAAAATTTTTGGTTTCAACCCGTGAATTTACCTCGTGGTTAGGCTATTTGAACGGTCAAGCAGTGGTGGTTTGTTCAACGGGGATCGGCGGACCTTCGGTTTCAATCTGCGTTGAAGAATTGGCACAACTTGGGGTGCGGACTTTCTTGCGTATCGGCACCACAGGGGCAATTCAACCACACATTAACGTGGGTGATATTTTGGTAACCACAGGTGCGGTGCGTTTAGATGGTGCGAGCCAACACTTCGCCCCACTTGAATACCCTGCGGTGGCGAATTTTGAATGTACCAACGCTCTTTATGCCGCTGCCCAAGAGCAAAATGCGACCACCTATGTCGGCATTACCGCATCATCAGACACGTTCTACCCAGGTCAAGAGCGTTACGACACTTTCTCTGGCAAGATCTACCGCCATTTCCAAGGCTCGCTCAAACAGTGGCAAGATCTGAACGTAATGAACTTTGAAATGGAATCTGCCACCCTGTTCACAATGTGTTCTGCATTAGGCTTGCGTGGCGGAATGGTGTCGGGCGTGATTGTAAACCGTACCCAACAAGAAATTCCAAACGAAGCCACCATTCACGGCACAGAAGATAAAGCCGTTACCGTGGTGGTGGAAGCGGCGAGAAAATTACTCGACTAATTTCTAATTTTATTTTTAGGCGGATTTTCGATATAATCCGCCTGTTTTTTTTACTCTAATTCAGAAGGAAACCAAAATGGGCTTAGAAAACGTACCAGCTGGTAAAGCGTTACCAGACGATATTTATGTTGTTATCGAAATTCCAGCAAATTCAGATCCAATCAAATACGAAGTGGACAAAGAGAGCGGTGCTTTATTCGTGGATCGCTTTATGGCAACCGCAATGTTCTACCCTGCCAACTACGGCTATGTGAACAACACTTTATCAAGCGATGGCGACCCAGTGGACGTACTCGTGCCAAGCCCATATCCACTTCAACCAGGTTCAGTAATTCGCTGCCGTCCAGTTGGCGTTCTCAAAATGACCGATGAAGCAGGTGGCGATGCGAAAGTGGTGGCGGTGCCACACACTAAATTAAGCAAAGAGTACGATCACATTCAAGATGTGGGCGATTTACCTGCCTTATTAAAAGCGCAAATCCAACACTTCTTCGAAAGCTACAAAGCGTTAGAAGCAGGCAAATGGGTGAAAGTAGAAGGCTGGGAAGGCGTGGACGCTGCCCGTGCTGAAATCCTCGAATCATTCGAGCGTGCAAAAAATAAATAATTGTTAATTTATCTAATGCCAAACTGCGGTTTGGCATTTTTTATGGAAGATCACAATGAAATTACTCAAAAAATTAGCCCTAGTGGCATTTTTAACCACGGGACTGACCGCTTGCGTGAGCACCCAAAGCCTTAATCAAGAAGCGGCACAAAGCTATGCCGAAGTTAAAAACCAAGCCAAAGCCCAAGGGGCAGTGGACACTAGCTCAACCACCGCAAGACGGATTCACACCGTGTTCAACAAAATGAAACCTTACGCCGAGCGAGCCAACACCACAGGCGTGCCATTTGCGTGGGAAATCACCGTGCTGAAATCAGACGAACTCAACGCGTGGGCGATGCCAGGGGGCAAAATGGCGTTCTACACGGGATTAGTCGATAAATTACAACTGAGCGATGATGAAATCGCAGTAGTAATGGGGCACGAAATGTCGCACGCCTTGCAGGAACACGGTAAATCTGACCGCACCGTAACCTCAATTACCAACATCGTGGGCGGTATCGGCTCGGCGGTGATCAGTGCCACCACAGGGGTAGATGCCTCTGATTTAGTCGGCTTAGTGGCTGATCTCGGGGTAAACAAACCGTTCTCTCGCAGCCAAGAAACGGAAGCGGACGAAAAAGGCTTATTCCTAATGGCAGAAGCAGGCTACAACCCCGCCAAAGCCCCCGCCCTATGGCAAAAAATGAGCAGTGCCACAGGCGGATCAGGTGTGTCGATCTTCTCAACCCACCCAACCAATGACGACCGCCAGCAAAACCTAGAACGCCTATTGCCAGAGGCGATTAAGGTTTATCAGGTCAATAAGAAATAATTTTATTCAAAACACAAGCGGTTAAATTGACAAAAATTTTTCAATATCTTACCGCTTGTTTCCTAGCCGATTTGTGGAAAAGTCTGTATAATCTCGCCCCTTGTTCGCCCTCATTTTGCCGTTGGTTAATGGCGTGGGGGAATTTTTTAACCCTCAATTTAAGATTTTTCAATGCAACATTTAGATATCAATAAATTGCGTAATATCGCAATTATCGCCCACGTTGACCACGGGAAAACCACCCTTGTCGATAAACTTTTACAACAATCAGGCACTTTGGGCGAAATGCGTGGCGATGCCGATGAACGTGTGATGGATTCCAACGATCTCGAAAAAGAGCGTGGTATTACCATACTTGCCAAAAATACGGCGATTAACTGGAACGATTATCGTATCAACATCGTGGATACCCCAGGACACGCGGACTTCGGCGGCGAGGTTGAGCGAGTGCTTTCAATGGTGGATTCGGTATTGTTGGTGGTCGATGCCTTTGACGGCCCAATGCCACAAACCCGTTTCGTTACCCAAAAAGCGTTCGCCCACGGCTTAAAACCGATTGTGGTGATCAACAAAGTGGATCGCCCAGGGGCGAGACCAGATTGGGTGGTGGATCAGGTGTTCGATCTGTTCGTAAACTTAGGGGCAACGGACGAGCAGTTAGATTTCCCAATCATTTACGCTTCGGCGTTAATGGGGGTGGCGGGTTTGGATCACGAAGATCTCGCCCCAGATATGACCCCGCTCTTTGAAGCGATTGTGGAACACGTTTCGCCACCGCAAGTGGAATTGGACGCACCCTTCCAAATGCAAATTTCCCAATTAGACTACAACAACTATGTGGGTGTTATCGGGATTGGACGTATCAAACGAGGCTCGGTGAAACCGAACCAAACCGTTACCGTAGTAGGGGCAGACGGCAAAACTCGCAACGGCAAAATTGGTCAAGTGTTGGGGCATTTAGGCTTGCAACGCTATGAAGCGACCGAAGCCTTTGCAGGCGATATTATTGCAATTACGGGCTTAGGCGAACTCAACATTTCAGACACCATTTGTGATATTAACAATGTGGAAGCCTTGCCAGCGTTGAGCGTTGATGAACCAACGGTAACAATGTTCTTCTGCGTAAACACCTCGCCGTTCTGTGGACAAGAGGGTAAATTCGTTACCTCTCGCCAAATTTTAGAGCGTTTAAACAAAGAGCTTGTGCATAACGTGGCGTTGCGTGTGGAAGAAACCCCGAACCCAGATGAATTCCGTGTTTCAGGACGTGGCGAATTGCACCTTTCGGTCTTGATCGAAAATATGCGTCGTGAGGGCTACGAATTGGCGGTTTCGCGTCCAAAAGTGATCTACAAAGAAGAAAACGGCAAAAAACAAGAGCCGTTTGAGCAAGTAACCATTGATATTGAAGAACAACATCAAGGTGCAGTAATGGAAGCCTTAGGGATTCGTAAAGGCGAAGTGAAAGATATGATCCCAGACGGCAAAGGGCGTACCCGTTTAGAGTATGTGATTCCAAGCCGTGGCTTGATCGGTTTCCGTAACGAATTTATGACAATGACCTCAGGCACGGGCTTACTCTATTCAAGTTTCAGCCACTACGATGATGTCAAAGCAGGCGAAATCGGGCAACGTAAAAACGGTGTGTTGATTTCAAACGCCACGGGTAAAGCCCTTGCTTACGCCCTATTCGGCTTACAAGAGCGTGGTAAATTGATGATCGACCACGGGGTTGATGTGTATGAGGGGCAGATTATCGGTATCCACAGCCGTTCAAACGACCTCACGGTAAACTGCTTACAAGGCAAAAAACTCACCAATATGCGTGCTTCGGGCAAAGACGATGCGATCGTTCTCACCACCCCAGTGCGTATGAGCCTCGAACAAGCGTTAGAGTTTATTGATGACGATGAATTAGTGGAAGTAACCCCACAATCTATCCGCATCCGCAAACGCCTCTTAACCGAAACCGACCGCAAACGTGCCAGCCGCACCACGACTAGCACCAGCACCAAGTAAGCGGTAGCTTAAAACGAAAAACACCAAAGGGGACTTTGGTGTTTTTTATTACTGCAAGCGATAAAATGTTGAAGAATTCTTCCTATTCCCAAGGAAAATGCCCATTATACAACTCAAAATTCTTTCGATACTGAAGCATTGATATTTCTCTAAATACCTGATGAATATCATCAACATTCATACCAAGTTTTTGCAAAGCCATTGCTACCGAACTCGAAAAACTTTCTTCTTTAATAGCTACATAGTTAAGAGTGTAAAGCCCAGAACATTTACCAATCATTCCACGCTGATTAAGCTCTCGGAAAACATTAGCATCGTTTTTCTCCCCACCTTCATACCACGCTTGAGCAACGGAGATTGCAACAGATTTCGGTAGAAAATAACACCCAACATCAATAAGAGAGTATTGTGGCGTAGTAACCGTGATTGGAATTTCAACCCCGTTACATAATAACGGCACGTATAATTTTTCGGGAACTTTATGCGAAAAATGTCCGATAGACTCAATCGTATCTCGGCACACAAAATCACCATTTAAATCTACAAAATTTCGTAAGCTATAAACGTAATCAGAACGATGTGTTTTTAAACAAGCCATTACTGTTTCAATATGATTTGGCTCAAACCAATTATCATCATCCAAAAACGCTAAATAATCTTCTTCCACCATAAAAGGGGCGATGGCATTGATGCAGCTATTCTTCCAGCTTAACCGCCCAGTATTCATTGGCAAATAAGTGGCGATAACATTAGGATAACGACTCAAAATTGCTTTAGCTTCAGCCCAAAATTGTTCACCATCAACAAAAACATAATGACGGCAAGGATAAGTTTGAGCCTGCACACTTTTGATCGCTCTTTCTAATTCAGGTTTTCCGATCGTTGCCGTAACAATAGCAACGGAATCAACAGAACTTTGTTTTACATTTCTCGACATATCATTTTCCAATTAACAAATTGGGAAGTATTGTAAAATCTTTGCAAAAATTTGTCATTATCTTACCGCTTGCAATGATTTAAAGTATAATCCACGCCCTTTAAATGTGTGAGGAAAAACAATGGCGTTACTGATTACGCACAAATGTACTAACTGCGATATGTGCCTGCCAGAATGTCCGAATGATGCGATTTCAATCGGCGAGGAAATCTATGTGATCGACCCGCTACTCTGCACTGAATGTGTCGGGCATTACGACACCCCCACCTGCCAAAGCGTCTGCCCGATCACCAAATGTATCATCACCGACCCCGACCACATCGAAAGCACCGAAGCCCTGTGGGAAAAGTTTGTGCTGATTCATCATTCTGACAAAGTATAAAGGCGTTGAATTTCAACGCCTTTCTCTTTTATCGCCCACCCCGCACATAAATGCGATAGTTTTGGCTTTCTTCGGTGGGTTTGATTAACGGCATGTTTAACGCCTGTTTTGGCAAGAACCAAAGATTTTGCCAGCCTTGTTTGTCGGACGGGTCAAAACTTTGGGTAACACCATTTTTATCGTACCAAAACAGCTTATACAGCAAATTCAAATGTTGCTCAGTTTGGTTGGTAAGGGTTAATTTTTCCGCTTCCGCCTCAATTTTAACCAAGTCGTTTACTTGTGCCTCAACGTTCACAATCGGTTTTGATTGGGGCTTGATATAGCTGTTCGGATTGCTGCCACAAGCGGTCAGAAAAAGCGAAAAAATCGCTGAAAGTGCAAGTTTCTTCAACATTTTATTTCGCCAACATTTTGCCCAACGGCTCGCCGCCCACAAGGTGCATATGAATGTGGAACACTTCCTGCCCGCCGTGCTGGTTGCAGTTCATAATCAAACGATAACCGTCCTCGGCGATCCCCTCTTGCTTGGCAATTTGTGCCGCCACCGTAAACAACCGCCCCAACGCCAGTTCATCCTCGGCGGTAACGTGATTGACGGTTGGAATATGTTTATTCGGCACGATTAAAATATGGGTCGGGGCTTGCGGGGCAATATCGCGGAAAGCGGTTACCAATTCATCTTGATAAACGATTGCCGCGGGGATTTCTTTACGAATAATTTTGCTGAAAATGGTTTCGCCGTATGGGTTTGACATAATGATTTCCTCTTGATTGATGTGTAAGCGGTGGGATTGTCCGATTTTTTAAGGGATTTTGCAATTTTTTGTTTTATTTGGGGAGTTTTGAAATTGCCTTCATTATTCTCTAGGGCTGGAAGTCTCGGTTGCAAAAGAGTTGACTCTGTCTGGCTATCGAATCGTGATTGCCAATCAGTAGAAAGCACCCGTTCACAAAATGTAGCGAAAACCAATACGAAAGATGCGTTGAATTTGACATTCTACGGACAAAATCTCGACCACAAAAGGCGAAATAGAAACTTTGCTTTATGTGCAACTTTCCGAAGCGGAAGAACGGATGGATGCCTTGGTGGTACAACGTTACCAGTTGGTCGATGGGCGAATGGCAGAGCTATGTCGCTTGTAGCAGAGCCTGAAACTCAGAACCCCAACATTAAGCAACACATTGAAAGGTTAGACAAAATGATTGCCAATTTAAATCAAGACATCGACAATCACACGGAAAGCCTCTCGATTTTCGGGACAAGGCAGAAATTATCAGCGACATCAAAGGTGTGAATAAAAACTGCATAGCTGTGTTGATGTCGGCCTACCTGAATTCGGCAAATTAGGAAGAGAAAATCCTTCTACCAATGAGCCCAGCCATCGTTCAATAACTACCCTTTCCGCTGACCGTTCCAGCCTGTGTTCCAAGGCTTTTACGACTATGTTCTAGCTCCAAAGGATTCGCATTGTCAAAATTTAAATCTGCAATGGGTAGGATTTTTAGAAATTTAACTAAAATAATTTTTTAGCAATTATAGTGCAAAATGTGATTAGTGTTGAAAAGAAAAAGACGCTGATTATCAACCAGCGTCCTTTCATTCAAATCTAATTACTTCGTGTTATTCACAAACGCCTCTGGGTCTTTATCGCCCAATGGTTTGAGCATTGTGAAGAACATCACGATAAAGAGAACGGTGAAGCCTAAGCCGATGTAAACGGATAGGGTGTAATCTAAACCAAAGCCAATTTTGTTGTAGGCGAGGTAAGTGAAACACACGGTGGTGATGAACCACGCAGGGATTGAACACACCCAGTGGAATTTGTTATAGCGGTAGAGGTAAGCCGCTGCCGTCCATAACATAATCATTGCGGTGGTTTGGTTTGCCCACGTGAAGTAACGCCATAAAATCGAGAAATCCACTTTTGACACGATATAACCAATCACGAACAACGGCACGGCAATGATTAAGCGTTTCGCGAGGGTGCGTTGATCGAAGTTGAAAAACTCGGCAATGATCAAACGTGCGGCACGGAATGCGGTATCGCCCGAAGTGATTGGTAACACCACCACGCCAAGCACGGCGAAGATACCGCCCACAAAGCCTAAGAATTGAATTGAGCTGTCGTAAACCACTTTTGACGGCGTACCTGCTTTGATCGCTTCTAATAAGGCAGGTAAATCTTGGTAGAAACTTAACCCCACCGCACACCAAATCAAGGCGATAACGCCCTCGGTAATCATCGCACCGTAGAAAATAAAGCGACCTTCTTTTTCATTTTCTGCACAACGAGCCATTAACGGGGTTTGGGTGGCGTGGAAGCCTGACAATGCACCGCACGAAATGGTCAAGAATAAGAGAGGCCAAAGCGGTAAATCTGCACGGGTTTCAAAATTTTGGAAGAATTTTTCCGCTGACATACCGTCTACACTGCGGAAGAATTCGATTGGATCGTTCACATTGAAGTGAGCCGTTACTAAGCCGTAAACCATACCGATTGACATAAATAGCAACAATGCCCCGAAGATTGGGTAAATGCGACCGATAATTTTATCGATTGGTAGCAAGGTTGCCAAAATGTAGTAAGCGAAAATGATGAACGTCCACACCGCAATCACGGTTGTTTTATCCATACCGAACACAGTAATTTCCGCCCCTTCGCTCACCGCTGAACCGAAGCTATCCATTGTAATGGTGCTTAATAATTGAGCAGGACTTGCCACGAACACCACGCCCACCAACAATAACAGCACCAATGCCATTACGTTAATAAAGGCTTTCACAGGTTTGCCTAAGTATTTGCCCGCAAGGTTTGCATTGAAGCACCGCCGTTACGCACGCTCAACATACCGCAAAAATAATCGTGCACTGCACCGGCGAAGATACAGCCGATCACAATCCACAACATCGCCACAGGACCGTATAACGCCCCGAGGATCGGGCCGAAAATCGGGCCTGTTCCTGCAATGTTTAATAATTGAATCAACCAAATTTTGGTTTTAGACATTGGCATATAGTCCACGCCGTCTTGCATTGCGTAAGCTGGCGTGGTGCGATTTGGGTTAATCACGAAAATCTTTTCGATGATCTTCCCGTAAACAAAGTAGCCAAGCACGAGCAAGGCGACACAAAAGAAGAACCACAACATAATGGATACCTTAAAGAGAGTGAATCAAAATTTTGAGGTGCGTATTTTAGTGAGATATGTAAAAAGAGTAAATCGCTCGCAACCAAAATGTTTAGGATTTGTGAGTAGGATCACATATAAAATCAATTTTATTTTCTAGCATTAAGATTCTGATAAAATTTTACGTTTTCCCAACAAAATGCAAAAATGCTAAAATATAGCAAAAAGTATTTTTTATTGCACCTATCTGCCCTACGCTTATCTACATCAATTCTAGTATTCAACACCTCCATAAAAAGGCACAACCGCAGGTTCGTCCATCAATGTGGAGTATGTATGAACGGCCCCCTTCCTCGACCGCCTTGTCGAATTGATAGGGATTTTCGCTAACAAGCGGTTAAAAACCCAGCAAAATTTTGCAACTGACTCACATCTTTACAGTGGTAAGAGCAAAGTAGCACTACATTACGCCCCTTTGGAAGCAGAGTGCCAAAATACTTCGCGTAGCATTACATTAGTAAAAACCTAATACTATCCTTCTCCAAGCCAAGGTTTCTCTTACTAGACAGAAGAATCATCACTAATGCCATACAACAACCCAAGCCCGTTTTGATAAAGCCACGGGCGATCATAAACACCACCAGCCAAATTAACGAGCTATTCAGCTAACCGAAGGCATCTTTAATCGCCGTTTACCACGCTGGCACACTTAACCCCTCGGGCGGGGTCATTTGCCACAAAAATGTACTGATCGCCACAATCACGATCAGCGGAATCCACTTAGGTTCTGATTTCAACATAATGTTTTTCCTTATAAAAAATACCAATGGCGAAATTTTACTAAATGGAAAGAGCCGATTCCTTGCAATGGATCAAAGAATTTTCCGCTTAAAACGTAATGAAATGTAAATTTGCCGCAAAAACAAATTTACACAATTTCCGAAATAGGATTACAATAACGCCGTTTTTTTCCATTCTTCATTAAGGAATTTTTTATGAAATTAACCCTAAAAACCACTGCCGTTGCGTTAATGGCGACCCTTTTCACTTTTTCAGCCCAAGCGGCGGAAAAAGAGCCTTACACCCAAGAGGGCTACGACACACGTCAAATGGAACAACAGGCCCCGATCAAATGGGTATCAATTGAGCAAATCAAAGAGAGCTTGAAAGATAAGCCAGCGATGAATGTGAGCTTTGACATTGACGACACCGTGGCGGCGACAAGCGGTTGTTTCTACTACGGCAAAACCAAATACTCGCCAGAGGATTACAGCTACTTGAAAAATCAAGATTTCTGGGACGAAATCAACGCAGGTTGCGATAAATACTCGATTCCAAAACAGGTGGCGATTGACCTGATCAAAATGCACCAAGAGCGTGGCGACCAAGTTTATTTGATCACGGGGCGTACCGCAGGTAAAGATGACCAAGTTACCCCAATTATGGAAAAAGCCCTCGGCATCAAAAATATGAAACCTGTTAATTTTATGGGCGGCAAAGAACGCACCACCAAATACAACAAAACCCCAGCGATGTTGGAACATAACATCCAACTTCACTACGGCGACAGTGATGATGACATCCTAGCTGCCCGTGAAGCTGGCATTCGTGGTATCCGTGTTTTACGAGCCACTAACTCAACCTACCTACCATTCCCGAAAGCGGGTGGTTATGGTGAAGAAGTGGTAATCAATTCGAGCTACTAATCGCTTGTTACAAAGGAAGAGTGATAAAACAATCCCTAATTAGCATTTTTAGAGAGGATTGCTCACGGAATTGGCAAAGAGTTGCATATTGAATTTAGATAAGACAAAATGAAATTTTTTGACACCCACACTCACCTTGATTATCTCGCCCAAGATTTAAATTTAACCATTCCGCAACTGGTGGAAAATGCCCGTGCCGTTGGGGTTGAGCGAATTTTGGTGGTGGCGATTACAGCGGAAAATTTTGACAAAGTAACCGCTTGTGCCAAGCAAAGCCCTGAGCATTTGGTTTATGGTTTGGGTTTGCACCCGCTGTTTATTGAGCAACATCAGCGAGCGGATTTGGATTTGCTCGAACGGAAATTAAGCGAGCCTGATCCGCAACGCACCGCCATTGCGGAAATTGGCTTGGAAAAAAGTGTGGCGAGCGTTTGCAGCGAGGAATTATGGCGAAAACAGTGCGATTTTTTAGAGGCTCAACTCGCCCTCGCCAAGCGGTATGATTTGCCCGTAAATTTGCACTCTCGCAAAGCTCACGAGGCACTTTTCCCCTTTTTGAAAAAAGCCCAACTGCCGAAAACAGGCGTGGTGCACGGTTTCGCAGGCAGTTACGACCAAGCCAAACGCTTTGTCGATCTCGGTTATAAAATCGGGGTGGGTGGCACAATCACCTACGCCAGAGCCAACAAAAGCCGTGAGGCAATCCGCAAATTACCCCTCGACAGTTTGATTTTGGAAACGGACTCGCCCGATATGCCCGTGTTCGGCTTTCAAGGGCAACCCAACCGCCCCGAACGTTTAATCATCAGCTTTCAAGCCTTGTGCGAACTGCGTTCCGAACCCCCTGAGCAAATCGCCGAAACCATTTGGAAAACGAGTGAAACACTGTTTTGGCGAGTATAAAAAACCCCCTCAAACGAGGGGATTTTTTTAGTATTTTACCGTGTGTCCGTAGCCTTCGATAATGGCTTTAATTCGTTCCAACACCTCTTTGCTCGGTGGCATTACATCGGCAAGTTCATATTTCTCGCCCATTGTTTCCCATTTATGCGCCCCCAAGCGGTGATATGGCAACAATTCCACTTTTTCGATATTGCCCATTCCCTCGATAAATTTACCGAGGCGATGAGCCGAATCATCATCATCGGTATAACCTGGCACAACCACATAACGAACCCAAGTAGGTTTGTTGCGTTGTTGCAGATATTTGGCAAATTCAAGGGTGCGTTTGTTGGAAACACCAATCAAATCTTGGTGGATTTCATCGTTAAGCTGTTTAAGGTCGAGCAACACCAAATCAGTCGCATCAATCATTTCATCAATAATATGGTCATAATGGCGAACGAAGCCGTTGGTATCAAGGCAGGTATGAATCCCCTCGGCTTTGCACGCTCTGAACCAATCTCGCACAAATTCCGCTTGTAGCACCGCTTCGCCACCCGAAGCCGTTACGCCACCACCAGTCGCATTCATAAAATGCTTGTAAGTAACCACTTCTTTCATCAAATCTTCTACGCTGATTTGATTACCTGCGTGCAAATCCCAGGTATCGCGGTTGTGGCAATACTTGCAACGCATTAAACAGCCTTGCAAAAACAGAATAAAGCGAATCCCTGGCCCGTCCACCGTGCCACAAGATTCGTAAGAATGATAACGAGCTAACACTGACATTTGGTTGTCCTTTCAAAAATAAACTGGGGCTATTTTAGCAAAAATCGTTCTGACAAGCGGTAAGATTTCGCAAAAAATTTGCTCAATAAAAAACGGCAGGATCTGCAAAATTTCGCAAAATCCTACCGCTTGTTTAAGGCGTTAGCCCATTACATTGCTTGGGTGAATGTACGGGTAATCACGTCTTGTTGCTGCTCTTTGGTGAGCGAGTTGAAACGCACCGCATAGCCTGAAACGCGAATGGTTAATTGTGGATATTTCTCTGGGTTTTCCATTGCGTCTAGCAACATTTCACGGTTCATTACGTTCACGTTTAAGTGTTGACCGCCCTCAACTGTCGCTTCGTGGTGGAAATAGCCGTCCATTAAGCCTGCGAGATTGCGTTTTTGGGCTTCGTAATCTTTCCCTAACGCATTTGGTACGATTGAGAAGGTGTATGAAATACCGTCTTTCGCATAGGCAAATGGTAATTTCGCCACCGAAGTTAATGACGCCACCGCACCTTTTTGGTCGCGACCGTGCATTGGGTTTGCCCCTGGCCCGAATGGCGCGCCTGCACGGCGACCGTCTGGGGTGTTACCTGTTTTCTTACCGTAAACCACGTTTGAAGTGATGGTTAGCACCGATTGGGTCGGGGTTGCGTTGCGGTATGTGCCAAGTTTTTGAATTTTCTTCATAAAACGTTCTACGAGATCGCACGCGATGTCGTCCACACGGTTGTCGTTGTTACCGAATTGCGGATATTCGCCTTCGATCTCAAAGTCCACCGCCACGTTTTTCGCCACGCCAACCACTTCGCCCGCTTTATTTTTGATTTCAATATCGCCACGAATTGGTTTCACTTTCGCATATTTGATCGCAGAAAGTGAGTCTGCCGCCACGGAAAGCCCTGCGATACCACACGCCATTGTGCGGTAAACATCACGGTCGTGCAACGCCATTAACGCCGCTTCATAGGCGTATTTATCGTGCATAAAGTGAATGATGTTGAGGGCAGTAACGTATTGTTTCGCTAACCAATCCATAAAGCCGTCTAAACGGGTCATTACATCATCGTAGTCGAGGTATTCGCTGGTGATTGGGTCAGTTTTCGGCCCAACTTGGTCGCCTGATTTTTCGTCCACACCGCCGTTGATTGCGTATAACAAGGTTTTCGCCAAGTTCGCACGCGCACCGAAGAACTGCATCATTTTACCCACGATCATCGGGCTTACGCAGCACGCAATCGCATAGTCATCGTTGTTGAAATCTGGACGCATTAAGTCGTCATTCTCATACTGTACAGATGAGGTGTCGATTGACACTTTCGCCGCATAACGTTTGAAGTTTTCTGGCAAACTTTCAGACCAAAGAATGGTTAAGTTTGGCTCTGGCGATGGACCCATTGTGTAAAGGGTGTGCAAGATACGGAAACTGTTTTTGGTTACGAGAGTACGTCCGTCCACGCCCATACCTGCAAGGGTTTCGGTCGCCCACATTGGGTCGCCTGAGAAGAGTTGATCGTACTCAGGGGTACGCAAGAAACGCACCATACGCAATTTCATTACGAGGTGGTCGATTAACTCTTGGGCTTCTTTTTCGGTGATTTTGCCTGCTTGTAAATCACGCTCAATATAAATATCAAGGAAGGTAGAAACACGACCGAACGACATTGCCGCCCCGTTTTGTGATTTCACTGCCGCGAGGTAAGCAAAATATGTCCATTGCACCGCTTCTTGGGCGTTGGTGGCTGGGCCTGAAATATCGTAGCCGTAAGACGCCGCCATTTCTTTCATTTTGCCTAAGACACGGTGTTGCTCGGCGATTTCTTCACGCAGTTGGATTGTCGCTTGAATATCTTCGCCACGCTCTAATTTTTCTTGTAAAGAGGCAAATTGTTTTTGCTTATCTTTCATTAAGAAATCCGCACCGTAAAGTGCCATACGGCGGTAGTCGCCGATGATACGACCACGACCATAAGCATCTGGCAAGCCTGTAATTACGCCCGATTTACGGCAGCGTAAAATATCTGGGGTGTAAACGTCAAACACGCCTTGGTTGTGGGTTTTGCGGTATTCGGTAAAGATTTGTTCCACTTCTGGTTTCAATTCACGGCGATAAACTTGGCAAGAGCCTTTCACCATATTGATCCCACCGAACGGCATAATCGCACGTTTAAGTGGGGCATCGGTTTGTAAACCCACGATTTTTTCTAAATCTTTGTTGATGTAACCAGGTTTGTGAGAGGTAATGGTTGATGGCGTGTCGCAATCAATATCGTACGGCTCGTGGGTTTTGTTTTCCACTTTGATTTTTTCCATTACATCGTTCCAAAGCGTGGTGGTGGCTTCGGTTGCTTCTGCAAGGAAAGATTCATCGCCCTCGTAAGGGGTGTAGTTCTTTTGAATAAAATCACGCACGTTTACTTCGGTTTGCCAATCACCGCCAGTAAAGCCTGCCCACGCTTGTTGTTGAGCGTCTGTTAATTGAGTCATTGTTTCGTCCTCACGAATAAAAGAAAAGTAAAGAGAGTAAGCGGTAAGATTTTAGGAAAATCTGACCGCTTGTGAATTAGTGTTTACGCAGGTGCAACACCCATTGCACCATACCGATAAATAACGCCCCACCCACGATATTACCGAGCGTGGCTGGAATTAAATTTTTCATCACAAAATTTGCCATTGTCAGATCGGCAAATTGTGCTGGTTCGACACCGATTGCCGTCCAAAATTCCGCCCCTGCAAAGGTTTGGATCACAATCCCCATTGGGATCATAAACATATTCGCCACACAGTGTTCAAAACCTGCAGACACGAACATTGCAATCGGCAAAATCATAATAAAAGCCTTATCAATCAAGCTCTTACCTGCATACGCCATCCACACCGCAATGCAGACCATAATGTTGCAGAAAATCCCGAGGGTAAAGGTTTCCGACCAAGAATGGTGCAGTTTATATTGAGCCGTATTGAGGATCACCTGTCCCCACTGCCCTTTCGCCGCCATAATCTCACCGCTAAACCAAACCAGAGCCACAATCACACTCGCCCCGATAAAATTCCCAGCGTACACCGCCAGCCAATTTTTCAGCACCTGAGTCCAAGTAATCCGCTTGCTGGCTTTGGCTATCACGGTTAAGGTGGAAGAAGTAAAAAGTTCCGCTCCGAACACCACGCACATAATAATGCCGAGCGAGAACACCGTGCCGCCAATTAACTTCGCCACGCCCCACGGCAATTCACTCGCCCCCACTTGGGTGGTCGCATAAAACACAAACGCAATCGAAATATAAGCCCCTGCGGTAATCGCAGACAGAAAAGAGTAAAATTGATTTTTAGTGGCTTTATAAACCGCCCCATCTTCGGCGATTTTTGCCATTTCAGCCGGTGAATACATAAACTAAATTTGAAAAATTATATAAATTGTTGAGAATTATAGACCCGTTGGCATAATACGCAAAAGCAAAATCACGCTAAAATTGAGGTAGA
Source organism: Haemophilus paracuniculus (assembly GCF_002015115.1). Lineage (GTDB taxonomy): Bacteria > Pseudomonadota > Gammaproteobacteria > Enterobacterales > Pasteurellaceae > Haemophilus_E > Haemophilus_E paracuniculus. Next base: position 26,153 of record NZ_MUYA01000001.1, read on the forward strand.
TCAATAATCATTTTTGATATACATCAAATTTAGCATTGATGAAAAAATTACCGATCAACCACTTAACAACTTGATAACAAATGACCGAATACTTGACCTCTTTTCTCAGCCTTTTTATTTCCGAACAGAGCCAACTGCTCACAATGTTTTTCAGTGCTTTTTTAAGTGCTACCCTATTGCCCGCCAGTTCCGAAGTGATCTTCACGGCAATCGCCTCAAAACATATTTTGGCGGAACGCAGTTTCTTTTCCGTGCCATTACTCAACTTGCTGACAGTGGCAACGGTCGGCAACAGCTTAGGCAGCCTCGTTACCTATTTTATGGGGAAATTATTACCCAAACCGATTGACCCCAAATCCCCCTACGCCAAATGGGCATTAGAAAAAAGCGAACAATACGGGGCGGTAATGTTGCTATTGAGCTGGCTACCGCTTGTCGGGGATCTACTCTGCGGCATCGCAGGCTGGCTACGCTTTAATTTTTGGCAAGTTACCCTGTTTATTGTGGTGGGAAAATTGGCGAGGTATTTAGTGCTACTCGGGGCGGTTTATCCTACGGTGAAATTCTTGTTATAAAGAATAGGGATTTGCAAGGGGTGGGATTTTGGGGAAATTTTCCCTCTCCCTGATTTTTCTTCTAAACGAAGAAAAATCTGTCCCTCTCCCATAAATGGGAGAGGGTTAGAATATTGAGCAAAAACAAAAACTCTCTCCCACTTGTGGGAGAGAGACAGCGAAAAAATTGCGTAAAGCAATTTTTCGCAGAGAGAGGGCACCCCCCGTCATTTTGCGTTGAGCGGTTTCGTCAATTTCAAGGTCAATTTGTACTGTTTGAGCCTACGCAGTAGGCGAGTTTACAAATTGACCGCAGAAATTAGAAACAAGCGAAACATCAGCAAAATGCTCGGGGCGTGTTTCTTTGGTTACTTTCTTTGCACGAGCAAAGAAAGTAAGAATTTCAAACAAGGGGTAGGATTTTTGAAAATTTCTCAGGTAATAAATTAGGCAAAGACTATGAGATCTTATCAAAACTCGCCGTGGTGGAATCTTGTAGGATCTTCGTCCACATTTCACTGCTTTTTTGGCGGTTTTTTGCCATACATTCGCTGGCTTGTTCTGCACTGCCGTTTTCGCAGGCGGTTTTTAGGGCTTGGTAAAAGGCGAAAGTTTCTTGGCGGGCTTGTTCGTTGGAAAAGAAGAGACAAGCGGTCTGTTTATACAATGTTTTGAAGCTGTTTAAAATTAAGCCGTACACGGGTTTATTTGCCACAAAGGTAAAGCGGCGGAACAGTTCGTAGTCAAATTTGGCGTAATCTTCGGCGGTGTTTTGCAACTGATCTAGCCCTGCAAAAAGTGCTAAACAGGCAGTGGCATCTAGCCCTACGGCTTTTGGCACATAATATTCCGCCATTCGGGTTCTGAGGGAAACCACATTATCAATGATCATCGGCACATAGCTTGGATCGAGCTTGATTAAGGTGGTAATGAAATTCGGGCCTGCGGTTTCCCAAATGTTATTCACGCGGGTGGGCTTGCCGTGTTGAATGGTTAGCCAGCCGTCTCGGGCGAGGCGTTGCAACACTTCACGCAGGGTGGTGCGGGTTACGCCGATTTTGTCGGCGAGTTCACGTTCAGCAGGCAAATCCGTTCCCGCAGGGTAAAGCTGGTTCCAAATGCTTTTTACAATATATTCTTCGGCAAGTGCCGCTGGGCTTTGGGCTTTTAAAAGATTTGATTTGTCGCTGCTACTCATCTTGTTGCTCTTGATTAAAACGTGGCACAAAAATGTGCAAAATAGTGAAAAAAATCGCCGAATTTTATCCAGAATCAAAAAATCCGCTTTTGTTATGTAAATTGCATTATCGGCTAATCTAAACTAGATTACAATCAATTTACTTATTTCTTCGTGTATTCACTTTGATTATGGACGGTTTTAATACGATCTTTAAGAATTTCCTCGGCAATTCGCCCGAATGGTACAAACTTTGCATTATCGCCTTTCTGATTATCAATCCGTTGATCTACTTTTTTATTAGCCCTTTTATCGCTGGCTGGGTGTTGGTGGCGGAATTTATTTTTACCCTTGCAATGGCACTCAAATGTTACCCCTTGCAAGCGGGGGGATTACTCACTATTGAGGCGGTCGTGATTGGAATGACCACCCCGAGCCATATCAAACACGAAATTGTATCCAATTTTGATGTGATTTTGCTGCTGATGTTTATGGTGGCGGGCATTTACTTTATGAAACAGTTGCTACTCTACATTTTTACCAAGCTGTTAATTAGTATCCATTCCAAAAAAATGCTTTCGTTGGCGTTCTGTTTGAGTTCCGCTTTTCTTTCCGCTTTCCTTGATGCTTTAACGGTGATCGCCGTGATTATCAGCGTAGGGACGGGCTTTTATGGGGTTTATCACAAAGTGGCTTCGGGCAATAGTTTTGAAGATTCCACCGACATCAGCAACGATGAAAAAATCACCAACAAAAAAGCCATTTTGGAACAATTTCGTGGCTTTTTGCGTAGCCTGTTAATGCACGCAGGGGTGGGCAGTGCCTTGGGTGGCGTGATGACCCAAGTGGGCGAACCGCAAAATCTGATCATAGCAGGGCAAGCGAGCTGGGGATTTGGCGAATTTTTACTGCGAGTCGCCCCAATTTCAATCCCTACCCTTATTTTTGGGGTTCTAACCTGCTACTTGCTCGAAAAATATAAATTATTCGGCTACGGCGACCGCCTGCCTCGCCAAGTTTGGGTGGTGTTGGCTCGTTATAATCAAATGAAAGAGCAAAAAATGACGAAATCCGACCGCTTGAAACTGGCGGTGCAAGCCCTCGCTGGGGTTTGGCTAGTGATTGCCCTCGCCTTACACCTTGCGGACGTGGGGCTAATCGGCTTAACCGTGATTATTCTCTGCACCGCCTTATGCGGCATTACCGATGAACACGCCCTCGGCAGAGCGTTCCAAGAATCCTTGCCATTTACCGCCGTGTTAATCGTGTTTTTCTCGATTGTGGCGGTGATCATCGACCTCAAACTGTTTGAACCTTTGATCCGAATGGTATTAAGTGCCGAACCCAACGCCCAACTGAGCTTGTTCTACATTTTCAACGGCATTTTGTCGATGATTTCCGACAACGTTTTCGTTGGCACAGTTTACATTAACGAAGCGAAAAATGCCCTCACCGCAGGCATTATCAGCCGTGAGCAATTTGACCTACTCGCCGTAGCGATTAACGTGGGAACGAACTTACCGTCCGTTGCCACCCCGAACGGACAAGCGGCATTCTTATTCTTGCTCACTTCATCATTCGCCCCCTTAATTCGTCTTTCTTATGGTAAAATGGTGCTGATGGCGTTACCTTACACTATCGTACTCTCTACGGTGGGCTTCCTAACGCTGGAATTTGTGTTGCCACCTCTCACCAAATTGATGACGGAATGGGGTTGGTTGATCACTCGCTAACCCATTCAAAAAGGAACAATTATGTTTAGTTTTTTCAAAAATTTATCGATTAACCGCTCAGGCTGGTTCTTGCTCACATTCAGTGCGGTCGCCCTCGAAGCCACTGCCCTCTACTTCCAACACGGAATGGGGCTAAACCCTTGCGTAATGTGCATTTATGAACGCTTAGCGTTACTTGCCATTCTTGCCGCAGGCGTAATCGGCTTAATCGCACCACGTTTTCTGATCGTCCGCTTGGTCGCCCTCGCCTTAGGCTTATACGGTGCGATCAAAGGCTTGATCTATGCGATTCAACACAACCAATATCAAGTAAACCCACAACCGTGGAACCAATGCCCCTTCTCGCCCCAATTCCCCGAAACCCTACCGCTTAACAAATGGTTTCCAAACCTCTTTGAAGCCACGGGATTATGCAGCGAAAACGTCTGGTCGCTCTGGGGCTTATCAATGGCACAATGGCTGATCGTGATTTTCGCGGTTTACACCCTTGTGTTGGTGCTTGTTCTATTAAGCCAATTTAAAACCACATCTAAACGTATCTTTTCTTAAACCTTAATTTACAAACGGTCAGTTAAAATTAAAAACTTGACCGTTTTTTCTTTCCAATTATTTCTCTCCCTTTAATAACTACTTTTTTTCTTGAATTATTTATTTTTAACAGATTATTTACAATTAAATAGCATCAAATAAAGTATGGTTGATAGTAAATTTACGAGAAAAACAAAATAAAAACGCAAACGATTGGCGAAGAAATAGGCGTATGAAAATGCAAAATGCGATCAAGATCACACTTTTGTGTAAAGTTGGTTGAGAAAGGTAAAGAAAGGCATAAAATTCGCTCCGCATTTTTATTTTTTAAATAAATAAAGTTTTTAATATCACTATGAGGATGCAACTATGAGTATTGCTATTATTATAGCGACCCACGGTGTTGCGGCAGAGCAACTTCTCAAAACTACTGAGATGTTAATCGGCGAGCAGTCGGATGTGGCGTACATCGACTTTGTGCCGGGCGAAAATGCTGAAACCATTATGGGGAAATATCAGGCTAAATTGGCGAACGAGCTTGCTCATTGCGAGCAAGTGCTATTTTTAGTGGATACTTGGGGCGGTAGTCCGTTTAATGCGGCGAACCGTGTTGCCGAGGGCAAAGACAATATGGACATCGTTACGGGCGTGAACGTGCCGATGTTGGTCGAAACCTTTATGGCGAGAGATGATAATCCGTCTTTGAGCGAGTTAGTTGAAATCGCCTTAGAAACGGGGCGTGGCGGGGTGCGTGCTTTGAAATATCAAGAGAAAGAAGAAGCGGCTGCACCTGCTGCTCAACCGCAAGCCCCAGCTCAACCTGCCCAACCAGCGAAAGTGGAAGCGAACGGCGTAGGGCATTTGGAAATTGGTTTGGCTCGAATTGATGACCGCTTGATCCACGGTCAAGTGGCAACTCGCTGGACGAAAGAGAGCCGCGTGAGCCGTATCGTGGTGGTGAATGATGATGTGGCGAAAGATAGCGTCCGTTCCACAATGCTGAAAAGCGTTGCACCACCAGGGGTTACCGCTCACGTTGTTGATGTGGAAAAGATGATCCGCGTTTATAACAACCCAGAATATGCCGGCGAGCGTATGATGTTGCTCTTTACTAACCCGACCGATGTGGTGCGTTTGTCTGATGCAGGCGTGAACTTTAAATCGATCAATATCGGCGGAATGGCGTATAAAGACGGTAAGAAAATGATTACCTCAGCGGTTTCCGTTGATGAGAAAGATATTACCGCATTCAAAGCCCTTGATGCGAAAGGCATTGAGTTGGATGTGCGTAAAGTGTCGAACGATGCCCGTCAATATATGATGGACTTGTTAAAGAAAAATAACCTCGTTTAAAGGAAAAAATTATGGAAATTTCATCAATTCAAATTCTATTGGTGTTCCTCGTTGCCTGTATTTCAGGTATGGGATCAATTCTTGACGAATGGCAAACCCACCGTCCGTTAATTGCGTGTACCTTGATCGGCTTAGTGTTAGGCGATATCAAAACGGGCATTATCGTGGGCGGTTCATTGGAATTATTGGCGTTAGGTTGGATGAACATCGGTGCGGCACTCGCCCCTGATGCGGCGTTAGCCTCAGTAGTTTCAACCATTCTCGTGATCGTGGGCGGTCAAGATATTCCAACGGCGATTGCCCTTGCGATTCCACTCGCAGCCGCAGGTCAAGTTTTAACCTATGTGGTGCGTGCGATTACCGTCGGTTTCCAACACGCCGCAGATAAAGTGATCGAAACAGGCGATTTAAACAAACTCGACTGGATTCACCGTGGGGCGTTATTGTTACAAGCGATGCGTATTGCAATCCCAGCCCTTATCGTGGCATTAACCGCAGGCACAGACAGCGTTCAAGCGATGTTACAAGCGATCCCAGCCGTTGTTACAACAGGGCTTAAAATCGCAGGGGGCTTTATCGCCGTGGTGGGTTACGCAATGGTAATCAATATGATGCGTGCAGGGCATTTAATGCCATTCTTCTACGCAGGTTTCGTGGTGGCAGGTTTCACCAACTTTAACCTTGTGGCACTCGGTGTGTTAGGCACAATTACCGCGATTATCTATATCCAACTTCACCCGAAATACAACAAAAGCCAACAAGTTGTACAAGTGGTAAACAACGACAACAACCTCGACAACCGTTTAGACTAATTTAGAGGACATCAAAATGACAACAGAACTCAAAAAAGTAACTCAATCAGATCTGAACGCCGTGGTTCGCCGTTCAAATCTCTTCCAAGGATCGTGGAACTTTGAGCGTATGCAAGCCTTAGGTTTTGCTTACTCAATGGTGCCTGTCATCAAACGCCTCTACCCAGATCCAAACTCACAAGAGCGTAAAGATGCGATCAAACGCCACCTTGAATTCTTCAACACCCAACCGTTCGTCGCCGCCCCCGTGCTTGGCGTAACCATTGCAATGGAAGAAGAACGTGCTAACGGTAAAGACATTGACGATGCAGCGATCAACGGGATCAAAGTCGGCTTAATGGGGCCATTAGCAGGGGTGGGCGACCCAATCTACTGGGGAACCGCACGCCCAGTATTCGCCGCTCTCGGTGCAGGGATCGCCTTACAAGGTAGCATTTTAGGTCCACTATTATTCTTCGTATTATTTAACCTCGTGCGTTTAGCCACTCGTTACTTCGGCGTAACCTACGGCTACAAAAAAGGCTTAGACGTAGTACACGATATGAGCGGCGGTTTGTTACAAAAACTGACCGAAGGGGCTTCAATCCTTGGCTTGTTTATTATGGGGGCGTTAGTCCAAAAATGGACGAGCATTAACGTACCGCTTGTGCTTTCCACCATCACCAAACAAGACGGCACAACGGAAGTTACCACCGTGCAAGGCATTTTAGACAGCCTAATGCCAGGCTTACTACCGTTACTCTTAACCTTCCTCTGTATGTGGTTATTGCGTAACCGTGTAAACGCCCTCTGGATCATCTTAGGCTTCTTCGTCCTCGGCATCTTCGGTGCGTGGACGGGAATCCTTGCGTAATCCAAATTAGAAATTTACGAAAAACTGACCGCTTGTTTGCAAAAGCAAGCGGTTTTTTTCAAGATTTTTTTATACAATGTGTTCGATTATCCCCCATCATTTTGCGTTGAGCGGTTTCGTGAATTTCAAGGTCAATTTGTACTGTTTGAGCCAGCTTGCTGGCGAGTTTACAAATTGACCGCCGAAATTAGAAACAAGCGAAACAATAGCAAAATGTCTGGGTCGCCTTTCTTTTGCTACTTTTCTTTGGCGAAGCAAAGAAAAGTAGGGAACGCAAGCGGTCTTTTTCTTGGTAAAAATCACAAATGACAAACACTATCCTCATCCTCGGCATTATTCTTTTCCTCGCCTACGCGGTTTATGATCAGGTTTTGATGAACCGCCTCAATGGCAAAACGCAACTCGCCATTCCCCTCAAAAAACAAGCCACCACCGACACTTGGGTAATGGTTGGCTTAATCGTGCTAACCATTTTCTACGGCGTGCAAAACGGGATTGAACCGCTGACGCTCTATCTGCTGGCGGTGTGCGTGCTGTTATGCCTTTACGCGACTTTTTGGCGGTCGCCGCGTTTATTGTTGAAAGAAAAAGGCTTTTTCTTCGGTAATGTCTATTTTGATTATCAAAAAATCCAACAAATCAACCTCGCCGAGGGGCAGATTATCGTGATCGATCTGAAAAACGGTCGCCGTTTGTTGGTTCGGATTGAGCAAGCCAGCGACGTGGAAAAAGTGGTAAACTTCTTTGGTGGCTACAAAGCGGATAGTAAAAAAGGGGAGCAACAATGATTTTTAAACTGAAAGGACAATTCCAACACTACGATTGGGGCGGACAAAATTTTATTCCAAATTGGCTGAAATTGGCGGAAGCGGAAAACCGCCCTTACGCTGAATATTGGCTCGGCTCGCACCGTTCCGCCCCCTCGCTGATTGAGGTTGAGGGCAAATGGTTGCCGTTGGATCAAGTGATCGACACAGCTCCCGAATTGCTGGGCGAGGAAAGCCGTGAGCAATTTGGCGATGAACTGCCTTACCTGTTGAAAATTTTAGACGTAAAGCAACCGCTTTCCATTCAACTGCACCCGACCAAAAGCGAGGCGGAACACGGTTTTGAGCGAGAAAATCAAGCGGGCATCGCCCTCAACGCCCCTAATCGCACCTACAAAGATCGCAATCATAAACCCGAAATGATGATTGCCCTCTCGGATTTTTGGCTGTTGCACGGTTTTAAATCGGTGGCGGATATGCAAGCGAGCCTTAACGTTCATTCTTCGTTACAGCCCATCGCCAAAGCCCTTGCGGATAAAGGCTTACCGACCGTTTATGCGGAAATTATGCAGGCGGATCAACGTCAGCTCGCCGAATGGCTGTTGCCCGTGATTGAGGCAAAACAGGCGGATTTTGCGGCGGATAAACTCAAATTAGACGACCCCGATTATTGGGTGCTTTACACCCTCAACGCAATGCAAATTCCCCTTGAAAAACTGGACGCAGGTTTGCTCTGTTTCTACCTTTTCAACATCGTCCAGCTCAAAAAAGGCGAGGGCATTTATCAAGGGGCGGGCTTGCCGCACGCCTATTTGCGAGGGCAGAACATTGAGTTAATGGCGGCGTCGGATAACGTGATCCGCGGCGGATTGACCCCCAAATATGTGGATATTCCCGCCCTGTTGCACACCATTGATTACCGTGCGGTCGTGCCGAAAATTATCCCTGCCTACGAAAAAGATCAGGACGAAAGCGAAGAGGCGATCTACCTCTACCCAACCCCCGAAGCGAAAGATTTCGCCCTGCAACGCCTTGATTTTAAACCTTTCGATGAAGAAACCTTTACCACCACCAGTGCCTCAATTTTATTGGTAATGTCGGGTAGTCTTTACCTCGACCTCGGCACGGATTCGATTCATCTCAAACAGGGCGAATCGGTGTTTATCGGGGCGGAAAGCAAAGTCGATTTTATCGGCGAAACGGACGGCTACGCCGTGATAGCCACCTTGCCGTAAAAGGGCAGGAACGGGATTGCAAGGGGACGGATTTCGTGAAATTTCGCCAAATCTAATCCCTTGCTGGATTAAATCCCCCGTCATTTTGCGTTGAGCGGTTTCGTGAATTTCAAGGTCAATTTGTACTGTTTGAGCCTACGCAGTAGGCGAGTTTACAAATTGACCGCAGAAATTAGAAACAAGCGAAACATCAGCAAAATGCTCGGGGGCGTGTTTCTTTGGTTACTTTCTTTGCACGAGCAAAGAAAGTAACAACCTCAAACAAGGGGTAAGATTTTTTGAAATTTTCGTAAACCGCAGAAAACGATTATAATGCCCCGCAATTTTTCACTAAGGCAAATTTATGAAACAAAAACACATTCACATTCTTGGCATTTGTGGCACTTTTATGGGCGGTGTGGCGATGATCGCCCGTGAGCTTGGCCACAAAGTAACAGGCTCGGATACCAACGTTTATCCGCCGATGAGTACCTTTTTAGAAACCCACGGGATTGAAATTATCCCTAATTACGATGTGGCACAATTACAGCCTGCCCCTGATTTGGTGGTAATCGGCAATGCAATGAGCCGCGGCAATCCTTGCGTGGAATATGTGCTGAACAACCAACTCAATTACACCTCGGGGCCGCAATGGTTGCACGATCATCTACTCAAAGATCGCTGGGTGCTGGCGGTGTCTGGCACGCACGGCAAAACCACCACCACAGGAATGTTGGCGTGGATTTTGGATCAAAATGGGATCGACACAGGCTTTTTGATCGGCGGTGTAGCTGGCAATTTCGGCATTTCGGCACGAGCAGGATCAAGCAAATTCTTTGCGATTGAGGCGGACGAATACGACTCAGCCTTCTTCGATAAACGCTCAAAATTCGTCCATTACAACCCGAAAACCCTCATTATCAACAACATTGATTTTGACCACGCCGATATTTTTGACGATCTCAAAGCGATCCAACGCCAATTCCACCATTTAGTGCGAACTATTCCGCAAAATGGCTGCATTTTATCGGCAAAAGCCGACCAGAACGTGCAAGATACCCTCAACTTAGGCACATATAGCGAATTGCAATTTATCGGTAAAGAAAATGAATGGCACGCCGAACCGATCTCGGCGGATTGTTCCCATTTCGCCGTGTTCCACCAGCAACAAAAAATGGGCGAAGTGAAATGGAATTTGGTCGGCAACCACAATATGCACAACGGCTTAATGGCGATTGCCGCAGCCCACCACGCTGGGGTAGAAGTGGCAGGGGCGTGCCAAGCGTTGAACAGCTTTATCAACGCCAACCGCCGTTTGGAAGTGAAAGGGGAAGTGAATGGCGTAACCGTTTACGATGATTTCGCCCACCACCCAACTGCCATTTCCGCCACGATTGACGCACTTCGTGGCAAGATCGGCACAAATCAACGCATTTTAGCCGTGTTAGAACCTCGCTCAAACACAATGAAAATGGGCGTCCATAAAGACGAAATCGCCCCGTCCCTCGCCGATGCGGATCAGGTTTTCGTCTATCAACCCGACACCATTCCGTGGAACGTCAGCGTGATCACCGATGCTCTTTCCCAACCTGCAAAATGGTCGGCAAATCTAGACGAATTGGTCGATCTCGTGGTCGCCGAAGCCAAACCTACGGATCATATCCTCGTAATGTCAAACGGGGCGTTTGGTGGCATTCACGGGAAATTGTTGGCGAAATTGGCGGATATTTAACTGTGTACATTGAGAAAGGTAAAAGGGGAGTATTACTCCCCTTTTTTGATTACATCATCGCCGAGATGTATTTGAGCATTACCCCCGCTGCAATCGCTGATCCAATCACGCCAGCCACGTTCGGGCCCATTGCGTGCATTAGTAGGAAGTTTTGATGATCTGCCTCTAAGCCGACTTTGTTGGAAACCCTTGCAGCCATTGGCACGGCGGAAACACCTGCCGAGCCGATCAGTGGGTTGATTTTGTGGTGGCTGAATTTATTCATCAATTTCGCCATTAACACACCGCTTGCGGTACCGATCCCAAAGGCGATAATGCCGAGTAGCAGAATGCCTAGGGTTTGCGGTTGTAGGAATTTATCGGCGACCAGTTTTGCCCCGACCGATAAGCCGAGGAAGATGGTAACGATGTTGATTAACGCATTTTGGGCGGTGTCGTTTAAGCGTTCCACCACGCCACTCACTCGCATTAGGTTGCCGAGGCAGAACATTCCGAGCAGTGGGGCGGCGTCTGGCAGTAGCAACGCCACCAGTAACAGTAAGATTATCGGGAATAGGATTTTCTCACGGTTGCTGACATTGCGAAGTTGTACCATTCGGATTTTGCGTTCTTGCTCGGTGGTGAGGGCTTTCATAATCGGCGGTTGGATTAACGGCACTAACGCCATATAGGAATAGGCAGCGACCGCAATCGCCCCGAGCAATTCTGGGGCGAGTTTGCTGGCGAGGTAAATGGCGGTTGGCCCGTCCGCCCCGCCGATAATTCCAATCGCTGCTGCTTGTGGTAGGGTAAAGTCGATAATGCCTAACGCATTTAAGCCCAACGCCCCGAGTACGGTGGCGAAAATGCCAAATTGTGCCGCAGCCCCGAGCAACAGGGTGCGAGGGTTGGCGAGTAGCGGCCCGAAATCGGTCATCGCCCCCACGCCCATAAAGATAATGAGCGGTGCAACGCCGTAGCCGATAGCGATTTTATAGAACAACGCCAATACGCCAGCGGTGTAGCCCATATCGCCTGCGATTGCCTCTAATTCATTGAGGGTCGAAGGCAGGGCGGTGTTGAGGGCGGTTTTCATCGCAGTAGGATCGGCGATCACGCCGAGTTTATGAGCGACCACCGCAAGCTGTTCGGGCGTGCCACTATGTAGCAGATTATCTAACGCCGTCATCGCCAAACCTGCCTCGGGAATGTTAGAAAGCAAGCCCCCAAAACCAATCGGCAACAGCAACAACGGTTCAAATTTGCGAGCAATGGCAAGCCAGAGCAACAGCAGGCTAACGAGTAACATCACCGCTTGCCCCAGTTGCAGGTGCATTATCCCCATTCCTTGAATGAGTGCATAAATTCCGTCCATTTCAGCCCCTTATGCGAGATTGAGCAAGGTGTCGCCCACGGCAACCACATCGCCCTGTTTCACGTTAATGCCTTGCACCACGCCCGCTTGGGCGGCACAAATTTGGGTTTCCATTTTCATTGCTTCCAAAATCAGCAACACATCGCCCTCAGCCACTTTTTGCCCCTCGCTTACCAACACTTTGAGAATGTTACCTGCCATTGGGGCGGTAACTGGGGTGGCGTTGGCGGAATTTTGAGGGGAACTCACTGCTTGCAGGGCAGCAGGCGTGGCTGGGGTGATTTGGCTAATGTCGCCTCCCTCGCTCACTTTCACCACAAAGGCTTTGCCCTCTAATTCCACCGTGTAAACCGCAGGTTCATTGTTGGCTTTCGGGTTGCAAGGGGTAGGATTTGGCGAAATTTTCGCCCCCGTTGGGGCTGGCTCAAAGGCGGCAGAGTTGCCACGATTTTCAAGGAATTTCCAACCAACTTGTTGGAATAACGCCACGATCAACACATCGTCCACCGCATTTTCTGCCAGCGTAATCCCTTTTTGTTGGGCTTGGGCTTTCACTTCGGCGGTTAATTTATCCATTTCTGGGGCGAGATGATCCGCTGGGCGATCCGTAATCGGCGAAGCCCCCTCTAACACACGCTGTTGCAATTCGGCATTGACTGGGGCTGGGGTGCGACCATATTCCCCTTTCAAAATGCCTGCGGCTTCTTTGGCAATGGTTTTATAGCGTTCGCCGGTTAAAACGTTGATCACCGCTTGCGTACCCACGATTTGCGAGGTTGGGGTAACGAGCGGAATATAGCCCAAATCTTGGCGGACTTTCGGAATTTCTTGCAACACGAGATCGAGTTTATCAGACGCATTTTGCTGTTTGAGTTGGCTTTCGAGGTTGGTCAGCATTCCGCCTGGCACTTGGGCGACTAAAATTCGGCTATCCACGCCACGCAACTGCCCCTCAAATTCCGCATATTTTTTACGCACATCGCGGAAGTAGGCGGAAATTTTTTCAAGGCGAGGAATATCCAAGCCCGTATCAAACGGCGTGCCTTGCAAGGTGGCGACCAGCGATTCGGTGGCAGGGTGTCCGTAAGTGCCGCTCATTGACGAAATCGAGGTGTCGATGCCGTCCACCCCTGCTTCAATCGCTTTCAGCAACGCCATTTCCGCCATACCCGTGGTGGAATGGCAATGTAAATGCAACTGGACGTTGTAGCGTCTTTTGATTTCGCTGACTAACTGATACGCCGCCAACGGGGTAAGAATGCCCGACATATCTTTGATCACGAGGGAATCCACCCCGATTTCGAGCAACTGTTCCGTTACGTCCAACCAAGTTTCTAACGTATGCACAGGGCTGGTGGTGTAGCTCAACGTGCCTTGGGCGTGTCCGCCCTGTTTTCGCACCGCTTGCAGTGCCTGTTTCATATTGCGAGGGTCGTTCATCGCGTCAAACACACGGAACACGCTCATCCCGTTGCTCACCGCTCGTTCCACAAAACGATCGACCACATCATCGGCATAATGGCGATAGCCGAGCAAATTTTGCCCTCGCAACAACATTTGTAGCGGGGTGTTTGGAATGGCTTTTTTCAACTCACGCAGGCGAACCCACGGATCTTCGCCCAAAAAGCGGATACAAGCATCGAACGTTGCCCCGCCCCACGCCTCTAACGACCAATAGCCGATTTGGTCGAGTTCGGCGGCAATCGGCAACATATCATCAAGACGTAAGCGAGTGGCAAACAAGGATTGGTGGGCATCTCTTAGCACCACATCGGTAACGGCAATTTTTTTCGTTTGGTTCATTTTGATTTCCTTTTTGAAATTAGCGATTCTGTTGGCGTCGATGATGTGCAATGGCAGCCACAATCACAGGGCGTAGGCGTTCCAAATCATCATTGCAAGGGGTAAGATTTTTTGAAATTTCGGCAGGTGTACTCGGTTCAGGGAAGAAACGGTTAATCAAGCGAGAGCTGCCGCTGATCGCAAAAATCAGCACAAACAAAAAGCTCATCACAAAGCCCATTCCCACCAGCATTAAATTCACGCCTTCCATAAAAAGTGCAGTGCTATCCATAATCATTCCTCAAAAATTAAACTTTTGAAAAGATAGTCAGTTTTTTAGGGAATTGCAAAGAATTTAGGCGAAAAATGTCGAATAGATCACAAAAAAGTGGAAATGTTGGGCAAATTGTTTGCTTTACCTTTACAGTGGGAAATGCTACATTGCACCCATTTTGCAACTAGAGAGAGCCATAATGTGAAAAATTTGGATTTTGTTCATTTTGATGAAAGTTCGCTTCCGTCAAATGCCGATTTTTCACAACAGCTTGAATGGGCAAAACAGCGAGTTTCTGCCTTAGAGCAATATCGTCTCGCCCGAGCCACCGCGGAAAATAGCCTTGAATTTCAACGAGTTTTAGAACTTGTTCCCCTGCTTTTGCACCTCAATCACCCCGATTTGCCTGCCTATGTCGAATATGCCCCGAGTGGCGTGGCACAATTTGAATTATCCCCCTATCAGCAACATTATTTAGCGGAACATTATTTGTTGCCGATTTTAAATTCTGCCAAATATCAGCCAAGTTTTGACGGCTTATATTTAATGGGTAGCACGGGATCTATTACCCAAACTTCACTATCTGATTTAGATTTATGGGTGTGTCATTCACAACGGTTAAATCGCATTGAAATCGCTCAACTTGAAATCAAATTTGAGCGATTAAAAAACTGGGTAAATCAATTTGGGGTGGAAATTAACTTTTATTTAATGCACCAAGATTATTTCCGCCGAAATATGAAAACAGGGGTGGGTAGCGAAAATTGTGGTTCGGCTCAACATTTTATATTGTTAGACGAATTTTACCGCTCGGCAATCCGTCTAAATGGCAAAAGATTACTTTGGTTACATTTTGACGAACAAGGCAAAGATTATCGCCAGCAAGTTGAAACAGCCGTGCGAGCAAAACAGCTTGATTTAAATGAATGGATCGATTTTGGCGATTTATCTTCATTATCCATTGATGAATATTTTGGGGCAAGTTTATGGCAACTTTACAAAGGAATTAACGCCCCTTATAAATCGGCGATTAAAATTTTATTATTAGAAAGTTATGCTCAAACTTATCCTAAAACAAATCTGATTGCCAAAAAGTTTAAACAACGATTGTTAACTGAAAATGGGGAAAATTACCATTTTGACCCTTATTTAGCAATGTTAGAGCAAGTTACGGATTATTTAACCGAACGCCAAGAATTTGAACGATTAAACCGCTTGCGATACTGTTTTTATTTAAAATCCCAAGAGGGAAATGCGTTTTCTGGTTGGCGAAAAAAACAGTTAGCTAATTTAATTCAAGATTGGGGTTGGTCGCAAAAAGATCTCAACTTATTAACCAGCCGTAAAGCGTGGAAAATAAAACAAGCGATTGCTCAACAAAATATGCTCACCGAGCAGTTATTGTTGAGTTATCGCCATTTAATTAACTTTGCTAGAAAATTCCATATTGACCCAAGTATTATTGCCAGTGATACGGATATTTTAATGCGGAAACTTTACTCAATTTTTGAAATTTTACCAGGTAAAGTAGCGTTAATTAACCCTCATATTTCTGCCAATTTAGCCGAACAAGCGGTTACTTTTATTGAAGTTAAAGAGGGATCGGCAATGAAATCGGGTTGGTATATGATTAACCAATCGCCGAAAAGCCCCTATGATTCAAGTAGTCGCCATATTCAATATTATCGCCATTTAAATCATTTAATTGCGTGGGCATATTTTAACGGCATTATTACCCCAAATACGGTAATTCATTTAGTTAGCCAAAGTGTTGAATTAAATAAATTACGCCAATTTATTACAGATTTAAGACTCTCATTTCCTCAACAAGCCCCGTTAATTAGTGAACAAGATTTACACCACCCGAATGAAATTCGTAATTTAACGGTGGTAGTCAATTTAACCCAAGATCCAACGGCGAAAAAAAATAAAAAAATTCCAACAAAAATTAGCCAAAGTGATCTATTTAATTTTGATTACTCTCAACAAAATCTAATTGGTAGCGTAAGTTTAATTTATCGAAATGTTTGGAATGAAATTCACACCCAACATTTTGAGGGGAATGATTCCTTATTAAAAGCCCTTAAATTGATTTCCAATAAAATTTACCGAAGTTCTGCCCCTCCACAATCTGTTTCGGTGCTTTGTTATAGTGAAAAATTAAAAGAAGAATTGCAATTATTGATTTCTGCGTTGGTGAATCGTTGTATTTCCGTACAAACCAGCACTGTTTTCCAAAAACAACAGATGAACACCTTATTTCAACAAGGGGAAAATTGGGGCAAGATTTTTCAATCTAAACAGCCATTACAAGATTTTTCCGAACGTTATTTTCCGCGTGAAATCGATCAATTTGCCAGCGAAGGCTTTTTACAGTTCTTTTTTGAAGATAATTTAGATCAAAGTTTTAATGTTTATATTCTCAATGAACAAAATAAAATAGAGCAATATCATTATTGTCTAGGTTCAAAAGAGGAAAAAATTAAAACAGTAAACCGCTTCTTTACCGAACAAAAATTAGCAAATTGGGAAAGTTTTCACTATCCTCAATTCTATCAATTACTTAATTACCGAACCCATATTGAAATCGTGCCATTTCAGAGCCAGAAACATCAAGAATATCAAAAAAATGCTTTAGTTGACTAAACAATTCTTAAATGTATCAGCAATACTCTTCAAAAATTGTAGGTAAGCGGTCGGATTTACGGTAATTTTTTCGCCTAGCGGATCAAGAGCTACCACCTTTACCTTACTGTTTTTAGCCAAACTTTCTACCACTTTCGGGGTAAATTGAGGCTCGGTAAACAGACATTTCGCATTCTGTTTGTCCACATTTTGCTTAATCATTTTCAAGGTTTTTGCCCCTAGGGCTACGCTTGGGTTGATCGTAAACGAACCGAGTGGATTCAAGCCGTAAGCCTGCTCAAAATAACCGTAAGCATCGTGGAAAGTGTAGTAACCTTTGGCTCGCACGGGGGCAAGTTGCTCGTTGATTTGGCGGTTTTTCGCTGCC
This sequence comes from Haemophilus paracuniculus, assembly GCF_002015115.1. Lineage (GTDB taxonomy): Bacteria > Pseudomonadota > Gammaproteobacteria > Enterobacterales > Pasteurellaceae > Haemophilus_E > Haemophilus_E paracuniculus. The sequence goes on from NZ_MUYA01000001.1 coordinate 43,299, forward strand.
AAATTTGCCTTGAAAGCGGTCAGATTTTCACGAATTTTACCCTGATCCTCAGGGCGTAATTGGACGAGACGTTCGGCGATTTTCTCGCCAATCACCTCACTCGCTAGGGGCGAAAACCAGAGGTGGTAATCCTTGTCGTGATCGTGTTCATCACCGCCACCCTGATGTTTCTCACCCTCTTTTCTCTCGCCATATTGCTCGACAATTTTCTGAATTTCCGCCACCTGATCTAACCGCAGCACTTTTTCAGCGGGCAAACGCTCAATGCTTTTTTGTAAAAAGGTTTCCATATCTTCGCCAATCCACACCACCAACTCAGCAGCGTTCATCTTCATCGCATCGGACGGTTTCAAGCTGTAATCGTGGGGCGAGGCGGTTACGGGTAGCAGCGGAAGGCTTTCTGTTATGCCATTCGTAATCGCACTTGCAATAAAGGCGAGGGGCTTGACGGTGGTGAGCACCTCAGAGCGGGCAATTGAGCTGAATAGAACCACGGCTAATAAAGATTTTTTTAACATTGAAATACCCTCACTTTAAAAATAATGTGGGTATTGTAGCAAGATTTTTAGATTAACCATAATTTTATTATGTGATAGTGAAATTTTTTAAAACCCCACCCCTTGTATATGCGAGACTATTTTAAAATTTCCCTCACTCGCTCTAAATCTTCTGGGGTGTCCACACCGACGGCGGGGGCTTGGTGGGCGAGGGCGAGGTGGATTTTTTCGCCGTACCATAAGGCTCGAAGCTGTTCGAGGGATTCAAGTTGTTCGAGGGCGGTGGGTTGCCATTCAACGTATTGCTTGATGAAACCTGCTCGATAGGCGTAAATGCCGATGTGGCGTAGGTAGTTTTGTTGCTGCACGAACGCATCATCAAGGGTGGTGAATTGGTCGCGGGGGAATGGGATTACCGCACGGGAAAAGTAGAGTGCCATTCCGTTTTGGTCGGTTAAGGTTTTGACCACATTCGGGTTAAGCAACTCTTCTTTGCTGGTCAGTTTGACCGCAAGGGTTGCCATTTTGACCTGATGATGAGCTAAGTTTTCCGCCACTTGTTTGATGATCACAGGGGGAATCAGCGGTTCATCGCCCTGCACATTAACGATAATTTCTTCGCTGGCGATGCCCATTTTTTCTACTACTTCCGCAAGGCGTTCCGTGCCAGAGTTGTGTTTATCCGAAGTCATACAAACTTCGCCACCAAAAGCGGTTACCACCGCTTCAATTTCGGGGTGGTCGGTAGCGACAATCACACGCTTCGCCCCCGCTTGTTGGGCTTTTTCCCAAACGTGTTGAATCATCGGCTTGCCTGCAATATCGAGCAGGGGTTTGCGAGGTAAACGGCTAGATGCGTAGCGGGCGGGGATAATCACGGTAAAACTCATAGAAATTCCTTAAATTTGATTAAATCTCGCCGCTCTTTTTTGTTTGGGCGGCGGTCTGGGTGGGGCATTGAGAGGGCGTTGGCTTTGCGGGCGAACGCCAATTTTTCGCGTTCGGCAAGGCTTTTTTCCGTTTCTCGATAAAGCAACTGAGCTTCGCTCGCCCCTCGCCGTTGGTCGCTGAGGGCAAGCACTTCCACTTCTTTTTCTTCGTTGCCTTGGCGTAGTTTGATCATCGCCCCGATTTCAACATTTTTGCTCGTTTTGGCTCGCTGTCCGTTGTAGTGGACTTTTCCGCCCTCAATCATCGCTTTGGCGATGCTGCGAGTTTTGTAAAAGCGAGCCGCCCATAGCCATTTGTCGAGGCGAACTTCATTGGTGGTTGGTTGATTTTTCATTTTTAATCGACAAAAAAGGTTGGCAGAACCAACCTTTGGGAAATTATAAACGCATTGGCATAATCACATATTCTGCACTGCTATTATCACGATCTTCGATCAAACAGCTTGATGCGGAATCCACAAGGCTCAACCGCACCCATTGGCATTTGAGGGCGTTGAGTACATCAAGTAAGTAGCTCACATTAAAGCCCACTTCCATATCATTGCTTTCATAGGCAACGTCTAGCACTTCTTCCGCTTCTTCTTGCTCTGGGTTGTTGGCACTGATTTTGAGCTGATTTTGGCTTAACGCTAAACGCACGCCACGGAATTTTTCGTTAGATAAAATCGCCACACGTTGTAAAGCACGTTTTAGTACGTCCGTTTCCGCTTCCATAATGCGATCCGCATTGCGAGGTAGCACGCGACGGTAATCAGGGAAACGCCCGTCAATCAATTTTGAGGTAAACACAATGCCGTTGGTAGTAACGCGTAAATTGCTTGTGCCGATTTCTAAACGGGTTGCCTCACTGCTGTTTGAGATTAAGCGAGCCAATTCCAACACTGCTTTGCGAGGCACAATCACCGAATGGCTTAACAATTCTTGATTTAACGCCATTGTGCAAACAGCGAGGCGGTGTCCGTCCGTTGCCACGGTACGCAATAAATTGCCCTCAGTTTCAAACCTCATTCCGTTGAGGAAGTAACGAGCATCTTGGTTTGCCATTGAGAATTGGGTCGCATCGATCAAACGAGCGAGGGTCGATTGCTCAATGGTGAAATCCACTTCGGGTTGCCAATCCATTAAATTTGGGTAATCGCTGGCGGGTAAGGTGGTCAAACTAAATTTACTGCGACCCGCTTTCACAATCGCTTTATCTTCCTCGAACTGCACCGAAATCACGCTATCGTCTGATAAACTACGGCAAATATCGAGGAATTTCTTGGCTGGAATGGTAAATTTTTCGTGGAAACTGACCGCTTCCAGCAGTTGAGCTTGGGTGGTGAGTTCCACTTCCAAATCCGTTGCCGTCAGCGAAAGGCGATCATCACGCAGTTCAAGCAAAATGTTGTTGATGATCGGCAAAGTTGGGCGGCTGCTTAAAACACCGCAGACTTGTTGCAACGGTTTGAGTAGCTGTTCACGCGTAATTGTAAATTGCATACATCCCCCTAAGATGAAAGTTTGCGGGTTAAATGGGTGTAATCTTCTTGAATTGTTTTGTCGCTATCCCGTAATTCATTCACTTTTTTGCAAGCGTGCATTACGGTGGTGTGATCCCGTCCGCCAAATTCACGGGCGATTTCAGGATAGCTGTGTGTTGTTAATTCTTTTGCTAACGCCATCGCAATCTGACGAGGGCGAGCAATGGTTTGGGTGCGGCTTTTCGATTTTAGATCCGCCAGTTTGATATTGTAATAATCCGCCACCGTTTTTTGGATTTTTTCAATCGTAATCAGATAGTCGTAGGAATCAAACATATCTTTCAAACGCTCACGGGCGGTATCCACTGTGATTTCCGTGCCTAAGAAATTCGCAATCGGGACGAGATTTTTGATCGCACTTTCCAGCACACGCACATCGGAACGCAATTTCTGCCCGATAAAATAGGCAACATCTTCGGCGAGATCGTGACCTAATTCTTTCGCTTTTTGGATCAAAATCGCCACTCGTGTTTCCAGTTCTGGCGGTTCAATCATCGCATTGATCCCGCCCGTTAAGCGAGATTTGAGGCGATCTTCCAAGCCCTCAATGTTTTGCGGATAAATATCCGACACCACCACAATTTGCTTGCCGTTTTCGATTAACGCATTGAATGTATTCAAAAATTCTTCCGAGGACGAGTTCGTTTTCGCATATTTGGCGAGGAACTGAATATCGTCCACCATTAGCACATCGAGCGAGCGGTAGAATTTCTTAAAATTTTCAATGGTGTTATTGTGGATCGCTTTGCCCCGTTCGTTCACAAAACGTTCGCCCGTCAAATAACGGATACGGGCTTTCGGGTTATTTTTTAAAATTTCATTACCGATAGCGTGCATTAAGTGGGTTTTCCCCAAACCCGTGCCACCGTAAATGGAATAAGGGTTCAAGTGGCTCGTGCCAGGGGTTTTGGCGATCTGTTCCGCAATGGATTTTGCAATTTGGTTAGAACGCCCCTGCACAAAATTTTCAAAATTGAGTTGACGGTTCAAACCCGTTTTGAGGGTTGGGGTGGCAGGTTCGTTTTCTGGCACGGCATCCGTTTGAGCGGCTCGCTGGGTTTCGCTCGGTTTGATCCCGATCCGAATCACCACTTGTAATTCATCATTTTTTGAGAGGAATCGAGCCAAGCCGAGAATTTCATCAAAGAATTTTTCGCGAACCCAATTCCCCACAAATTGATTTTGAGCATAAAGTGTCAATTCGCCATTGTTTTCCACCGCTTGCAACGGACGCAACCAAGTGCTGTAATCCGTGGCGGTAACTTTTGTTTGTAAATGGCTTAGACAATCTGTCCAGAGATTCGACACAATTTGCTCCCAAAATGACACGCTAAAAAAGGCGGATATGATACCCGAAAATCCCGTTGAGATCTTTCTATTTTTGTAAAATTTGTTCCGCTTTTTGTGAGGCTTTGGCGGTCAAATTTTCCGCCCCAAATTCACGGATCACCACATTATCTTCGGTGCGAATGCCACCAAATCGCTTGAAGAAATCCAATTTTTGCCAGTTAAAATGGCGTGCAAGTGGTGAGATTTTCCACGGATTTTGCAACATCTCAATAAAATAAATCCCCGGTTCAATCGTCAACACCATTCCTGCTTGCAGATCTCTGGTGCAACGTAGGCTTGGGTAGATTTCTGGGGGCGATTTGCGTGTGCCTCTCGCGTTTTGTTGTAGCCCTGCCACATCGTGCACCTGCAAGCCGAGCGAATGCCCCAAACCGTGCGGGAAAAAGGCTCGGCTGATGCCTTCCTCAAAAATTTGTTCGGGCGAGAGGCGGACAAAATCAAAATCGTGCAATAATTGTGCAATCGCTTGGTGCATTTGGGTGTGGTAGCTCAAATAGTTGATCCCGACCTGCAAATTAGCAATGCAGTCGAGTTTGAGCTGCTCCATTTTCGCCACCAATTCGGCAAATTCGCTGTTTGGATCGAACGCGTAAGTGCGAGTGAGATCGGACGCATAGCCCAAATGGCTCGTGCCAGCGTCTAACAAAAAGCTATGCCGTTCCGCAGGGGGCGTGAGATCAAGCTGAGTGTAATGCAGGATCGCACCGTGATCGTTAATCGCCACGATGTTGCCATAAGGTACGTTGTTGTCCGATTGCTGGGTGGCGTGCAGGTAGGCGAGGTTAATGTCAAACTCGCTTTTTCCGTCAAAAAACGCCTGTTTTGCCACCTGATGCCCGATTAAAGCGGTGCGTTGTGCTTCAAAAATCGCCGAAATTTCAAATTCGCTTTTGATCGAACGAGCAAAATGCAGTACATTCAGCACCTTTTGCGGATTGATGTGGCAAAATCCCAAACTTTCCGCCAGTTTTTCGTCCTCGCCGATAAAGGCACAATGTTGCGGATTGCGGATAAATTGTGCAATTTCGCTCTGCTGACGCACAATTTGCCACTCAAATTCGCTGGCAAAAAACGCTTCCACGGGCGGTTTTGGCACGCAATGCCAATAATCTTGCGGGGCGAAATAGTAGATTTGGGGCGGATTCTGCCCGTCTAAAAAGAGCCAACAATGTTCCGCTTTCGGATCGGGAAAAACGTAATTGAAATGGGGATTGATCTTAAACGGCGAGGTTTGATCGTCCAAAAAATGATATTTCGCCGCCCCTGCGTAAATCCACAAACCGTCAAGGCGAGCCTGTTCCAACGCCGACCGCACCGTGGCTTGAATGTTGGCAAGATGTTGAGAAAAAAGAGCTTGCATTTTGCCCCCGTTAGAAATTGATTGAGGAAAAGAATGACAGATTTAACCGTGCATCACACCCTAGACACCCTCGGGCTACGCTGCCCCGAGCCAGTAATGCTCACCCGCAAAACCATTCGCAATATGGCAGAGGGCGAGATTTTGCTGATTATAGCGGACGATCCCGCCACGACAAGGGATATTCCAAGTTTTTGTCAATTTATGGATCACCAGCTACTCAAAAGCGAAGTCGCACAAGCCCCGTATCGGTATTGGGTCAAGAAAGGGTTGTGATTGTGAGATCAATTTTTACTGTCTGAGCATAGGTAGGGACGCCACGCTGGCGTCCCCATAAATTTTCGTACATTTCGGGACGCGAACATTGTGTCCCTACGTTTGGTTTATTCAACAAGCGGTGAAATTTTGAAAAATCTCACCGCTTGTATTCTAAGTTAGATGAAATTATCGTCTTTCATCCTCAAAATCATCATCATCTTCGTCAAAAAACTCACCGTCGTCGCCGTATTCGTCTTCATCGCTGTTTGGGTCTTCAAAATACGTGCCCCAACCTTCGTATTCGGCACCTGCTTTTTCGATTAACGGCAGTAATTCTTTTTGTTGGGCGGTGATTAAATTGGCATCTAATTTAATTTCGCTGACAATATCGCACACGAAAATAATTTTGCCGTTTTCTTCTTCCACTTCTTCCGCTTCGGAAATTTCGTAGCCGAGTCTATAAGCGTCCACCACTAATTTCTCTAATTTATCAAAATCACGGTGGGCGACGTGGTGTTCGATAATATAAAGGGCATCTGGATCAGAGCCGTCTTTTAATAAATTTTCGATGATTTTATCGGTTTCTTGTTTGAGAGTGTTTAAATCGTACATTTTTTTGTTCCTTATGAATTAAATTCAGTGAAATAATGGGTTTTATCTGCTATCGTATAACCTAATTTAATCATTACGTTCAGAAAATTAAGTTGTGTTTGATATAAATCATTCGTTTTATTTAATTGGTAATTATTTGTTGTCATAAAAATAAGATCGGCTATTTTTTCAGAAGAAAATTGAAAATGAATGGTACTCGCAAAACCGCCAATCAATTTTACGTCTAATCCTAATAATAGCAAAACCTCCAATGGAATATTGTCGGGTAGATAGATTAATTTTCCTTGATAATGCTCTTTTATCTTTTCGTTAATTTGAGATGAGTGAGGGTGTCCTTTATAACAAGCCACATATTCTTGCCCAATATAGAATTTTCCTGTTGGGAAAAGATATTGTTCTAAAAGATTAAAATGTAATCTTTCAAATTCTATTAAACGTTGTTTATCGTCATCAAAGATAGCCGAACCAATAAATATAAAGAACGCATATTGGTAAGAGGCTTTAATCAATTTCTCAACATTTTCTCTGATGAGACCGATTATTTCTAAAATAATATCCTGTTGCAATTTTGATAATTTTTGAAAACGAGAAAAATCGATTAAGGAATGATTTTTTAGGTACTCTTTTAAAGGTAAAAGAGCATTTTGTGTCAGTATATCTGTATTTAGAAGATGATAAGTTGTAGGGTAAATCATTCCCCATTGATAACGGAAAATACTATAATCAGAAATAATAATGTTTTGTCCTTTCAGTTGCTGTTGTGCTAATTGATCAGCAAGATATTTAGGTTTTTCGGACAGATCATTTAATTTTGCGACACCTTCAGCACCATCATCATAGAAATGTAATGAAACATTAGCAATTTTTGTTCGATAGCCTTGAATAAGATGATGTAACGGTAAAAACATTTGTTGGCTATGAAATAAATTTAAATGAAAGCAGAGATTTAAAGGTTGCGTACTCTGTTCAAGTAATTCTGTAAATAATTGTTCAAATTGGGTTTGATCGCCTGCTTTTGCTTCACAAAAACGAATAATACCAGCAGGATAGCGATCAATAATGGTTTGAGGAATCGTAAAACGCCCCAAACCAAATAAGCGAATGGTAGTGGTATCTTGATAATTTTCTGCAAAATGTAGGAAATAATTTAGGCTAGGAATGGTGGCGTAATCTAAATAAATTTCCACATTTTGAATATTATTCATTGTCTGCATAGACTTCACTAAACCACAAATCCAACTTCGCCGAAAGTTTATCAATCCCGATTTTATTTAAGGCGGAATAGGCTTCCACTTGAATATCGCCTTGGAAAGGCAAAATCGCTTCTCGCACCATTTTGACGGTTTTACTGCGACCGCTTTGGCTGAGTTTATCGGCTTTGGTTAAGAGTAATAATACGGGTAATTCGGCGGAAACTGCCCATTCGATCATCTGTTGATCGAGGTCTTTCAAGGGGTGGCGAATGTCCATTAGGATCACCACGCCTCGCAAGCATTGGCGTTTTTGTAGATATTCGCCGAGGGCTTTTTGCCATTGAATTTTCATCTGCTCTGGCACGGCAGCGTAGCCGTAACCTGGTAAATCGACCAACTTGCAATTTGGCTCAACTTCAAACAGGTTGATCAGCTGGGTTCGTCCTGGGGTTTTTGAGGTGCGAGCAAGGCTTTTTTGGTTGGTTAAAGCGTTGAGAGCCGTTGATTTACCTGCGTTGGAACGCCCTGCAAAGGCGATTTCCACCCCGCTGTCTTCGGGTAAGTGGCGAATATCGGGGGCGGAGGTTAAAAAGTGGGTTTTATGGTAATTCAGTTTCATCATTTTATTTTAATTTTAGGCTAAGTCCTTGATCGCCAAAGCGATTGGGTTCGTTCATTCCTTTAAATCCGCCCCATTCGAGCAGTAACATTGTGCCGATAAACATTGGCATTGCGATGCCGAGTAGCCACGCCATTGTGCCTTGGGCGGAAAGGGACGCACCATAACACAATATCGGCACAAATACCATTAGCACCGCTTTGCCTGAGCGGTTGCGGTCGTGTAGGCGTTTGACGATCACGGCGGCGAGGCTGAACGCCGATACCGCCAACGGCACGAGGGAAAACCACGAGAAAGCGGTCAGATCCAACACAAAATTTGCCATTATGAACAAAAAGGCGAAGTTGATTGCCACGCCAATCCAAAAGCCTTGGCGGTTTAGGCGTCCGTTAAAGGAAAAAAGGGCTTTATACCAAATCATTGTTTATCCTAATGCAACGTCTAACACCATCATCACCACAAAGCCGATCATCAAGCCGAGGGTGGCGATGTCGGTGTTGCCACCACTTTGTGATTCGGGGATCAGTTCTTCCACCACCACGAAAATCATCGCCCCTGCGGCAAAGGTGAGGGCGTAAGGCAGAATGGCAGTCATCGACATTACGAACGCCGCCCCAATCACGGCAGCGACAGGCTCAACAATCGCCGATAACGATCCCCAGACAAACGCATTCCAACGGCTTTTGCCCTCACCACGAATGGGCAACGAAAGGGAAGATCCCTCAGGAATGTTTTGAATGCCGATTCCGATTGCCAAGCCAATCGCCCCCATTAGTGCCGTTTGATCGCCGAGGTTTGAGGCTAATGCCCCGAAGGTAACGCCAATCGCCAAGCCTTCTGGAATGTTGTGAATGGTAATCGCCAAAAAGAGCAAGGCAGATTTTGAGAGCTTTTTCTTAAATTGAGGCGAACCTTCCGCTTCTTCAATCGGCTTATCAAGGTGCAAGTGGGGGACGATATAGTCGATGGCTCGCAAAAATAGTCCGCCTAATAAAAAGCCGACCGCCGCTGGAAACCAGCTATAACTGCCGTAAGTCGGTTCCGCAAATTCAAGGGCGGGGCTAATCAGCGACCAAAACGAAGCGGCTATCATCACGCCTGCCGCAAAGCCCATCATCGTATCCAGCAGTTTGCGATTGACGGTTTTGAAAAAATAGACAAATGCTGAACCGAAAATGGTACAGCCCCAAGTGAACAACCCTGCGATAAAGGCTTGCATCACGGGGTGTAGCGATAAAAAATAATCAAACATTTTGTTCCCTTATAAATGAGGGTTGAAAAGTGCGGTTAGTTTAGCAGATTTGCCCCGTGCAAGGGGTGGGATTTTAGGGAATTTTTGTAAAGGAAGAAAAAAGGGAACTTAATGAAGTTCCCTTAATAAAATTAGGCATTAGAGTTTGGTTTTATCTCGCACCGCCCCTTTGTCTGCTGAGGTGGCGAAGTGTCCGAATACTTTGAGGGCAAAGGAAACTTCACGTAGGCGGTTGGCAGGTTGCCAGCCTTTTTGATCTTGCTCGGTTCGGCGTTGAGCGAGTTCTTCGGCAGGTACGACTAATTCAATAGAACGATTTGGAATATCAATCGCAATGGTGTCGCCGTCTTTGACTAAGCCGATCATACCGCCCGCCGCTGCTTCTGGGGAAACGTGTCCGATTGACAAGCCTGATGTGCCGCCCGAGAAACGCCCGTCCGTCAATAAAGCACAAGCCTTGCCTAAGCCCATTGATTTGAGGTAGCTGGTTGGGTAGAGCATTTCTTGCATACCCGGCCCACCTTTCGGACCTTCGTAGCGAATGACGACGACGTTGCCTGCTTGTACTTTACCGCCCAAAATGCCTGCTACCGCATCTTCTTGGCTTTCAAACACAATCGCCGTTCCCGTAAATTTGAGGATTGACTCGTCCACCCCTGCGGTTTTAACGATACAACCATTTTCCGCAAGGTTGCCCGACAACATTGCCAAACCACCGTCTTGGCTATACGCAAATTGCTTACTGCGGATACAGCCATTTTCACGGTCATTATCCACCGTATCCCAACGGCAATCTTGCGAGAAGGCTTGGGTCGTGCGAATGCCCGCTGGCCCTGCACGGAAGAATTTATGTACGCTTTCATCTTGGGTCAGCATAATGTCGTATTTGGCGATCTGCTCGGCAAGGCTCATTCCCAATACGGTGCGAGTTTGGTTGTGCAACAAGTTGGCACGATCCAATTCGCCCAAAATCGCCATAATACCGCCTGCACGATGCACATCTTCCATATGATATTTGGCGGTGTTCGGGGCAACTTTGCTTAAACACGGCACGACACGCGACAAGCGGTCAATATCCGCCATTGTGAAATCCACTTCCGCTTCTTGGGCGGCGGCGAGTAGGTGCAATACGGTGTTGGTTGAGCCACCCATTGCAATATCTAAGCTCATCGCATTTTCAAAGGCATCTTTGGTGGCGATTGAGCGAGGCAACACCGAGTAATCATCTTGCTCATAATAGCGTTTGCACAATTCCACGATCTGCTTACCTGCATCTAAGAAAAGCTGTTTGCGGTCAGCGTGGGTGGCAAGGCACGAGCCATTACCTGGTAAGCTCAGCCCGAGAGCTTCGGTCAAGCAGTTCATCGAGTTAGCGGTAAACATTCCCGAGCAAGATCCGCAAGTTGGGCAGGCGGAACGTTCAATCGCATCGACATCAGCATCCGACACATTTTGGTTGGCACTTTGGATCATCGCATCAACAAGGTCTAATTTGATGATTTGATCGGATAATTTGGTTTTACCTGCTTCCATTGGGCCACCAGAAACAAACACAGTTGGAATGTTTAGGCGTAACGCTGCCATTAACATTCCTGGGGTAATTTTGTCGCAGTTGGAAATGCAGACCATTGCATCCGCACAATGGGCATTGACCATATATTCTACGCTGTCGGCGATTAAATCACGGCTTGGCAATGAGTAAAGCATACCGCCGTGTCCCATTGCGATCCCGTCATCGACGGCAATCGTATTAAACTCTTTCGCCACTCCACCTGCTTGCTCGATCTGCTCGGCAACCATCTGCCCCAAATCTTTCAAATGCACGTGGCCTGGCACAAATTGAGTAAAGGAATTAACCACCGCAATAATCGGCTTTCCAAAATCGTTTTCTTTCATTCCAGTGGCACGCCACAAGGCTCTTGCCCCTGCCATATTGCGACCTTGGGTGGAAGTCGCAGAACGTAATTTAGGCATAATCTCTCCAAATTTATGTTGTGTTTAGATTGTTACTTTTTCTTTGCGTTGCCAAAGAAAAAGTAACCAAAAAGAAAGGCAACCCGAACATTTTGCTTTGTTTCGCTTGTTGCTAATTTCTACGGTCGATTTGTAAACTCGCCTACTGCGTAGGCTCAAACAGTACAAATCGCCCTTGAAATTGACGCAACCACTCAACGCAAAATGACGGGGAAAAAATCGGTCAGGTAATTGCGAATCTTACCGCTTGTATTTCAAACCCGTCGATTTCGACGGGTTTAAGGTCTTTGTTATTTTATCACCTCAACCTCAGCCACATCAGGTAATTTCACCAGCTGATTAACCAGCAAATCAATCGCCCTTTCACTTCGCACTTCGGCGGTAACCTGAACCTGCTTTCCGTCAATTTTTGCTTGTAAATCAACCACTTCAAAACCACGGTGGCGAATCACGCGTAGTAAGCGTTCGAGAGTTTCAGGGCGGTGGTTGGCGGTAATGGTTAAACGAGTTTGCATTTTAGTTTTCCCCCTGTTGTTCGATCATATCCGCATTGCACGCATTCGGTGGCACGAGCGGCCAGACATTTTCTTCGTTTGGAATACAAACGTGCAATAAATAGGCAGTTTTAGCGTTGAGCAAGCGGTCTAATCCGTCTGAAACTTCGCTCGCTTTTTCAATCCGTTCGGCAGGAATGTCGAACGCTTTGGCGAGGGTTACAAAATCTGGGTTGTCGTCCAAAATCGTTTCACTATGGCGACCTTTGAAGAACAAGGATTGCCATTGACGCACCATTCCGAGGCGTTGGTTGTCGATCAGCAAAATTTTGATCGGCAAGTTGGCACGTTTGATCGAGCCAAATTCTTGAATGTTCATCATCAACGAGCCGTCCCCCGTAATCAAAATCACAGGATCTTGCGGACGGGCTTTCGCTACGCCCACCGCCGCTGGCAAGCCGAAGCCCATAGTGCCAAGCCCGGCGGACGTGAGGTAATTTTCAGGGGCGTAATGTTTGATATGTTGTGCCGACCACATTTGATGCTGCCCCACATCGGTGGTGATCACCGCATTTTGCGGTTTGCGTTGGGAAAGGGTGTTGAGCATCGCCCACGCATCAATCGGGCGATCCCCTTGATTTTCTTGATATTTAAAATCAAATTCCGCTTTGAGCTGGCAGATTTTTTCACGCCATTCGTCAATCGCAAGCGGTTGGTTGAGGGCGGAAATTGCCTCGATCAAATCCCCCTGCAACGGCACGTTTGCACGGCGTAATTTGTGGATTTCCGCCACATCAATATCGGCGTGGATCACTTTCGCATTTGGGGCGAAGGTGTCGAGTTTGCCCGTTACTCGGTCGTCAAATCTTGCCCCGAGGGCGATCAACAAATCACACTCTTGCACCGCCAAATTCGCCGCTTTGGTGCCGTGCATTCCGATCATTCCCAAATAGAGCGGATGATCGGGATCGAGCGAACCCAAGCCTTTCAGGGTTGAAACGCAAGGCACATTGGCATTTTTTTGCAGGGATCGCACCGCTTGCACCGCCCCTGCCATTCCAACCCCACCGCCGACATACACAATCGGGCGTTTCGCTTGGGCGAGCAGGGCTTGGGCTTCGGCTAATTTTTGTGGATCTTGGGCAGGGGGCGAAATTTTCGGATAACTGACCCCTTGTAAAGCGGTTTCCGCCACTTGAATATCCTTTGGAATATCGACCAACACCGGTCCTGGGCGACCACTTTGGGCGATTTGGAACGCTTGGGCGATAATTTCAGGCAATTCATCAATGTTTTGCACAATAAAACTGTGCTTGGTGCAACCGAGGGACAAGCCCAACACATCAACCTCTTGGAATGCGTCCGTGCCGATAAAGGGCGAGGCAACCTGCCCCGTGATCGCCACAATCGGAATCGAATCCAACAAGGCATCCGCCAAGCCTGTAATCAGGTTAGTCGCCCCTGGCCCCGAAGTCGCAATGCACACCCCCACTTGGTTGGTGGAACGAGCGTAGCCGATCGCCGCAATCGCCGCCCCCTGTTCGTTACGGCAGAGTAGATGATCAATGCCCGAATCATAAATCGCATCGTAAACGGGCATAATCGCCCCACCAGGGTAGCCGAAAAGTTGCGTAACCCCTTGGGCTTTCAAACATTCAATGACTAAATTTGCACCATTCATTTGATGTTGTGTCCTATTTTTTGTAAATCTTGTGTGAAAGTCGCTATTGATAGCATATATTTTGCCAATTTTGAATATCTTTCGGCGAAAAGGTTGAAAATCACCAAATTAGCACCATTTTTTCGCCTCATTTTTCCAATAAGGACACCCTATGCCAATCCTGATTTTTCTGCTCGCCATTTTCTTCTACATTTACGCTGAAATTTCCCTGCTCGTCTTTATCGGCTCGAATTTGGGCGTAATCCCCTTGATTTTCTTGATGATCGGCATTTCAGTCGCAGGCTTATGGCTGATTAAATTGCGAGGGGCATTCACCCTACTCGCCATTCGCCAACAACTCAGCGAGGGCAAAATCCCGACCCAAGCGGTCATTTCCTCGCTCTTTTTTGCGATCGCAGGCGTATTATTGCTGATTCCAGGTTTTTTAAGCGATATTTTGGCGATCATTTTGATCCTACCCCCAACCCGCAAACTCACCGAAGCCTACCTCTTTAAGTTTTTGAAAACAAAGGTCAATTTCGCCTTTTTCCGCTCATCGCCAAACCAACCCCATTCCCAATCCACCGTTTTTGACGCAGAATTTGAAAAACAACAGGATTCGGATAAGTGGATTAAATAATGGAAAAACGAACAATCGCCCTACTCAAAGTGCATAGCACCGCCGTGCTATTCGGCTTATCGGGGGTTTTTGGGGTGTTAATCGAAAGCGGGACGGACGTGCTGGTGTTCGGGCGAGCCGTTTTCGCTTTTCTTTTTTTGTGGATTTTCTTCAAAGCTCGGGGTAGCCGATTAACCCCACGAGAACTCGGCTTGCAACTGCTGTCGGGCATTTTGCTCGCGACCCATTGGGTTACGTTTTATCTTGGCGTGAAAATCGGTGGCGTGGCAGTCGGCACACTCGGTTTCGCCAGCTTTCCTGCCTTTGTCACCCTGTTTGAAATGTTGGCGTTCAAAGAAAAATTGCACCTCAAAGAATACTTGCTGTTGCTTGCCATTTCGGTCGGATTAGTGATGATTACCCCCGCCTTTGAATTTGGCAATCAAACCACGCAGGGCTTACTGTGGGGCATTGCGTCTGCCGCCTCTTACGGCGTGCTTGCGGTGTTGAACCGTTTTAACGCGGGCAAATTATCTGGCACGGAAGCCAGCCTCTGGCAATATCTAGCGGTCGCTTTGGTGCTGTTCCCCGTAACCGCCCCACAACTGCCAACGGTTTCCCTTACGGATTGGGTTTGGATCGCCTGCGTTGGGTTATTTTGCACCACACTCGCCTACACCTTTTTTGTATCCAGCCTAGATACGATCAACGCCCGCACCGCTGCAATGATCATTTCCCTCGAATCCGTCTATGCCATTGCGGTCGCGTGGATCTTACTCGGCGAACCCCCCACCCTCAAAATGCTCATCGGCGGGGCGATCATCATTCTCTCGGTGGCGTGGACGAATTTGAAAAAATAATCGCAAGGGGGATTTTGTGATATTTCGTGAAATCCTACCCCTTGTGGGATACGAGCATCGCGTCCCTACCGTAGGGACGCCACGCTGGCGTCCCAAACAGCTAAACACCTTTCAAAAGCAAGCGGTAATATTTTGGAAATTTCACAGAACTTTCCGTTTTCCTTTATTACTTTCCTCTTTTCCATTATGATTTTATTCAATCCAAACCCCAATTTATATGAATAAACTTAATGAAACCAATTTTTCTTGAACTTCGCCACCTTAAAACCCTACTTGCCCTACGGGAAAGTGGCAGTGTGTCCCTTGCGGCTAAACGGGTGCATTTGACCCAATCGGCACTCTCACATCAAATTAAATTCCTTGAAGATCAATATGGGCTAACCCTGTTTGAACGCAAAACTCAGCCGATTCACTTTACTCCCGCAGGTGAACGCTTACTGAAACTTGCCGAGCAGATTTTTCCGAAAATTATTGAGGCGGAGCTGGAGCTCGCTCGTGTCAGACAGGGCGAAGTGGGGGAATTGCGGATTGCGGTGGAATGTCATACCTGCTTTGATTGGCTGATGCCTGCGATGGACACTTTCCGCCAAAGCTGGGCGTTGGTGGAACTGGATATTGTGTCAGGCTTCCACACTGACACCGTGGGGCTGCTACTCTCACACCGAGCCGATTGGGCGGTGGTTTCTGAAATGGAAGAGGTGGCGGGCATTGTTTACCAACCGCTCTTTTCCTACGAAATGGTGGCGATTTGCTCAAAGGATCATCCCCTCGCCCACAAGGAAATTTGGACGGCGAACGATTTTCGTGATGAAACGCTAATTACCTACCCCGTGCCTGACGATATGTTGGATCTGCTACGCAAGGTGCTACACCCCACGGGCATCAACCCAACCCGCCGCACCAGCGAACTGACCATTGCGATTATCCAACTGGTGGCAAGCAAAAGAGGCGTAGCGGCGTTGCCTTACTGGGCGGTCAAACCCTATTTGGAACGGGGCTATGTTGTGGCTCGCAAAATCACCGAACAAGGACTTTATAGCAACCTTTACGGGGCAATGCGAGAGGCGGACCAACACAACGCCTACCTCACCGACTTCCACAACACCGTCAAAGCCCAAAGTTTCGCCACCTTGCCAGATTTATTGCCGTTGGAAATGTAGATTCTTAGAAAGAAATGTTACATCTTTGCAAGACTTAAAACACAGCCCTAAACAACGCCGTTGAGGCAATTGAGATTAACACCGTTGGCAATAGCGAAAAACGCAAGGTGGCGAAAAGGGTAACGACCACGGCGAGAGTGGTGGCGAGGTTCCCTGAGACGATTTCGGGGGCGATCACGGAAATCAGTACACAACCCGGTACGGCTTCCATTACTTTTTCGGCTCGGGGGCTGAGTTGGCGGTTGCGTAGGAAAAAGTAGCCACCAACACGAATGAGGTAGGTGCTGCTGGCGATCAGTAAAATTCCAAGGTAAAAGGTCCAGTCCATTATTCCCCCCAAAAGTAAGCGGCGAGAATACCTGAAATCGCCCCGCCCGCCACATACCACGCCCCGTCAAAGGTGTGGTAGAAAATGCCTGCCACGATAAGGCTCACCAACCACGGTCGGCTCTGTTTCGCACCTTTCCACATTCCTTTCAGCAACACGAAAAAGACCGCCACGAACGCCATATCAAAGCCGTATTGTTTGATGTCGCCCAAAATCGGTCCGAGGTATGCCCCCAGCCCTGTGAAGAAAATCCAGCAAAGATAAAGGTTAAGCGACACGCCCATATAGTATTTGGCGTTGAGGGTTTTCTGTTTTTGCTTGTGAGCGTCCGCAATCCCCATCGCCCACGATTCATCGCACATCAGAAAAATCATTCCCATTGATTTGAGCTTGCTATACCCTTTCAAATAGAGGGAAAAAGTCGCCCCCATAATGAAGTAGCGAGAATTAACAAGGGCGGACATCGCCACCACCAAGCCGATATTAACGGGATCCGTCCACAAACTAATGGCAGTAAATTCCGAACCGCCTGCAAAATTGGTGCCAGTGAACAGGCTGATTTGCCAAGGCAGAAAGCCCTTTTGAGCCGCCAGCGAACCGAGCAAAAGCCCAAAGGGAATAAAGCCGAGGGATACGGGGATCGCCTCTTTCACGCCCCGCCAGAAATCATTGTGTTGCATTTGATTATCCGTTGAAAAATAAGGGAAACATTGTAGCGAGAATTATTTTATTTGCAAAAATTATTAAAAATCCCACCGCTTTCCACCCAAAATGTGATTTAAGGCAAATTTTAGGCGAGGCAAAATCGCTAGAATAGCAATGTTTTTCTAAGATTGAGGTGGTTATGGATTCCCAACATCGTGGGCGGTTGCTCAAACAAAATTTTGCTTCTGGGCTAGTGGTCTTTTTGGTGGCGTTGCCGCTCTGTTTGGGGATTGCCCTCGCCTCAAATGCACCGCCGTTAGCGGGGATTATTTCGGGCATTATCGGCGGCGTGGTGGTCGGCTGGTTGAGTTCGTCCCACATTAGTGTGGCAGGCCCTGCGGCGGGGCTGTCGGCGATTGTGTTGAGTGCAATTACCGAACTCGGCTCGTTTGAGCTGTTTCTTTGTGCGGGCTTGATCGCAGGGGTGGTGCAACTGTTGTTGGGCTTTATGCGAGCGGGCAGTATTACCAACTACATTCCGATTGCGGTGATTGAGGGAATGTTGGCGGGCATTGGCATTTTGATTATTTTCAAGGAACAGCCCTATGCGTTGGGAGGCGTGGGGCTGAGTGCCGTTTGGCAAGATGTTTCGCAAATTCATTTCGGGGCGGTGCTGATCACCCTGATTTCAATGGCGATAATGCTCGGCTGGGACGCCATTCCTCACCTCAAAAAAATCAAATGGTTGCCCTCTGCATTGGTGGCGGTTTGTGTCGGGATTTTGCTGAATCAGATCTTTATTTGGGCGGATAGTGGGTGGGCGTTGCCTCGCTCACAACTGGTACAACTGCCCGTGGCGGACGAGTGGCAAGATCTGCAACAGATGATCCTCTTTCCCAACTGGCGGGGCTTGCTCTCGCCAACGGTTTGGACGATTGGGCTGACCATTGCGGTGGTGGCGTCAATTGAAACTTTGCTTTCGATGGAGGCGGCGGATCGCCTTGATGTACATCGCCGCATTACCGACACCAACCAAGAACTTCGCTCACAAGGGGTGGGAAACATTCTCGCATCGCTAGTGGGCGGTTTGCCGATCACCGCCGTGATCGTACGATCTTCGGCAAATGTGAACGCAGGGGCGACCCACAAACTTTCCACCATTATTCACGGTTTACTGTTGCTGGTGTGCGTGCTTGCTATTCCGCAACTGCTAAACAAAATGCCGCTGGCGTGCTTGGCAGCGGTGTTGATGTTGGTCGGCTACCGTCTAGCTCGCCCGCAAATTTTTGTCCATTTTTGGCGGAAAGGGATTTATCAATTTATCCCGTTTTTTTTCCACGATGATCGCGGTGGTCTGCCTCGATCTGCTGAAAGGGGTGGGAATTGGGCTGGTGATCAGCATTCTTTTCATTTTGCACGGCAATATGAAACGAGCCTACTATTTGAGCCGTGAAGAACTCGCCACCGCCAACCGCATTACCCTCGAACTGGCGGAAGAAGTGTCGTTCCTCAATAAAGCGGCGATTAAAAAGACCCTCAAAAATATCCCACCCAATGCGACCGTGATTATTAACGCCGAACGCACCGCTTACATCGCCTGCGATGTGCTGGAATTGATTGAGGATTTCGCCAACATCTACGCCAAAGAGAACCAAATCAAAGTGGTGTTAAAAGGCTTCAAAGCCGACTACGATGAACAACAATCCTCCCAAGCCAGCCATATTTCCGTAGAACATCGAAGCCGAATTTAGCTTTTCCGAACAAGGGGTGGGATTTAAAAAAATTTCGTATAAGGGCGGATATAAAATCCGCCCCTACGAATGGTTATTTGCTCGGTCAAAAATCCCCCGTCATTTTGCGTTGAGCGGTTTCGTCAATTTCAAGGTCAATTTGTACTGTTTGAGCCAGCTTGCTGGCGAGTTTACAAATTAACCGCAGAAATTAGAAACAAGCGAAACAAAAGCAAAATGTTCGGGGTGTGTTTCTTTGCTACTTTCTTTGCACAAGCAAAGAAAGTAGGACAAACACAAGCGGTGCGATTTTGCAAAGTTTTGTAATAATCGCACCGCTTAATTTTTTTTGAATGGAATGTGGTAAACTGCCGAACTTTTCCAACAAGTTAGGTAGAAAAATGAACATTTTAGTCAGTAATGATGACGGCTTTCACACCGAAGGGATTCAGACCCTCGCCAAAGCGTTGCGAGGGGCGGGGCATCAAGTTACCGTTATCGCCCCCGACCGCAATCGTAGTGCGGCGTCCAGTTGTTTAACTTTAACCGAGCCGTTGCGAGTGCATCAATTCAATCCGCAAAATTATGCGGTGATTGCTGGTACGCCCGCTGACTGCGTTCATTTAGCCTTAAATGGGGTGTTGGATTCGCCCTTTGATTTGGTGATTTCGGGGATCAACCACGGGGCGAATTTGGGCGATGATGTGGTCTATTCTGGCACAGTGGCGGCGGCGTTAGAGGGGCGTTATTTGCCTTATCCGAGCCTTGCGGTGTCGTTGGTAGGCAAAGGGGCGGCGAGCCATTTATTTGGCAAGAACCATTTTGACACAGCGGCACAGGTGGTATTGGAATTGTTGCCAAAGCTCACAAAAAATTTACTGCCCGCCCGTCAAATTCTGAACATTAACGTGCCTGATGTGTCATACAACGAGCTAAAAGGGGTGATGATTACCCGTCTCGGAAAACGTTCTGCGGCTGCCGAAGTGATTGAACAGCAAGATCCGCGTGGATCGACGGTGTTTTGGATCGGGGCAAACGGCAAACCGATTGAAGACGGCGAAGGCACGGACTTTTACGCCCTTGAACATAATTATGTGTCGATCACGCCGATTCAGGCAGATATGACCGCACATCAATCCCTGCAATCTTTACAAGAGACTTTCTAATGAAATTATTTGGTACGATTTACGACAAAACAATGGAATGGGCGAAGCACCGCTACGCCGCTTTTTGGTTGAGTTTTGTCAGCTTTATTGAGGCGATTTTTTTCCCGATCCCGCCCGATGTGATGTTGATCCCAATGTCGATGAGCAAACCGCACAATGCGACCCGTTATGCGATTTACACCACCCTCGCTTCGGTGGCGGGCGGAATTATCGGTTACTTTATCGGCTTATATGCTTTCGACTGGGTAAAAGGTTTGATCGAGAGTTGGGGAATGCAAGCCAACTTCGACAAAGCCCAACGCTGGTTTGAAACTTGGGGCGTGGCGGTGGTTTTCCTCGCAGGATTCTCGCCAATTCCGTTTAAAGTGTTTACAATTTGTGCAGGCGTAATGCAAATGGCATTCTTTCCGTTCGCAATTACTGCTACAATCTCACGATTTGCACGCTTTATCCTCGTTGCCAAACTTTCGGCGTGGGGAGGGGAAAAATATGCGGATAAAATCCGCCGTTCAATTGAACTTATTGGCTGGGGAACGGTTGCCCTTGCGGTCGTTGCCTATGTAATTTATCAATTTATGAAATAAAGGACATCAAAATGAAAAAATCTCTGTTTATCCTACCGCTTGCAGCCCTCATTTTAACCGCTTGTAACAGCGGTTCTTCAAGTGAATCAAGCACCGAAACCATTGAAGCGAACAACACCAGCTGGCAACCTGCGGATATTCAACCTGCCGCAATGCCAAGCTCAATGAACCAGCCTGTTAGCACCCCGTCTTACGGTGGTTCAATCCCGCAACCTGTTTCATCATCATACGGTGCAACGGAAACTGTCGGCAACTGCCAAGTAGTGCGTGATGCAAGTGGCGCGCCGATTTACGCTCAAATTCAAAAAGGTTGCTACACCGACAGCACCTACACCGTAGGCAAACAAGACACCCTCTATTTGATCGGCTATTTAGCAGGCTCAAATGCGAATCGAATCGCTTCACTCAACGGCTTAAATCCGTCTGCGAAATTGAAAGTGGGTCAAACCTTACGCGTTCGCTAATGGGGCAAAATGAAAAAAACGTTTTTCTCGTTAGCGATTTTTTCGCTCTTTCTGACCGCTTGTAACAGCCAACCAGCCTCAAAAGCCGAGGTTCGATCGTCAGATCCAAACGAACTGCCACCGGGTGTTATGCAACCCGTGGCAGGTTCGGGGGCAACTGAGGGCAGTTATAGCTGGCCGTCAGATATTCAAACCGCCCCAATGCCCGCTTCAATGGCAAAATAATGTTGTTTTAAAGGATATTTACCCAAATGAAGAAAATTTTTCTTTTCGTACCCCTTGCATCACTCGTTTTAACGGCGTGTTCATCAAATGATCCCGCCCCAGTAGTGAGTGCAACGGGCAGTAATGGTGGCGGCGAACTTGCCCCAAGTTTACCGCAGCCCGTAAACACCGTTTCAACGGGTTGGCAATCGGATGTGCAACCGGTAGAAATGCCAAGCTCAATGAGCCAGCCAGCACCACAACCTGTTTATAACGCCCCTGCACCGCAGCCTGTTTATAATGCACCTGCACCTCAACCTGTGGCGAAGCCAAAACCAGTTCCTGCTCCAAAACCTGCGGCGAAAAAAGTGCCTCAAAATTTTGAGATTCCTCGCGATGAAAACAACGCCCCGATTTATAGCCAAATCGAAAAAGGGTTCTACAACGGCGACACTTACACCGTGCGTAAAGGCGACACAATGTTCCTTATCGCCTACATTGCAGGGAAAGACGTAAAAGAAATCGCCCGCTTAAATAATATGAGCGAGCCATATCAGTTGCGTGTTGGGCAAGCCTTAAAATTAGGCAACAGCAATACGGCAAGCACCACGCCAGCACCTGCACCGACCCCAGCCGCACCGCCAAAACCTGTTGAGCCACCTGTTACCTACACCCAAGGGGCAAATGGCACGACATACAGTTCAGAGGGCGATGTAACAGGCCCTGTTAAAGCTGCGACGGGTTCAAATGAAGTTGCCGTACCAAATGCAGGCGTGCGAGCCAGCGTTGGCACAGCCCCAGTTTCAACAGGTGTCGTGGCGACCACAGGTTCAGCCGTGCGAGCCAGCACCGTTAGCACCAGCACCAATTACGCCCCATCGTCATCAATCAAATGGCAATGGCCAACGGCAGGACGCGTGATCGCAGGCTACTCAGCCTCAGAGGGCGGAAACAAAGGGCTTGATATCGCAGGCTCGAAAGGTCAAGACGTTGTGGCTGCCGCACCTGGTAAAGTCGTTTACGCAGGCAACGCGTTGGAGGGATACGGCAACTTAATCATCATCAAACATAGCGATGATTTCCTCAGTGCCTACGCCCACAACGACAGCATCAAAGTTGATGAGCAAGACACTGTAAAAGCCGGCGAAAGAATCGCCACCCTCGGTAGCACGGGAACAAACACCAACAAACTTCACTTTGAAATCCGTTACAAAGGGAAGTCCATCGACCCAGCCCGCTACCTACCAAAACGATAATCTAATCATTAAAACACCCTCGGTTGAGGGTGTTTTTTTATCTTCAAACAAGCGGTGGGATTTCATGAAATTTCGTAAAATCCTACTGCTTGCAGAGACAAAAAAGCCAACGATAACGTTGGCTTTTTATTTATTGAAGAAAATTAACCTTGCGATGAAATACGTTTCATATCCGTCATATAACCACGCAATTCTTGTCCGATGATTTCGATTGGGTGGTTGCGGATTGCATCGTTTACATCACGCAACAACACGTTGTCGATTTCCACCGCTGGGGTTGGTTCGCCCAAGTCGCCTTTTTGTAGAGTTGGGATAATTTTTTCCGCAAGGATTGGCGTTGCAACGTGTGAGAATAAGTAGTTGCCGTATTCTGCGGTGTCTGAAATAACTACGTTCATTTCGTATAAGCGTTTACGAGCGATGGTGTTCGCAATTAACGGTAATTCGTGCAGTGATTCGTAGTAAGCCGATTCTTCGTAGATACCGCTTGCCACCATTGTGTCGAACGCTAATTCTACGCCCGCTTTCACCATTGCGACCATCACTACGCCGTTATCGAAGTATTCTTGCTCGCTGATTTTGATGCCGTCGCCTTTCGGGGCGTTTTCAAAGGCAGTTTTGCCCGTTTCTTCACGCCATTTGAGCAAGTTCGCATCGCCGTTCGCCCAGTCTGCCATCATTGTTGATGAAAATTCGCCGCTGATGATGTCGTCCATATGTTTTTCAAATAAGAACGCCAATTCAGCTTTGATTTGCTCTGAAAGCTCGAACGCACGCAATTTCGCAGAATTTGAAAGACGATCCATCATTAAGGTGATACCACCTTGTTTTAACGCTTCGGTGATGGTTTCCCAACCGTATTGGATCAATTTACCTGCGTAGGCGGGATCTTTGCCCTCTTTCACGAGTTTGTCGTAGCACACGATTGAGCCTGCTTGTAACATACCGCAAAGAATGGTTTGCTCGCCCATTAAGTCAGATTTCACTTCGGCAACGAAAGAAGATTCCAACACGCCCGCACGGTCGCCGCCTGTCGCACTCGCCCACGCTTTCGCAATCGCCAAGCCTTCGCCTTTCGGGTCGTTTTCTGGGTGAACGGCGATTAAGGTCGGCACGCCGAAGCCACGTTTGTACTCTTCACGCACTTCCGTCCCTGGGCATTTCGGTGCGGTCATTACCACAGTTAAATCTTTACGAATTTGCTCGCCCTCTTCCACGATGTTGAAACCGTGTGAGTAACCGAACGCGGCACCTTGTTTCATCAATGGCATTACGTCCGCCACCACTTTTGAGTGCTGTTTATCTGGGGTGAGGTTGATCACGAGATCTGCTGTTGGGATTAACTCTTCATAAGTGCCAACTTTGAAGCCGTTTTCAGTGGCACGCGTAAATGACGCACGTTTTTCTGCAATCGCTTCTGGGCGTAAGGCGTAGCTGATGTCTAAGCCAGAATCACGCATATTCAAACCTTGGTTTAAGCCTTGCGCGCCACAACCCACGATCACCACTTTTTTGCCTTTTAAGAAGTTGCAACCGTCTGCAAATTCTTCACGATCCATAAAACGACAACGACCTAATTGGTCTAATTTTTGACGTAAATTTAATGTGTTGAAATAGTTAGCCATTTTAAATTCCTTGTTTGTTTAGAAGAAAAATTCGAGGGCATTATAAGGGAAAAATCAAGTTGCGAAAATTGATATTATTGATATTTGTGATTTCATTTTGTGAAATGATGAAGATTTGGCTATTGCAAGCGGTGGGATTTTTCAAAATTTCACAGAATCTTACCGCTTGTCGCCCCCTTCGGTTTCGCTACGCTCAACCACTTCCCCCTCAAGCGGGGGCAGATCTTGTTCTACGGTAATTTTAAGATCTGCCCCCGTTTACGGGGGAAGTACCCTGCGTAGCAGGGGGTAGGGGGCAACAAATCGGATAAATAAGTTTATCTACAAGCGGTTAGATTTCCGTTTTTTACAAAAACAATCATCAAAATGATCATCTACCAATCCCACCGCTTGCATAAAGGCGTAGCAGGTGGTTTCGCCGACAAAGGCAAAACCTCGTTTTTTCAAGGCTTTGGACATTGCGGTGGAAGTGGGGGTTTTGCTTGGTAGATCTTCCGCTCGTTGCACCGAATTGGATTGGGGTTGATGTTGCACAAACGACCAGATGAAATCACTAAAATCCTCGCCGTTGGCTTGCATTGCAAGGTAGGCGTGGGCGTTTTTGATGATCGCCTGTAATTTGAGGCGGTGGCGGATTAAGCCTGCGTTTTGCATTAGTTGATCAAGATCGCTTTCGTTCATTTGAGCGATTTTTTCGGGCTGAAAGTGAAAAAAGGCTTGGCGATAAGCCTCTCGCTTTTTCAGCACGGTAATCCACGAAAGCCCCGCTTGTTGCCCCTCTAAACAAAACTGTTCAAACAGTTTTTGACTATCGTATTGGGGCTTGCCCCACTCTTGATCGTGGTAGGCTTGGTAAATCTCACTCTCGCCCACCCACGCACAACGTTTGATCATTTTCTTTCCTCAAAAAAATCCCCCTTACGGGGGATTGGATTATGCGAATTTCGGTTTGGTAACGGCTTTTAATAAGAAATAGCCCGCCACCGCAGAAACGCTCGAACCGAGCAAAATGCCTAATCGGGCAAGGGCGGTGAGGGTGGCATTCGAGACATCGTTCTCGCCGCCAAAGGCAAGCCCTGCGAGGAACATTGACATTGTGAAACCGATACCACACAACACGGCAATCGCAAACACTTGTTTCAAATTCACTCCCTCTGGCAATTTGGCGATTTTGAGTAAAATCGAGAGGTAGCAGAACAAGAATACGCCGAGGGGTTTGCCAATAATCAAGCCTAACGCAATGCCCAACGGTAACGGTGAAGCGAGTTCGGCAATGCCCACATCGAACAGCGACACCCCTGCGTTGGCGAAAGCGAACAGCGGTAGGATCACGAACGAACACCACGGGGTTAAAATTTCAGCAAAATGGTGCAATGGCGATTCGCCTTTTTTATCTTTGAGAGGGATACAGAAGCCGATGATGACCCCAGCGAGGGTGGCGTGAACGCCCGATTTCAACACCGCTGCCCATAAAATCAAGCCAACGACCATATAGGCACACAGGGCGGATACTTTAAAGCGGTTCAACACAATCAAGCCGACAATCGCCACCGCGGCAATGCTTAGTGCGGTGGTGCTGAGTCCGCCCGAGAAGAAAATCGCAATCACGACAATCGCCCCTAAGTCGTCAATAATCGCAAGGGCGAGTAGGAAAATTTTTAACGCAGGTGGCACTTGTTTGCTGAGTAATGCCACGATGCCGACCGCAAAGGCGATGTCCGTTGCCATTGGGATCGCCCAACCTTTGTGGAATTGGGGGAAATCTTGGTTAATCAACCAATAAATGAGGGCAGGCACAACCATTCCGCCCACGGCGGCAACCGCAGGGAAGATCGCTTTTTGGTAGCTGGATAATGAGCCTTCGAGCAATTCGGATTTCACTTCCATTCCCACTAGCACGAAAAAGACTGCCATAAAGCCATCGTTAATCCACATTAGCAGCGGTTTATCAATGCTAAAAGTGCCTAATTTGACCGCCACGGGGGTTTCTAAAAAACTAAAATAAAGCCCACTTAATCCAGAATTGGCGAAAATCATCGCCAAAATGGCAAAAATCAGCAGTAACACACCGCTTGCAGATTCCAGTTTTAGGAATTTTTGTATTGATGCAATCATTTATAACCTCCATCTTGCGACTCGCTATTTAGAGAACGTTTTAACCAAAATATTCCCTAAGATCAAATCTTTTTGTGAAAAAAGCGAACTACATCACATTTTTATTTTTTGATGTTGTTTTTTTAGACGGAAAGAAAATAAAGAATCGCCAAATATAAAAAAACCCGACATCTGTCGGGTTTTCTGCAAATCGGCAAATTATTTGATTTTTGCTTCTTTGTAAATAACGTGTTTACGCACTACTGGATCAAATTTTTTGATTTCCATTTTTTCAGGCATATTACGTTTATTTTTTGTAGTGGTGTAGAAATGACCAGTTTCAGCGGTTGAAACTAATTTGATTTTCTCACGATTACCTTTCGCTGCCATTGGTTAGCTCCTTAGATTTTCTCGCCACGAGCACGGATTTCAGCTAACACTGCATCAATGCCTTTTTTATCGATAATACGCATACCTTTCGCAGTTAAACGTAAGGTTACGAAACGGTTTTCGCTCTCAACCCAGAAACGGTGAGTGTGAAGGTTAGGAAGAAAACGACGTTTAGTCGCATTCATTGCGTGTGAGCGGTTGTTACCAACTGCTGGACGCTTGCCGGTTACTTGGCAAACTCTTGACATTTGTAATTCTCCAATAATTTAAGCTTAAGCTATAAATGGTTCGGGCGATTAGGGGCGTTTTGCCTTGCTAACTGCCTCGTCAGGCATAAACCCGACCCACGGACTACTTTAAAGGTTGCGGATTATACTCGGTTTAGCTTTCACTTTCAAGGGCAAAATCGGTATTTATTTTTTCTTCGGCAAAGGAAAAATAATCGCCCTTACCCACGATAATGTGATCGACAAACCGCACATCAACCAACTCGCAGGCTTGTTCGATCTGGCGAGTGAGCTGGCGATCCTCCTCGCTCGGCTTACATTTTCCCGAGGGGTGATTATGTGCCACGATCATCGCCGCCGCATTGCATTTCAAGGCTTCTTTGATGATTTCACGGGGGTGAACCGCTGCTTGATTGATCGTGCCGAAAAAGAGTTTTTCCTTTTTAATCAAGCGGTTTTGATTATCCAAAAACAGCACCATAAACACCTCTCGCTCATAATCTTCCAGTTCCGATTGAAACAACATCACCGCCAAATGAGGGGCATCAATCGTTGGAATTTCGTTCATCTGTTGCGAAAGATAACGTTTGGTCATCTCTTTGGTCGCTTGCAACTGCACAAATTGGGTTTGCCCCAGCCCTTTCACACGGCAGAAATCCGCCAAATTTGCCGATAACAACCCTCGCAGCGACCCAAACTCGCTCAACACCTTTTCCGACAACGCCATCACGGGCAAGCCCTTGATCCCCGTTCGCAGAAAAATTGCCAACAGTTCCTGATCCGTCAAACTTTCCGCCCCCGTTGCTAATAATTTTTCACGGGGCATTAACGCCACTTTATTTACGTTCATTTTGCCACACCTACCTCACGCAAAGGATAAAAAATCCCTTGCGTCACCACAAAGGCTATTTTTCAATTTGTCGATCGGGATCACAAAAATAATCGGATTGTGAGTAAATGCTTATTGCGGTAAAATCTCGCCCTCTTTTTCTTTCACACGGCAAGATAATGTTAAAACAGAAAAAAATCGTGGTCGGTATCACGGGCGGGATCGCCGCTTATAAAACGATTGAGCTGATCCGCCACCTGAAAACCGCAGGGGCTGAGGTGCGAGTGGTGCTAACCCCTGCCGCCGAAGCCTTTGTTACGCCGCTCACGCTGCAAGCCATTTCGGGCAATGCGGTGTCGCAATCCTTGCTCGATCCGCAGGCAGAACTGGCAATGGGGCATATTGAGTTGGCGAAATGGGCAGATTTGGTGGTGATCGCCCCTGCCAGTGCCGATTTTATCGCTCGGCTGCGGGTGGGAATGGGCAACGATTTACTTTCCACTATTTGCCTTGCGACAGCTGCCCCAATTCTGCTCGCCCCAGCGATGAATCAGCAGATGTACAAGCGGTCGGTTGTACAGGAAAATCTGCAAAGCCTTGTGCAACAAGGGATCAAGCTAGTCGGTCCGAACAGCGGTTTCCAAGCCTGCGGCGATGTGGGCGTGGGGCGAATGGCAGAACCGAGCGAGATTTTCCAAGCCGTGAACGACCACTTCGCCCAAGCCCAAGATCTTGCCGAATTAAGCGTAGTGATCACTGCTGGACCGACCCAAGAGCCGATTGACCCCGTGCGTTATATCAGCAACCATAGCTCGGGCAAAATGGGCTTTGCGATTGCCGAAGCCTTTGCACAACGAGGGGCGAAAGTTACTTTGATCGCTGGTCCAGTAAATCTTGCCACACCGCCGAATGTTGAGCGAATTAACGTGCTTTCTGCCCTTGAAATGGCACAACAAGCGGTGGCTTTGGCTCAAAAAAATGTGATTTTTATTGGCTGTGCAGCGGTGGCGGATTATCGGGTTGCCGAAGTGGCGGATCAGAAAATCAAGAAAACGGACGATAACGAAGAATTGACGCTAAAATTAGTGAAAAACCCCGATATTATCGCGAATGTGGCTCATCTTCGCCAAAACCGCCCCTTTGTGGTCGGCTTTGCGGCGGAAACCCAAAACGTGGCGGAATACGCGAAAAGCAAACTGCAACGCAAAAATCTCGACCTGATTTGTGCGAACGATGTCTCAGGCGGACAAGCCTTCGGGCAGGATCAAAACGCCCTACATCTATTCTGGCAAAACGGCGACAAAATCTTACCGCTTGCTAACAAAACCGTCCTCGCCAAACAGTTGGTAGAGGAAATTGTGGCGAGATACCAAGCCAAATAGCCGTTACAAGCGGTCAGATTTTTGGAAATTTTAAGAGAGGAAAAAATGAAACAGATTGATTTAAAAATTTTAGATAACCGTATCGGTACGGAATTTCCATTACCGACTTACGCCACCGCAGGCTCGGCGGGGTTGGATTTGCGTGCCTTGATTGAGCAGCCGCTGACGGTTGAAGCGGGGCAAACGGTGCTGATTCCCACGGGCATTTCGATTTACATCGCCGATCCGAATTTAGCCGCTGTGATTTTGCCCCGTTCGGGCTTGGGGCATAAAAATGGGATTGTGTTGGGGAATTTGGTCGGGCTGATCGACAGCGATTATCAAGGGCCGTTAATGGTTTCGTTGTGGAATCGTAGCGACAAGCCGTTCACGGTAGAAGTGGGCGACCGCATTGCTCAACTGGTATTCGTGCCAGTGGTGCAAGCCAGTTTCAACATTGTAAACGACTTTGCCCAAACCGAGCGTGGCGAGGGTGGATTTGGACATTCGGGTAAACAATAAGGGCAAAAAATGAGCGAAATTACGATTAAAATGCCGAAAAAATCCGTCAAAGAACGCCGCCAGCAGGTGCTGGAAGTGCTGGTGAGTTTGCTCAATTCCGAGGACGGAATGCAACGGGTTACCACCGAACGCCTTGCCAAAGCGGTGGGGGTCTCCGAGGGGGCGTTGTACCGCTATTTCCCGAGCAAAACCAAAATGTTTGAGGCGTTGATCGAAACCATTGAAAGCACCCTCAACAGCTATATTGCCAACAGCAAGCGTCAAGGCAACGATTTAGAAAGCAACGTGAAAGCGATTTTGTTCACGGTGTTGGAATTTGCCCGCAAAAACCCAGGGGTTACTCGCATTTTAACGGGACACGCCTTAATGTTTGAAGATGAAGCCCTCAAAGCCAAAGTGGCTCGTTTTTTCGATAATCTCGAATTGCAATTCCTCAATTTGTTGCAACTGAATAAGCGTAACCACAATTTAGGCGATACCCGTGAATTGGCGGGCTATCTCGTCAATTTCTGCGAGGGGCAATTTTTGCGTTTGGTGCGTTCTAACTTCCGTTACAACCAATTCCAACAATTTGATAAGCAATGGCTATTTATTAAGCCACTTTTTGAGGGAAAAACCGAATGATTATCCCGTGGCAGCAGCTCGAACCGACCACCCTCAACAATGTGCTAGATTCCTTTATTTTGCGAGAGGGGACGGATTACGGCGTGCGGGAATTATCCCTCGCCGAAAAGCGTGAGCGGTTATTAAATCAACTGAAAGCGGATAAAGTGGTCATTGTGTGGTCAGAATTACACCAGAGTTTGGATATTAAAGATAAAAAATCTTTCTTAGGCGATGTGTAAATTTGTGATACAATTTTTACAATACTTGGAAGTATTATTCAAATAATAGATGATTAAAAAGGTTTTTCGTCAATGCAAGACATTTCGCTTTCCATTCCCCCACTCGAAAATGAAACGCCCGTGCCACCCATCCACGATCCTGCGGTCGAGTGGTTTTTGACCCATTGCCACATTCATCGCTACCCCTCAAAATACACGCTGATCAATGCTGGCGAGGACGCGGAATCGCTCTACTACATCGTCAAAGGCACAGTAATGGTGTTTTTGAAAGATGAAGAGGGCAAAGAGATGATCCTCACCTATTTGGGGCAAGGGGAATTTGTCGGCGAAATCAGCCTGTTTGAAGAAACGGTGCAGAAACGCACCGCTTGGGTGAAAACCAAAGGCCCGTGCGAAATTGCCGAAATTTCCTACAAGCGGTTCAAACAACTAGTGCATATGAACCCTGATATTTTGATGTACCTTTCCGCCCAAATGGCACGCCGTTTGCGTCAAACTTCACGCCAAGTGAGCAATTTGGCATTCCTTGATGTAACAGGGCGAATCGCTCAAACCTTAATCAACCTCGCCCAACAACCCGAGGCGATGACCCACCCCGAGGGAATGCAGATCAAAATTACCCGCCAAGAAATCGGGCAAATGGTCGGTTGTTCCCGTGAAACTGTCGGCAGAATTTTAAAAATGCTCGAAGATGACGGCTTAATTTCCGCCCACGGCAAAACCATTGTGGTTTATGGGGCGAGGTAAATCTTCACTGATAAAAATACATAAAAAACCGAACCCTAAGGTTCGGTTTTTTTATGAAATCAAAGGCTTACATCGAAACAATCACACATTCCGCCACGCTTCGTGCATTCGACTGTGCTGATGAAGCGGAAGCACGGTCGCCGACAGGTCCGATAAAGACACGATTCCAATCCGCACTGCTCACAATACGAGCGTTATAACCTGCCATTGCTAAACGTGCCTGCATATTTTCCGCTTGGGCTTTGTTCTTAAAGGCACCGCATTGTAAACCAAAACGACCCGCTTGATTTGAGACTTGCTCATTCGGTTTTGCCGCCACGGCAACCACTTTTTGCGGTTTCGCCTGCTCTACTTTTTTCGCTTGCTCAGCTTTGGTTTTGTCGGCTTTCTCTTTTTCTGCTTTTAACTGATCCGCCTTAGCCTGTTCTGCCTTGGCTTGTTCCGTTTTAAGCTGTTCCGCCGATTTCGCTGCATTGGCTTTTTCTTGTTCCGCTTTCTTCGCTAACTCTTGCTGTTTTTTCAGCTCTTGTTTGCGTTTTTCTTCGGCTAATTTAGCTCTTTCCAAAGCTTTCTGCTCTTGGGCTTTTTTCGCCGCCGCAATTTCCTCTGGGGTAGCCTCTCTCGCCTCGACTTTGGCGGTCGGGGTTTGCGGTTTCACCTGCTCAGTGGCAGGCTGGTTTTGAACGGTTTCCATAATGGTAATTTGCGGCTCTTGGGCTTTCTGTTCCGCCGCTAAACGTAACTGTTCTTCCTGCTTACGGCGTTCTTCTTCCTCTTTTAATTTTTTCTCTTGCTCAGCATTTAATTGAGCTTGCACACGTTTATCCAACGGCACTTCACGGGTTTCTAAATCACGAATGTAGCTATACACCTCGTCAGGGCGACTTGGTAACGAACTTTTCGGTGGCGTAGGTGGCTGAATTGCCGAGGCTGGAATCGGTTGAGCGGGGGTATTTTCTTTCAATAACCACAAGCCCAAACCGAAAACGATACAAATTCCCGCAATGGTCGCCAAGATTTTTGAGATTTTTACATTCCCCTTTTTCTTCGACTCGCCTGCGTAATCACGTTGTTGTGTCATATTGACCTCTTTGTCATAAAATTTAGCAATACAAAATTTGACTATTCTACGGCAAAAAGCCCCTTTTGCCTAGCTAACCACAGGGGATTTTGTCGCCCAAATTTACAAAAATTAGCGGAAATCAATCCGCTTGCAAATTGGGCAAATGGGACAAATAAACATCAAACCGATGATTTTTGGTGGTTTGGCTGAAATCGGGCTTTTGTTCGGCAATAAAAGGGGCGTAATCAGGGCGTTTTACCACCACCCGCTTACGGGCGAGGGCTTTGGCGTGGTCGAAAAAATCGTCCGCATCCAAATCTGCCCCAACCAAATGTTGAAAAACTCGCATCTCTTTTTTGACCAAGGCACTTTTTTGCTTGTGGGGAAACATCGGATCGAAATAGACCACATCTGCTGCGAACTGGTCGGGATCTAAGGCTAAAATGGAAGAAACGGGGGCTAAAATCATTCGATCTCGCATAAATTCGCCGATTTCAGGATCTTGATAGGCACGCTGTAAACCATCTTCCAACAATGCTGACACCACGGGGTTGCGTTCCACCAAGGTAACTTTGCAGCCCACCGCCGCCAACACGAAGGCATCACGCCCCAAGCCTGCGGTGGCATCGATCACACTCGGCAGATAATCGCCCTTGATCCCCACCGCTTTTGCCACCGCCTCGCCCCGTCCGCCGCCAAATTTACGGCGATGAGCCATTGTGCCATCGACAAAATTGACCGCAATCGCCCCTAATTTCGGTTCGTCCAATTTGCGTAATTCTAATTGGTGATTGGTTTGCACGAGTGCTAAAATCGCCGAACTGTCGTCAATCAGTTGCCATTTGTCGCAAACTGCACGGAATTGCTCGGGATTGTCGCTTTCATTAATTAGTTGAATGGAACTCATAAAATATAGTGTTTAAACAGATCATCAAAATGGGCGATCAAACATTCTTTGCCTGCAAGATCTTCATCAATCCACGCAGATCGCAACATATCGGCACAAAATTCCGCTTGATAGCGTTCAGATAGCGGACGATAACTCAAATGCCACGGCTCGATCCCGATCCGCTTATCAGCCCTGCCGTTAAACGGAAAATAGAAACCAAACTGCTCCGCATTTTGGTTGAGCCAAGCGGTCAGATTTTCAAAATATCCACCCGCTTGATATTCCCAAGGTTCAAGCATAAGTGATTGATTTTTCGGCAATAAATCGGGATCGAAAATATCCAATTCCGTCCCCCAATGGTGGCGACTCGCCCCTGCCACCGCCGACCAACGCAACATTGCTTGGCACTTTTCCCAATCGGACAGGCAACTCAAATCAATCGCACAGCCTTGATCATTATGCACTTTCCGCTCGCCATTAAATTTAGCGTTCCAAATCGCCTTTTGCCGTTCAAAATCCCGAAAAGTGCTGGCTGGTTGCAAATTAAAGCCCGCTTGCTTCGCCGCCTGTTGCAACGCCAGAAAGGCTTGCACCGCTTCCGCCTGCAAAAAATGCTTATCCGACAACGGATTCAGCAACGGTACAAGGTGATCACGGCTTTTGCCCGTGAGGATTAAATTGAGGTTTTTATTCATTACTTTTAAATAAATTTCTACGGTTATTATCAAGGGCGGATATAAAATCCGCCCCTACGAATGATGATTAAATTTTCAGATTTCCCAAAATTTCAAACCATTGCTCGAATAAATTTCCCCGTCATTTTGCGTTGAGCGGTTGCGTCAAATTTCAAGGGCGATTTGTACTGTTTGAGCTTGCGAAGCAAGCGAGTTTACAAATCGACCGTAGAAATTAGCAACAAGCGAAACATCAGCAAAATGCCCGGGGTCGCCTTTCTTTTTGGTTACTTTTTCTTTGGCGAAGCAAAGAAAAAGTAACAGAACTCAAACAAGGGGTAGGATTTTTGAAAATTTTGCCAATCTATTTCAAAACGCTTTCCAAAATCTGATAGTAGATCTCGCCACATTTCCTCAAATCGTCCACGCTAACACACTCGTCCACTTTGTGAATGGTTTGGTTGAGAGGGCCAAATTCCACCACTTCCGCCCCCATTTGAGCGATGAAACGTCCGTCAGAAGTACCGCCGCTGGTTTCTAATAGCGGTGTGATTTTTGCCACGTTTTGCACCGCTTGCACCGTGGCTTCCACCAATTTTCCTTTTGCGGTTAAAAACGGTTTTCCCGACAAATTCCAGCTAATTCGGTGCGTTAAGCCGTGTTTTTGCAACAATTCGCTCACTTTGGTTTTGATGATTTCATCGTTCACTTCGGTGCAGTAACGTAGGTTAAATTGTACATACAATTCCCCTGGAATCACATTATTGCTACCCGTACCCGCCTTGATATTGGCAATTTGTAGGCTAGTCGGCGGAAAAAACTCATTGCCGTTATCCCACTGGTAAGCGGTCAGTTCGCTCAAAAAAGCGAGGGATTTATGCACAGGGTTGTCGGCGAGGTGTGGATAAGCAACGTGTCCTTGCACGCCCTCAATATAGAGATCCGCCGTGATCGAACCACGTCTGCCGTTTTTCACCACATCGCCCAACTGCTTACCGCTGGACGGCTCGCCCACGACACAATAATGGATCGCTTCGCCCCGTTGCATTAAGGCTTCGACTACTTTTACTGTGCCGTCTTTGGCAGCAGCTTCTTCATCAGAAGTAATCAGCAAGCCGATTTTTCCCTTGTGATTTGGGTGCTTTTGTACGAAATTTTCGGCGGCGATCACCATTGCCGAAAGCGATCCTTTCATATCCGCTGCACCACGTCCATAAAGCAAGTTATCCACAATGCAAGCCTCGAACGGTGGATAAGTCCACTGGGTTTGATCGCCGACTGGCACGACATCCGTATGCCCTGCAAAGGCAATACAAGGCTCTTCCGTACCGTGGGTCGCCCACAAATTAAGGGTGTCGCCAAAGGGTAGCCACTCGATTTGGAAACCGACTTTCGCCAAACGTTCGGCGATCACCTGCTGGCAACCTTGATCATCGGGGCTAATGGACGGACGGCGGATTAAATTCTGAGCCAGCTCAATAATCTGATTTTTCATTTTATTTCAATAGGTTAGCTTGATATTCTGCTTCACTAAAACCGAGTAAAGCGATGTCGTTGTGAATCAAAATCGGGCGTTTGATCAAGGTCGGCTCTTCGTTCAACACCTGCAACGCGGTTTCACGGTTGAGGTTATTTTTGATCGCCTCGTCTAAATTCCGCCACGTTGTGCTACGTTTATTCACCAGATTTTCCCAGCCGAATTGATCCGCCATTTTCGCCAGCCACGCCGAGTCCAAACCGTCCACCCGATAATCGTGCAACACAGGCGAAAAGCCGTTTTGTTCTAACCATTTCAACGCTTTTTTCACAGTGTCGCAGTTTTTGATGCCGTAGAGTTTCATCTATTTTTCCTTTTGTGTATGAATGGGGCTATTGTGAAATTTTCAAAAATCTTACCCCTTGTTAATTCCTACTTTCTTTGCTTCGCCAAAGAAAGTAGGCAAAGAAAGGCGACCCCGAGCATTTTGCTTTGTTTCGCTTGTTTCTAATTTCTACGAACGATTTGTAAACTCGCCTACTGCGTAGGCTCAAACAGTACAAATCGTTCTTGAAATTGACGAAACCGCTCAACGCAAAATGACGGGGGATTTTCCCTCTCTCTGCCCAAAATGCTAAACGCATTTTGGGCTGTCTCTCTCCTGTGAACGGGAGAGAGGAAATTTATCTCAACGCTCGGTAAATATCCCCTCGCCCGCTTACGGGAGAGGGAGGAGAAAATCCGTAGGATTTTCGGAGGGAGAGGGTTAAATTCTCAAAAATCCCACCCCTTGCTATGCTTGCTGGGTGGCTTGCCAGATTTTGAGGGCGTCGGCGGTTTCGGCGACGTCGTGGACGCGGACGATTTTTGCCCCGTTTTGCACTGCGATTAACGCCCCAGCCACACTGCCGATGATACGTTGATCGACAGGTTTATCCAACACCGCCCCGATCATTGATTTACGCGAAAGCCCCGCCAACACGGGATAGCCCGATTGGACGAACGCATTCAAATGTTTGAGCAGTTGGAAATTGTGTTGTACCGTTTTGCCGAAGCAGAAGCCCACGTCCAAAATGATATGCTCTTTTTTGATCCCTGCGGTCAGGCACGCAAAAATTCGTTGATTGAGGAAAGTCGCTACCTCATCCACCACATCATCATAGTCGGGGTTTTGTTGCATTGTTTGCGGCGAGCCTTGCATATGCATTAAGCAGACGGGCAGGTCGAGCCGAACCGCCGTTTCAAGGGCGTTCGGCTCGGTTAAGGCACGAATATCGTTGATGATGTCCGCCCCCACTTTTGCCGTTTCCGCCATTACCATCGCCTTTGAGGTGTCCACCGAAATCAAGCAATCAAACCGCTGGCGAACCGCTTCCACCAACGGCACAACCCGTTCCAGCTCTTGCTGTTCGCTCACAATTTCCGCATTCGGGCGGGTCGATTCGCCGCCGATGTCGATAATGCTCGCCCCCTCGTTCAGCATTTTTTCCACTTGCACAAGGGCTTTATCGAGGCTGAAAAATTTGCCCGAATCGGAAAACGAATCGGGGGTGAAGTTCAAAATTCCCATAATTTGCGGTTGGGAAAGATCCAGCAAGCGGTCAGTTCCGAGCAAATTTTTAAACGAAATTTTCATTTATCCCCCCGCTTGTTTGCGTTGCTATCTTTTCGTTCTAGGCAAACGCCGCTTTCGATGTGGTCGGTGTAAGGGAATTGGTCGAACAAGGCACAACGCACAATGCGGTGGGTTTGGCAAAGTTGTTGCAGGTTGTCCGCCAGCGTGTGCGGATTGCAGGAAATATACAAAATCCGATCATAACCCTGCACTAAATTAAGGGTGTCGGGATCCAGTCCCGCCCGTGGCGGATCAACAAAGATCGTGTTGCAATCGTAGCTGGCTAAATCGATCCCTTTCAGGCGGTTAAAGGCTCGCACGCCGTTGAGGGCTTGGGTAAATTCTTCCGCCGACATTCGCACAATTTGCAAATTATCCACCTCGTTTTGGGCGATGTTGTATTGTGCCGATTCCACCGAAGATTTGGAAATTTCGGTTGCCAGCACCTTGCGGAATTGGCTTGCCAACGCAATCGAAAAATTGCCGTTGCCGCAATAGAGTTCGAGCAAATCGCCCTCGCTGTTGGCGGTGCAACTTCTCGCCCATTCCAGCATTTTGATGTTCATTTTGCCGTTCGGCTGGGTGAAGCTGTTTTCCACTTGGCGATAGGTGTAATTGTTACCATCAATCGGCAGAATTTCTTCCACATAATCGCAATCAAGGGCGATTTTTTGTTTGGTCGCTCGCCCGATAATTTGCACCGCAAAACCTTGTTTTGTGAGGCGTTGTTTGAGTAATTTCGCTTCGGCGATCCAACTTTCATCGAGCTTTTTATGGTAAAGCAACGACACCGCAATTTGTCCGCTCAATGTGCTGAGATAATCCACTTGGAACAGCTTGCGAGTCAAGATTTCATTGCCACGAATCGCCACCAACAATGCCATCATCATTTGGTTAATCAGTTGGCTGGCAATCGGGAATTGATCGACCCGATAGCGTTGTTTGGTGTGCGGATCAAACATAATGTGGAACAGATCGCCCGCCTCGTGCCAAATGCGAAACTCAGCTCGCAGGCGGAAGTGTTGCGGTTCAGAGGCAAACTGCTCTAAGGCAGGGGCGGAAAACGGGGCAAGTAAAGCGGTAAGATGCTCGGCTTTTTTTGCGAGTAGGGTTGGATATTGATCGACTGGTAAAATCATCTCGGCTTGTTATCAATGTGATGATAGCCCAAAACGGGCTATCAGAAAGGTCAATTATTCTGCGGCACTAAAATCATCGTTGGCATCGCCTGCCACGTTGCCTGAAAGGGTGTAAATGCGTTTGGTTTTGCCCGTTAAATCACGGTATTTCAACCACGCTTTTTCGATCACGCTTTCCGCAATTTCTTCGCCTTTACACACCGCCACAAAGCGTTTTTCTTCTGGGGTAGCAGGTTTGCGTTCGCCCGATTCTAATTCTAAACACGCCAAGCCATATTGTTCTAAGGTTTGAGCTTCACGAATGGTGTAATCGCCGTGGCGAGCAAAACCACGTGGGTAATTTTTATCATCAAAAAAACGACGTGAAACGCTAAAACTTTCTGCCATAAAATGCCTCTTTTTTGTACTAAATAGATGAATGAAAAATGGGGTAGCATTAAAGCAAAGATCGCGGTTAAGCTCAAATGTTTTAATGCAAAAAGCGGTAAGATCCGCGAAATTTTGCGAAATCCTACCCCTTGCAGTTACTTGCCGATACAGAACGAGCTAAAAATGTTGCCGAGCAGGTCGTCTGAGGTAAATTGCCCCGTGATTTCGCTCAGGGCGTTTTGCACCATTCGCAACTCTTCGGCGAGCAGTTCGCCAGCAAAAAATTGGGTGAGCTGAATATGCCCACGTTCCAAATGTTCGGCGGCGGTTTCAAGGGCTTGCAAATGGCGGCGGCGAGCGATAAAACCTCCCTCGGTTGAGCTTTGATAACCCATTGATTTTTTGAGGTGTTCACGCAGTAAATCTACGCCCACTTGGGTTTGTGCCGACAGGCGGATCAGAGTGAAATCCCCTTGCTGTTCAAGGCTTTCGCTTTCGTTAGTCAGATCAACTTTGTTGCGAATCACGGTTACTGGTACATTTTTCGGCAGGGTGGCGAGAAAATCCGCCCATTCCGTTTGAAAATCCTCGGCGTGGCTTTGGCTGCTGTCGATCATCAACAAAACGTGATCCGCTTGGGCGATTTCGTCCATTGCCCGTTGAATGCCGATCTGTTCCACCTTGTCGCTCGCCTCACGCAAGCCTGCGGTGTCGATGATGTGCAGCGGCATTCCGTCAATGTGGATATGCTCTCGCAACACATCACGGGTCGTGCCAGCGATGTCGGTAACAATCGCCGCCTCACGCCCTGCAAGGGCGTTGAGCAGGCTGGATTTACCTGCATTCGGGCGACCTGCGATCACCACTTTCATACCCTCACGCAAAATCGAACCTTGTTTTGCCTCTCGGCGGACACTGTCGAGCTGACGGATAATCTCATTCAAATGCCCCTCAATTTTGCCGTCTGCGAGGAAATCAATTTCTTCATCGGGGAAGTCAATCGCCGCTTCCACATAGGTACGAAGATAAATAACCGAATCCACTAACTGATTGATTTTATTAGAAAATTCCCCCTGCAACGATTTTAACGCGGAACGAGCCGCTTGCTCGCTGGTGGCGTCAATCAAATCGGCAATCGCTTCCGCTTGGGCGAGGTCGAGTTTATCGTTCAAAAATGCCTGCTCGGAAAATTCCCCTGCTCGGGCGATCCGCACCCCTTTCACTTGCAAAATGCGTTTGAGTAGCAAGTCCAAAATCACTTGACCGCCGTGGCCTTGCAGTTCCAACACATCTTCGCCTGTGAACGAATTAGGGGCTTTGAAAAAGAGGGCGATCCCTTGATCTAACACCGTGCCGTCAATGTCTTTGAACGGCAAATAGTTGGCAATACGAGGTTTGAGCGGCTTACCGAGTACCGCCTCTGCCACCGTTGAGGCTAGCGGTCCAGACACCCGTAAAATCCCTACGCCCCCCCGACCAATCGGGGTGGCTTGGGCGACTATCGTATCTTTTATTATTGTTTCTTCCATTTTGTTTCCTTTTTATTCTTTGCAAGGGGTAGGATTTTTAAAAATCTTACCCCTTGTTGTTACAATTTGAGCATTAAGGTTAGGTCGTCAATCGGCGAACTGACAAAGCCATATTGCAGATAAAAGTTTTTGGCGGTGTCGTTTAAAGCGTGAACCAACAAGGCTCTCACGCCAATTTGCTCGCTCACTTGCTTGGCTCTTAACACCGCATCTTTCAACAATGCCGCCCCTAACTGTTGCCCTTGCATTTGTTGATCCACCGCCAAGCGAGCAAGAATAATCACGGGGATTGGGTCGGGCATATTTCGCCGAATGTTGCCCGTTGCCTGAATGTGAGTAACCGCCCCAGAGGACATCGCATAATAGCCCATTACCCGTTGCTGTTGATCAACCACCACAAAAGTGCGGCTGGCTCGGCTATGTTGATTTTTCAAAGCTTTGCGTTTCAGCCATTGATTCAACACTTCTTCGCCACAATCAAAGGATTGCGTTTGATGATGAGCTTCTAGCAAAATCGGGGCTGAAATTGGCATTATGATTCCCACGGGCTTTGCACCGCCATTAGTTTTTCCAGCCCTTTTGCACTCGCTAACGGCTGTTCTAACATTTCACTGAATTGTTGAAAGGCGGGCGATGAGAGTTGGAAAATTTGGCGATCTAAAATCACATCTTGGGCATAGTGGCAAGCCACTTCCAACATAAATTCCGAACGGGTTTTGCCTAATAAGGCTGAGGCGTGGTCGATTAAATCTCGCTGGCTTGGCTTCGCTCTTAAATTGATCGGTGCTGTTCGCATTGTTCCCCCTATATACAATAGATACACATTCTAAGGGAATTATACTGCTTGTCAATCTCACAAAAATAAGCCAACAAAAAGGCACTCTCGCGAGTGCCTTGGTTAATCATTCGTTATTTTTGGCGTGAATGTAAGCCTTTCTTTTCAAGATTGCGGTAGATGAACCACTGTTGTGCAATCGTGATTAAGTTTGAAGTAAGCCAGTAAAGCACCAAGCCTGACGGGAACCAGAGGAAGAACACGGTAAACATCACTGGCATAAAGTTCATTACCTTTTGTTGCACAGGGTCGGCGATTGGGGTCGGCGACATTTTTTGCAACAGGAACATTGAGCCACCCATTAGCAACGGCAGAATGTAGTATGGATCTTGTGCCGAGAGGTCTTGAATCCAGCCGAAGAATGGGGCGTGGCGAAGTTCCACCGCTTCCATAAAGGTCCAGTAAAGGGCGATGAAGATCGGCATTTGGATTAAGATTGGTAAACAGCCACCCATTGGGTTTACTTTTTCTTCTCTGTAGAGCTTCATCATCTCTTGGCTCATACGTTGGCGGTCATCGCCGAAACGTTCACGCATTTCTTGCAATTTTGGTTGCAACATACGCATTTTCGCCATTGAGGTGTATTGGGCTTTGGTGAGTGGATAAAGCAAGGTTTTTACCACAATGGTTACGCCAATAATCGCTAAGCCCCAGTTGGTTACGATTTTTTGGATAAAGGTTAATAACCAGAAAAGTGGTTTAGCAATGAACCACGCCCAGCCGTAATCCACGGTTAAATCGAGATTTTTCGCAGTGGCTTCCATTGCGTTTTGATCTTTCGGGCCTGTCCAAAGTTGGCTTTGAATGGTCGCTTCGCTATTTGGGGCAACGGTGGTTAATGCACCACGGTAGCCGATAGTCGCTACGCCGTTGTTGGTGCGTGAGTAGAGGGTGTTATCCGCATCTTGATTTGGCACCCACGCCGACACAAAATAGTGTTGTAAAACCGCAACCCAACCCGCTTTGGTGTTGATGTCGAGGTTCGCTTTCGCCATATCTTCAAAGCTATATTTTTTGTAGTTCACTTCGGAAGAGGAATAAGCACCGCCCGTGTAAGTTGGCATTGCAAAGTTGCCCGAGCTTTCTACGAGGGTATGTTTGAGCTGACCGTAAGGCTGCACTTCCACCGCTTGGGCGGTGCTGTTTTTCACCACAAAATTCACGCCCACATCGTAGCTACCACGTTTTAAGGTGTAAATTTTGGTGTAAGTTACGCCCTCTTTTTCAAATACAAGCGGT
This sequence comes from Haemophilus paracuniculus, assembly GCF_002015115.1. Classification (GTDB taxonomy): domain Bacteria; phylum Pseudomonadota; class Gammaproteobacteria; order Enterobacterales; family Pasteurellaceae; genus Haemophilus_E; species Haemophilus_E paracuniculus. The sequence continues at coordinate 85,523 of NZ_MUYA01000001.1, forward strand.
ACGGAAATTTCATTTTGTCCGTCTGCAAGCACGAATTGATCTTGGCTGACTTGATATTGCGGACGACCTGCGTTGGTGTCAATGCCGTTTTTGCCGACTAAGCCACTTTGTGCAACATAGATCGTTTTATCGTTTTGTAATAATTTGAACGGCTCGCTGGCATTGAGTTGAGCGTTGTGTTTCAACAGATCTGACTCAATCACATCGCCACCGAGGGTATCAATCGTCAAGCGTAACACATCACTCTGAATGGTAATGGTTTTGCCTTTCGCACTGCTTTCGGCAATTTGATTGCTCGCATTTGAGGCATTCGGCACATCACCGTTTTGGTTGGCAACTTGTTGCGTTTGTTGTTTTTGGGCTTGCACCGCAGGGTCAAATTGTTGCTGCCATTGGGTAAACAGCAAAAAAGAGACCAACAACAAACCGATCACCAGTAAACTACGATTTGAATTCATTTTGAGTTCTCTTGGTTGGAAATGATAAAAAGAAAGGCATTTTATAATAGGTTGGGCGATGATCCAACCGATAGCGGTTATTTTTGGTCGAAATTGACAAAATTTTGGGAAATCTTACCGCTTGCAGGGGGATTTTTCCGCTTTCGGTGGCACGGGATCTTCCCCACCCGCGTGGAATGGGTGGCATTTCGCCAACCGTTTGAGGGTTAAACAACCGCCTTTCATCGCCCCGTGCAGTTTAATTGCTTCCACCGCATAGGTTGAGCAAGTGGGATAAAAACGGCAACGAGGCCCGATCAACGGGCTGACCGCATAGCGATAGAAAAAAATCGGGGCGAGCAACGCCTTTGCCGACCAACTTAGCTTTGCTTCTCGGCTTGTTTGTCTTGCTTGTTTTGTTGGCTTTGTTTGCTTAGACGAATGTGGCGATGCCATAATTTTTCGAGGATAGCAAAAAGAGTCGCGTTGTCGAGCTTGCCGATACCGCCTTTCGCCACAAACACAAAATCAAAATTTGGCAGTTCGTGCTGTTTTAGGCGAAAGCTCTCTCGCACAATCCGCTTAATGCGATTGCGGTCGTGGGCGCGTTTTAAATGCTTTTTGGCAACGGTTAAACCTAAACGAGGGTGTTCAAGTTGGTTGGCTCGGGCAAGAAGGGTTAATTCGGGGGTGCTGGCTCTGAAAGGATTTTCAAAGACCGCTTTAAATTGAACGGGAACTAACAGACGTAGTTCCCGAGAGAAAGTTTGCTTGTTCACGCAAGGTGTGTGAGCAAAATTTTTCATTATGCAGAAAGGCTTTTACGACCTTTTGCACGACGACGTGCTAAAACTTGACGACCGTTTTTAGTAGCCATACGAGCACGGAAACCGTGAGTACGAGCACGTTTTAATACAGATGGTTGAAATGTACGTTTCATTGCTATTACCTAGTCTTAAAAAAATGCTGGCACGAAAATTCGTAACCAAACAGAGAACCATAAAAAAGAGGACGCAATTCTAGCCACTTTCAACCAAAAGATCAACGACTAATTTACAAAATCCACCATTTCCGTTGTAAATAAGAATAATTTTTATTGATTGATTAAAACTCTTAATCTATTGACCCTAAAAATGGAATGAAATTGCGAGCTATTCTTGTTTTACTTTGATTTATCAATACATATAAATGGTTTTAATTCTTATTTAGCTTAACTTTATTGATAGTTAAAACATATCAACTGAATAGATAATAATCGCTTGCACTCGTCAAATTCGCCTTTATAATGCACCTCACGCGACCAAAATCGGTGTCGCCAACTTATTTTTTACATTGATTAAGAGGATAAAAAAATGACAAACAATATCGGTTTAAACGTGGCATCATCAGAAAAAATTGCCAACGAACTCAACAACTTACTCGCCACCTACCAAGTATTCTATATGAATATGCGTGGCTACCACTGGAACATCAAAGGGGTAAACTTCTTCCAACTTCACGCTAAATTTGAAGAAGTGTATGACGATCTTGCGGCGAAAATTGACGAAGTTGCCGAGCGTATCCTAACCTTAGGCTTCACCCCTGTTCACGCATTCAGCGGTTACTTACAAGCCACCCGCCTGCAAGAACACACCAACGCCACCTCGGCACAAGAGTGTTTAAGTGGTGCATTAAACGGCTTCAAAACCTTAATCGCCCAACAACGTGAGATCTTAACCCTCGCCGCCGCCGAGGGCGACGACAGCACCGAATCTTTGATGAGCGATTACATCAAAGAGCAAGAAAAACAAGTGTGGATGTTCTCATCAGCCAGTGCTTGCTGCCAAGGCTAATTTGACACGTTCGATATAAAAACAAGCGGTAAGATTTTTGGGAATCTTACCGCTTGTTTGTTTAGCTCATTTGAAAGAATTGATGAATTTTCATCACATCATAGGCAAGTTGTTCAACTTTAACAAATTTCTTAAAAGTAAGCATTATCAATACTTTATTTCTTTATTTAAAACTAAACCAATAGCAACCATTATCAGTATTACCAATAATATTATCCACCATATAGAAATAGAAACAGATAAAGCATAAAGCCCCCATAGCACAAGTATAAAATTGCATACATATATTGCTTTATTTATTACTTCCTTTTTGAAAACAATGTCATTAAAATAACTAAAAACAGCCCCTAACAAATATACAGAACCGATTAAAGATGGAACAATAAAAAGATTATGCCGATAATAAATAAAAATATTGAAAACAATTACTAAAACAAACAAAGAAGTAAAAATAATATTATGTCTAAATTTTTCGCTCTTTATTCTATTCATCTCTTCTTCTAAACGAAGCTTTTCTAATTGAAGTTGCTTTTTAGTTCTTTCTTGTTCTCTTTTTATTCTTTCCTCTTCTATTCTTATTTTTGCCTCTTGCTCTATTTTCATTATTTCATCATCTTTTTTCTTTTGTTCTGCCCTTAAATAATCATCTCTGACATTAAAGTATTCTAACACTTTATCTTCGATTGAAATCAATTTTAATTTATTTTCACCAAAATAGTTCATATTATTTTTCAATGTATGATCCATAAATTCATACTCTTTTCTTGATTTAAGATATGCAATACTCTCTTCAAGCTCTTTAACTAATTCAAGCAATCTATCACGGCTTCTAATTGAATAACCGTATTCATTAATATCAAATTCTTCTTCTAAATATAAAATAGGTTCAAAACTAAATTTTTTCTTAATTTCCCTCGCAAAATTAATTTCAGATTCTTTAATTTCAATATGAGATAGATGAGGAATTAAATCCTTATTTGATAAAAACTCACTGTGATTTAATTTGAGAATTGTATTAATACTACTCTCTAAGTTAATTGAGTACTCTTCTTTAAACTTAGTTAGTTTTTTAACGAACTCATTATTTTTACTCTTTTTGAGCCATTCAAAATCGGATAACAAATGATCAATTTCAGTTCTCAACTGATTGTCTGTATTAATTTTGATTCGTGGAAACGATGTAAATTCCTCAGAAACACGATCTTTTAATGCTGTACGCAGTTCTTCTAGTTCAGAAACTGTAAATGTACTTTGTCTAGATAATGAACCGACATAATGTTGAATATTTTCTAGTTCTAAATCAGTAATACGAAACCAAGAAAGCACATTACGAGGTAATCTTTCATTTGCTTCTTTTAAGTTTTTAACTTCTTTATGAAAAATCAAGAAACCATTACATTTATCTTCAATCTCTTCAAGTGGTGCAGATGAAATGTAGTTCTTCTCGATAAATTGAGCAAGTCCTTTTCTATTTTTGACTAATTGAATATAAGGGTTTGGCTGAGTTCCACCTTTAATTTTAAAAGTGAGTTTATCACCATCATACATCAACCAAGGATTTTCACTTGAAGTATTATTATCTCTTAACCAACCACCAAAATCTTTAAAATCAATCACAATCACTAAATTATTCGTAACAGCAATCGCATCAAAATCATATTTCCTATTGTAACCTTTATCATTCACATAAAAGCTAACGCTACCAAATAATGTGAGCTCTTCTGTTTTATTTTCCCACATTGCATTTAGATAACTACATAATGTAGAAAAAGCTTGATTTTCGTGAATAGTACCTGCTTTATTTCTATACGCTTTAAATCCCATTTAATATCTCCTAAAATTATCTATTTGAAAAATATAAAAAACGGCTTAGAGACTAAGCCGTTTTGAAACAAAAATCAGTGAATCAGTCTTTTAACCATTTATAAAGACCGTAAGCTACACCACCAACAGCAAGAGGTGCAGCGGCAGTAACAGCGACACCAGCAGCCATACCACCACCAACTAAACCACCTAATGTCGCTAATCCACTTGCAATTCCAGCAGCACTACTTCCTGCCGCAGCAAACCCAATAGCACCAGTAGTTGCTGCTCCTGCTGCTGCACCAAGTTTTTTAGCATCTTGTTCTTTGTCTTTACCAAATCCAAAAAATCCCATAATAAACTCCTAAAAGCGGTGTTGAGATAAAAAAATACTTGACACGATGAACCCAAAATGGTTCGCCAGCATAGTAGCTTGTAGCTTGTAGCTTGTAGCTTGTAGCTTGTCAATAGACTATTTGTCAAATTTAAAGTCGCAACATTTTTTTATTATTTTTTTGAAAATTTTAGATCCCAAAAGTGATCTTTTTCCCCTTTTTGAGCGTACACCCGTACACTTTTTTCTAGTTTTTCCCCTCAAAAATCGGTATATTAGCGAACAGTTGTAAGCTGAAAAGAGAAAAACAAAAATGAACCCGTTAGATTTTCATATTGTGAACCGTTTTCGCCAGCAGGCGGAAAAATTGGCGGATCGCACCGCTTTGCGTTTTAAGCAGAATGGCGAGTGGGTGGCGATGAGCTGGGCGGCGTTTCAGTCGCAGGTAGATCAGCTGTCCAAAGCGTTGCTGGCTCATCAAATTGAGGTGCAGGATAAGGTGGCGATTTTTGCTAACAATATGCCCCGTTGGACGATTGCCGACCTCGCTACCCTGCAAATTCGTGCCGTTACTGTGCCGATTTATGCGACCAACACCGCCGAGCAAGCCAAATTTATTTTGAATAATGCCGATGCCAAAATCCTGTTTGTCGGTGATCAGGAACAGTTGGATCACGCCCTTTCGATGGCGGAACAATGTCCGAAATTGCAGAAAATTGTAGCGATGAAAGCCGATCTTGACGGTAAAAATCACGATCTTTTCGTTTCTTGGAATGATTTTCTCGCCTCGCAAAATGATGCGCAAAACGCACCGCTTGCACAGCGTTTGGCGGACAAGCGGTTAGATGATCTCTTTACCTTGATCTACACCTCTGGCACAACGGGCGAGCCGAAAGGGGTAATGTTGGATTACGCCAACCTCGCCCACCAGCTCAAAGCCCACGATCAGGCGTTAATGCCGATTGATGAACGTGATTTATCCTTATCATTTTTGCCGTTTTCCCATATTTTTGAGCGTGCTTGGGTTGCCTATGTGCTACATCGTGGGGCAACCAACGCCTATTTGGAAGACACCAACGAGGTGCGAACTGCCCTCACGGAATTGCAGCCGACCCTAATGTGTGCCGTGCCGCGTCTGTTCGAGAAAATCTATACGGCGGTGTGGGACAAGGTGCAAAAAGCCCCCGTTCATCGCCGAGCCTTGTTCAACTGGGCGATTCGCACCAGCGAAAAATATCGCCAAACCGCCCAGCCTTCTGCCTTGTTGGCGTTGCAATATCGTCTTGCTGATAAATTGGTGTTGAGCAAATTGCGGGCTTTGTTGGGCGGACGAATCCGAATGATGCCGTGCGGTGGGGCGAAGTTAGAGCCGTCCATCGGGCAGTTTTTCCACAATATCGGGCTGAATATCAAATTGGGCTACGGAATGACCGAAACCACCGCCACCGTTTCTTGCTGGGCGGATCACGGCTTCAACCCAAATTCCATCGGCACGCTAATGCCAAATGTGGAAGTGAAAATCGGTGAGGAAAATGAGATTTTAATCAAGGGCGATTTGGTAATGCGAGGCTACTACAAAAAGCCCGAAGAAACCGCCGCCACCTTTACCGCAGACGGCTTCCTCAAAACAGGGGACGCTGGCGAATTGGACGCCGAGGGCAATTTGCACATCACCGACCGCATTAAAGAGCTGATGAAAACCTCGAACGGCAAATATATCGCCCCACAATATATCGAGGGCAAAATCGGCAAGGATAAATTTGTCGAGCAAATAGCCGTGATTGCGGACGCGAAAAAATACGTTTCCGCCTTGATCGTACCGTGTTTTGAGAGCTTGGAAGAGTACGCCAAACAGCTCAACCTCAAATATCACGACCGCTTAGAGCTGATCAAACATTCGGAAATTATCCAACTGTTTGAAAAACGCCTTGAAGAGTTGCAAAAAGAACTGGCAAGTTTCGAGCAAATCAAAAAATTCACGCTACTTCCGCAGGCGTTCAGCACCAAAATGGAAGAAATCACCCCCACCCTCAAACTTCGCCGTAAAGTGATTTTACAACGCTATCGGGAACAGATTGAGAAGATGTATAGCTAACAAGGGGGGGATTTTTAAAAATTTCAAAGGGGCGGAAGCCCCTTTTTTATACTTTGATAAAGCCTGTCGAAATCAGTAGAATACGGCTAATTTTTTAGATAAATAAACAGCATTGAGGTTAATGATGACAACAAGTATTCAGCAACGTGCAGAGTTACAACGCAAAATTTGGCAGATCGCAAACGATGTGCGAGGTTCGGTTGATGGTTGGGATTTTAAACAATATATATTAGGCACACTGTTCTACCGTTTCATCAGCGAAAATTTCAGTAATTATATTGAGGCTGGCGATGAAAGTGTAAATTATGCGGATTTTGATGATAACAATCCCATTTTAGAACAAATTAAAGACGACACGATTAAAACCAAAGGCTATTTTATTTATCCGAGCCAATTATTTAAAAATGTGGCAAAAAATGCCGAAACAAATCGTAATTTAAATATTGAGCTTAAAGATATTTTTGATGCGATTGAAAATTCGGCACAGGGTTATGCGTCTGAAAATGACATCAAAGGCTTATTTGCTGATTTTGATACGCGTAGTTCTCGTTTGGGGAATACCGTTGAAGATAAAAATAAACGTCTCGCCGCCGTATTAAAAGGCGTGGCAGAATTAGATTTTGGTAAATTTGAAGAGAATCAAATCGACCTTTTCGGTGATGCCTATGAATTTTTAATTTCTAATTACGCAGCAAATGCAGGCAAATCAGGTGGCGAGTTTTTTACCCCTCAAAATGTGTCTAAATTGATTGCTCAACTTGCATTACACGGCAAAAGTAGCGTTAATAAAATTTACGATCCTGCTTGTGGCTCAGGTTCATTATTATTACAAGCCAAAAAACCATTTAATGAACATATTATCGAAGAAGGCTTTTTCGGTCAGGAAATCAATCACACCACCTATAACCTCGCTCGAATGAATATGTTTTTGCATAATATTAACTATGACAAATTCCATATTGAATTAGGCGACACCTTATTAAATCCTCAATTACAAAATGATAAACCTTTTGATGCGATTGTTTCCAATCCGCCTTATTCGATCAAATGGGTGGGCGATGGCGATCCAACCTTAATCAACGATGATCGTTTTGCCCCTGCTGGCGTGCTTGCCCCAAAATCCAAAGCAGATTTCGCCTTTATTTTACACGCATTGCATTATTTGTCTGCCAAAGGACGTGCTGCGATTGTAACTTTCCCAGGCATTTTTTACCGAGGCGGTGCTGAACAAAAAATCCGTCAATATTTGGTTGAAAATAATTTTGTGGAAACGGTAATTTCTCTTGCCCCAAATCTATTTTTCGGCACTCCAATTGCAGTAAACATTTTGGTGCTGGCAAAAAATAAATCGGATACGCAAATTCAATTTATTGATGCCAGTGAGTTTTTCAAAAAAGAAACCAACAATAATGTGCTGACTGATGACCATATCGCTCAAATTCTCACTTTATTTGCCGAGAAAAAAGATGTGCCTCATCAAGTCAAAATGGTTGAGCAGACCGCAATTGCGGAAAAGAATTACGATCTTTCCGTGAATCAATATATTGACCCCAAAGACACCCGCGAGCAAATCAACATCAGCGAACTCAATGCCGAAATTCGCCAAACCGTTGCCAAAATTGACCGCTTGCGAGCAGATATTGATGCGATTGTGGGGGAGATTGAGGGAGTGTAAAAATGCCAAACGAGATGAAAAATATCGTTATTTTTAATTCTGACGATGGCAATGTATCGGTCAATGTGCAATTTGATGGCGATACCGTTTGGCTATCATTGGATCAAATGGCAGAGTTATTTGATCGTGATAAATCGACTATCTCACGGCATATCAATAAGGTTTTCTCGGAAAGGGAATTACAGCGAAATTCAGTTGTTGCAAAAATTGCAACAACTGCTAGCGATAGCAAAACCTATCAGGTTGAATATTTTAATCTTGATGTCATCATCTCGGTAGGTTACCGAGTAAAATCACTGCGAGGCACGCAATTTCGCCAATGGGCAAACCGCATTTTAAAGGAATACCTTAAAAAAGGTTTTGCAATGGACGATGAACGGCTCAAAGGCTTGGGCGGTGGCAATTATTTCAAAGAACTACTTGATCGTATTCGCGATATTCGTTCCAGCGAAAAAGTAATGTATCGGCAGGTGCTTGATTTATATGCCACTGCCACCGACTACGATCCAAAAAGTGAAGCCAGCCTAACATTTTTTAAAATTGTACAAAATAAATTACATTATGCTGCCCACGGGCATACCGCAAGCGAAGTGATTTATTTGAGAGTGGATAGCAATAAGCCTTTTGCAGGGTTAAGTAGTTTTAAAGGTGTGCAACCCACCCAAGCAGAGGCAATGATTGCTAAAAATTATTTAAGCGAACAAGAATTAAAAGTATTAAATAATTTGGTTTCGGCTTATTTTGATTTTGCGGAATTAAATGCCATTGAAGAAAAACCAATGCGAATGCAGGATTATATCGACGGTTTGGATCGTATTTTGGCAGGGGCAGGGCGTGAACTGCTCAATCATTCAGGTTCAGTGTCTAAATATCAAGCAGAAGAAAAAGCCAAATCAGAATATCGAAAATATAAAGCAAAAACTTTATCAGAGGTTGAAAAAGAATATCTGCAAGTAATTCAAGACACTTACCAAAAATCCAAACAACCAAAAAGCAACAAAACAAGCGGTTAAATTAACCCAAAATTTTGCAAATAATTTAAAGAGAGAACAAGAATGAACCAACCAAATATTTTAGACTTGATTAAAAATTATGAAGTGGAATGGAAGCCGCTATCTGATGTACTTGTCAGGGCAAAAGGTACAAAAATTACTGCAGGGCAGATGAAAGAATTACACAAAGATGATGCACCTGTGAAGATTTTTGCTGGTGGAAAAACATTTGCATTTGTTAATTTTGATGATATTCCTTCTAAGGACATCAATGAACAACCGTCTATTATTGTAAAATCTAGGGGTATTATTGAGTTTGAATATTACGATAAACCATTTTCGCATAAAAATGAGATGTGGTCTTATCACAGCCAAAATGACCAAGTTTTAATTAAGTTTATTTATTATTTTTTAAAACAAAACGAACCATATTTCCAAAATATTGGCTCAAAAATGCAAATGCCACAAATAGCAACCCCTGATACCGATAAATTTACAGTTCCAATCCCACCCCTAGAAATCCAAGAAAAAATTGTAAAAATACTTGACAAATTCACCGAGCTGGAAGCTACGCTGGAAGCTACGCTGGAAGCTGAACTCACATTGCGTAAAAAACAATATGAATTTTATCGTAATGAGCTTTTAACCTTTGATGATGAACCGAACGCCCACCCACTCTACAAAGCCTTGTCCGCTCATTGGAATGGTGAAGTTGTTTGGAGGAGTTTGGGGGAGATGGCTTCTATAAAGACAGGGCAAGCGGTAAGTAAGCAGAAAATTTCTAATAATCCAGGTATCTACCCTGTTATAAATAGTGGACGAGAACCATTAGGTTACATAGATGAATGGAATACAGATAATGATCCTATTGGTATTACAAGTCGAGGAGCTGGTGTTGGCTCGATCACTTGGCAACTTGGAAAATATTATAGGGGAAACCTTAATTATTCAGTTACGGTAAAAGATAAGAATCAATTAGATAATCGTTTTCTTTATTTTACTAAATTTCCAAAAGAGTATTCATTCGCTTTGCACCTTTACTGGTATTCCAGCACTAAATGCCAGTGAATTAAAAAAATTAGAATTGCCAATCCCCCCGCTTGCCGTGCAAGAAAAAATTGTGGAAATTTTGGATAAATTTGACACACTGACCCAATCCATTAGCAATGGTTTACCGCGTGAGATTGAATTACGGCGTAAGCAGTATGAGTATTATCGTGAGCAACTGTTAGGGTTTAAGCAAAGTTAAGACATTTTGGGATAGTGTTAAGCAAGGAAATAAGAAATCTGTAACACATTGATAAATAAAGATATTTTTTTGTTAAGCAAGTTTTTAACCTAGATAAGCAAGTTTTGAAGTGAGATAAATGATGACAACACATACAATCCCCATCACCGAAACCAATGATTTTATCGTTTTAGATAAATACACACCCATCGACCAAACAGGGGCAGGTTATCAAACTGAAAGCGATTTAGAACGTGAATTGATTGAGGATTTAAGTCGTCAGGGGTATGAATATCGCCCTGATTTAAATACACAAACCAAACTTTTGGCAAATGTGCGTGAGCAGTTGCAAAAGCTCAATCAAACCACTTTTACCGATAGCGAATGGCAACGTTTTGTTGATGAATATTTAGATAAAGCAAGCGAAAGTATTATTGATAAAACTCGTAAAATTCACCGTGATTATATTTATGATTTTGTGTTTGATAATGGGCGAATTCAAAATATCTATTTAGTTGATAAGGAAAATATTGCCAATAATCATCTGCAAGTTATCAATCAATTTGAACAAACGGGTACGCACGCGAATCGCTATGATGTAACCATTTTAGTGAATGGCTTGCCCTTAATTCAAGTTGAATTAAAGAAACGAGGCGTAGCAATTAGAGAAGCCTTTAATCAAATTCATCGTTATAGTAAAGAGAGTTTTAATAGCGAACATTCTTTATTTAAATTCTTGCAAATTTTTGTGATTTCAAATGGCACGGATACTCGTTATTTTGCCAATACCACCAAACGAGAAAAAAATAGCTTTGATTTTACAATGAATTGGGCAAGGTCAAATAATGAAGTAATTAAAGATTTAAAAGATTTTACCGCTACTTTTTTCCAAAAAAATACCTTGCTCAATGTGCTACTGCATTATAGTGTTTTTGATGTGAGCGATACGTTGTTAATTATGCGTCCCTATCAAATTGCTGCGACTGAGCGAATTTTATGGAAAATTAAAAGTTCTTTTTTGGCAAAAAATTGGAGCAAAGTAGAAAGTGGTGGTTATATTTGGCACACCACAGGTTCGGGAAAAACCTTAACCAGTTTTAAATCGGCTCGTCTTGCAACGGAATTAGATTTTATTGATAAAGTCTTTTTTGTGGTGGATAGAAAAGATTTAGATTATCAAACAATGAAAGAATATCAGCGTTTTTCGCCTGATAGTGTGAATGGTTCAGAAAGCACCGCAGGCTTAAAACGCAATTTAGAAAAAGAAGATAATAAAATTATCGTTACTACCATTCAAAAATTAAATAATTTAATTAAATCAGAAAATGATTTGCCTGTTTATCAGCAACAAGTGGTATTTATTTTTGATGAATGTCATCGTTCACAATTTGGCGAAGCCCAACGAAATTTAACGAAAAAATTCAAAAAGTTCTACCAATTTGGTTTTACGGGAACGCCGATTTTTCCTGAAAACGCACTCGGGGCAGAAACCACCGCCAGCGTGTTCGGCACGCAGTTGCATACTTATGTGATTACCGATGCCATTCGTGATGAAAAAGTATTGAAATTCAAGGTAGATTACAACGATGTTCGTCCGAAATTTAAATCCCTTGAAACGGAAAAAGATGATAAAAAACTAACCGCTAGCGAAAATAAACAAGCCTTATTGCACCCCGAGCGGATTAAAGAAATCAGCCAATATATTTTGCGTCATTTTAATCAAAAAACGCACCGCTTGAACGCAACAGGTAAAGGCTTTAATGCAATGTTTGCGGTGAGCAGTGTTGATGCGGCAAAAGCCTATTATGAATGTTTTAAACAGTTGCAACAAGATAGCGAAAAACCATTAAAAATTGCGACCATTTTTTCTTTTGCAGCAAACGAAGAACAAAATGCGATTGGTGAAATTATTGATGAAACATTTGAACCAACGGCGATGAATAGTTCGGCAAAAGAGTTTTTAAATTTAGCAATCAATGATTATAACGCCTATTTTAAAACCAATTACAGCACCGAAAGTCAAGCATTCCAAAATTATTATCGTGATTTAGCAAAACGAGTAAAAAATCAGGAAGTTGATTTACTAATCGTGGTGGGAATGTTTTTAACGGGCTTTGATGCACCGACATTAAACACGCTTTTTGTGGATAAAAACTTGCGTTATCACGGCTTGATTCAAGCCTTTTCTCGCACAAATCGAATATGTCCAACGAAAACATTTGGAAATATTGTTACATTCCGAGATTTGCAAGAAGATACCATCAATGCGATTACCTTATTTGGCGATAAAAATACCAAAAATGTTGTATTAGAACGTAGCTATAAAGAATATATGGAGGGCTATGTTGATCATTTAACTGGCGAAGCTCGCCGTGGTTATTTAGAATTGGTGCAAGAATTACAAACCAAATATCCTGAGCCAGATAAAATTGAAAAAGAGGAAGATAAAAAAGCCTTTGTAAAATTATTTGGCGAATATTTAAAAGTCGAAAATGTATTAAGGAATTATGATGAATTTAATTATCTAAATACATTACAACAAATTGACCTAAATAATCCACAGGAAGTTGAACAGTTTAAGCAAAATTATCATTTAACCGATGATGATCTTGCCAAAATGAAAACAATCAATGTGCCGAGTGAGCGAGATTTACAAGATTATCGTTCCACTTATAACGATATTCGAGAATGGCAACGCCGACAAAATCAAGGAAATGGTAATAATCAACCAAACCCGATTGATTGGAGCGATGTGGTGTTTGAGGTTGATTTATTAAAATCGCAGGAAATTAACCTCGATTATATTTTAGCCCTAATTTTTGACCATCATAAAAAAGCTCAAAATAAAGAGGCATTGGTTGAAGATATTCGCCGTGTTATTCGTTCAAGTATTGGCAATCGTGCCAAAGAAAGTTTAATCGTGGATTTTATTCATCAAACTAATCTTGATGAAATTTCAAATAAAGCTGATACGATTGAGGCTTTCTTTAAATTTGCCCAAAAGGAACAGCAAAAAGAGGCAATCGCTTTAATTGAGAGCGAAAACCTTAATAAAGAGGCGGCAGTGCGTTACCTTTCCAATTCGCTCAAACGAGAATATGCGAGCGAAAACGGCACGGAACTCAATGAAATTTTGCCGAAAATGAGTCCGCTTAATCCGCAGTATCTCACGTTCAAGCAACGCATTCTTCAAAAAATTGCGGCATTCGTAGAGAAATTTAAAGAGATTGGTGGCAAAATCACTTTATAAATCAACAATAAAAAGGGTAGCTCGGCTACCCTTTCTTTTTTACACTTTCGGCTTACTCACCATAATTTCAATCACTTGGCGGTCGGTGTATTGCATACTTCGAGAGGCGATGCTGCACAGGTTGTTGATTGAGCGGTCGATGTTGTGTTCCACAATCCCCTCGTTGCCCGTAACTTGGGTGTTGTCCAACGCCATTAACACGGATTTATAGCCCGAACTCACACTGGTGGACACTTTCATCGCACAGCTATTCGCCGCCCCATCGCAGATAATGCCGCTGATGTCGCCGATCATACTGCTGATCGCCATACTGATCGTGTCGAATTTGCCCGTCAGCAACCACGCCACGCCTGCACAACTACCCATTGCAGCGGTGGTAACGGCACAGAGGGCGGACAATTTCGGCAATTTGCTATGAATGTAAATCGCCATTAAATGAGCAAGGAATAATGCTCGAATCCGCTGTTCTTCGCTCACGTTCAAATGGCGAGCGACCACCACCACGGGCATTGTGGCGGCGATGCCTTGATTGCCCGATCCCGAATTACTCATCGCTGGCAGGCTCGCCCCGCCCATTCGGGCATCTGAGGCAGCGGTGGTTTCGATCACGATCCGATTGAGTAGATCATCGCTGATCAAGCCCGATCCAATCTGCTTTTGCAGGGTTCGCCCGATGTGCAAGCCGTAATCGGCTCGCAAGCCTTCTTGGGACAACGCAGAATTGAGTTCCGCCGCCTCGCCGATAAAGCGGATCTGGTCGAGATCCACCGCCATTGCGAAATCAAAAATCTGCTTCGCCGACAGATCCGCAAAAATTTCGCTCAAACTATCCGCTTGCACCGCACAAGGCTTGCTGAATAAGGTCGTGCCGTTTTTCTCGATGTAGATCACGTTGGTGTGATGCCCTGCGATCCGCACCCGCACGCAATCCTGTCCCAAAAACAGGCTGGCTTCGGAATACAAAATGTGTTCCGTTTCAAAAATTGACACGCTCACTCTCTGCTCGCTCAACATCATTTTGGCGTGGGCGACCTGCTCGTCCGTCAGATTTTTCAACACTTCCAAGCCCGCTTCGGGGTTACCCGCAATCGCCCCAATCGCCGCCGCCATTGGCAAGCCCACCGTTCCCGTGCCTGGGACGGTAACGCCCATTCCGTTTTTCATCAAATTCGGCGACACTTTCGCCTCAATTCGCTCGGGTAATCCGCCCAAATGCTGGCGAGCAATCGCCGAGGCAAGGGCGAGGGAAATCGGTTCGGTACAGCCGAGGGCAGGCACGACTTCTTGTCGCACCGCGGCTAAAATTTGTTCGGTTAAGTCAAGCTGATTCATTGGTTTTCCATAAGGTAAGCAAGCGGTCGGATTGGGAAAAATTTTGCAATCCGACCGCTTGTAAAAAGGGTTATAAAAATAGTGTGGCTATTTTAGCATTAAACTGCGTTGGGTTTGCTGTTTAATTTGTGCAAAAAGTGCAGGTTCGTTGCGTAAGGCTTTGCCGAAAGAGGGAATGATTTCGGCAAGTTTCGCCGCCCACTCGGGGCGTTGGTTGAGGAAACATTTTTGCACCACGTTCAACATCACATCAACGGAAACAGACGCCCCTGGGGAAGCCCCAAGCAGGGCGGCGATTGAGCCGTCTTGTGAGCTAATCACTTCCGTGCCAAAGCAGAGCAAGCCTTTTTCTTGTGGGGTATCTTTCACGATCTGCACCCGCTGCCCTGCGATCAGCAATTCCCAATCTTCATCTTTGGCGTTCGGGAAAAACTCTCGCAGTTCCGCCATTCGCTCTTCTTTGGTGAGCATTACTTGCTTCACAAGGTAGTGGGCAAGGGGTAGGTTTTTGATCCCAGCAAGGCTAACGGTGGTAAAGTTGTTCGGTTTGATTGAGGTAAGCAGATCAAACACCGATCCCTCTTTCAAGAATTTTGAGGTAAATCCTGCGAAAGGTCCGAACAATAAGGTTTTTTCGCCGTTGATCACACGGGTATCGAGGTGCGGCACGGACATCGGCGGCGCGCCCAATTTCGCCTTGCCGTAAACTTTGGCGTGATGTTTGGCGATCACATCGGGATTTTTGCACACCATAAACAGACCGCTTACGGGGAAACCGCCAATATGTTTGCTTTCAGGAATATCGGTTTTTTGCAGTAAATGCAGGCTCGCCCCGCCGCAACCGATAAACACAAATTTGGTGTGATGTTTAATCGTTTGATTGGTGGCGAGATCGGTAACGGTTAATTCCCAACCTTCGGCGGTTTTTTGAAAAGCGGTAACGGAATGATTGGTCGAAATTTCCGCCCCGTTGTCGGCGAGATAGGTGAACAGTTTGCGGGTCAAAGCCCCAAAATTGACGTCCGTGCCGTCCGCAAGGTAGGTGGCGGCGAGTTGCTCATCGGGCTGGCGATCTTCCATCATCAACGGAATCCATTGATGCAGTTGATCGTGATCTTGGCTAAACACCATTCCATCAAACAAATGGCAATTTGAGAGGGCTTCAAACCGTTTTTTGAGGAATTGAATATCGGCTTCGCCCTGCACGAAACTGATGTGAGGAATCGGGCGGATAAACTGTTGCGGTTCGGCAATTCGCCCCTGCTCGACCAGATAAGACCAGAATTGTAAAGAAGTTTGAAATTTTTCGTTCACGCCAATCGCCCGCTCAATCGCCACCGAACCGTCCGCTTGTTGCTCGGTGTAGTTGAGTTCGCAAAGGGCGGCGTGGCCTGTGCCAGCGTTGTTCCACTCGTTCGAACTTTCCAGCCCCACGGCGGCAAGCTTTTCAAACACTCGAATGCTCTTTCCGCCGTCTAATTCTTTGAGCAAAGCCCCTAACGTGCCGCTCATAATTCCTGCACCAATTAACGTAATATCTGATTGCGATCTGATACTCATTCTGCCCCCTTGCGGAAAGTCGATTGTTTAAAAGTGAAGCGAAAATTTACGCTTATCTTACCGCTTTTTACAAGATTTGCACAAGAAATTTACATTTGCGGATCAGTATTTTCCAACCCCACATTTTGGCGTAATTGCGGCAGCAGTTGCACGATCAAACGTAGCTGTTGCAATAATACTAACGCTTTTTCGCTCAATGTTTGTTCGTTTTCAAATTGAGTGAGCCGTTGCTCAATCTCGGCTAATTGGGTAAAAAATGCAGAATCTGCCCCCTTGTTAAGGGCGATTTCGCCGATTAAATCCGCCACTTTTTTGCCCTCACCAAAGAAGAATGAAGTAAATTCAAATTCTTGGTTGAGGGATTTGCTTTCGATCCGATACGCCCCCAACGCCGAAATGTAACCAAGCAAGGTGTAAGTGATGCCGAGCAAATTTGGGGCGAACGTGAGGGCGTGGCGATATTTTTTCGGCTCGTTGTGCATATTGGTGATCACGGCACTGAGGGCGGAAAGATGATTGTAAACATCACGCCGTGCAATCCGATAAGGCAACTGGTCGTGATAGCCAAACTGAATCTGCACCACGATATGACGCAAATAACGGCTACTCGCCAGCAGGGTGTTTTTCAGATTTTGGTGCAGATTGAGGTATTTCCAATCCGACCACAAAAACGACACAGCCGCCCACGCAATCGCCGTGCCGAGTAGCGTATCAATAATGCGAGGCATCATTCCGCTATTCGCCCCCAGCCCAATCACATCAAGGCTAATCAGCACCAACAGCGTAATAAAAAAGGTGGAAAAACCGTAATTGCTGAAACGGAAGAAAGTGTAAAGACTGCCCGTCAGCACCAGCAAGCCGAGCTGAGCCTCTAAACTTGGCGAGAAATACTGTAACGACAGCCCTACTAGCACGCCGAGCAAGGTGCCGATCACCCGTTGCACCAGCCGTTTTTTAGTGGCGGAATAGTTCGGTTGGCACACAAACACGGCAGTGAGCAAAATCCAGTAGCCTTTGCTATCTAAATTAAACAGCTCAACGATCAAACTACACGCCATTACCACCAGCGACAACCGCACCGCGTGGCGAAATAGTTGGGAAGAAAAGGTGCATTGCGAGCGAATCGCCTGCCACATATTGCCTAGCCCCACCACATTTTCCCCCGACAAGCGGGTAGATTCCGTCAAATTTTGAGCCTGTGCCAGCGGGGAATTTTCCTGCTCAATCTGCCCTAATTGGGCTTCGATATTGCGTAAATTTTCGGCAATTCGCTGCCAACGGTGGGCTTTTTTCAATCCTTGCTGACGATGATAATCCAACGAAGCTAGCAAGCCCTGCAAGGCTTTTTCGCCACGGGGGCTATGCTGATAACTTTCCCGTTGGCGTAAACTATGGGCGATTTGCTGACAAGCCGCCGCTTGCCGTTCCAACACTCGCTGAAAGCGGAACATCAAATCGCTGTTGCCGAGTTGCTGAAACAGTTCGTGATATTGATAATGGCTGGAACTCGCCCGTTCCAAAATATCTTGGGCGGTAAAGTAGTAACGCAGCAGACGTTGAGTGCGAGCGTGGCGATGCTGCCCTCGCAAGCGGTAGAAAAGTGAAACGCGG
The DNA here is from genome assembly GCF_002015115.1 of Haemophilus paracuniculus. GTDB lineage: Bacteria > Pseudomonadota > Gammaproteobacteria > Enterobacterales > Pasteurellaceae > Haemophilus_E > Haemophilus_E paracuniculus. The sequence goes on from NZ_MUYA01000001.1 coordinate 103,672, forward strand.
GTTTGGTCAAAGGCTTGCATTAGCTGATTATTCGCCCTTGCCAGCCCGAGTTGTTTGGCGGAAAGATTATCATCATCAGGGTCAAAAAATTCCGCTTTGGCAAACAGATAATCCCCTAGGGCTTGGTAAGATCTTGCCAGATTTTCTTGCACCAAGCGGTTCGGAAAACATAAATGCACCACCATTGCCATTACGCCATAAAGTGCCGAACCCGCCAAAATCATTAGGCTATTGGCGATCCAACTGCTTTCGGGGGTGTAAGCCAACGCTGAATAAACCGCCACCACCAGCGTACCGAACGCAATGGTGCTGTAACGCTGCCCGATTGCCCCGAGCATTACTAGCACAAAGGTGCTAATCATTGCACAAGGGATAAACAGCCAGCCGAACCCTAAACTCAGTTGTGCCGTTGCCGAAGAAATCGCAAAGGCAACAAGGCTTACCAGCAGATTTTTCAACCGCCCCGTGAGGCTGTTATCCAAATCGACCAAACCGCCCGCAATCACGCCCAGCACCAACGGCATCGCAAGGTGGGAAATTTGCAGTTGCCAAATCGCCACCGCCACAAGGTTGATCGTGATAAAAATCGGCAGGGTTTTAATAATATTTTCCGACAGCCACTCGGCGTTGAGTTTTTTGAGTAAAGGGTTCATTTTGGTTAAAAAATCAGTTTAGCAATCAAGGCGGTTAGCACCCCAAATCCGCTTACCGCAGTGGCGATCATCAGCAAACTTCGGGTGGATAGTACGCTTTTCATCATCAATAACGAGGGCAAGCTGACCGTAGGTAAGGTCATCAACAAGGCAAAGGCGGGCGAGATCCCCATACCAAAGCCCATTAGCGTTTGCACAATCGGGATTTCTGCCGCAGTTGGGATCACGAATAACATTCCCACCAACGCCAAAAACAGCACCCAGCCGAAGCCATCGCCGATCGCCCCCTCGCTATGCGGAAATAGCCACACCCTCGCAAAACTTAATGCTAACACAGTGATAACATAAACAGGGACTGAGCTGATCAACAACGCCGATAACGCCCGCCACCAGTTTGCAAAAAAATTGCCGTATCCTACCCCTTGCATCTGTTGAAGTAACGTAGTTTTGGCTTCAATTTTTGCCACATCAAGGTTGGTGCGATCCCGTTGCACGAGGTAAGCAATGGATAACACCATTACAATGCCCATCGCCAATCGCAACAGGCTAAATTCCAGCCCTAACACAATCGCCATAAAAATCAGGGTGGCAGGGTTCAACAACGGATTAGCAAGCCAAAACGCCACCGTTGCCCCGATTGATGCGTGATTTTTCCGCATTCCCACCGCCACGGGTGCGGCACAGCAGGTACACATCATACCAGGCAAAGAAATCGCCGTGCCGAGAAAAATTGAGCCGAATTTGGTTTGGCTCAAATAACGAATAAACCAATCTTTCGGCAACAGCACGCTCATCAGCGAGCCAAGCACCACGCCGAGCAAAGCCGCTTTCCAAATCGCCAGAAAATAGACTTGGGTATATTGCCACATTGCCTGCCACGGACTAGAAAATTGATCCGCCAGAAGCGATTTGCCAATGCTTTGGGTTTCAAGGGCGGTAAAGGTTTTGAAATAGTAGGGTTGCCATTTGACCCAATAAAGCCCCACGGCTAACACAGTAAAGAAAAGAACGGGTTTCCACCACGCAAAAGATTGAGAAGAAGTTGAGAGAGTTTGATTTGACATAAATTTTCCTTGCACATTCAACCTGAATAGAACAAACGCCCCCCATCATCGTGAGAGGCGAATGGATCATACGCCAAAATCAGTAAATAATTCCAGATTATTTTACGCTTTCCGATTTACTACCGCCCTTCGAATGGCTACAATTCAGCACATCTTTCTCGACTTTTCCAGATAATAAAAAAGGACAAACAATGAATCTTTACAACATCAAACACCCCGAAGAACAAGTGAATTTCGCCCAAGCCGTGCGTCAAGGTTTGGGTAAAGATCAGGGGTTATTTTTCCCTGAAATCATTCCACAATTAGGCAACATTGACGAATTATTAGCAATGCCATTGGTGGAACGTAGCCAAAAAATCCTCTCGGCAATTATCGGCGAAGAAATCCCAGCCGACACCCTCAACGCAATGGTCAAAAATGCGTTTACTTTCCCAGCCCCACTCGCCAAAGTGAATGATGATATTTACGCCCTCGAACTCTTTCACGGCCCAACCCTCGCCTTTAAAGATTTTGGCGGACGCTTTATGGCACAAGCCCTCGCTTCGGTGCGTGGCGATGGCAAAATCACCATTTTAACCGCCACCTCTGGCGACACGGGGGCGGCAGTAGCTCACGCATTCTACGGTTTAGAAAACATCAATGTGGTGATTTTGTATCCAAAAGGCAAAATCAGCCCACTACAAGAAAAATTATTCTGCACCCTCGGTTGCAACATTCGCACCGTGGCGATTGAAGCGGACTTTGATGCCTGCCAAGCCCTTGTGAAACAAGCCTTTGACGATGCGGAATTGCGTGAGGCAATCGGTTTGAACTCGGCTAACTCGATCAACATCAGCCGTTTGCTGGCTCAAATCTGCTACTACTTTGAAGCGGTGGCACAACTGCCGAAAGAAAAACGCGATAACGTGGTGGTTTCCGTGCCAAGCGGTAACTTCGGCAACCTCACCGCAGGCTTGATTGCCAAAACTCTCGGCTTACCGATCAAACGCTTTATCGCTTCAACCAACGCCAACGACACCGTGCCTCGCTACCTGCGTTCAGGCGAATGGTCGCCAAACCCAACGGTGGCAACCCTCTCTAACGCAATGGACGTAAGCCGTCCGAACAACTGGCCTCGTGTAGAAGAATTATTCAAACGCAACGGCTGGAACTTAGCGGATTTAGGCTCTGACGCCCTCAACGATGAGGAAACGGAACAAGCCCTCAAAGCCCAATACGCCGAAGGCTATCTCTGCGAACCACACGGGGCAATCGCTTACCAAGTGTTGAAAGATCAACTACAAGCAGGCGAAACGGGCATCTTCCTCTGCACCGCCCACCCAGCAAAATTCAAAGAGAGTGTCGAACGAATTTTAGACATTGAACTGCCTCTGCCAGAAGCCCTCGACAAACACAACAAACTACCGCTGTTATCTGACGTAATGGCGAATGATTTTGCGATGTTGAGAGCTTATTTGTTGGCGAAATAATTAAACCAAAAGAAATGCGAAAGGACGCCAGCTTGGCGTCCCTACGGTAGGGACACGATGCTCGTGTCCCAAAAACAAGGGGTAGGATTTCTAAAAATTTCTACTGCGAATCCTACCGCTACCAATCCCAAACATTATCTACCAAAAAACCTCAACGCCCCCACGACACAAACCCCAAAATAAACGAGATAGGTAATCGCATAGGCTTGGGTTGCGCCGATTGCACCGTGAGTGGGGATTAGCCAGTAGCCGAAGCCGACCAAGAGGGAAAATTGTAGGACTTCCGCCAGAATGTAGAGTTTGAGGGCGGATTTTGCCACGATGAGGTAGCCGAAGATGTAGGCAAGCACTTTGAAAATGTCGCCGATAAGTTGCCACTGGAACAGATCTGCCATTGCGAGGAAGTGTTCCGAATAAAGCAGTAAAATGATCCATTTTTTGAGGGCGAAGATGGTGAGGCTTACCGCGATCACAGCAACGGCGACAATTCTGAGGAATTTGACTAATTCCTGCTTGATCGCCGATTTTTCCGTTAATTTCGCGAAAGTTGGCAACAAATAGACCGAAAATGCCGCGGTGATAAATTGCAAATAGGCGTCGGAAATTTTGCTCATCGCCTGCCATAATCCCACCGCTTCCAAAGAATAATTCGCCATTAGCAGATCTCGCAACAGCACATAGCCGACAGGCAAAGTAATCGCGGTGATTAGCACCATTAGGCTAAATTTGAGTAATTTAGCGGTCAGATCGGGGCTAAATTTTGCAAGATTTGGCAAAAATCCTACCCCTTGCAGTTGGCGTTTGAGGAAGAAAAACGCAGGGAAAACTGTGAGAGCGGGCATTATCGCCAAGCCGATTAACGCCCCTTGATAGCCAAAGCCGTAGAGGGAAATCAAGAAGGCGACCAAGCCGAGCAGCACGCCGACAATGGTGCTGATTGCCGTGCCTTTGGCGTGGCGGTAGCCTTTCAAAATAGCGAGGGCGTAGTTGCTCAACGCAATTCCAAATTGGCAAAAGCCCGTGGCGATCACCACATTTTGAAAGTCAGCGGAATAGAATAGCCATTGGCTGATTGGGGCGGAAAAAAGCCAAAATCCGACCGCTAACAGGGCGGAAAAACCGACCACAATCGCCCCCGAAGTGGCGAATAAAGCGGTCAGTTGCGGCGGATTTTTTTCAAATTCTGCCACATATTTGGTAACGCCGTTGAAAATGCCCGCCCCAGCGAACGCCCCCAACACGGTGAGCAAGGTCATAAAGTTGGCGGCTTGCCCCAGCCCTTGCGAGCCGAATTGCAGGGTGAACAGTTTCATCAACAATAAGCCCACGGCGATTTTGATCGCCGTGGAAAGTGCCGTCCAGACGGCGGTGCCTGCTAAGGATTTTTTCATTGGAAGAAAGATAATGCGGTTTCGATCACGAAATTAAGTTCGTTCTCGTCCATATTGTAGAACAACGGCAGACGCACCAATCGCTCGCTTTCAGTTGTGGTAAATGCGTCCTCGCCCGAAAATTCGCCAAATTTCCGCCCAGCAGGGCTACTGTGTAGCGGAATATAGTGGAACACCGCCAAAATGTCGTGGGCTTTGAGGTGGTCGATAAATTGGGTGCGTTGTGCCACATCGTGCAGTTTGAGGTAGAACATATGGGCGTTGTGGGTGCAGTCGCTCGGGATTTGCGGTAACGCCACTAAACCTTGCTCGGCAAGGGGTTGGAAAGCGTCAAAATAACGTTGCCAGATGCCAAGACGAACGGCGTTGATCTGATCCGCTGCTTCTAATTGGGCGTAAAGGTAAGCCGCTTGCAGATCCGACATCAAAAAGCTCGAGCCAATATCTCGCCAAGTGTATTTATCCACCTGTCCACGGAAAAATTGGCTACGGTTCGTGCCTTTTTCGCGGATAATCTCAGCACGTTCGACTAATTTCGGAGCATTTATTAAGGTCGCACCGCCCTCGCCACCCGAGCTGTAATTTTTGGTTTCGTGGAAACTAAAACAGCCAATATGCCCAATCGTGCCCAAGGCTCGCCCTTTGTAGCTCGCCATCACGCCCTGTGCTGCATCTTCCACCACCCACAAGCGGTATTTTTCCGCCAACGCCATAATGGTGTCCATTTCGCACGCCACGCCTGCATAGTGAACAGGCACGATCGCCTTGGTTTTCGGCGTGATCGCCGCTTCGATTTTGCGTTCGTCAATGTTCATCGTATCGGGGCGGACATCGACAAACACAATTTTCGCCCCTCGTAACGCAAAGGCATTGGCGGTAGAAACGAAAGTGTAGCTCGGCATAATCACTTCATCGCCTGCTTGAATATTGAGCAAAATCGCCGCCATTTCGAGGGACGCGGTGCAAGAGGGGGTGAGCAGGGCTTTTTTCGTGTCAAAGCGTTGCTCAAACCATTTTTCGCATTGTTTGGTGTAGAAGCCGTCGCCACAAAGTTTACCGCTGGCGAGAGCTTGTTGCATATAACCGATTTCTGTGCCAACAACGGGCGGTTTGTTAAATGGAATCATTAGTTTATCCTTGGCTTAATAAGAAATTACGATAAATTAAAAAAATAACGTTCAAGCTCTTTAATAAACTCTTTCACGTTTTCTTCCGACTTTTTATGCTCTGATTCAATTCTCTCTATAACATTATGTCGAGTCTCTCTCGCCCAATCTAATTGAGCGTCATTAAGACCATAAGCAATACCATATCGATCCTTCTCATCAGGATACCACTGCTCAATTGGTACGCCTTCAGCAGGAACAACAATAGATTCACAACCACACAATATCGCAAAAATAGAATATGCAGTGTAATCATCATAGCAAATAAAACGTTTTGAACAGCGAAAAATAGTCGCAATTTGTTCGTGAGATAAATTATCGACACAAATGCTATTTTCGGGATGAATAAAAGGTTTATTCGTTCCTTTACGAACCATATAACAACATTCAATATCACGAGTAGTTATATCATCTGAATAATAATAATGAGTAAAGTAATAAATAACCTTTAATTCTTTTTTAGATAATTCAGATCCTTCCCAATGAAAATCTCGAATCGCAGAATTGAATTTAAAATAAAGCTCATTTTGTCCGTAATTAATACGCCCCGTGTGAAATCCTGGTTGATGTAATAACCAACGAACGACATTATCTAAGCCAAGCGGGTTTCCATCAATAATTTCTGGATAAACTACTACAAACTTGCTTGCTTGCTTGCTTGCTTGCTTGCTTGCTTGCTTGCTTGCTTGCTTGCTTGCTTGCTTGCTTGCCAGATATTATCCGTAACAATTGGTGTATTCCAATCCCTATTTATCACAAAATTATCAAAATCTTCATAGGGAAATAAAAAAGCAGAATGCGAAGTAACCTCATTGATTAAATGACATAATCGATGTAGAACAATCCTTCCACCACTATTGGTATAAAAGGATGGAGCATAAATAAAAATAACCATTTTTTCTCCTAATTAATAAAAATTTTATTGATAAAACCAAAAGGCAGTGGCAACGATTTTTGCCCCGAATTTTTGGTAAAGGTTGATCGCAGGCAGGTTGCTGATTTGGGTGCTGATCGTGAGTTGCTCTGCCCCATTTGCTTTCGCCCACGCTACCGCGGCGGAAAGCAGTTCCGTTGCGATGCCTTGCCCTTGAAAGGCTTCCGCCACCGCTAATAAGCCAATTTTGGCGTGCGATCCATTCAGCTTCACGCTGATCCCGCCTCTCAACTGACCGCTTGCCGAGCGAGAGATCAGGCAGAGATCATCAAACTGCCCTCGCACCGCATTGGTGATCCATTGCCGATAAAACCGCTGATTTTCCGCTACACTAAAATAAGGGGGGCGAAAACGGCTGTGGGGAAAGGCGTTGCCAAAAAGATCTTGTAAATCAATCAGATCGCCCTCGCCTGCCACCTTGCAAGCGGTCGGATTTTCGAAAATTTCCGCTAAATCAAGGCGAAATTCCACCTCGCCCTCAACCCACTGAAAGCCTTGCCCTTGCAGCCAGTCAATCGCTTCCCAGTCGCTACTCGCCACTTTCGCTTGCACAAGTTTGGATTTCGAGATGTCAAAATCGGGGGCAAGATTTCGGGCGTTATCAGCGGTTTCTAGCCATTGCAAGGTAATAATTTGGCGAGCAAAAAACTCGCTTTCCCATTGGTTGAGTTGATATGTGAGTGTTTTCATTCGGCTATTATAAACAATAAAAAAGGGATTATCTCTCGATAATCCCTATCAAAAAACTATCTTAAAAAATAACGATAGGCAGGGCTATCACTCACATTTTGATAACGATAGCCTAATTTTTCCAAATGTTGATTAAACTCGGCTAAATCCTGCTCGTTTAGCACAAATGCCGCCAAGATGTCGCCGTAATCTGCACCATGGGCACGATAGTGGAACAGGGAAATATCCCAATCCGTGAGGGTTTGCAGGAATTTGAGCAATGCCCCTTTTTGTTCGGGAAACTCGAAGCTGTAAAGTTGCTCGTTCGGCAAGCCTTGCGGACGACCGCCCACCATATAGCGAATGTGGGTTTTGGCGATGTCGTCTTCCGACAAATCCGCCACATCGTAGCCGTTTTGTTGTAACTCTTTGATAATCTCGGCTTTTTCCGCCTCGCCACCAATTCTCACCCCGACAAAAATGCAGGCTTGTTGATCGTCTGCGTGGCGGTAGTTAAATTCGGTTACAGCTCGGTTGCCTAAAATTTGGCAGAAGTTGAGGAAACTGCCCTTTTGTTCAGGAATGGTAACGGCAAGTAGGGCTTCGTGTTTTTCGCCAATTTCGCAACGTTCCGACACATAACGCAGGGTGTGGAAATTGAGGTTTGCCCCCGACAAAATGCAGGCGAGGTTTTCCCCCTCGATTTGACGTTCCGCCACATATTTTTTCAAGCCCGCCAGCGACAACGCCCCAGACGGCTCGGCAACGGCTCGCACATTCTCGAAAATATCTTTGAGAGCGGCACAGATTTCATCGTTATCCACCAGCACTACATCATCAATATATTGATTAAGCAAGCGGAAGGTTTCATCGCCAATTCTCTTCACCGCCACGCCGTCCGCAAACAGCCCGACCCGTTCTAAATCCACGGGTTGCCCTGCTTTTAACGCATAATAAAGGCAAGCGGAATCTTTGGATTCGACCCCAATCACTTTCACATCAGGCAACAGTTGCTTAATCAGCACCGCCACCCCAGCGGCTAAACCGCCACCGCCGACTGGCACAAACACACGGTTAAGATCGCCCCTTTGTTGCACCAATTCCATTCCGATTGTGCCTTGCCCTGCAATCACGTTCGGGTGATCGAAAGGGTGGACGAAAGTCATATTCAACTCGCTCGAAAGCTCAATCGCTTTGGCTTTCGCTTCGTCAAAATTCGCCCCAAACAGCAACACCTCGCCGCCAAAACCTCGCACCGCATCGACCTTAATTGAGGGGGTATTTTGTGGCATTACGATCAAGGCTCGTAAGCCGAGATGCTTCGCCGAAAGTGCCACCCCTTGGGCGTGGTTGCCTGCCGAAGCTGCAATCACGCCAGCGGATTTTTGGGTGGTAGAAAGATTAGAAATCATCGCAAACGCCCCACGCAGTTTGAAACTATGCACAGGCTGGCGATCTTCACGTTTGATCCAAATCTGATTACCCAACCGCTCGGATAGTTTTTCCATTTTCTGCAACGGGGTAACTTGGGCGAGATCGTAGATATTCGAGCTTAAAATCGCTCGCAAATAATCGGTGTTGGATTGAGGTTGGTGTGTGTTGCTCATTGTGATGTTAAGAATGTTGGAAATTTTAAAAAATCGCACCGCTTGTATTGCCTTTGCCCCCTACCCCCTGCTTTGCAGGGTACTTCCCCCGTAAACGGGGGAAGATCAAACTAATCTACCCCCGCTTGCGGGGGAAGTGGTTAAGCGAAGCGAAACCGAAGGGGGCAACACTAAAAATTAGTGCTTACAACCACACCCACCGTGTCCGTGTGAATGATCGTGGTCGTGATGATGATGTCCACCACCGCAGCAGCCGTGGCTTTCTTCATCGCTGTCGTGTCCGCCGCAACCGCAGCCGCCTTCTTGGTGGATATGACCGTGGGCGATTTCTTCGAGGGTCGCTTCACGCACGCCTACCACTTCTACGCTGAATAGCAATTCTTGACCTGCGAGCATATGGTTGCCGTCCACCACCACTTCATCGCCGTCCACTTCGGTGATCACCACTGGCAAAGGGCCTAAATCCGTGTCAGCGATAAAACGCATACCCACTTCTAATTCGTCCACGCCCATAAACACCTCTTTTGGCACACGTTGCACCATATTTTCGTTATATTCGCCGTAGGCTTCTTCGGGCTTCACACGCACTTCAAAAGTGTCGCCCACCGCTTTGCCTTCGAGGGCATTTTCTAAGCCGATCACAAGGTTGTTATGACCGTGCAAGTATTCAAGCGGTTGGTTGGTTGGGGCTTCATCGACTAATACGTTGTCTTGGGTGCGTACTTGGTAAGCAATGCTTGGTACGGTATTTTTTGCGATTTTCATTTGAGATCCTTATTTTGAAAAAAATTGCCCTGCATTGTAGCGACTTGTGGCAGATTTGCAAATTTTAGCGAGAAAATAACCGCTTGCACCGCCGATTTTGCTATTTGTGAGCCAGCTCACAGTTTTTTCCGCCAGATTTGCGTATAGTTTGCCCACTTTTTCATTATAAAAGGACGACAAAATGAAACTTAACAAAAACAAACTCGCTTTAACCCTTTCCGCCCTATTATTTGGGGCAACCTTAACCCAAACCGTCAACGCAGAGGGGCGTTTGGTGGTGTATTGTAGTGCGACCAACCAATTCTGCGAGCAAGAAACGCAGGCGTTCGGCAAGAAATATGATGTGAAAGTATCCTTTATCCGCAACGGTTCAGGCAGCACCCTCGCCAAAGTGGAAGCGGAAAAAAACAATCCGCAAGCGGATGTTTGGTATGGCGGCACGCTCGATCCACAATCCCAAGCAGGCGAAATGGGCTTATTGGAAGCCTACCAATCGCCAAATCTCTCGCAAATCGTGGAAAAATTCCGTGATCCCGCCAAGTTGAAAGGCAATTACAGCTCGGCGATTTATATGGGGATTTTGGGCTACGGCGTGAATATGGAACGCTTGAAAAAACTCGGCATCGAGAAAGTGCCAACCTCGTGGGCAGATCTGCTCGATCCTCGCTTAAAAGGCGAAATTCAGATCGCCGATCCGCAAAGTTCTGGCACGGCTTACACGGCGATTGCCACTTTCGTGCAACTTTGGGGCGAAGAAAAAGCCTTTGATTACTTCAAAAAATTGCACCAAAACGTGTCGCAATACACCAAATCGGGCATTGCCCCGTCTCGCAATGCGGCACGTGGCGAAACCGCAATCGGCATAGGTTTCTTACACGATTACGCCGTTGAGAAGAAAAACGGCGCGCCCCTCGAAATGGTTGTGCCAAGTGAGGGAACGGGCTACGAATTGGGTGGCGTGAGCATTTTGAAAGGGGCGAGAAACCTTGATAATGCGAAGCTGTTCGTGGATTGGGCGTTGTCCAAAGAAGCCCAAGAACTTTCGTGGCAAAAAGGCGAGGCATTCCAAGTTCTGACCAACACCACCGCCGAGCCATCGCCTTATTCCCTCAATCCGAAAGATCTCAAATTGATCGACTACGATTTCGCCAAATATGGTTCAAGCGATGAACGCAAACGCTTGATTGAAAAATGGGTGGCGGAAGTGAAATTGGCGAAATAGTGTGATTAAAAAACGAGCCTGCCGAATTTGGTTTAGGCTCGTTGGGTTACTTTTGTGATGTCAAATGAACCACGAGTATGCGACAAGGCTTTGCTATGTATTATTGATGGGCTTGGGATTTCCCATTATGCGGTTGATGAGCCTCAATTTTGAAACCCTTAATAATAATGCCGTGAGATTTTTATCTGGCGGTTTACTCTTTTGCTTGATTTGCTTATTCAAATATCGAACGGATCTTAAAAAAATCATTGCCGAACCTAAACTGATTTGGGGCTTACTCGCCCTCGCCCTTTTTATGACGGCAAATATGTATTTTTTCATCGCAGGATTGAAATACACCTCTGCTCTTTCAGGTAGTATTTTCAGCGTATTAGCGATGCCGTTATCCATTATAATGGCGGCGATCTTTTTCTAAGACGAAAGAGCCAAAGCCAAGCAAAAGCATTTCTACATCGGCAGTTTATTCGCGATCGTGGGTTCGTTAATTTTCGTGATCAATGGAAACCAAGCCACTAGCGAAAGCCATTTTTTGTTAGGGGCATTATTTTTGACGATTGCGATCTTGGTTCAGTCGATTCAAAATCTTATCGTAAAACAGGTTGCCAAAAAGCTGCACACCCTTGTGATTAGTGCATCCACCGCCACCTTATCGGGCTTTTGCTATTTAGGTTTAGCGAGCTATACGGGGCAACTGGCTCAATTACAAAACGTCAGCACCAGCCTGCTGCTCGCCCTCAGTTTAGCGGGAATTTACGGAATGCTGACGGGAATGTTAATGGCGTTTTATATCGTGCAAAAGCAAGGGGTAGTGGTGTTCAATGTCGTTCAACTTCTTGTGCCATTATCTACGGCGTTGGTCGGTTATTTTACCCTAGGCGAAACCCTTACCTTATATCAAGGCATTGGTGCTTTGGTGGTTGTACTGGGCTGTATTTTATCTTTGAAAAAATAATACGAAATTTTGAATTATCTAACCGCTTGTCAGCTGTTTAAAGAGGTCTTATGCCAACATCATTTTTTGCCCGTCCGCTGTTTTGGGTGGGGCTTGCTATTTTGGGATTTGTGGGGTTGCCCTCACAAGCCCTTGATTATGGATTGTTTGAATCCACGCGTGCTGAAATTTTGTCCGCAATGGGCTGGGCGAATTTCGGGCTGGCGTGGACGTGGTTTTTACCGCTGATTTTTTTCCTCATTCCGAAAGGAAAATCGCAGGATAAGCTCGATTTAATCGGGGTGGCGGTGCTGTTCCTTTATCTGTTTGTGTCGGCGATTATCGCCAAAGTGAGCTTTGGTTATGCGGTGTTGCCGTTGATTATCGCCCTGATTGCGGTTGCCACCAACGCCCTCGCCAATCTCAAAGTAATGCAGGGGGATCGCTTTGTGATCGCCAGCCTAATCTGCATTATTTTGCTGATTTTCTTTTTTATCGTTTATCCGACCCTCGCGATTTTTATTTCGATGTTCTACAACGGCAGCGAATTTGTGCCGAGCCAAGTGCTGAACATTGTGCAGCAGCCTTATGTTCGCCGTGTGGTGGGGAACTCGCTGGCGGTGGCGGGGACGGTGGGGGTGCTTTCCACCCTGTTCGGCTTGGCGTTCGCCCTCTACACCACTCGCATTGCGAAACGCACCGCTTTCATCGGCAAAATTTTCTCGATTTTACCGATTGTAACCCCGCCCTTTGTAGTGGGCTTGGGGGTAACGCTGATGCTCGGGCGTTCGGGCTATGTTACGGGCTTTTTGGTCGATTATTTAGGGTTCAGCAGTAACTGGCTCTATGGCTTCACGGGGATTGTGATCGCCCACACCCTCGCCCTCACGCCAATGTCCTTTATGATTTTAGAGGGGGCGTTGAAGTCGATTCATCCGTCCGTTGAGGAAGCGGCTTATACGCTGCGATCTAACCGCTATCAAGCCTTTTGGCACATTATTTTCCCGTTGCTCAAACCTGCCTTGGCGAACTCGTTTTTGGTGGTGGTGATTCAATCCCTCGCCGACTTCTCAACCCCGTTGGTGCTGGGCGGTAGCTTTGACGTGATTGCGACCCAAATCTATTTCTACATCGCAGGCTCGCAACTGGATTATGCCTCGGCAAGCACCCTTGGCACGATTTTGCTCGTCTTTTCACTCGCCATTTTTGTGGTGCAATATCTCTGGATCGGCAACCGTTCCTACGTTACCGTTTCGGGCAAATCCTACCGTGGCGATGTGCAAGAGCTACCAAGCGGTATGAAATCGGCAATTATTTGCACCTTGGCGTTTTGGGTGTTGTTTAACGTGGTGCTTTACGGCAGTATTTTCTACGGCAGTTTCACGGTAAACTGGGGGGTGGATTACACCCTCACCCTCGATAATTACAAAACCCTATTCGGGCAAGGATTTAGCGATGGGGCGTGGCCTTCACTGATTCAAACAGTGATTTTCGCCGCTTCCGCTGCCCCGATCACCGCCTTGTTTGGGTTGTTGATCGCCTATGTAACGGTTCGCCGTCAATTTAAGGGCAAGAAAACCCTCGAATTTTTGACCCTGCTCTGCTTCGCCGTACCTGGCACGGTGGCGGGCGTGTCTTACATTCTCGCCTTTAACAACGCCCCGATTTATCTGACGGGAACGGGGATCATCATCGTGCTATCAATGGTAATGCGGAATATGCCCGTGGGAATGCGTGCCGCGATTGCAGGCTTGGGGCAGTTGGATAAATCCCTCGATGAAGCCTCGCTCTCGCTCAAATCGGGATCGTTCAAAACCATTCTATTTATCGTGTTGCCATTGCTCAAACCTGCGTTATTATCCGCCCTCGTAACCAGCTTTGTGCGAGCGATGACCACCGTGAGTGCGATTGTGTTCCTCGTTACCGCCGACACGCGTGTAGCGACCTCTTACATTCTCAACCGTGTCGAAGACGGCGAATATGGGGTGGCGATTGCCTACGGCTCGATTTTGATCGTGGTAATGATGGCAATTATTTTCTTGTTTGACTGGATTGTGGGCGATAGCCGTGTGGCTCGCTCAAAAGCGAAAAAAATGAATTAAGGATAAAAAATGAACAATAACAACGATTTTTTAGTGCTGAAAAATGTAACCAAATCCTTCGGCAAAGCGACCGTGATTGATAACCTCAATCTCACCATCAAAAAAGGCTCAATGGTTACGCTACTCGGGCCTTCGGGCTGTGGCAAAACCACCGTGCTACGTTTGGTGGCAGGATTGGAAAACCCGACAAGCGGTCAGATTTTAATTGACGGCGAAGATGTTACCCACAATTCCATTCAGCAACGGGACATTTGCATTGTGTTTCAATCCTACGCTCTGTTTCCGCATATGTCGATTGGCGACAACGTGGGCTACGGCTTGAAAATGCAAGGCGTGCCAAAAGCGGAACGCCAGCAACGGGTCAAAGAAGCGTTGGAATTGGTGGATTTGGCGGGCTTTGAAGATCGCTTTGTCGATCAAATTTCAGGCGGTCAGCAACAGCGTGTCGCCCTCGCCCGAGCCTTGATTTTAAAGCCGAAAGTGCTGTTATTCGATGAACCATTGAGCAACCTCGACGCCAATCTTCGCCGCTCAATGCGTGAAAAAATCCGTGAGCTACAACAACGGCTCAATATCACCTCCCTCTACGTTACCCACGACCAAACCGAAGCCTTTGCGGTGTCGGACGAAGTGATCGTAATGGATAAGGGCGTTATCAAACAAAAAGACACAGCGAAAAATCTCTATCTGCAACCGAACTCGCTCTTTTTGGCGAACTTTATGGGCGAATCGACCATTTTGCCCGCCCAAAAACAGGGGGATCAAATCCAACTCGGCGAATTTCATTTCAACCTGCCGAACAGCGATAAATTCGGTGTCGCAGACGGCGAATGCTTAGTCGGCATCCGCCCCGAAGCCGTCCGCCTCGCCCAACAAGGCTCACCCGCCCAACGAGCCACAATCAAAAGTGCCGTCTATATGGGGGCTTACTGGGAAATCGTCGCCCTCTGGCAAGGCAAGGAAATTCTCATCAACCTCAACCCAATGGATTACGATGAAACCCAAACCGAGCATTTCATCGAACTACAACAAAAAGGGGTGTTTTTGTTGAATCCATAAAATAAGGGTCGCCATTGCGACCCTTAAATTTTTCAAAAATCCTACCGCTTGTTAGTCGGTAATATCAGGCGTTACCGCATCAACCACATCGACCGCTGTTCCCACCGCTGTGCCGACTGCCGAAGCCGCCGCCCCAACTACAGTCGTTACCAAACAGCCCGATAAGGTGGAACAAATCGCAAATAACGCCACGAGTTTCATCAATATTTTCATCATTCTTTCCTCAAAATTTCGTAAAAAAATGCCGTTCAAATAGGAACGGCATTTTAGCGTAAATTGTACTTAAATCAGATTATTTTTCTGATGAAAGACACAGGAAACATAAAATGATGTAATCTACTGCTCAATCTCAATCGTGCCAGAAGCTCGGGCAGAAATGGTCGCTTTGCCACTTTCCATTGGCATTGCACTATCCTCAGCCATCTCAGATTTTGCCATATAGGCGATTGGGCGGGCGAAATTCTGCTCGCCGTTTGGGGTTTCCAAATTCACATTGCCTAAGCGATAACCTTTGGCATTTAAGCCTTTGCGGATCACTTCCGCCTTGCGTTGGAATTGCTTGATCGCTTCAAGGGTCATCTCATCTTCCAAGGCTGCCATTTTTTCAGGGGACACGCTGAACGAAATATCGCTAATCGCCACATTCTCGCCCAAATTTTCTAGCACTTTGGCGATTGCCTCAAAATCTTTGCCTTTGAGGAAAATCCGCCCCTCTGCCACCCAGCCTTCCACTTTATTTTTGGCGTTGTAGTTGGCGTAGTTGGTTACGCCGTCCGCTTGAATTTCAATGCTCGGCTGTTTTTTCGCTTCTTCCAGCACTTTGTTGAGGGAACTGGACACCGCCTGACGCAACTCTGGCAAGGATTTGCCTGTTTTTCGGCTGAAAACCACCGCTTGCATTAAATCGTTATCCACCGTGCGGTTGATTTCCGTTGCAAAGGAAAAAGTTGAGCCGTTGCTTTTGGTGGCGGGGGCGTTGCTTTCGGCGGTCGCTACTAATGAAGCGAATGCAAGGGGTAGGATTGCGAGATATTTTTTGAATTTCATTTTGAGATTATCCTTAATTTTAGATATAGCCAATAATCTAACCCTCTACCGTTTACGGGAGAGGGACAGATTTTTCTTCGTTGAGAAGAAAAATCAGGGAGAGGGCAAAATTTACAAAAATCTAACCGCTTGTAGCCCTCTCTCTGCTTGAAATACTGAACGTATTTCAAGCGGTCTCTCTCCCACGAGTGGGAGAGAGTGTTTAATATAAAAAGTCCAACAATAGAGACGTTAAATTTAATCCACCGCTATGACCTCAACTAAATCCATTTGTTCAAAATGGATTTTCCAACGCACATTCACCCCTGCGAGGCTCATTCCGTAAATGCGGTTTGACGGTTTGCCCTGTTGGTAGGCAGGGCGGGGATCTTGGGCGATCACGTCCGTGATAAAGGTGATCGGGTCGGCAATCCCAAATTTGGCAAAATTTCGGCAGGATCGCACCGCTTGCAGGGCGTTTTCGCTGAATTGCACCCGTAATTTCGCTTGTGGTTTGTGTTGGGCGAAACCCGATTTGGCGTTGGGTTCGCTGTCGGCGTAGGCGAGGTAGGGTTTGATGTCGAAAATCGGCGTGCCGTTCACTAAATCGACACTACCCAATTTCAGCCACACTTCGCCCTGACGAATTTCGATTCCCTCTAACGCCACTTTGGATAGTCCGAGCGGATTGGGGCGGTGGGTGGCACGGCTGGCGAATACGCCGACACGCTCATTCCCCCCCAAACGCGGCGGTCGCACGGTGGCGTGCCATTCTCGTTCGGGGATTTGGTGGAACTGAAAAATCAACCACAAATGGCTAAATTGTTCCAGCCCTCGCACTGCATCAGGGCTGTTGTAGGGCGGCAACAAACGCAACATTCCCTTGCCCTCTCGCACTAAATCGGGCTGGCGAGGCACGGAAAATTTTTCATCGTAGGGGCTGTGCAAAATCCCAATCGGATTCAAGCAAAGTGGTGTGATCTCTGGCATAAAAATCGCTTTTTGTGAGAAAAATCAAAATATAGTCGGGCATTTTGTAATAAACTACGCCATTTTCAAAGACTCTGCTTCAATTTTTTTGTTTATGAATAAAACTTCCCCTTTTTCGATTTGGTTTAGCACCGCTCGCCCTAAAACCTTACCACTGGCGTTAGCCTCGATTATTGTCGGCTCGGCATTGGCATTTCGAGCAGGGCAATTTGACCTGATAACCACTTTACTCGCCTTTTTAACCACGATTTTGTTGCAAATCCTATCCAATTTCGCCAACGACTACGGCGACCACGTGAAAGGCTCGGACACCGCCGAGCGAATTGGACCATTGCGTGCCATTCAGCAGGGGGCAATCTCGGGCGAGCAATTGAAAAAATCTCTGTTTGTAGTGGGTGGGCTTGCCTTTTTATCGGGGGCTACCCTCATTGGCTACGCCTATCAAAACGTGCAAGATCTGTTGATTTTTTCAGGATTAGGGGGGTTGGCGATTGTGGCGGCGATTACCTACACCGTGGGCAAAAAACCTTACGGCTACTTAGGTTTGGGCGATATTTCGGTGCTGATTTTCTTCGGCTTTTTGGCGGTGCTTGGTACATTTTACTTACAAACCCACCGCTTGCCTGCGGATATTTTACTGCCTGCATTCGGCTGCGGATTGTTCTCGGTGGCGGTACTCAATATCAATAATTTGAGGGATATTGAGCAAGATAAAAAAGCAGGCAAAAACACCTTAATCGTGAGAATTGGGGGCGAAAACGGTCGCCGTTACCACCTCGCCTTACTCTCACTAGCGGTGCTTTTCTACTTAATTTTTGTGCTATTTACTTTCCAAAGTTGGGCAAATTTCCTGTTTTTGCTCACCCTACCGCTGTTAATCAAACACGCCCTTTTTGTTTACCGCCACAAAGATCCCACCGAACTTCGCCCCCTACTCGGACAAATGGCAGGCTTGGCGTTAATTACCAATTTACTGTTTAGTGTTGGGATTTGTTTGTAACCCCTAAAAAAATAAAAGCGAGAAACTCTCGCTTTTTTGATAGGGTTAAACCTCAATCCCAAACCGTTCTTTAACGAGGGCTTGGAAGTCGGTGCAGCCGCCAACGTGAACGTTGTCGAGGAAGATTTGTGGCACGGTGGCAACTGGTTTGCCGACACGGGGTTCGAGATCTTCTTTGCTGATGCCTTTTTCGATCATATCGATAAATTCAAAATCGAAATCCGTTAATTCGGTTTTCATTTTTTCGGCGAGTTGTTTGGCTCGCACGCAGTATGGGCAGGTCATTCGACCGAAAATTTCTACAAACATTTGATGTTCCTTTTTTAATGTAATTGCAAGGGGTGAGATTTTTCAGAAAATCCCACCGCTTGGAAGTTATTGTACAAAGCCAACTAATTTATACACTTCGTCAAGGGTCGCTTTGGCTTTGGTTCTTGCCTTTTCCGCCCCTTCACGGAAGATCTGTTCGAGCAGGGCTTCGTTGTTACGGTAGTGGTGGTAGCGTTCTTGCAATTCGCTGAGCATTGCGGAAACTTCGTCCGCCACGGCGGTTTTGAGGTGCCCGTACATTTTGCCCTCAAATTCTGCTTCTAGTTGTGGAATGGTTTTGCCCGTTACGCTTGCCAAAATATCCAACAAGTTGGACACGCCTGCTTTGTTTTGCACATCATAACGCACCACTGGTGGCTCATCGCCATCGGTCATCGCACGTTTGATTTTCTTCGCCACTGATTTCGGGTCTTCCAACAAGCCGATCACGTTGTTGCGGTTGTCGTCGGATTTCGACATTTTTTTGGTCGGTTCGAGTAGCGACATCACTCTCGCCCCTGTTTTGGCGATAAAGACTTCTGGCACGGCGAACACAGGTTGCACAAGGTTGCCGTCGGCGTCTTTTTTGCCGTAGAGAGCGTTGAAGCGGTTCGCAATATCACGGGTGATTTCGAGATGCTGTTTTTGGTCATCGCCGACTGGCACTTGGTTGGCTTGGTAGAGCAAAATATCCGCCGCCATTAGCACGGGGTAAGTGAACAAGCCGACATTCACATTTTCTTCGTAGCGAGCCGATTTATCTTTGAATTGGGTCATTCGGCTCATTTCGCCGAAGTAGGTATAGCAGTTCAAAATCCACGCTAATTGGCTATGTTCTGGGACGTGGGATTGAATAAAAATAGTGCTTTTTTTCGGGTCGATCCCACACGCAAGGTAAAGGGCGAGGGTGTCGAGGGTCGCTTTGCGTAACGCTTCGGGATCTTGACGAACGGTGATCGCGTGCAGATCCACAATGCAGAACAGACATTCGTAGTCGTCCTGCATTTTCGTCCATTGGCGTAACGCCCCCAAATAGTTGCCGAGGGTTAATTCGCCAGAGGGTTGAACGCCACTAAATACGATAGGTTTGGTCATTGTGATTACCTTTTTATCTAACATTGAATTTGCGTATCTTACCACAAAAAACGAAAAGGACGTTTTGCAAAATTTTCAGAAATCTCACCCCTTGCAAGCGGTCATTTGTAAAGAGAATTTCCCCCTTTGGCTAAAACTGTGCTAAAATCCCACCGCCTTTGGCACACCATCAACTGACAATCAACAACAATAAGAAGGAAAAGAAAAATGGCAAAAGGTCAATCTTTACAAGATCCTTATTTGAACGCACTTCGCCGTGAACGTATCCCTGTTTCAATCTACCTTGTGAATGGGATCAAATTGCAAGGTCAAATCGAATCATTCGACCAATTCGTGATTTTATTGAAAAACACCGTGAGCCAAATGGTTTACAAACACGCCATTTCAACGGTCGTGCCTGCTCGCTCGGTGTCGCACAACAATAATCATCACGCAGGTCATCAGCAACATCATCAAGCTGCCCAAGCTGAATCGGTGGCAGAAAAAGCGGAATAATTGCGTATTAACACTTCACTTTCTTTTGATGATCCTTTGCCAAACGTAGCGGACACGGATGCTACGTTTGGCTTTCTTTCCCCTGAAAATCCCCCTACCAAACAGCTTTCCCATCAGCAAGATCGGGCGATTTTGGTGCATACTTTTCTGTCGCAAACCAAAGATATTGAGAATTTAGCCGAATTTCAAACCCTCGCGGAATCGGCAGGGGTGGAAATTTTAGCCACACTAACTACTTCTCGCTCTGCCCCCCACATCAAATACTTTGTCGGGCAAGGCAAGGCGGAAGAAATCGCTCAGGCGGTTGAGGAATTTGGGGCAACGGTGGTGTTGGTAAATCATCAACTTAGCCCTGCTCAAAGCCGAAATTTACAGGCATTGTGCGAATGTCGGGTGGTGGATCGCACGGGCTTAATTTTGGATATTTTCGCCCAGCGAGCCAGATCCCACGAGGGCAAATTGCAGGTGGAACTCGCCCAACTTCGCCATTTATCCACCCGCTTGGTTCGCCGTTTGGGCAATCAAGATCAGCAAAAAGGCGGGGCGGTCGGCTTACGAGGACCAGGGGAAACCCAGTTGGAAACAGATCGCCGTTTGATTAAAGTGCGAATCCAGCAACTGCAAAATCGCCTTGAAAAAGTGAGCAAACAGCGAGATCAAAACCGCAAAACTCGCCAAAAGGCGGATATTCCCACCATTTCGCTGGTGGGTTACACCAACGCAGGCAAATCCACCCTGTTCAATGCAATTACCAACGCAGGGGTTTATGCCGCCGATCAACTGTTCGCCACCCTTGATCCCACCTTACGCAAAATGCAGATCCAAGATGTCGGCACCACGATCCTCGCCGACACGGTCGGCTTTATCCGTTTTCTGCCGCACGATTTGGTGTCTGCGTTCAAATCGACCCTGCAAGAAACCTGCGAAGCCACCCTGTTGCTGCACGTGATTGATGGGGCGGACGAACGCAAAAACGAAAACATTGATGCGGTCAATTTAGTGCTGGACGAAATCGGGGCGTTGGATATTCCGACCTTGTTGGTGTTTAACAAAATCGACAAACTGGCGGGGGTTGAGCCGCACATCGAACGCAACGACAAGGGCGAGCCGATTGCGGTTTATCTTTCCGCCCACACGGGCGAGGGGGTGGAATTACTTTATCAAGCCATTCAAGAGCGACTACGCAACAAACACACCCGCGAAACCCTGTTATTGCCCGCTACCGCAGGGCAGATTTACACCCAATTTCGTTTGCAAAATTGCATTAAAAACGAGCAATTTAACGAATTTGGCGACTGCTTGATCGAGATTGAAATCGACAAAATCCAATGGCAAAAATGGCTGAAACAGTTCCCAGAACTGCACGATTATCGGGAATTTGCACAATGGGCGTAGCCAACGAAAATTTGGAAAAATCCTACCCCTTGCAAGGGACTGTCGAGGTGGTTTTCGCCCATAATGATGAGCCAATTTCGGCGGATTTTGACTATCCGCCAATGCCGAACCAACTCGCCCCGCACCAAATCAATAAATGGAAAAGTCGCCGAATGGCGAATTTTTTATTAGGGCAACTTTTTCAAAAATATCAAATTCCCCTCGCCCAACTTTCTGAAATAAAAAGAACCGAAAGCGGTCGCCCTTTTATTCAAAATCCGCAGGTTGATTTTAATATCAGCCACTCTGGCGAGTGGGTTGCGGTTATTTTTTGTTGGTCGGAACAACCGAAAAAAGTGGGGATTGATATTGAACATCCGCTAAAAACACGCCGTTACCAAAATTTAATTGAGTATTACGCTAATCAAACGGAAAAAGATTATTTTCTTGCCTCAGAAAAACTTAGCCAAAATAAACTCAAAAATGATTTTTATTTAAGCTGGTGCTTACGGGAAGCGGTTTTGAAATCACAAGGGGTTGGCATTATTAAATTATCGGAAGTGAAACATTTTCCGCAACAGCAAACCATTTATTCCGATTATTGCCCCAAAGGCTATTTTCATTTTTATGATAATTTTCCGTTTTATCTCGGTTATTTTTATCAACAAGGTTTACTGCAAGCGAAATTATCCCAATGGCAAAATCATCAATTTAATTTAATCGAAAATGAACTTCCCCTTATTTATCAAGTAAATTAAAGGTATTAAAAAATGGCAAACATTCTTCAATTTTCAAAAAATGATTTAGAAATTATTAAACGTGAAACGGTTTATCAAGGGCATTTTGAATTTCAACGGGTGCATTTCCGCCACAAACTTTTTTCAGGGGGCGTGAGCGGCGAGGTAGTGCGAGAACTGTTAATCAAAGGGGCAGCTTCAGCGTTAATCGCCTACGATCCCGTGTTGGATAATGTGGTGCTGGTCGAGCAGGTGCGAATTGGGGCTTACGATGAAAAGGCGGAAAATTCGCCGTGGTTGTTAGAGTTGATTGCAGGAATGATCGACACCGATGAATCCCCCGAGCAAGTCGCCATTCGCGAAAGCCAAGAGGAAGCAGGGCTAACCGTGCAGCACATTGAACACGCCATCAGCGTATGGGACAGCCCTGGTGGCACGGTGGAACGGCTACACCTCTTTTTAGGTTTGGTGGATAGCTCAAAAGTGGGCGGTATTTACGGCTTACCCGAAGAAAACGAAGATATTTTGGTACACGTCGTCAGCCGTGAACAAGCCTACCAATGGCTTTGCGAAGGCAAAATCGACAATGTCATCGCCGTGGTCGGCTTGCAGTGGTTACAGTTGAATTATCAGAAATATCGGAAGTGAAGTAGTTGGCAAAGATAGGCAAAATTTCGTGAAATCCTACCGCTTGTTGCCCCCTACCCCACCTACGGCGGTACTTCCCCCGCAAGCGGGGGCAGATCTTGCTCGTTAGAAATTCTAAGATCTTTCTTCATTAGTAAGGACGAACCGATCTTCCCCCGCTTCCGGGGGAAGTACCCTGCGTAGCAGGGGGTAGGGGGCAAAAAACTAAGCAGATTTTTTTATTTCTCAATCTTAGACCGAATCAATTCAATCAACTTGCCCATTTCCTCGGTGGGGGCGGGGATTTGGTGCATAAACCAGCGGAATAGTTCAGGGTCGGTGTAGTTGAGCATTTCCACAAAAGTTTGCTGTTGGGCTTCGCTCAGTTCATCAAAATGGTTTTGGTAAAACGGCATAATCATTTTGTCGAGTTCACGCATTCCACGCCGACACGCCCATTCAATTTTAAAACGGTTCATCATTTCACCTCGTGTATTCTTAACTCTTTTGGCACTTCAAATACGGTGTTTTCTTCGCAGCCCTCTAACTCCCTGACGCTTTGCACCCCAAGGGTTTGCAGGTGAGCCACCACTGATTGCACCAGCACTTCGGGGGCGGAAGCCCCTGCGGTGATGCCGATGGTTTGCACACCGTTCAGCCACGCAGGATCAATATCCTGCGGCCCGTCAATCAAGCGAGATGGCACGCCCATTCGTGAGGCAAGTTCCGCCAAGCGGTTGGAATTTGAGGAATTTTTCGATCCGACCACCAGCACCAACTGCGACTGTTTCGCCAGCTCTCGCACCGCTTGTTGGCGGTTGGTGGTGGCGTAGCAGATGTCGTTTTTGCGAGGACCTTGAATCGCAGGATATTTGCTTTTCAACGCCTCGATCACATCGCTTGTATCGTCAATCGAGAGGGTAGTTTGGGTCATAAAAGTGAGTTCATCGCTTTGCGACACAGGCAATTTGGCAATATCTTCCACCGATTCCACCAAAAAAATGCCGCCCTCGTTGTTGTCGTATTGCCCCATTGTGCCTTCCACTTCGGGGTGTCCCTCGTGTCCGATCAAAATCGCTTTCGTTCCTTTACGGCTCGCTCTCGCCACCTGCATATGCACTTTGGTAACGAGCGGACAAGTCGCATCAAACACTTTGAGATTGCGTCTTCTCGCCTCTTGTCGCACCGCTTGCGACACGCCGTGAGCCGAGAAAATCACAATCGAATCGTCTGGCACTTCGTCCAACTCTTCCACAAAAATCGCCCCTTTCTGCTTCAAACCGTCCACCACAAAACGGTTATGCACCACCTCGTGGCGAACGTAAATCGGCGAGCCGTGAATTTCAAGGGCGAGTTCCACAATCGAAATCGCACGATCCACCCCTGCACAAAATCCTCGTGGATTGGCTAATAAAATGTTCATTCGCTTACCCTTTGTTCGCTTTTTTGCCGTCTAGGAAAGATTCCAACACCAACAAACACGCCCCCGACACAATCCAAATATCGGCGATATTGAAGGTTGGGTAGTGCCAGTTTTGCCAGAAAAAGTCAAGATAATCAACCACATAGCCGTTGTAAGCACGATCGATCCCATTCGCCCACGCCCCACCAATCACTAACGCATAGCCGATATTTTCCAACCGCTTCGAGGCACTATTTTTAGCCAGAAAATAGATCATCGCCCCCGAAATCACCACCGCTAAAATGATGAAAAGGTAACGCTGCCAGCCCGAATGATCGGCAAGAAAACTAAACGCTGCCCCGTAGTTGCGAACGTAAGTCAGGTTGAAAATCGGCAGCACGTTGATGCTTTCGTACAACTCAAAACGTTGCACCACCACATATTTAATAAAAAGATCAAAGGCACAAGTTGCGATACTTAGCCAAAGCCAAGATAAACCAGATTTTAATTTCATTTTTTCCTCATATTTCGTTACTTTCTTTGCTTGTGCAAAAAAAGTAACCAAAGAAACACACCCCGAACATTTTGCTTTGTTTCGCTTGTTTCTAATTTCTACGGTCGATTTGTAAACTCGCTTGCTTCGCAAGCTCAAACAGTACAAATCGCCCTTGAAATTCACGAAACCGCTCAACGCAAAATGACGGGGGATTAACAGGGACAACGTCCCTTACTCATTGATAACCTAGTACGGCTTGCCGTGCTAGGGGTTGCAAGGGGTAGGATTCCGAGAAATTTCGCAAAATCCTACCCCTTGCGGTTAGATCGCCTCTTCGTTTTCCTCGCCCGTGCGGATGCGGATCACACGTTCCACATCATACACGAAAATTTTGCCGTCGCCGATTTTACCCGTTTGGGCGGTGTCGATGATCGCTTCAATGCAAGCGTCCACTTGCTCGTCCGCCACGATGATTTCGAGCTTCATTTTCGGCAGGAAATCAATCGCATATTCCGCCCCACGGTAAAGTTCCGTATGCCCTTTTTGGCGACCAAAACCTTTCACTTCCGACACGGTCATTCCCGTAATTCCCACGTCCGTCAAGGCTTCACGCACATCGTCCAATTTGAACGGTTTAATAATGGCTTCGATTTTTTTCATTATTATCCTCGACTTTTTAAATAATTAAGATGCTCATTAGATATTTGAATATTATATCCTAAGCGGAAAAAACGTTGAAAAAACTCACTATTTATCATTGATGTATAATTGATAAAAATTAACGGATTTTTCATATAAATATCATTTACACCATTCAATATAATATCTGTACCAAAATGTCCCCCCATTACCTCATTTAAGGGTATTCCGTGTTTAAACTGATAATATGTTCTATCCGTTGCAAAATATCCAGCCAATTTCTGTGGTGCGAACCGAATACCATAATTTTCTAATTCTACTCGCTTGTAACCACATAACCAGAAATCCTCTAAATGTATTCCATCGTTCTCCCATTTAAATGAAGCAACCCCATCAGGAGATATTGATAATGGTGGAGCAATTTCTAAATTAAGCCCCAATTCTCTAGGTGCATTTAATAATTTCCGACTACGTAGACAAAAGCCACCATTTTGATATTCAACCAAATGAGCAGGCATATCTTGCCAATACTTTTCCCACTCAGAGAAATGTAAACGTTGGAAAAACCGCCCTTCTTTAAACTCTAATAAATTAAGAATGGGTCCACCAATATAATCATAATTAAAAAATTCATCACGCCATTTTGAGCCATCTACAACCCAACCATCATTCTGTACAATTAAACAATAATCAGAGTCAATTAACTGACCCAGCGAATAAATCATAAAAAGGCTATATTCTAAATAGCCAAAAGGCTTACAAGGAATATGCTGAATATAATCAGGACAATCCTGTGGTCTTTCTGGGCTAACTAACAAACATCTTAAATTTTCGATTCTCTCTCTTAATTCTAAATAACTTCGTTGAACAGCATAACTTGAACTTTGGGCATAATCTTGATGTCCAGTTACACTGACAATTGTTAGACTTTTTGATCTAGCTAACATATAATAAATACCCTAGTTAAATGAACAATTATTGGATTATAACACAAATTTCATAACGTTTCCTAATAACTTCACATTATCTGTTTCATTGGAGAAAATTATGCGTAAAATCTTGTTTATCCACCCGACATTATTTATGACTGGTGCAGAAACTGTTTTAATTAATTATTTAAATCTTATTGCTGAACATACTAACTATGAAGTGGATCTTCTATTAGAAGATCGTAGAGTAACCCATAATATTGGCAGTATATCACCTAAAGTTGGCATTCACTCTCCCTTAACGGATATTGAGGAAGATTTCTTATGGTTTCTTAATAATGAAATTCTACATTTCAATCAATCAATCAATCAATCAATCAATCAATCAATCAATCAATCAATCAATCAGAATAATATTACTTTTTATCAAGGAATGTTTCAAAAAATTGCAAAAAAAATGCAATACCGTTACCTAGAAATTACTAACTCTAAACGCTATGATGTTGTTATATATTTTAATACTTTCTATAGATCTATAGATTATGGATGGCAAGTATTAAATCAATTCAATTTTTCAGTTCCTGTATTGAAGTGGACACATCTTACTGACTGGGAAAAACACGCAAAAGAAAGCCCAATTTCTTTAGATCTTATCAATAAATATGATTATGTTGTAACTATTTGTGAAGATATGAAAAATCTTTATGAAAAATTTATTCGTTCATTAAATTATCAAACAAAAGTTCTCAGTATTTATAACCCACTAGATTTAAAGAAAATTGAAAGGCAATTAAATTCTCCAGAAGAAATATCAGAGGAAGATAAATTATTAATGCAACAAGATTATATCATACAGGTTGCAAGACTAGAAGAAAGTCATAAAAATCATCTTACAATGTTAAATATATTTTCAAAACTTAAACAAAAAGGTATAAAGGAAAAACTTTATATTATTGGTGAAGGGGAAAGCTATGTATTACTCAAAGAAAAAATTAAAGAACTTCAGTTAGAGAACGAATGTTTTTTATTAGGTTCTAGAAAAAATCCATTGCCTTTTATGCATAACGCAAAACTATTTATTCATACTGCAAGATCTGAGGGATTACCAACTGTTTTGCTAGAAAGTATGGCCTGTGGAACTCCTGTTGTTGCAATGGATTGCCCTACTGGACCTAGAGAAATTCTCTCGAATGGAAAATATGGTGGGCTAATACCATTAGATGATGAAGAGCTTTTTGTTGATACAGTTTATGAACTATTGACGAACGAAACAAAAAGAAAAAATTATATTAAGCTATTACCAGAAGCAATCAAAAGATTTAGCTTCGAAGAAATAAGTAAGAACTTTGTCGAAATGATCGAAAAAATCATAGAAAATAAATAGGAATACTATGAAGGATAAAAACCACCAAGCTTTTATCCTTCATTTTCTTATTCTAAATAGAAATCATTTGGAATAACAATATTATGCCCTGCCTTAAGTAACATTTGAATAATATAATCTGATACTAATTCATCTCTCGTATTAAATAATTTTTTGGCTAAATAGACATTTTCCTTAGAAGTTAAAACTAAACCTGATGCAAAATGTCCTCCCAATACATTATCCAAACTAATACCATACTCTAAATGTGGTAATAGATCATTGATAGAGAAATAAGCAGCTAATTCTTGAGATGCAAATCGAAATCCTTGACTTTCTAAGAATTCTCTTTGAAGAGCAATTAAATATACATCTTCAAAATGCCCTACATTTGTCCATTTTAATTGCAAAGGATAATCATAAAACAAATCTGGAGAATCCATCTCTAGTTTTAGATTAAATTTTCTCGGTGCATCTAGCAATTTCTTACTTCTTAATGAAAAGCCACCATTTTGATGGTTTTTAAAGTTTAAATTAGTTTCCTTATAATGATTTAACCAAAAATAATCACCATGATATTTTATAAATTTATTATGCTGATCTACCTCTATAAATCCAGCAATTGGAGCACCGATATAATCGTAATCCAAAAATTCATCTCGCCAATTATTGCCATTTAAAACCCAGCCATCATTTTGCACCACAAGAGCAAAATCCGTATCAATTAACTGCCCCAATGAATAAAGCATAAAAATGTTATATTCAAAATAACTAAATGGTTTACAAGGGCAATGTAAAATATAATCGGCTAATTCTTCGGGCTTTTCAGGGCTAATTAAGAGGCATTTTATATTTTCAATTTTGCCTTGTAATTGTTCATAACTGCGAGCAATTGCATAAGCTGAACCCTGAGCATAGCCTTGATGCCCCGTTACGCTGACAATGGTTAAACTTTTACCGTTTGTTTGTTTGTTTGTTTGTTTGTTTGTTTGTTTGTTTGCACGATTATCCTCGTTAATTTCTATTTTTTGATTATTTTTCATTTTTTCTTGCTGATTTTGGTCTAAAACTTTCACAAACTGTTGGGTTGGTGTCGATATAAATTTCACTCAATAACTGCAAGCAGTATGGCACGGCACTAAAAATGCCTCGCACCAAGGTTTTGCCGTTTTCGTCTTTGACCCCTTCGAGGGTTTCTTTGATCGCTTTGGGTTGCCCTGGTAGATTGAGAATCAACGACTGATTGCGAATTGCCCCGACTTGCCGTGAGAGAATTGCCGTTGGCACAAAATGTAGGCTCACTTGTCGCATCTGCTCGCCGAAGCCTGGCATTTCACGATCCGCCACCGCTAAGGTGGCATCGGGGGTAACATCTCGCTTGGCTGGTCCTGTGCCACCTGTGGTTAAAACCAAATGGCATTGGTGTTGATCGGCTAGCTCAATCAAAGTTTGTTCAATGATCGGCTGTTCATCGGGAATCAAGCGAGTTTCCAGCTCAAACGGCTCAACTAATGCCTTTTCCAGCCATTGTTGCAATTCGGGAATGCCTTGATCGGCATACACGCCCTGCGAGGCTCGGTCGGACACCGACACCAAGCCGATTTTCAATCTTTCTTTGCTCAAACAAGCGGTCATTTTCGTTCCTTTTTTCAATTAGCGGAATGGTATTTTTGCCATTCGTTTAGCACGGTCGCTTTCGCCCCCGCTGGGTCGAGGCTATCCAGCCAAATCAACTCACTCTGCCAACCTCGCAACCAAGTGATTTGGCGTTTGGCGAGCTGGCGAGTGGCACAAATGCCCTTATAAATCGCTTCATCAAGGGAAATTTCGCCCTGCAAAAATTCCCACATTTGGCGGTAGCCAACGCAGCGGATTGAGGGCAAATCAATGTGTAAATCGCCCCGTTGATAAAGGCGTTCCACCTCTTGCTGAAAACCTTGGGCGATCATTTTCTGAAAACGTTGTTCGATCCGTTGATGTAGCACCGCTCGCTCTTGCGGGGCAATCGCAAACTGCAACAGATCGTAAGGCAAGGTTTCCCCCTGTTGGGCGGTCAGTTCCGTCATTGTTTTGCCCGAAATGTAGAACACTTCCAACGCACGGTTAATCCGTTGGCTATCGTTCGGGTTGATCCGTTGCCCTGCAAGGGGGTCGATTTTCAATAATTCTTGATGTAGTCCCGCCCAGCCGATCTGTTCCGCTTTGAGTTCAATTTCGGCACGGATTTCCGTATCCGCCGAGGGCAGGGGCGAAAGCCCGTCTAGCAAGGCTTTGTAATAAAGCATTGTGCCGCCCACCAACAGCGGAATTTTGCCTTGGGCGGTAATTTCCGCCATTTCACGCAGGGCATCTTCACGGAAATTCATCGCCGAATAGCTTTCAGACGGGTCGAGAATATCAATCAGACGGTGAGGGGCAAGGGCGAGTTCGGCAGGGCTAGGTTTCGCCGTGCCGATGTCCATTCCTCGATAAATCAGGGCGGAATCTACGCTAATCACCTCAACGGGCAAGGTTTGGCGAAGAGCAATCGCCAAATCCGTTTTGCCCGAGGCAGTGGGACCCATTAAAAAAATTGCAAGCGGTCGTTTCATTCGTTTTTTTATCAAAAATTTTCCGCCATTATAGCCCAACTGCGTACTTTAATGCGTGTTTCTTGATCGGCGAAACCTTTTCCGCCACCAGCAAGCCTAAATTTCGAGCAATTTTGAGGGGAAGCAGATCGGTTTTGAACGCCTTGTAAAACACGTCCATTCCCGTTTGCATTAGCAAATTATCGGGCTTGCGTTGTCGTTCGTAGCCGAGCAAAATCTGTTCATCGGCAAAATTTTTGCCTTTTCCGACCGCTTGTTCGATCACATCGAGTAACACTTTCACATCTTTAAAGCCCAAATTCACCCCCTGCCCTGCGAGGGGGTTGATCGTGTGAGCCGCATCGCCCACCAACACCACGCCATTTTTGACATAATGTTGGGCGTGCTGACGCGTGAGGGGAAAACTGCCCTGCTGCTGCACCTCAATATCCCCCAACAACGGTGGAAAATGTTTGATGATTTCCGCAGAAAGTTGGCTCGGCGAAAGCTGTTTTAATTGGGCGATCCGTTGGGGCGAATCATACCAAACCACGCAACCATTATTGCCCTGCAATGGCAAAAAGGCACGGGGCCCAGAAGGGAAAAACTGTTGCCAAGTTACGCTCTGCTGCGGTTGAGCGGTTTTGACGGTGGCGAGCAGGCAATGCTGGCGATATTGCCAACTGGTTAGCCCAATCCCCGCCCATTGTCGCACTTGGGAATTTGCCCCGTCCGCTGCAATCAGCAAAGGGGCGGAATAAGTTTGCTGATCAACGCAAATCCGCCATTGTTGCTCGACTCGTTCGGCGGAAATTTCTGAAAATCCCACCGCTTGCACGCAGTTTGGTTCGCCTTGCAATTCTCGCCATAAAGCAAGTTGGATCAGATTATTTTCCACCATAAAACCGAGTTTATCCCGCCCCAAATCGCTGGCGTGAAAGGCGGTTTTAAAGCCGTCAATTTCCCAAGTTTCTAACCCATCATAGGGGCAAGCCCGTTGGCTCTCAATCCAATTCCACGCCCCTAATTTTTCAAGTAAGGCAACGGACGCAACACTAATCGCCGAAATGCGTAAATCATAGGGCTGTTCGGCGGAAAAAGTCGGCAGCGGATTTTTTTCCAACAACGCCACTTTCAAGCCTAATTTGGCAAGCCCCAACGCCGTTGCTGCCCCCACCATTCCACCGCCAACCACGATCACATCTTGCTGATTCATTTCGCCCTCAACTTCTTCACAAAATGGCGTGATGATAGTCAATTTCCGCCCAAATGAACACTCAAAACCACGATTTTTGTGATGTGGATCGACTAATTGAAATTTTCCGCTACGCAAGCGGTCGGTTTTTGCTTAGGATCTCGCCGAATTTAAGGGGGTGAAAATGTCGTTAGCGGTGGTTTTTAGTCGAGCGTCAATCGGGGTGCAAGCCCCGTTGGTAACTATTGAGGTGCATTTGAGTAATGGTAGCCCAGGTTTAACGCTGGTGGGCTTGCCCGAAAAAACCGTGAAAGAGGCACAAGATCGGGTGCGAAGTGCGTTAATCAATGCCAATTTTATTTTTCCTGCTCGCAGGATTACGATCAACCTCGCCCCTGCCGATCTGCCCAAAGAGGGTGGGCGGTTTGATCTACCGATTGCGATTGGGATCTTAGCCGCCTCGGGGCAGATCGATTCCGATCTATTAAAACGCTTTGAATTTGTGGGGGAACTTGCTCTCACGGGCTTTTTGCGAGGGGTGCACGGCGTAATTCCTGCGATTATTTCCGCTCAGCACGCCAAACGACAGATGATTATCGCCAGCCAAAATCGTAACGAGGCTTCCCTCGTTTCAAACTGCGAAACCTTTTGTGCCAGCTCGTTGTTGCAAGTAGTCAATTTTCTCAATAAACGCGAGCAACTGCCGATTGCTCAACAACTACCGAAAAATGAAGAAATCCTACCCCTTGCAAGCCGTGATATGACCGATATTATTGGACAACAGCACGCCAAACGGGCTTTACTGATCGCCGCCAGCGGACAGCACAACCTGCTTTTTCTCGGCCCACCAGGCACGGGCAAAACAATGCTGGCAAGCCGTTTGCCCGACTTGCTACCTGAAATGAGCGATGAGGAAGCGATTGAAACCGCCTCAATTACCAGCCTTGTGCAGAATGAATTGAATTTCCACAACTGGAAAAAACGCCCGTTTCGTTCCCCTCATCATAGTGCCTCAATGGTGGCATTGGTGGGCGGCGGCACAATTCCCAAACCAGGGGAAATATCCCTCGCCCACAATGGCGTGCTGTTTTTAGACGAACTGCCCGAATTTGAGCGAAAGGTGCTAGATGCCCTGCGTCAGCCCCTTGAAGCAGGGGAAATTGTGATTTCACGGGCAAACGCCAAAGTTTATTTTCCCGCCCGTTTTCAACTGATTGCAGCGATGAATCCTAGCCCCACGGGGCATTATCAAGGCTCGCACAATCGCACCTCGCCCCAGCAAATTATGCGATATTTAAACCGCTTGTCAGGGCCGTTTTTGGATCGGTTTGATCTCTCAATTGAAGTGCCACTACTGCCCAAAGGGGCGTTGCAACAGCGTCAGGCACAACAGGGGGAAAGTTCGGATCAGCTACGACAAAGAGTGATAAAAGCGAGGGAAATTCAGCTCAACCGTGCGGGCAAAATCAACGCCCACCTTTCCAGCAAAGAGATTGAGCGAGATTGTGCTTTGTCGCCGCAAAATGCCCTTTTTCTGGAAAATGCTTTGACCCAGTTAGGGCTTTCGGTGCGAGCCTATCATCGCATTTTGAAAGTCGCTCGCACCATTGCCGACCTCGCCGAACAAAAGCAGATCGAACAACCCCATTTGGCCGAAGCGTTAGGCTATCGGGCAATGGATCGGCTGTTGCAACGCTTACAAGGGCAAGCCCCTTGATTGCAAAAAAGCGAGAAACAAGGCATTATTCCGCCCTAATTTTGGCAAAATCACACGGCAATGATCAACTTACGCACCTATCTTCAAACCCAAATTGAACAGCACTTCCCCCACGCCCATTTTGTGATTGGGCTAAGCGGTGGGGTGGATTCGGTGGTGCTGTTGCATCTGTTTCGCCAGCTCAATGTTGAAGTGCGAGCAATCCACATTCATCACGGGCTTAGCCCCAATGCGGACAGTTGGGCGGATTTTTGCCACGCTCTCTGCCAGCGTTGGCAAATCCCTTGTGTGGTGCGAAAAGTGAAAGTGCAGGGGGAAAAGGGCGTAGAGGGCAATGCCCGCGAGGCGCGTTATCAGGCGTTGGGCGAACAGATCCAAGCCGATGAAATTTTAGTTACTGCCCACCATTTAGACGATCAGGCAGAAACCTTTCTGCTCGCCCTCAAAAGAGGTAGCGGCGTGAAAGGGCTATCGGCAATGCAAGCGGTCAGTTATCGCCAAAATTTAACCCTGTTCCGCCCGTTGCTAGGCATTTCCAAAGCAGATTTAATCAACTATGCCAAACAGCAAGATCTTCTCTATATCCAAGACGAAAGTAACCAGATCAACGATTTTGACCGCAATTTCCTGCGAAATGAAATTTTGCCCGCCCTCAATCAACGCTGGCAACATTTCAACCAGATGATCGCCCGTTCCGCTCAACATTGTGCCGAACAGCAAACCCTGCTGGAAGAACTTTTAGCGGAAGAACTCAACAAGTTCGCCGATGTTCAACGCAAATCCCTCAATATCGCCGAATTTCCGTACTTTTCTCACGCCAAACAAAAGCAACTAATTCGACTCTGGCTCACACGCCACCAAATCCCAATGCCAACCACTGCCCAACTACAACAGATCCTCGAACAGCTAATTTCAGCAAAACAGGATAAAAACCCTCAACTGCAACTGGGAAAAATTTGGCTAAGGCGTTATCAGCAGCGGATTTTTTTAACGCCTACACTACACGATTTTAAGCATTTCGTAGCGACACTCAAACCGCATCAATCGTTAACATTGCCCGATAATCTTGGGCAATTAAACCATTTGCAAACCACCCTATCTTTCAAAAAAAATGGACAAACTACCCGCTTGAATTTACCGACTGAGTTACAACAAAGTGAGCTAACGATCAAACTCTATCATTCTGGAAAAGTAGAACGTTACCAGACCCCACAAAGGGAGGACATCAAAAAACTTTACCAACAAGCACAAATCCCTGTGTGGGAAAGGGCAAGAACCGTGCTAGTATTTACCGAGCAAAAATTGCTCTATATTTTTTCTGATCGCCATTTAAAAGATGAAAAATTCGACAACTAATACTTTCAATGCTATTTTCATTTGACAAGGCAAAAAAAATCCCTAAAATACGCCCTCATCAACGCTACTTATTCTTGTAGCGTTTTTTGCGGGAATAGCTCAGTTGGTAGAGCACGACCTTGCCAAGGTCGGGGTCGCGAGTTCGAGCCTCGTTTCCCGCTCCATTTGCCCGAGTGGCGGAATCGGTAGACGCAAGGGATTTAAAATCCCTCGCCTTTCGAGGCGTGCCAGTTCAAGTCTGGCCTCGGGCACCACATCAAAACTTACCACTTTGATGCGGGAATAGCTCAGTTGGTAGAGCACGACCTTGCCAAGGTCGGGGTCGCGAGTTCGAGCCTCGTTTCCCGCTCCAAATCCTTTATTTCATCTGATATTTAACTTGCTTCTAGCTAGGAACTCTTAATTTTTTTCTTTTTAAGAGGATTTCTTATGCAAGTTACATCTCAAAAACCATTCATCGTTACTGTAATGTCCACCAAAGGTGGCGTAACCAAATCAACCAACGTGGCGAATATCGGGGCGTTTTGTGCCGATCACGGTATTCACACCTTGATGATTGATACAGACACACAACCTACCCTTTCATCTTATTACCACCTTAAACATCAATCGCCTTATGGTATTTACGAGTTATTTGCTCGTCCTGACCTACCGATTGAGCAACTCATTTCCCAAACTGAATTTGAGCATTTGGACATTATCCAGTCCAACGATCCCCTCGACCGCTTAACTACTGACTTAAATAGTCTGCCAGGTGGTGTGTTGAAATTTAATGGGCTTATCAAGAAAATTCAGGGTTATGATCTCATCATCATTGATACGCGTGGTACCCGAGGTATTACCGTGGATATGGCTGTGCTTGCCAGTGATTTGGTCATTTCGCCGATCAAACCTGAGCTGGTATCCGCTCGTGAATTTGTGCGTGGCACGCTCAACCTCTATGAAAACCTCAACATTTTTACTCAATACGGCATTGCATTACCGCCGTTAAAAGCAGTGATCAACTGCCTAGACCGCACCAAAGATGCCCACGAAGTGGTGCAAACGCTCTACAACATTTTTGCTGATCTCGATAATGAGCATATTGATTTGCTCAATTTTGAAATCCCCGACCGTGTTGCCTACCGTGAAGCGGCAAGTCGTGCGTTGCCTGTGCATCGTCATAGTGAAAAAGAGGCGGAAAATATCCGCTTGCTTTGCTCGATGCTCTTTCCTCAATGGGCTGATAAATTTCAAGGTTAAGTAGGGGGAATTTATGGCACATCAAACGCAATCACAGCCAATAAATACCCACTACTCGATTGAAGCTGAGCAAGCCGTGTTAGGCGGTTTGCTCCTTGATAACGAAAAGTGGGACGAAGTCAGCCAAATTCTGGCTCCATCAAATTTTTACGTTCACGCTCACCAGCAAATTTTCTCGACCATTCAGGCAATGTGTGAGGCAAATTCGCCCGTGGATTTATTGACCTTAGAGCGGAAATTAGCGGAAAAAGCGATTTTGGAAGAAGTCGGTGGGCTGGCTTATTTAGCAGAATTATCCCAAAACACCCCAAGTGTGGCGAATATCGCTACTTATGCGGAAATCGTCCGCCGAGACAGCCAAGCCCGTGAGTTGTTTGCTCTGGGGCAGCACTTACGCACTGAGGCGGTGAAGGTCAATTCCCAGACATCACTAGACACCTTGTTAGAACACACGGAACGCCGTCTGACCGATCTCGCCTTCAATCACCAGCAACAAGAAAGTATCGTTTCATTACCTGATGTATTGGCTCAGGTCATACAGCAGATGAACAGCAGTTGTGAGCAAAATAAGGCGACCACAGGCACAGCATTTGGCATTGAACGGCTAGATCGTGCTACCTCTGGGGCTCAAAACGGCGAGTTGATCATTTTAGCGGCTCGCCCCTCAATGGGGAAAACCGCTCTCTCGCTGACGTTCGCCGAAAGTGCCTTAGAAAGCCAACCCGACAAACCTATCCAATATTACAGCTTGGAAATGCCTGCGGATCAGATTTTGCAACGCTTTCTGTCGATGCGTTCTCAGGTGGCGATCAACAAAATTCGCCAGCCTACTGAAATGAGCGATGAGGATTGGGCGAGATTTTCCGAAGCCTTTAACTACATCCATAGCCACTGGAACAACCGCTTGCTGATTGACGACAGTAGCTATCTGTCCCCTCAGTCATTACGCATTCGTGCCAGACGAAACGCCCGAAAATATGGCGAACCGTCCGTCATTATTGTGGATTATCTGCAACTGATGAGCGTGCCTGAGCAGAAAAATAGCAGTAACCGCAACTTGGAAATTGCTGAAATTTCGCGTTCGCTGAAATCCCTTGCCAAAGAGATGAATTGCCCCGTAATCGCCCTTTCACAGCTTAATCGAAATTTGGAACTGCGTTCAGATAAGCGTCCGATGCCGTCCGATTTACGGGATTCAGGCTCACTGGAACAAGATGCCGACTTGCTGCTGTTCATCTACCGAGATGAGGTTTACCACCAAAATACAGATTTACCAGGCATTGCTGAAATCCTTATCGGTAAGCAGCGGAACGGACCAACAGGCACGATATTAACGCAATTTAGAGGGGAATTTGGCTTATTTGCCAACATCCCTGATGACGAGTACGAAAAATTAGGATCAGCATAATGGCACTACATAACCCTTTAATTAACAGCAAAAATAAAGATGCTCGTAAGCAAGATATGCTGGCGAAGTTGACAGAGCCTGCGATAAAAAACCATTCACCAAGCTATCATCAAATGGCACCAATGATGGCAAGTAGTACGCAGAAACAGCTTGTGGTAGTTACTTTGGATAAACTTCGTCCGTACGAGGGCAACCCTCGGAAGACGAAGAATCCTGCTTATGAGGAAATTAAAGCTTCAATCAAGGCTCGTGGTTTAGATCACGCCCCGAACGTAACCCAACGTCCAGGGGAAGATTTTTACACCATCGCTGACGGCGGAAATACCCGCTTGCAAGCCTTGAATGAACTCTTTAAGGAAACCCAAGATCCTCGATTTTGGTCGATTGAGTGCGTATTCAAGCCATGGCAAGGAGGAGAGAACGATACCACCGCTGAACTCAATATGTTGATCGGACACCTTGCTGAAAATGATATGCGAGGTGAGCTTTCTTTTATTGAGAAAGCCCTCGGCATTCAGCGGGTAAAAGCCATTTATGAGGAAAAATATGTAGAAAAATTCTCTCATCGCCGATTGTCAGAAAAATTGGGGGAAGATGGGTATCCAATTTCAAATCAGATTATTGCTCGAATGGAGCAATGCTTAACTTATCTGTACCCTCATATCCCTAATATATTACTTGGTGGTTTAGGAAAACATCAGATCGAAAAATTACTGGCAATTCATCGCAATGCCAATGCTTCGTGGGACAAGTACCAGCTTGAAATCGACACAGCACAAAGCTTCGATGAAGTATGGATGCATACGCTTTCCTCTTTTGATGAAGTCCCTGAAAACTTTGTCATCGCCGATTTTCAAGATCAGCTGATTACTCAAATCTCTGAGGCATTTAGCTACCAGGTCGGCTATGAGACATTGAAGCTAGAAATCAGCCTCGAAGAACGGAAACGGCAACGCTTGATGGAAAAAGAAAGTGAGTTGGCTCAGCGAGCAATGGAAAGTGAGGCTCGGGTGCAGGAACTCAATGAGCAACAACAAGCCAAAACCGCAGAACCTAAAACAAAGCCTGCTAAGTCAGAAAATGTCCCTGCGGAAGATGTGATTGATGCAGCCCCAGTTTCAGCTTCATCGTCTTTGCCACAGGACACGGACACAGAAAATGAGGTAGATAGCATTGATGCAGCAGATACTGATGATGTACATACATTGCCATCTTTTTCTTTGGCTGCCCCAGAAGAAGACGATTTGACCGCTGCCATTACCCAACATTTTGGCGATTTAGGGCTACAACCAGGGGTGAACCCTGAGGCTCAACGCCAAGAGGAAGCGGTGATTAACGGCTTAGAATTTGCCAATGTCGGTAAACAGGGTGTGACCAACATTTGGAAAATTCACCCTGCTCGTAAGCACAAAATGGAAGCCTACTCACTTGCCTTAGATATTGCCGAAGAAGTTGGCATCGGGCATTTAATTGAACACGTTATTACTGATCCCGTAGATTACGGTTTCAAAGTGAACGCTCTGGATGTTGATGCCACACTCACTATCCAGTTTGTGCATTCTACCCTTTCACTGTTAGCCACGGCAGAAACAGATCAATCGTCCGCAGCGGTTGCTTCTCTTGACAGTAGCTTGTTACTAGGTTCAGCCGATGCAGAACCGTTACTCTCTGATCTGCTACTCGTTCGCCTTTTCCGTCTTATTCGCTTGGTGCGTTATATCCACAGCCAAGCTCGTACAGGAGAAATACAATGATCAATGCGACCCTTAATCAAGCAATCATATCCGAGTTACTCAATCACATTCGCAAAGGCGAAATTGGCTACTGCCTCCAACTGGGATTTGATGAAACCGAATTAGCCGATATTGCCGCACTTTCTACCCGTGAAATCCAAGATATTTGTGAAAGTGCCACCTCTTTTGCCAGCATCCACGTCAATCATAATGCTTTGTGGAAGCTGATTGAACTTGCCCGTGCAAACACGCTTGAACGCAATATGATTGATCGTGCACTGCATCTTGGGGCGTCATCTGAAATGTTACATAAACGATTCGCTTGGAGTTCAGCCGAAGTTTCTGCACGGCGAAAATTGCTTGGTATTCACGAATCAATGGGCAGAAAGAAAAATGCCTCGGAGGATGAAGAAATCAAAGTTTGGGAACTCTGGAAAACACATAGTGCCAGCCTCGAATATGATGTTGAAACCACCAAGGAAGGTCTGGAATTACTGATGTTTATCGCCGAAGAATCACAGGTCAGTTTGACGGAAGTGGCTCGGTTGGTTTCACAGTGGAATAAAGAGGCACATTAAATAAAAAAATATCCATCTTCTTTTTGAGGTCTGTCAGATGAATGAGCAAAGTATAGCGATGCAGGCGGAAATCGCCAAGACGAAATTAAGAGAAAAAGCCAAACAGTTTCCAAACGAAGAGAAAAGTACGTTTCAAGGTCTGCTTTTTGTCGGTAATCGGCACGAAACCGTACCGTTACGGTTATTGACCGATCCCTATTTAACGCCACGAGCAAAGACGGCGTGGCAAATGATTAAGCTGAATGCCCATCAATTTCAGGGTTCGGTTTTTCCGAGCTACAACGAATTGGCTCTTTGGCTATCGGATCGTGCCTTTCAAGGCAAGTTACTCTCTCGCAAAGTCGTCAGTCAAACGCTACTTCTGCTACGGTTGACCCGTTGGCTCACCTTGTGTGAAACCGTCAGAAACGAACGTGGACAGGTTCTAGGTAATGTATATGTGATGAATGACGAACCGCTTAGTTTGAGCGACTGCATTCAACTTAACGATGATTATTTACGCCTACTGGAAAAATCGGCTCGTCATCAAGATCCGCTGGTGCAAGATGTTGCCACAGCCATTATTGATGACATCTTACGCCCAGAGGCTCAACTTTGGCATTATGTCTCGCATATTGAGGTTATTCGCCAACGTTACCAGCAGTCGAAATCGGCTCTGCCGACTGCCGCACAAGCGGTCAGTTTATCGGAAAATTTAGCCAAGGCGATGGCGAAAACGGAGCAAAAGTTACTAAGTTCCAATAAGGAACTTAGTCAAAATCATCAGGAACTCAGTCAAAAAATGAACGATTTACCGAGTTCCAATAGGGAACTCAGTTCGCAGAATGGCGATAAGTCCTTGATTTTAGGCTCAGTTCCGAAATGGAACTCTGCTCAGTACAGTACTAGTACTGATCATATAAAAAGTACAAGTACTGTACTGGATAATCTTGATTTAACCACCTTGAAAGGATTGAAGTTAAGTCAGATTGAAATGCAACAAATCAGCGTTGCTCTGCAAACATTGGATACTGAAACTCGACAAGCGGTGCTGTTTGAGGTGCAAGAACGGCTGGCGACACAGGAAATTCGCAAGCCTGCGGGGTATCTGTTTAGCGTCATTCAACGAGCTAAATCAGGCAACTTTAAGCCCTATATGCAAAGCAAAGCTCAGCAAACCGATACAGGCTCAGCAGTCAATCAGCCCAAATTATCAAGTCGGTTGGTAC
Organism: Haemophilus paracuniculus; assembly: GCF_002015115.1. Taxonomy (GTDB): domain Bacteria; phylum Pseudomonadota; class Gammaproteobacteria; order Enterobacterales; family Pasteurellaceae; genus Haemophilus_E; species Haemophilus_E paracuniculus. The sequence goes on from NZ_MUYA01000001.1 coordinate 144,193, forward strand.
AAACCACGCCGCAGACAAATGGCGTAAATAAGCAAGCTCGACAAAATTTTCTTGCCCAAATGGTGCATTTGGTTAGGAAATAGACAGTGTTTACACTGTAAACAGTGAACAAAAATCAATCAACAACCACGCCCACAGCGGAAGTGGTTAGGAAATAGACAGTGGTGCCAGTGGCAACAGTGAGCAAAAATCAACCAAGGATATTTAAATGAATGAAACTTTAACTAAACAAAACCATTTATCTGAAATGGATATTTGCCTACTGAAAAGATCTATTGTACGAGCCATTGAAAATAGTACGAAGAGCGAACAATTGGCAAGACGTGTACATAGTGCTTGCCACGTATTTAAATATATTAACCGTCTTAATCGCTCTGAAAATGATGTAAATGAACAACCTTGCTTATTTGAATACGATATTTGCCATTTAAAAGAGGCTGTACTTTCTTCGATTGAGCAAACCCAAAAGCAGTCTATTGAGCAACATTGCCGAACAGCTTGTGAAGTTTTTCAATTCATTAATTGCTTTAATGAACGTTATGCAAATTTGGATGTGTCATTTACAGACGAAGATGATTAATACAATACATATTCTTTGGGAAAGAAAAAACACCTGCTGGTAACAGGTGCTTTAACAGGCTTAGCTTCTAAGAGCTTTCATCATTTGATCGACATATGCTTGTCGCTTTTCCTTTGTAATAGAAGGAGTAGCTGGTAAAGGATTTAGGATCTTATGGCTAGGATGACTAATCCTATTTGAATGCGACTCATATTCTTTTTGAATATGTTTAGCATAATCAAATAAGGCAGTGATAAGAGCATCACGAGTTGCTTCATATTGCTCACAGCGAATTTCATCAACGGGAACAAGTGATTGGGCTAAATCAAGTGCTTCTTTTAATGTTAAAGGTTCTTTCTCAGTCATACTGAAACTCCTCTTTTTGTTTTGTTCAAATAAAAAAGGGTTTCAGTATACCACATTGATGCCGTGTGGTTAAAAAATGGCATCACTTATTCTATTTTTTATACGCAGGAGTTATTTATGACAACAGAATTAAACCAAAACCAAGAACTTGGTGCATTACGCAGTAATATTACCCTCACCCTACACTCTCAATACGCTTCCCGCCTTTGGCTCGGTCGCCCTGCGGTACGAGAGGGGAAAGAGATTGTGAAAGCTCAAATTATGAGTATGCCGAGCTGTCTGCATATTCTGTCCCAGATTCAAAAAGATGCGGCAAATGACGATCCTTTTGCGGATTGGTATCTGATTCAGTTCGAAGAAAAAGTGCTGCAATATGGGCAGGAAATGAAGGAGATGATTTCTAAACTGGTTGAAATTTATGCCAGCCAACTACCCGATAACATTGATATTGAACGCTGTGTCAATGTGTCGCCGATCACCTACCCGATCTATGTCAATTCTCAATTAGGGTACAAGTTGATCTACTTGCTCTCTGACTTCGATACGCTCGCTCGTTCGGTAATGACCGCAAGCCACATCGCTTTGATGACCCGATCGCAGGCGTATGAATGGTTAGATGCTGGTGCAGGTTATTTGCGTAAATGCTTCGGAGTCATCGAAAATTACCGTCATTCAGGCGTTACTCGTCAAGATGTGCAAGAAAATAATGCTCGCTATCAAGAAGCGGTAAAACGCTTCAAAGTGAAGATCCCTGCTGATGTGTTGAGCGGTAAAAAACGTGCAGAATTTGCCCCAATCATTCGTAATGGATTTGATGTGGCAGAGGAAGACAATGTAATTTCTGGGGCAGAAAATGAGGATGTATAGTCAATGGTTGAAACAAGATTGATCCCTGAGGATACCTACAAAAATTTGACGCAGAAACACAATCTGATGGGGATTGTGCGGAACTTATTTAGCCCGATGGACAGCCCAGAGGAGTATGAGCGATTATTGCAACAAGTAAGTGAGATGCGTCAGGGATTTGTGGCGTTGCAACCTGCAATGATGAAAGAAATTAGCGACTCATTGATAAGACACTTACCCGTATTGCTCGTGAGAGATCATTCGGGCAATTTAGGTCCGAGTTTTTTACGGTTGCGTAACGTGAAAACGAGAAAAAGTGGATTCAACGCTTTACAAGAGGTTATGCAAGATGAGGTAACACCACAGGAGGTAAAAAATGCATTATGCCAAGTGGAAAAAGAACGTATTTTGTTAAATATGCAAGTGTCTATTTTGCATACCATTATTAAACAGCTAAGAGAGTGTAAAGCCAAAATTGAACAAGTTAATCAGCTTACTTGAAATACCTGTAAAATCGTACTGGTTTTCCCTGTAAATAGCGATACTTGAAAACCCTGTAATAAAAGGCTTTTTAAAGGTAAGGGGACAAGCCCCTTACCTTTGACGAGAAAAAGGAAGAATGTTATGCCCAAAGTAAAAATTTCTTTTAATATCGAAGTTGATGGCAATATTCTTATTGAGCATTCTATTGAATATGAACGTTTATATAGAAAGCCTCGTATGTCAATAGAAGAGAATTTTGCCTATGAAATCCTAAATAAAATGATTGAGATACAATCTAATAATCAACTTTCAGAAAAGATAGATAATACAAACTGGAAATGCTTATTTACTTCGCAGTGCTACGTCTAATGGATTCTTTGTATATTTCTATCGCTATATCAAATAATTCAAACGCTAATTGATAATTAGTAGTCTCAACATCTCTATCTTTATCATCTGGTGTTTTATTATACATCTTGTTAATATTTTCCTTATCTACTAAGTGTACAGCTAAGAATAAAGCATCTCTGAAAGTGATATTAGTATCAATGTTCATTTTTTGAATCCTATATTGGTTGTGTGGTAACACCAATATACCACGTTGAGCTTGCGTGGCAAAATAAGTAGCTCACCATTTATACTCTTTCTCTCACATTCTATCCATTCTGTAAGTTCAATTATCTGCTTTCTTCTTGTGCCAAATCGTATTTAATAATGCCAAGCTAACAACATACTAGGAGTAAATAAATGGCTGGTGTAAATCAAGTAATCATTATTGGAAACTTAGGCAATGATCCTGAAATGCGTACAATGCCGAGCGGTGAAGCTATTGCTGTTCTTAGCGTGGCAACATCTCGACAATGGACAGATAAAAAATCGGGTGAGAAAAAAGAAACTACGGAATGGCATCGTATCATATTATTTCGAGCTCTTGCCGAAGTTGCAGGCAAGTATCTTCGTAAAGGTTCCAAAGTCTATATTCGAGGCTATTTGCGTACTAATAAGTGGCAAGATCCACAAACGGGACAAGACCGCTATACGACCGAAATTATCGGCGAAGAATTGCAAATGTTAGATAGACGACCAGACAACGACACGTCATCTGTTCCAGCACAAACCGCAACAACAGCCCCGAACCAACCCGTGCCACAGCACAGCTTTACGGATGATGATATTCCATTTTGATAATTAAAATAACCTCTGTACAAGCACCTAATTTAAGGTGCTTTTTATTTTAAATTAATTTTACCGAATATATAGATTTTCATTTTATTTGTATTTTCTTTATGGGATATTAAAACCATAAATTAAGAATAATGAATATATAACCTTTGGTTTTTGAGACATCGGCACCGTAGCGGTGCCATTTTTTTAGGAACAATACGATGAAACTCTATTTATGTGAAAAACCGTCCCAAGGGCGAGATATTGCCAATGTGTTAGGGGCAACCCAAAAAGGAGATGGCTTTCTTGCCACCTCTGATAAAAGCGTGATAGTGACTTGGGGATTTGGGCATTTGGTTGAGCAATTCTCACCCGAAGAATACGATCCTGCACTCAAACAGTGGGCATTTGAAACCTTGCCGATTCTTCCAAAACAGTGGCGACTTTCTGCCAAAAAAGAGTCTAAAAAACAGTATAACGTGGTAATGGGACTCATCAAAAAAGCCTCCAATGTGATTATTTCAACCGATGCAGATCGTGAGGGGGAAATGATTGCAAGAGAATTACTCGACTTGGCGAATTACCGTGGCAATATCCAGCGTTTATGGCTCTCTGCTCTTGATGAAGCAAGTGTACGCAAAGCCCTCAATACATTAAAAGCCAGCCACGAAACGTTGCCTCTCTATTATGCAGCAGTTGCCCGTAGTCGTTCTGACTGGTTGATTGGAATGAATTTCTCTCGACTCTTTACCCTGCTTGCCCAACAACAGGGCTACACAGGTAAGGCATTAAGTGTCGGGCGAGTGCAAAGCCCCACGTTAGCAATGGTCGTCAATCGTGATCGAGAAATTGCCAGTTTTGTCCCCAAATCCCATTTTGGGCTTACTGTGCAATTACACACGGCACAAGCCGAAACCTTTTTAGCCCAGTATCAAGTACCTGAAAAATTTTGTGATGAAGACGGATTATGTCTTGATATGAGAGTGGTGCAAGCTGCTCAGCAACAAATCCAGCAAGCTCGTCAAGCAACAGTCGTCAATGTCGAAACCAAGCGAGAGAAAGAAAGTCCGCCGTTATTATTTGCATTGAGCGATTTACAATCAGAATGTAACCGCTTGTTTGGGTTTGGGGCTCAACAAGTTTTGGACATTGCTCAATCACTTTATGAGACGCACAAAATGACAACCTACCCTCGTACCGATTGTGGCTACCTACCAGAAAGTCAGTTCGCCGATGTTCCGCTCATCATTCAAAATCTCATCAAAGCCGATCCCGCCTTGCAGAAACTCACCCCTCGATTAAATTTGCAACAAAAATCACGGGCGTGGAATGACAAAAAGATTACCGCTCACCACGGTATTATTCCAGCGACAGGTAAAGCCGATTTGAGCAAATTAAATGAAGCCGAACATAAGGTGTATGATTTAATTCGCCGCCGTTATTTGGCTCAATTCTTACCACATTTTGAAGCCGATAAAACGGTTGTGCAATTAACCAGTGCAGGACACTCTCTGATTGCCAAAGGTAACGTGGTTGTCGCTTCGGGTTGGAAAATACTCTTTGGTAATACCGCAGATAAAGAAGATGGCAACAAACAAGGATTACCTAAACTTGTACCAAACCAAGTCTGCAACGTGACACAGTCTGAGATTAAATCAATGAAAACCTCACCACCAGCTCACTATACGGAAGGAACCCTGTTAGCGGCGATGGTGAATGCAGCTCGTTTTGTAACAAATGAAGAATTAAAGAAGCGGCTACGAGAAACCGAGGGATTGGGTACGGAAGCGACACGGGCAGGGCTAATTCAAGGTTTGATTGATAAAGGCTTCATTCATAAAAAAGGGAAATCTCTTTTAGCCACCGCTGAGGCAAATGCCTTGATTGATAGCCTGCCTGATTTACTTAAAGATCCTGGTTTAACCGCTCTCTGGGAGCAAGCCCTTAATCAGATTGCGGAAGGGAAGCTCACGTTGTCTGATTTTATGCAAAAACAAGAGGCATTTATTCGTCAGTTAATGCAACGAGCTCTGCAACAGGGGATGAAAATGGGCAAGATTGAAATCAAAAAATGCCCGAAATGTGGTTCACCGATGGCAAAACGGACAGGTAAGAACGGAGCTTTTTATGGCTGTACCAAATATCCGCAATGTGATGGTATTGAAAATATCGGCGGTAAAAAAGGTCAAAAATCAAGGGCGAAAAAGTCTGTTTCAGTGGCAGAAATGGTGCGAGGACAGCTTTTATAAAATGTAAAAATTTAGATATTTAGAAAATACTCGCTAAATACATCAAATTCACTAAAATTTTTATATCAGCAACCGTTTTGGGTTATTTTCTCGGTTCCATACAAAAAATAACCACCACTTCCCAAATGTTCCGCCGTATTCTGAAACGGACTCTGACCTTCGATTGTCAGGAATACAGCTTTTACCAAGAATTTAAACCTTGTTTATTGCAAAGAGGAAAGCCTATTTGCCATAGATTTTCCTCTTTGCAATTCGCAACCTGATTTTTACCATAGCCTCGTGGTGAAAAATGAGGTGCCCTTTGTGCCGTAATGGTGCCTGATTTGCCGATAAATGACCACATCGTATCGGGTAATTTTGCGACAACATAGCAATGTCTTGACGAGAGCAACGCTGTGCAAAAGCGATTTTATATGGTCAGCTTATTCTGATTTTTAAAGTTGAATTTTAATCTTCTTTTTAATCACTGCCGAAAGGTCATAGAAAAGCCCAAAGTATTTACTTTGGGTTTTTCTATGGTTTCATTATATGCACTATAAAACTATCTTAATTTTCATTTTAATTTATTCTAGTATTCATTCCCTATCTTAAATATATTTACACGCATTAAGCCGCTATTGTTAATAGCACTTAAAAGTCACAGGATTCTTGAAAAGTGACGCTCCATTGTTAATGGATAGAGTCTGTTTTAGCCACAACATAAAGGGATTTACAGGTGCAGTAAGTATCTGATGCACCACCTAGTGATTAAATTCACTCGCCCTGCGTTGTTTGAAGTCGGTATAGGGATGGATGAGCTAATTGAGGTATTGCAATTAGTTGGCACAAAGAAGCTATGAAAATAGTGAGCTGTCTATATTCGGAAGTGAAAATCTTTAAATAAAGCTCTTTTCACATAAACGGTCAATGGAAATATACATACATTGATGTGGTGCTTACAGAGACGTGGTATATCACGGAGTAAAGTTATCGAGGAGAGCTAACCTCACAACTAAATACCATTAGGCAATCAAGAAATTGATTGCCTAATTATTTTTCAACTCAGTGATTAGGCAAGTTAAAATAGTCCCCACAAATTAATTTTGTGGGGATTTTTTATTTAATCTCTCTAAATTCCATTTTTAATTTTTCATTGTATATTTCTTTGTCAAGAGCATAATACCCTCAACTTTTCGCTATCGTTGATAGCAAAGTAGGTCATCTGAGCTTAAAAGATGACGGTTCACTGCGGTGAAATAGCTCGCTTCCCAAATGTCCATTCGCTTCTGAAAATGGCTCTGACCTTCGATTGTCAGGAAGTAACTTTTACCTTAACCCTAGCGGGGAACGTTTTTCCCGTGTTGGGTAAGGATGTTTCTCTGCTTTTTTTCACTTTGGAGAAACAAACTATGACTACTCAAACTTCTACTCAATATTTCAACTTACACACTACTGGTATCGGATACCTAAATGGTATTCGTCAAGTGCAGCCTAAAAAAGGGGAACCATTTTGGGCGTGTCGTGTTGCTGCTCTAACAGGTTCTGCTGACAAGCCAGAATATCGTTACTTTGATATGAATATCGTAGGCGATGAAACGGCAAAATTGGTGCAACGTTGCCAAGACGCCGTTGAAGCCAATAAAAAGGTGCTGATTTCATTTGTAATGTCAGACCTTTGGGTCGATACCTTTACATATTCAACCAATACTCAGCATCATAAAAAAGGTGATACTGGTGTTGCCCTTAAAGGTCGTTTAATTCGCATTAAATCTATTAAAATAGATGGCGAATTAAGATACCAAGAGACTCGTAAGGATGAATCTGCTTAATGAACTAACTAAGACCAACATTTTTGTTGGTCTTTTCTTTATAAGGAAATATAACATTATATGTAATCTTTTCTCTTATTACTTCGCAATCTTGCCAAAAAGGTTGTGATGTAATACCCTTAACCTACTCATAGGAGACATTTATGGAGACTACAATGTCCACATCCATTCGTTTTGACAAACTACGTTTTGTTAAAAAGCTTCAAAAAGCTGATGTTAATTCCCCTGAATTTTCAGAGAAATTAGCAGAAGCTCTTGATGAAGCCTTGGAGCAAAGTCAGGCACAATTAGCAACAAAATCTGATTTAAAAGATCTTGAAGTTAAATTAGTTTCTGAAATGTACAAAATGGCTGGCTTTATATTAGCTGGCGTGGGTGCATTGATGGCTTTACTGAAATTCTTTAACTAATTTTACCCCCACTCACAAGGGAAACATCTTTTCCCTTGTGAAAAGTGTTTCCCGATTTTTTACTTTCATCTAGGAGAAACACGATGACTACTAACACTTACGCAAAATTTGCGCCATTTGCGCCAACTGTTTTCGTTGCAAAATGTCCTGAACCTCACACCAAAGGTGAAATTATCACACTTACTAGCAAATATGGTAATGAAACCGAGGTTAAAATCCATAACCTTGTCAAGCAAGAGGGAGATCACTATTTTTATTCTTTCACACGTTGTGATGGAATGGATAGCCAATCTTTTGCACAGCAAAAAGCTGAACGTTATCAAGGTTATGCGGATAATGCGACCAAACGCAGCCAAAATTGGCTAAATGCAGCGAATGAAGGACGAGACTTTTTGAGCTTAGGTGAGCCGATAAAAATTGGTCATCACAGCGAAAAAAGACATCGAGCTTTGATCGAACGTAATGCCAAACGTATGGACAATGCGTTTGCAGAAATGGATAAAGCGGCAAGTTATGATTCTCGCATTGCATATTGGGAAAAAATGGCAGAGAAAATCGATCTTTCAATGCCTGAAAGCCTTCCGTTCTTCACGTTTAAATTGGCACAAGCCAAGGAAAAACATCAAGAGCTTAAAGACCACCCTGAAAAACGAGCACACGGCTACGCATTGACCTATGCCAAGAAGGAAGTTAATGAACTCACTAAAAAAGTGAAATTAGCTGAATTACTTTGGGCATAGCCATTTTCTTACGCAATAAAACTCACCACTTGCTGTGGTGTTGTTCTACCCTCTGGGGAAATGTTCCCCTTGGGGCGTTTCCCCATCTATTTTTATTTTTGGAGAAACGTTATGTTGAAATCCTTTACCTTAGGCAAACTTGTGGCAACAAGTGCTGTCGCCGATATTTTTGCACCGCAAGTGCTATTCGCTTTAATTGCTCGTTACCGCTCAGGTGATTGGGGCAATTTATGTGAAGAAGATAAACAAGCTAATGAGTTCGCCATTCAACACGGCGGACGCATCGTAGCAAGTTATCTTGTGGATGACGAAAAACTGTATGTGATCACCGAAGCTGATCGCAGCGTAACGACCATTTTATTTGCTTACGAATACTAGGAGGATAAGATGAGTTTACACGGATTTGCATACAGTTTGCCTCGCAAAGTAGATTTTGAAATCAATTTCACCCAACGCCGTCAGGAACCACGCAAGTGCTTTTTTGAATGGCATAACAACCACGATATACACCGTTGGATGGCTGGTTGTTATGATGAAAAAGGGGGATTGTGTGAGGCGTTTCTTGGCTATACCCTCGTGCTGACCGAAGCTGATTTGGATGCTCTGGAATTTGCTATTCAAAGTGATTTTGAATATGCCACAGAGTATGCCCACGATGTTGAGCTAGAACGGGAACGAGACTTAAATTTTATCAAATTTGCCCGAGCAGAGATTGCAGCAGGCAATACCGTTTACTATGACTCTTGGTAGTTATATGAAGCACATTTACTACGGTGAGTGTGCTTTTTATTTTGACTATGAATATTATTTTTTCTTCCTCTCTTCGGCTCTTTTATTCATTATAACTAATAAATATCATTGATAGCATTTGGATAGGCAAAATGAAAAGAGTCGCTTGCATAGTGATAAAAATCATCGTTATTATTTCCATTATACCTATATTAAGCATCCTTTTATTCCAAGCCCACTCTATTTTTTGGGATATTGCTTTTAATCCTGATTTACAAGGAGTCCAAAAAATAGCCTATTTATTTAGCATACTCGTTATGCTGATTTTGCTGATTGTAACAGTCAGATTTTTCAGTGTTAGTACAATGCTGATTTTTTTGGCGACAAAATATCTCAAAGAGATAAAAAATCAAAAATCCTAAATTATTTCTCTTTAATTATCTAAATTGATTATCCGATTTTTGATTAAAAGCGAGGGGATTTTTTTGCATAGTATTGCCATTTTATCTTCAAGCCTTAGGATGCAATAATGAAAAAAACAAAATTATGCGGTTCAATCATTCTGACCGCACTCATTACCGCTTGTGCCCAAAGTAATTCTGTAAATACAGAAACCTCAAATCCACCCGTCAGCGGCACTGAAATTTCCCCTGGTATTCCGTTGCCTGATGATGGCTTAGTGCCAGAATCTAAACCGTTGGATGGCGAGCAAGCGGTATTATCTTCACAAAATCCACCAGTCAAATTAAGGGTCGTCAGTGAAGACATTTACACCACCGTTCCTGCCTCAAATCCTGAGGTTATTCGCTATGACAGATACACCCTTGTTGGTAGCTCACCTGTCGGCGGACAAAAATACCTGCTCGATCAACTTGTGTCCGTTAATATGGGTAAAAACTATGGCATTAGCGTTGAACAAGGTATTTGGAACACCTTACAAGATACAGGTTTTACGCTCTGTTCACCAACACAGTATGAGGTGCAAACGCTCTTTGGTTTGCAGTTGCCCAAAGTTCACCATAAATTTGGTCCAATGAAGTTGCGTGATGCCCTGCAAATGTTAGCGGGCGAAGCCTATCAATTGACATTGAACGATCCTCTTCGTCAGGTCTGTTTTGAACGCCGACAAGAGGTTGATATACCGAGCGGTACACCTAAAATTCGTGTAGAAACTGTTTCAGGTTATGATTGGCGAGAACGTGATTAATATTTTGACGGGAGAATTTCCCGTCTTTTCTTTTTTATAAATCTCCATTTTGCATTTTTAATTTCATATTTCTTCTTTTTTCTCATTCCTTTAATTTTTCATTTGGGTGATTAACCTGATTATTTTTTATTTCAAGGACATTCAAATGAATCACATTTTTAAAATTAAACGTAACCATTTAGGACAATCCGTTGTTACCTCAGAATTAGCTAAGGCTCGTGGAAAAATGACTGCTATTGCCGTTGCAGTTTGTTCAGCATTATTGAGTTTATCGGTTTCGGCAACGCCTGTTACTGAACAAGGTACAGCCACTTCCGAAAATGCGATTGCAATCGGTTCATCTTCATTTGCGACCGCGATCAGTGGTATTGCCACGGGTTTCGGTTCAATCGCAACGGGGGATAATTTTTCTCGTGAAGATTTTTTGTTGAAGAAGCAGGAAAATGATGCGTTGATTGATGCAGCCAACCAAGCTCAATCGGATGTCAATAATACCAATAATAACATTGCGGCGATGGATGATGCCATTACCTCTTTGGGTGAGCAAATTACCCATTTAACAAATCAACAAGCCAATATTACGCAAAAAATTGCGGAAAAAGACCGCTTGGATGCCCAATCAGGGCGTTTAACTGACACGCTAAACGATCAAAAACTGGCATTAAGCGATGCCAAAAGTGCTCTCGACCAAATTCTCTCAAATGGTAAAAACCTTTATCTCAATTTTACCGATGAACTCAATTCCCTTAACTGGTCAGCATTAAATGGTACAGATGCGGGTCGCAATACCATTGCCAATGAGCTTAAATCGCGTATCGAGCAGAAATTTCCTGAAATTGCGACAAAATACGATGATGCCAAATATCGTGCCATTATTGATGGCTATATTAACCGTCAAGCTCAATATCAAGGTTCTTACGAAAGTTTAGCCACAGAAACCTATACAGGTAAAAATAATGATTATGGACGTACAGGTGGGTATCAAGACAGATTTAAAACAAACAAAAATGTTTTATTAAATCAATGGTATTTCTCATCATCTCTTGATAAAAAAGATTATGATATTGATAAAACCAAATCGAAATATACGATTGCACTTGAAAGCATATCTGGAGGCGTAAGTTCAGGAGGTGCAAGTGGTACTAATTTTGGCAACAGAATAAGAATAGACAATCAAATTGAGAATTATAACCGAAAAGCATATAGTTCTTTAAACTTTAATTTATCTAAAAATAATGAATCTGGTTTAAATGCCGCTCTTTTAACTGTTTTGTCCAAACAAAAAGCCGATTTAAATAATGAGTTTACCGCAATAAACTCATTTTCAACGGGGTTTGAGCAATTATTATCGACCAATCTGATGTTTGGAAACGATAACTTTGAAACCGCCTACAACAGCTGGTCAGAAAATGTTTATGCATCCAATGTGATCCAATTTAATGTAAAAACCACACATTCAACGACCAGTAAACAATCACCTTACTTTTATGATGAAAACATTGGCGTTTTAACAAAAATCAAAGATATGACGGTAAATAACCAAAACCTCATATCTACGGATGATATTTCTCATTTCAAACGTTTCTATCAAAACATTCAAGATAAATATAATACCATTGATTGGAATTTCAATCGTTCAGCTTATGATTTAACTGCATATCGAGCCAGTTTTGATAAAGTATTAGCCTATAATGCCAAAATAAACTCACTACTTGATATTTATCAAAGCATTATTAATGAGCGAAAAAAAGATAATGCCAATCAAGCTCAGATCGAAACTTGGACACAAGAATTGATGAATCTAAAACAACAAATTTTAGATGGCACACAAGACAAAACCAATTTTGGTATGGGGATGGAATTAGTATTAAACCAGACAAATGCTGATTATTATCTTAATTACGCCAATGATGAAGCCCAACGTACCATTGCTCGTATCAATAGCGAATTGAAACTTTATGATGACAAAGACCAATTAGTGGTTGATGTTACCTCAAAGGCGAAAGAATTACAGAAAGCCTATGACGATGCGAAACGTGCAGCAGACAACACCCAAGCTGAACTCGATGCGGTCAATAAGCAAATCAGCAACCTTGCCTTGACCGAAGAAGAACGTAAAGTTGATGACCTCAAAGATGCCAAAGAAAAAGAGTTGGAAGTGGCTAAACGCAAAAAGGAAGAGCTGGAAGATCAACTTGAAAAGCAGAAAAATGCCTTAGAAACCGCTCAAAATAACCTTAAAAATTCTGGGTTAAAAGACTTAGGGTTACGCTCTCAGGCGTATGGCGACAATGCGTTCGCCTCTGGGGATGATTCGATTGCCTTAGGCACAAATGCGACAGCCATTGCCGATCACAGTATTGCTATCGGATTAAATAGCTCGGTAACAGGCACGTCAAGTCTCGCCGTAGGAACAAATTCTGTGGTAAGTGGTGATAATGCATTGGCATTAGGTACTAATAACGTGGTTTCTGGCAATCGTGTTTCGGTCATCGGGCAAAATAATACCGTTGAGTCAAATGATGTGATGGTCTTAGGCAATAACATTACCATCAGCCGTGGTTTTGATGGTGCTGTGGTCCTCGGTAACGGATCAACCGTTGAGAAAGCGAACCCAACGGAAAGCATTGTGCTAAACAATGTCACTTACACCTTTGCAGGTACGACACCTACGGCAACCGTTAGCGTTGGTGCAGAGGGTGAAGAACGTCAGGTGGTGAATGTTGCCGCAGGTCGTATCACCTCAACCTCGACCGATGCCATTAATGGTTCGCAGCTCTATGCCGTAACCGAAGCTGTCAATGGTACGGCGGACGTAGTGCGTGGCATTGCCGATGAAATTTTAGGTAAAGGCAATTTGAGCTTTACCGACAATGCGGGCAATACCGCAACCGTGAAACTTGGCAATGCGTTAAATGTGGCAGGCGATCAGAACATTAAAACCGTGATCGATCCAACCACGAATACGTTGTCCGTTACACTTGCTAATAATGTGACAGCAGACCGCTTTACGGCGGGAAATGTCTCATTAAGTGTTGATGGCATCAATGCAGGCAACAAGAAAGTGAGTAATGTTGCCGCAGGCGATATTAGCCCTGATTCAACAGAGGCGGTCAATGGTTCGCAACTTTATGCGGTGGCAGGTAATGTGATCACCAATGCCCAAAATTTAGCAAACCTGAATGACAAAGTCTCGAAAGGTTGGAATATTGCGACTAACGAGGGCGAACAATCAGCCAATGTGCAAATGGGTGATACTGTTACCTTAAATCAAGGAAATAACATTGTGATCACCCAATCAGGTCAAACAATTACGGTTGCGACAAGCTCTACGCCAACCTTTGATAAGGTCAATGTGGGCAATGTGTCGATTGATGGCGAACGTATTCGTGGGATTGCCAACGGTGTAGAGGATTCGGATGCGGTGAATATGTCTCAATTAAATGCGACAAATAACAGTGTCATCCAAAATACCTTGAACATTTTCAAAAATGCTGCGGCTCTTGCCAAAGGGTTAAATACGGCGACCGATGATGGGGTCATGTGGATAAACGAGCCAAACGCGGCACAGCCATTGCAGGAGCGATGGGGATGTTGCCACAACCGCACCTGTCAGGTAAGTCAATGGTATCTGCGGCAACCACCAACTATCGTGGTCAACAAGCCATTGCCGTGGGTTACTCTCGTTTAGCTGACAATGGTAAACATATCATCAAGCTCAGCGGTGCATCGAATACTTCTGGTAAAAAAGATGTGATGATCGGTGCCGCTTACGGTTACAGCTGGTAACCCCCTTTCAAGGAAAGGATAATTTTTATCCTTTCCTTTTATTTTTCCTACCTACTTTCCCACCTCTGATCATTGCCTTATTGAGCAATCCCTTCCCCTAGCAGGTCAATCGCCTGCTGTCCTCTAAAAATCCTCATAAAATCAATAACACTTTATTCTTACGGTCAATTTCGCTTTTTGGCATATTCAGCACCTACTTTATCTAGGAGCTATTATGTCATTTCGTTATGCCTTTTTACCTGCATTATTTGCCTTACCCTCTTTGGCGTGGGCAAATACTGCATCAACTGCCGCACAAAATACCCTTTATTCCGCTCAACAGATGCAAAAAACCGTTGAAACAGCCTCAGGGGTAAATCCGATTCAAACCAATCAAACCCAAACCGTGGATAAGTGGACAGAATGGGGGCTGACACGGGAAGATTGGACTCGATATGAAGAGTTGATGAAAGGCACTCGCGGTATCTGGACACCTAATTTAGATCCATTGACGACCTTAGGCGTTGAAGCTCGCAATGAAGCAGAACGTGAACGTTATGCCACCTTATTGGCGAAAAAAGAGTTCCAACGGACAGAAAATGAACTCAAATTTCAACGTACCTACAACCGTGTCTTTGAACGGCTTTATCCTAATCTCTTACCTTTTTCAATGAATGGAGCAGAAAAAAATCTGTCCTCTTCTGTCGGTTCAGAGATGAACCGTGTCATCTATTTTACTCGCACCGATTGCGGTAAAAAATGTGCGGACGATCTTGTTCGTTTATTCCGTTTTGCCAACAATACGCCTATTGATATTTATGTGGTCGATTCCGAGAAAAAAGACGACAAAATTCGAGCGTGGGCAATTGAAAATGGAATCGACCCAAATAAAGTCAAAACAGGGCAAATCACCCTCAACCACGACAATAATGGCTATTGGTTCAAATACGCCAAAAGCCAAGCCCCTGCGGCGTTCTACATTAAAGGAGATGGCGTGTGGCAATCTCTCGCCTATTGATCACTCTCGGTTCACTGAGTATTTTCTTCTCATCCACCGCACTTTCAGCGAAACCGTTCTACGGCTTTGGGCGAGAGGTGGATAGTTACATTCGTGAAGCGGCTCAACGCTACCAAGTCAGCGAAGCGATGTTACGCGGCTTAGTGAAAATGGAAGATGGCTGGTATGGCAAAATTTCGCCTACGGGTGCGGTTGGGGTGGGGCAATTTACCTTCAAAACTTGGAATGAACTTGCTCAACTACCCGAGGGGTACCGCATCGGTATGCGACCGATTACCGCTCGAACCAAAGGCACCTCTGCCGATCCTCGCCATCATCGTTATATCAATACCTTGGCGATGGGATTATACGTCCGTTGGATTATCAATCAATTTGCCGAACGTGGCTTGAAAGCTACCGATGAAAATGTGTACCTCGCCTACAACATTGGTTTAGACGGCTTTCATCGAGCGGTTTCTGGACGTACTACTTGGAACGATCTCAAAAATATGCGGCGAAACGGTATGACCCGCTCAATGCGAGTCAGTGATTTTCTCGCCTACCAAAAAGGTCGCTATTTAGAAAATAAACGTATTGCGAATTTTCAACGTGCCGTACCGAGTCAATCTTTTGCATCTGCATCACCTAAACGTAATATGGCGACATTACAACCGAATATCCCGTCTCCGCAAGTGATGCGGTGGGTAGAGCCTGCCGAGAAATTGCGTTGGATCAACCCGCTTTAATCGCTTTTCAATGAGGAATGAAAATGAATACGCCCTTTTCTGCTTACTTGAATATTGCTCGACATCTTGTGCGATTTATCTTGTCATTTTTCACCATTTTTTTAATGGTAATTGGCTTTCTTTTTGTATTGATTCCCCTTTTGTCGGGCGGAAGTTATCAAGTGCTTCAATCGCTTAGCCAACTGTCAGAAGCTGAGTTCGCTAAATTTTTAGACACGAGCCTACAACAGGTCTTCTTGCTCACACTGATGCTCCTTTTTATTCAAAAAGGGATGTCTTTTTTGGTCAGTTTCAAAGCTAAATTGAACAGTATTGAGGTGCAGTCAAAATGAACAAAACTTATTTCTATGGGCTGTTCGCCTTTTTCTGTCTGCAACCACAAATCAACGCCAAACTTTCGGTACTTGCCGATCTTGGTGGTGAAAGTGCCGTGCGATTTTATGAACCGATTCAACCCGTATCAAGCCCTGATGCCCCTCAAAATCCTAATGCTGTACCAAGTGTTGTGAGTGAAGCAGATATGCTCCCCGTGGTTTCGCATAAATGGTCGGTCGGTTCTGTGCAGCCGCAAGCGGTGAGTTTAACTGGGGCAATGCCCATTTTTTTGCTTGGTGTAGATGAACGATCCCGTCAATGGCTTGCAGACAATCAGCAAAAATTACAGTCGCTTGGAGCTACGGGGTTAGTCATCAACGTACAAACTGTGGACGAGTTAAACCAGTTGCGTGCCATTGCTCCTTCTTTGACTTTGCTTCCATCCCCCGCCGATGCCTTGGCAGATCGTCTTGGGTTAAATCGTTATCCGCTGCTAATTACCGCTGAGGGAATCTCACAATGAGCAATAAGTACCTTGTTGAGGCATTATTACGCCCACCTGTTGAGTATTACACGGCAACCGCCTGTGCTTTTGCTGCCTTTTTATGTGCCTATGCTCCTTGGGCGGTAGCTCTCACCCCAAGTGTTGGCTGGGGGATGGCAACGGGATTTGCGGTGCTTGGCGTAATTCGGTATCGCCAAGGGTGGCGAATTGTCAAATACCAGAAAAATTTGAAACGTTTACCACGTTATGCAATGTCAAGTAAGCAAATTCCCGTAATGAAAAAACATCTGTTTATTGGGCTGGGCTTCCGTTGGACACAAAAGCATACGCAACGTTTGCACGACTGTTTTTTATCGGGCAACAGCAAATATATTTCGCCCTCAAAATGTTATACCTGGGTCAAAGAATTTGAGAAGAAGCACGAGGACAGCTTTATTGCCAAAATGACCTCAAAAGATACCGCTTGGAACCCGTTTCGTCCATTGCCTCCCGTAGAGGGTATTCCTGCCATTCACGGTATTGAACTGGATGAGGTTAATGTGACCATTCCAACCAGTAGCCGTGTCGGGCATACGCTCGTTCTCGGCACGACTCGTGTCGGCAAAACACGATTGGCTGAACTTTGGATCACCCAAGACATTCATCGAGGAAGTCGCTTTGAAGAACGTGAAGTGGTCATCTTTTTCGATCCGAAAGGCGATGCCGACATTCTCAAACGGATGTATGCGGAAGCCAAACGAGCAGGACGAGAAAATGAATTTTACTGTTTTCATTTAGGCTGGCCCGATATTTCCGCTCGCTACAATGCGGTCGGTCGATTTAACAAAATCACCGAAGTCGCTTCCCGTATTTCAGGGCAATTAAGCGGTGCAGGCAACTCCGCCGCATTCAAAGAGTTTGCGTGGCGATTTGTCAATATTATCGCTCGTGCGTTGGTTGAATTAGGTCGCCGTCCAGACTATGAGCAAATTGCCCGTTATGTACGAAGCATTGATAATCTTTTCTTAGATTACGCTAAATTCTATCTTGACCGACAAAATCCTGCTATTTGGGGGGCGATTGCCGTTGCCGCAGCCAATATTGACCAGAAAGATCTCAGTTTTGCAATGAAAGGTCGCAATAATATGGTCGTGGCTGTCGATCAATATATTCGAGATGAGAAAATTTTCGATCCTGTCCTAGATGGTTTATGCAGTGCGGTGCGTTACGATAAAACCTACTTCGATAAAATTGTCGCTTCATTATTACCGCTCTTGGAGAAACTAACCTCAGGTAAAGTGGCTGAATTATTATCGCCGAATTATGCCGACATTAATGATACGCGTCCTATTTTCGACTGGGAAGAAATTATCCGTAAGCGAGGCATTGTCTATATTGGCTTGGATGCCCTGTCGGATTTGACGGTGGCATCTGCGGTCGGAAACTCGATGTTCGCCGATTTAGTCTCAATGGCTGGTCATATTTACAAATTCGGGATCAACGAGGGGCTACCTGATGCGTTGGGCGGTAAAAACAGCAAAATTTCGATTAACGTGCATTGCGATGAATTCAATGAGTTGATCGGCGATGAGTTTATTCCGCTTATCAACAAAGGCGGTGGTGCAGGTGTGCAAGTCACTGCTTATACACAGACTATTTCCGATATTAAGGCTCGTATCGGTGATGCAGCCAAGGCGGGGCAGATTGTCGGTAACTTTAACTCACTCGTAATGTTACGCGTGAAAGAAGAAGCGACCGCTGAAATTCTCACGAAAAGTATGCACAAAGTAACAGTCAGTGAGGTAATGGCAATATCCAGTACCACCGATAGTTCCGATCCGACTTCAAATAAAGACTTTGGATCAAACACAGGCGACCGTGTTACCCAGAAAGAACGTCCAATGATCACCTCTGCCGATGTGATGAATTTGCCGAAAGGACAGGCTTTTGCCTTGATTGAGGGAAGTCAATTATGGAAAATTCGGATGCCGCTACCGATTGAAGATAAAGACGACTGTATGCCAAAAGATTTGCAACAACTGGCTCAATATATGTCAAAAAATTACCGCACAACGGACAACTGGTGGGCTGGCGTACATAGCTATCAACCAAACCAAGAAGCGGTTGAGGCTTTTGAACATTTACAACGTAACTTTTTCCCAGAGGATATAAACGATGACAACCAATCCACCGAACAAACCTACCACTGAAACCTTGATCGTCAATTTACCTGATGCCCACGTTGATTTAGGTCCAATGCTCACCATCAGCAATGCGGGGGCGTATGAGCAAGCGACACTGGATTTTTTTGCAGAAACCTTAATGCCGATGTGGTTTGAGAAACAATTTAGCCTACATCAATTGGCTGAATATTTATCAGGTAAAGCCGAATTATGGACAGCTCCCACCGTAGAATTGGTCAGTCGTGGACACCAAGAACCCTTTGCGTTTTGGATCAAATTCTTGGATACCGCTCAAACCACTTTTTTGGTGCAATGCGAATTAACCTCACGAGATAAGGTGCATTAAGATGTCAGACTCCGCACAAAACGTGCCACCGCAGGCACCGCAAAAATCCTCTTTCATCGGCAAAATCTTTGGCACCGTGATCGCGTCATTGGTGCTGAGTATTGTCATTGAATGGGTAGGAATGGCGTTTATTTGGCAAGATCAGGGGATAAATCATAGCAAACAAATGATGGCACAAGAATTTGCGTGGTTTTCTAGTGAATTTCAGCAAAGCCTCATATATAGCAAGCCTGTGGCTTTTGCTCAGACCTCGATTAACTTCCTGCACGAATGGCTATTTGTAAAAACAGGGATCCAGCATTGGCTCAATTCGCCTAAAAATAATGCAATGGAAAGTTGGGTGATTTATTATGTCGGCGATTACATTCAAGCGACTTTTTATGTGATGATCGTGTTCGTGATCCGCTTATTTATTATTGTCCTCACCAGTCCGCTTTTTATTTTAGCTGCCTTAGTGGGGCTGATTGATGGACTGGTACAACGTGATCTTCGCCGTTTTGGGGTCGGTCGAGAGTCCGCCTACGTTTATCATCACGCCAAGCGGTTAGTTGCCCCTGTGATGTTTGTGGCGTGGGTTATCTACCTTTCGATTCCGATGTCGATTCATCCTAACTTTATTTTAATTCCCTCGGCGGTACTCTTCGGGATGATGATTGCCTTAACTTCATCCAGCTTTAAAAAATACCTCTAATTTTGCTCCTATACACAATGTGTGTCTTTTGGGCTGTATTAACAGCCCTTTTTTCTGAAAAGTCTTAAATTTCAAAAAATAGTTCTTCGTTAATTTTTCAAGCCCATTTTTGCATTATTTCCACCGCAGTAAAACTTAGTTGGAGGAAAAATGCGTCATTTATTTACTCTCTTATTGATTGCAAGCTCAGCATTTTATTCACCGCTCTCATCAGCAAGTGAACAGTCAGAATTAGATCAAGCGAAACGGCAACTGGAAGCGGCTCGCCAAGCTCTTTTTAGAGCCAAGGCAGAAGCGGAAAGAAACCGTTCTCGTGTCTATTTTGATTATGCCAGTGCAAATCAAGATATTACCTTGATTCAACAAGGTATTGATCGCTACATCAATAGCAATCGAGCTCAACCCCGTGATCCTCGTCAAATCCGCACCTTGTCGGGTGATTACGATAAGGTGCGTAACATTGTAGTGGGTAAACAATGAGTAGTGCAGTATCCCAAGCTTTTAATATCGGTGCCAATAGCACTGCGAGTGAATCGTCCATACTGATTTTAAGTTTCACTTTTGCTTCTTTATTGATGGTCATCGCATATATTGCTTTGCACTTATTTAAGGAATTAAAAGATGGAAAATTAAAAGTTGGGAAGTTTTTAGCAATACTATTAAAGATGAGTTTTCTCTTTGCCATATTAAGTTATTTTTTGCTGCGTAGGTAAATTACTTTTAAGGATTTTTTATGAAAAAAACTTTCTCTACATTTTTTCAATCTTTATTACCTTTTATGGTATTAGGATTATCCAATAATGCCTCTGCTGCGTTACCTAAAATAGAAGCCCCTAGCCGAGGTGAAGGCGCTGGTATTATGGCTACTATTCAAAATATGGGATTTGATGGTTTTACCTTAGCAGGGTTATTTCTTGCCGCTGGTGCATTTCTCATCGTTGCTTATGTTCTTGTGGAAGGACTTTTAGATGTAAAAAACGGGAAGAAAAAAATGGGCGATCTAACGGGACTTGCTTTATTTGGCGTTATTCTCATTGTGATCATCCTCTGGTTAATCAATAAAGCCGTCAATATCTTATAGGAATACTTTACTTAATGAAAGAGCATTCAACTATTCCTTTTATTCCTGAGCGAATCAATCGCCGTCCTGCGGTTTATCGTGGTATGACAATGTATGAATTGTTTATTGCGATCATCATAGGATTTGTGATCGGTCTCATAATGGGCATATTTGTAATGCTCTTATTTGATCTTCCTTGGGCAACGGTTGCAACCACCATTCTACTTTTCTTAATTATTTCCGTCCGTTTTAGTGGAAGTTTCCTTTCCCGATTAAAACGTGGCAAGCCCGAAACGTGGCTAGAACGTTATATTGAGTTAAAGAAAAAGCCTTCTCAATTTATTACCCAAAATCAATTTTGGCTCATCAAACGCTTAAATTCAAAATAGGAATCTATTTTTATGAGTAAGTATCTCAATGCGTTACGTAGCGAACGGTTTCATATCCAAAGTCTGCGTATCGTCATCTTCATTTTATTGTTTGTCGTCAGTGCCTTAGGCTTTGCACTTTATTCTGTCCCTAAAAATCTGACTATCCATAATCCGCCTGATTTACGTTCAGGCTCTACTCGTGCCTGGTGGGAAATACCAACACCCAATGTATATGGCTTTGCCTTTTACATTTTCCAACAACTTAATCGCTGGCCCACTGATGGCGAGGTAGATTACCAAAAAAACATTGAAGCCTTACGACCTTATCTCACCCCCTCTTGCTACCAATTTTTACTCAAAGATTATGACAATCGTAATCTATTGGGAGAATTGCGTGAACGCGTGCGTGGCGTATATGAGATGCCAGGGCGAGAATTTAGCGAGTCTCGCGTCAAAATCAATAGCCAAGATAACTGGGATGTTACGCTCGACCTTTACACCGATGAATACTACAAAGATGAACCCGTCAAGCGGGTTCTTGTTCGGTATCCGTTGAATGTCGTGCGTTTTGATGTCAATCCTGAACAAAACCCTTGGGGAATGGCATTGAACTGTTATCGCTCTACGCCGCAGCGTATCGAATTAAGTAAACCAGACGACAAATCAAAATAGGATCATTGCTATGAAAAAATATACGTTGTTTACGCTTTCCGCTCTCTTTTTTCCTACGTTGGTCAATGCAGAGGTGTTGATGCAATGGAAACGCATTCCGTTGCCCGTTGAACTCAATGTCGGGCAAGAGCGAATTATTTTTGTCGATAAAAACGTGCAAATCGGCATACCCGAGCAACTGGATGGCAAATTAAGCGTACAAAGTACGGGCGGTGCGGTTTATTTAAAATCCGTTGAACCGTTCAAAAGCACTCGTATCCCGTTACGGGATATGGAATCAGGTCAAATTATTCTGCTTGATGTGAATAGCCGTAAATCGACCCAATCCCTTGATAATGTGCGTATTGTGGATGCGGAAGTTGCCAATAATACGCAAAAAGTCGATCAGACAACGGTTTCAGATCCTCAGACAGAATCCGCACAGAAAGCCAGTAATTTACCTGCACCTGCTGCCTTAACGCGTTATGCAGCACAATCACTGTATGCCCCATTGCGTACAGTCGAACCCTTAGAGGGCGTTCGGCGTGTTGGGGTAAAACTGCCTAAATCCATCCCAAATTTAATGCCAAATTTAACCATTTTGGCAACACCGCTCGAAAGTTGGGGATTGGATGATTATGTGGTAACGGCCGTGCGAATTAAAAACCTTTCCTCACAAAGCGTTACCCTCGATCCTCGTTATTTGCAAGGCTACTTTTATGCTGCGACCTTTCAACATAATTGGCTTGGGATGAAAGGCACACCCGAAGATACCACCGTGGTTTATCTTGTGACCGAAGGTCGTCCAGATAACGCCTTTATCCCTGCTCGTCAAACAGCTAAATCCAAAAAAATAGGAGGGCAAAATGAGTGCAGCAAAATCCAATAAATTGCTCAAAGTGTTGGTACTCGCCCTCATCGCAGCGGTTGCTTTCATTATTGTGGTAGCAATGGGACGAGGCAAAGCCGATGAGGAAATTCAAACCAAACCGCAATCGGTTGTGTACGACCTTTCTGAACAAGAACAGAAAGATTTGGGGATTACCGCAGGTGATACCCCTCACGATACGATCAAAACCTTGTTAGGTGCGTTGAAAGAAACCCGTGCGGATGTGAAAAAAGTGCTGGAAGAAAATGAACGCCTCAAACAAGAAAAGCAAAATTTGACGGTAAACAGTGAGAATGTTGATCTACGGATCAATCAAGCTCTCGAAAACCAACGTAACAGCCTCTTTGCAGAGTTTGAAACACGGTTGGAAAATTTGACCTCTGCGTTAAAAGTGAATCGCGATGAGAGGGGGGCGACCTCAACGTCAAGTGCAGTCCAACCGACCAATGAGGCTTTGCCTATCGGCGGAAGCCTGTTTAAACCTGAAAATGGGGGCAGCTCCGCAACCATATCAGGCTCAAATGTTGGCAATGCAGTTGCCTCAGACGGAATGCGTTGGGTTTCACCTGCCGATCTCAAAATGACTGATAAACAGGGCAATCTGGTTGCCGACACCTTCCAAGGTGAGAAAAAAGCCAGTTTTCCTAATCCGTTTAAAGCATTAGACGAATCGCCACTTGGCGATGCGGCGGCAACCGCTCAAAACGGTTTTAAGGAAACCACCAATGATCGCACAAGTAAAACCAGAACGCCTTATTTTACCGTACCTGAAAATTCAACTTTGATGGGTTCGGTTGCGATGACGGCGTTACTCGGTCGTATCCCGATTGATGGTAGTGTATCCGATCCTTACCCTTTCAAAATTATGATTGGACGGGAAAATTTAATCGCCAATGGCATTGAGTTACCTGATGTCGAGGGAGCGATTGTCTCAGGAACAGCGAATGGCGACTGGGCATTATCTTGTGTGCGAGGCGATGTGAAAAGTATTACGTTCGTGTTCAATGACGGACGTATTGCCAAATCTCGCACCGACAACAAAAACAGCAATAACGAACAAACACTTGGCTGGCTTTCCAACCCTCAGGGGGTGCCGTGTATCCCTGGTGAACGCAAAACTAACGCCCCCGAATACTTAACCACCCAATTTTTACTCTCAGGTGCGGGAGCGGCCGCCCAAGGCTTTTCACAAAGCCAAACCACAACTGTGGTCGATAGTGGCTCGGTTGTAGGTGCCGTAACAGGCAATGCGGGCAAATATATTTTGGGTCAAGCGATTGGTGGGGGCTTATCAGAAATGGAAGATTGGGTCAGAAAACGTTTCGGGCAAACGTTTGATGCCGTTTATGTGCCACCAGGTCAAGCGGTTGCCGTGCATATCACACGGGATATTGACATTGACTACGACACGGAGGCTCGCAAAGTGAAATACCGTCAAACCAAACCAAATCGCCAATTAGACTAGGGAGAATAACAATGAAATTATGGCAAAAAATCGGCGTAATCTTACCGCTTGCAGGGCTTCTTGCAGGTTGCTCGTCTTCCCAAGAAGAACTGTTACCTACCACCGATCAGACAATGCAGGATATTTGGCAATCAGGCGGCACATCCAATCGTGAGCAAGAAGCTCGCAATGCGTTACAGTTTGTCCGTCCAATTGAGAGCAGTTTTTCAAATAGTGCGGAAATGGTGCATTACACACGAACCGCCTCTAATGAGGCGACTAATTTGTTTCCACGTCTGCCGAATCCTGATTTGGTGATGTACGTTTTTCCACACCTGACCTCAACGGCAGAGCCTGTCCCCGTGCCAGGCTATACCACCGTCTTTCCTTTCTACGGGCGGGTGCAGTACGCTCAACCTGGTGAGCGGACTCGCCAATACTAGGAGGGATGATGTTAGGTAAATTCTTTACGAAAAAATCCGCTCAACCACGGATTGAGCCTGTCCTTTCGGAAAAATCGGCGGAGGTGGTTGCCACCTCGCTTTCTGAGGAAAGTCAGACTGCTGAACAAATGGCTGAAAAGCCATTTTCACCGCTTCATTTTATCCGCCGACAAGGCAATTACACCCGAAAAGAGCATCTTGCTCAATACCAACCTCGAGACTCTTTTGTGGATAAATTGGCGTGGACAGAGTTTTTAGACGATCAGAAAGCCCTTTTGCTTGAAGACGGCCGCTCGGTGGGAGCGGTTTTTGAACTGACCGTGGTTGGCACAGAGGGACGTTCGGCAGACTTCTTAGAAAATGTGCGAACCCAGGTTTGCAATGCCATTCAAGACAGCTTTGCTGAACTCGATGCTCACCCGTGGGTGGTGCAATTTTATTGCCAAGATGACGAGATGGCAGCGGAATACAGTGAGATCTTACGCCAATATGTACATCCACGAGCCAGAGGCTCGGCATTTACCGAACAATGGCTCACCAATATGGAACGCCACTTAAAAGCAGTTTCCAAGCCAGGTGGTTTGTTTGAAGATAAAGAGATTACGGGAACGCAATGGCGTGGCCAACAACGCCGTACCCGAATGGTCATCTACCGTTACGTTGATCGCCATACCGAGTTAGACCAAGCTTTGGAAGAGTTAAATGCGACCTGCGAGAGTGCGACCAACGCACTGCTGAGTGCAGGTGTTCGCTCAAACCGTCTGGATGGGAAAGCGATTCATCAGTGGTTATTACGTTGGTTTAACCCGAAACCGCAAGATTATGACGATGCCGAAGATTTCTATAAAACCGCCCATTACACCATCAAAGCATCAGGTAATCCGAACGATTTATATCTTGCCAACGATTTTGCCGAAACCTTGTTCGTCAATCCACCGCGTTCTGAAAATGAATACTGGTATTTTGATGAACAACCACACGAAGTGGTCGTGGTTGATTCAATTCGCCGAGCCCCTGAAATTGGGCATTTAACGGGTGAAGTGCCACGAGGCGACAGTATCAACGCCCTGTTTGACCTCTTGCCTGAAAACACCGTGATGGCGATGACCATTGTGGTTTATCCTCAGGACTTGCTCGAAGAGCATTTACAGAATATCAGTAGCGGTGCATTGGGCGACAATACGGATTCAGTGTATGCCAAAAAAGACTGTGAAAAAGTCAAAGAGTACCTGAAAGAGAAGCACAAAATGTACCGTTCTTCCTTGGCGTTTTACCTTAAAGCAGACACCAAAGAAGAGCTACGTCGCCGCTCGCGGAAGTTGAGAACGACCTTGCAATCAACGGGATTGGTCGCCACTCGTGAGGGAATGGAAATTGCCCCTTTAAGCAGCTATCTCAGATGGCTGCCGATGAATTTCAACCCTGCGGATGATCGCAAAAATCTCTATACCAAATTTAATTTTGTGCAACATTTGGCAAACTTAATGCCCGTCTTTGGGCGAGGTATCGGCACACGTCATCCAGGTTCCACCTATTTTAACCGAGGCGGAGCCCCGTTCGATTTCGACCCGCTAAATCGAGATGACCGAGCTAAAAATGGGCATTGCCTCATTTTGGGACCTACGGGTGCGGGTAAGTCGGCGACCTTAAACGGCAAAATTGCTCAAACCGTCGCAATTTACCGCCCACGAATGTTCATCATCGAGGCGGGTAACTCGTTTGGATTGATGGCTGAATATGCCGAACGTTACGGGTTGACGGTCAATCGCATCCAGTTAAAACCTGGTAGCGGTGTGTCGTTGCCTGTGTTTGCCGATTGTTACAAACTGATCGGCGACCCGACTTTATCGGATACGCAAAATGAGCTGTCGCAGGCAATGCGAGAGCAAAGCGACTATGTTGAGCCTGAGCCAGATATAGAGAGTGATAGTGAAGAAGATGAGGGCGATGCACAGCGTGATATTTTAGGTGAAATGGAGCTGACCGCTCGGATTATGATCACAGGTGGCGAAGTTAAAGAAGATGAAAAATTAACCCGCCCTGATAAAGCGATGATCCGTAAAGCCATTTTAATGGCTGCTCAAAAGAGTTATGCCGAACAACGCATTACGCTGACCCAAGATATTCGCGATGCGTTCTACGAAATCAGCCGAGATGAATCTTTACCTGAGATCAAACGTACCCGTGCCTACGATATGGGCGAAGCGATTGGGATGTTTTGCCTTGAAGGCAGTTTTGAAGCAGAGCTTTTTAACCGAGAGGGTGAAATCTGGCCCGATGCCGATATTACCTTGGTCGATTTAGCCACCCTTGCCCGTGAGGGCTACGAAGCCCAACTGTCGATTGCTTATATTTCGTTGATCAACCACATCAACTCGTTAGGTGAGAAGTATCAATTCTCAGGCAGACCTATCGTCAATATTACCGATGAAGCCCACATCATCACGGTGCATCCTATGCTTGCCCGCTTTTTAGCAAAAGCGGGAAAAATGTGGCGTAAGCTGGGGATTTGGCTGTGGCTTGCCACCCAAAATCTTGAAGACTTTCCTGATGTCGCTGCGAAATTACTCTCGATGCTCGAATGGTGGGAGTTGCTCTGTGTGGAGAATAAGGAAATCGAGGATATGCAGCGGTTTAAAAAATTGAGTGATGAGCAGATCAATTTGATGCTTTCCACGACCAAAGAAAACCGTAAATATACTGAGGGTGTTGTGCTTTCGACCAAACTCGAAGCTCTTTTCCGTGTTGTGCCACCGAGCCTCTATCTTGCGTTGGCGATGACCGAACCTGAGGAAAAAGCAGAGCGTGCCAAAATTATGCAGCAGTACGGAATCTCCGAGCTCGATGCAGCGATTAAAGTCGCTGAAAACCTAGATAAAGCCAGAGGAATTTTACAATGAAACGTCATACACTTTTTCAAATTTCGCCCCATAACACCGATGTCGCCACGTTGAAACAAACGCTTTCCGCACCGATGCAAACCCACTATCAAGGGCTGTTTGAACAGATGCAACGGCATCTCGGGCAGCTGGTTTCGGTGTCTCATTATGTTTATCGGATTACCAATACCAATTATCTCAAAGTCCGCTTTACAGGCGTGCGTGAGGAAGTGGAACGTCAATTTTATGTGCAGATTACGCTGATTGGCTATACCGAGTTTCCTGCATTGGATGAAAATGCCACCCGTGCTAATGTCTATTTGACCGATACCACCGATGCGTTTTGGCTGATTGAGTTACTCAAAGCCGATTTAGCCAAAGCTGCCTACACCGCAGAAATTGAGGCAGAAGCGGAGGAAGCCGATGGTTAAACCGTGGAAGAAAAACATCGCGGCCTTGCTCAAATTTGTGGGCATTATGGTCGTGATAATGGCGATTATATTCCTGATTGCTCATTTTGCGATCCAGTATGGCGTGCAAGCGGGGGAAATTAAGCAATTTATGCAGGATAACTGGCAGTTTTGGTTGGCTGTCCGTTGGTGCATTTATGCGGTCGGCGGTACGATTTTATACTGCTTGTATCAACGTGCGAAGCAAGAAAAAAACCTTGCGGTCTATTTTGACAATCTTGCCACTTACCAACGCTTGATTCGCCTTGCGGTGATCGCAATGGCAACCATTGAGCTAGTCTGTTGGATTCAGTTATGGAGGGGCTAAGATGAATATCACATTAACGGTCGATCACTATTATGAATACTTTCTGACTATCCTTGGCTGGGTGATCAGTAACGGGATTTGGGATTTATTGACTCAAACAGGCATTATGGCAATTCCTTTCTTGGCACATATCATCAGCTCATTCCTAAAAGTGCGGGAACAAGGCGATGACGAGGGAAACAAAGGACGACTGCTTGCCAATTGGCTCGAAAACAAAATTTATATCTCGTTAGTGGTGATGATGCTGACCTGCGTGCCGCTGTTTAACGTGTCGTATAATACGTTGCAATTCAATACGGAACGAATGAGACAGTGCGGTTTTACGGTGTACAAAGCCAGCGAAACGGGATTATCAGGGCTTTCTTCGGAATTAGGTGGCAAAAGCCCTGCCTTGCCGCTTTGGTGGGCATTTACCTATACGGTCGGTAAAGGTTTGACCCACGGGGCGATTGCCACGCTTCCCTGCAAACCTGATTTACGCCAAGTGCGTTTTGAAATCCAAAATACGCAAATTACCAGCCCCGTGCTACGTCAGGAAGTGCTGGATTTTGTGCAACAATGTTTTATTCCTGCACGAGCCAAAATCAAGCGTAAGCAACTTGAACTCGATGAAGAACAAGCACGCGATTTGGACTGGATCGGCTCAAAATTGATGCTGAAAACCGAGGGGCTGTATGATGCTTATCGAGCCCAAACGCCGCGGAAGCAGTGGCCCTACGATGCTAATCGAGATCAGGGCTTACCGAATACAGGTAACGGTGGCTTTCCTAGCTGTAAGGAATGGTGGTCTGACAGCCAAATCGGCTTAAAAGCCCGATTAGTCGAGCAAGTTGAGCCAGATACAATGACCAAGTTGCGTAAAATTTGGAACAGTAAAGAAGATTACACCGACATTGTCGTTCGGCGATTGGTGAGTCCACAGAATATGCGAGCCTCAACAGGTCGTGTGTATGGTGGGTATGGTGATTCAAATGCAAGTAGCATTGGAGCAAGTAGCGGTTCCTCGTGGATGACTTATGTAGCAAGTTCACTTGGCTCTGCCGCTGGTAGCATTGTAACTGCCCCCGTTTTTGACGTTATCAAACAATCATTACCAATGGTGCAAGGCATTATGCTGATGGCAATAATGATTTGTATGCCAGTCATTGCGGTTATCGGTAGCTATGATGTGAAAACGATAATAACGATGACACTAGTGCAATTTGGTATCTTTTTCTTATCTTTTTGGTGGGAATTAGCTCGTTGGCTAGATAACTGGATGATCATCACAATATATTCTAGCGATGCTCATCCGCTATTTAATGCATTCGGGATAATGAATGATTCTGACGATGGGATATTATCCGTTGTGATCAATATTATGTATATCCTGTTGCCAATGTTATTTCTTGGAGCATTAAGTTGGGCTGGGGTAAATGCGGGAGCTGCATTGTCCAATATAATTAGTAACAGTTCTGATAAAACTATGAGATCAACTGATACAGATAAAATACCTAAAAAATAAAATACTATTAGACTCTAAATAAACAAATGGTCGTTTATATGAATAAACGACCATTTGCAGAATTACCATTGAGAAGTATGGTAATGACCATCTTCATCTACATAGTAATCATTTATTTCTAATTTGGAAAGTGCAAGAAGAGAAGAAATAGTCTTAATAGAATCATCTTCTCGTTTAGTAGATATACTAGCTTCAAACGCCTCAACTTTCTTTCTTGCTGATTCTTTTAAATCTTCGGGAACATTGAAAATACCGTACTCAGTAATTTCTGCTGTCGCCCACTCTGACTTTTGTCCTTCGTCTAATAGACGCTTATAGCTACTGACCATTTTGCTGAAAATTGACATGCTTCCTCCGATATTCTCGTTTGCGATAGTATTAGCCTAAATTTTGAGCTTGTCAAGCGGTAAGATATTCTATAATTTCGTATTAACCGTTTTCTAAAAACTCACTCACTGAAATAATCTCTACCTTTTTATAAGGGTTCATACTCAGCAAATCTCTCTTATCTCCCGTAATTAAATACTTAGCATTTGCACTTAATGCAACCTCTAAAAATTTATTGTCTTTGGGATCTTTACAGTCTGTAATTTTTTCTGTTACGTCCACAAAAATCACGGATTTTGCGAAGTTATCAGTAAAAAATTTTAAGACCTCAGGTGCTAAGTATTTGGCAAATTTCTCTCTCTGCGAAACTTCCACAAATTCTTGAAATGTCTCATTTGAAACGCAAACTTGATATTGTGTAAGAGCCTTTAAAATCGCTAAACTAGGTTTTGAGCTTGGAGAAATCAAACCACTAATGAGTACATTGGTGTCAATAACCAGATAATTATCGTTTACTTCTTTCATTATCGATCATTGCGTTAAGTTCATCTAATGTAATACTTTCAATGGATTTGGGTGGATTTTTTGCCCGTTCCTCAAACAGTGCCACAATATTTTTGACTGCCTTCGCTTTGGTCAATTCGACTGCTTCTTCATAAGGCAAAATCATCATTGTGCGGCGACCATATTGTGTAACCACCACAGGTTTCTTTCCTTTGACAATATCAATCACACGCCCAAATTGGGATTGAAATTGTTTTGAAGTTACCTCTTCAAAATCTGCGGATAATGGTAATGTGAGAGCCATAATTTTCTCCTAATAATAGATAAGATAGCTATCTTGCATAGATTAGCTATTCTCTTGAAAAATGCAACCTTTTTTACACAACAGGTTAAAGTGGTATATCGTATCACGGTTAGATGATTAAGGTACTTTACCTAAAATAATGTCCACATCCTCTAAAATTTTTTCTACCCTATCAGGCGTAATAAGTCTACCCTCAGGGAAAACTTTCCTTTTGAGAAGATAAGGTTGGTAAATAGAATAATTTATTGCTGCACTGATCTGATCTACTCGCTGATCAACTGCCGTTGATTCATTATGTTGCTTTTTCATATTAGTCCTTCCCGAAGCATTTTCTTACTCTATATTAGGATTGATACTATGCCTGTCAAGCGGTTTGTTTGGCAGAATTTGCACAGTACGAGGCATTCCGCTATGCTGCGAATTGATTCCAACAGCAATGTATAAGAGAGTATCCTATGAAGAATGGTGTTATTGCCCCTATTCCACTTAATCCAAAAATTCAAACGTTGATTGAAAGGGGTGATCAAGCGGGAAACATTCCGATTTCAGGAAATACACCAGAGGAATTTGAGGCTAGTTTTAATCGGGCTTTCTTAATGTTAAAGTCAAATAAAGTTTCTTTGAATTCCCCTGCCCCAGAGGCTGAAATCGAATGGAGTCCACAAGAAATTCAAGCCTTAGCCGATTTCTTCGAGCAATGCAAATAACCATAAAAAAGCAGCTCATTGAGCTGCTTTTTTACTTTATCTGACGGTTTCGTCTCTCATCAGATTTTTCTCAAATTTCATTACGATCTTTTTCTTCGTATTACATTCAAAGATAGGATCGTCATCACTACCTGTTTTAATTACAAACTCAACGTGGGGCGGAGCTGAACTATTTCGCCCTTCTGAAACCCCAATAAAATAAGTTTTTCCACCATTCTCAAATGCTAATGAACTAGAAACAAAACCAGAACCAACGGCAAAACTAGAATCTTCGTGCGATAATACTTGCTTTATTTTATTTTTAAAGCTCGTTTTATCATATGAAAAAACATAATCATCAGCAATTTTTTCAACTGCAAGCGGTTTACCATTTTTTAATGTACAAGAAAAAATTGTATTGTTGCCTGCCGCTAATGCTGAGGTAGAAAATAATGTTGCTAATACTAGCATTGCTACTTTACGCATAATTTCTCCTATTTGTTGTGTTTAAATGTAAATTCAATTTTTGAATACTGTACCACATTTTATTTCCCGTTTAAAATGTAATCTGCTTCTTGATTTCGGCGTTTTGCATTTTTTCCATCATTATCAACTTGACGATTGCGAATAGCCGTTGCAAGAGCCGTCATATCACCTGTTTCTGCCGATTTTTGGGCTGCCTTAATCACACTTTCTGTTTTTTTCAAACTACCATAATTATAAATATATGAAGTTAAAACAGCTTGTGCATTCGGGGTTAATTTATCCCACGCAGTGGCTGAAATTTCCCGTTTAGCTTGGTTTGCAAAAATTTGCGAACGGCGGGCTAAATCTCGTTCCGCATCTTCTCGGGAAACTTTCATTCCTTCTACAACTTTGACTACCGAGCCATCAGCTTTGGTAATCGTATCGGAACCATAACCTGCTCGATGTGCATTAACATCCCAATATGTACCAGAACTAAAACCTTCAAATTTTCTGAGTAACCCTTGGGCTTGTTCCATTGCCGTGCCACTTATCGCCCCAACTGGTGCATAAGAACCTGCCGAACTTGAAGTTGAACCACTCAGTGTCGATGTACCTGCTGCAAAACTACCGTAGATATTATCAATGCCCGTTCCCTCTGATTTTGGAATGACAATGTAATTGTCAGCCAATTTACCAGGGAAGCCTGTTAAACCGCCTTGGCTACGATCAACATCATTCGCTTCACGATTTTTACTCAAATTCGCTAAGCGGCGGTTAGCACTGTCTTCGGCGTTGCTATCCAGTGAACGGTTTTGTTCCGTGATGCGGCTATTGAGAATGGCAACAGCAGTGTTATTCGAGATCGATTTTTGCAAGTCCATCTCTAATTTCACTTGCTCGATTTCACGATCTAACAATTTAAGAGACTTTTCTAAATCCTCTTGTGCCTCTTCATTATTTGACACATTCGGCTCTTTCATCCCTGTTAGTAGCATACGGCGTAACATCAACGCTTTTTCT
This sequence comes from Haemophilus paracuniculus, assembly GCF_002015115.1. GTDB lineage: Bacteria > Pseudomonadota > Gammaproteobacteria > Enterobacterales > Pasteurellaceae > Haemophilus_E > Haemophilus_E paracuniculus. Next base: position 177,611 of record NZ_MUYA01000001.1, read on the forward strand.
AATTCTTGTGAAATCGCCAGCTCTTGGGATAATCTCGCCCCGAGAATCGGTGCGTCAGTATCCTCTTTCAAGGCTTCAATCAAGCCACGAGTTATGCCCACGGTGGACGTGCTTAACTCATTAAGTTGTGCGGCGGTTGGTTTATCCGTATTAAGAATCGCTTCCAATTTTGCCGATTTTTCATTGGTGCTTTTCTCAATTTCAGGTGCCAACCCAGTGCCTGCTTGCTCTTTTGGTGGTGTTCCGCAGGTAGTACAGGTGGAAAGCGTTTTGCTACCTAGCACGCGTCTGCCATATTCCGCGGCTTCCGCTGGGGATTTCCACGTCGTACATAACGAACCATCACATTTTACTACCGCATTTTTTTCAGTAACGCCTCGACCAAGAGCCATATTGTAACCTGCACCGACCACATCGGCGATTACATCAATCGCTTTCTGCCCTTGACCACCACGTTTTTCACCGCCGATCCACCTTGTACCGTCTTCACCTTTATAATTTTCGGCTTTTTTCTTCGCAGCTTTCGCATCGGTTTCAGTCGCCGTGATCTCTTTGTAATTTTCCAGCTCGGCTCTTTTTACCCATTTGCTCCCCATCGCTAAATCAGCCAGTTTATTCGACATCTCTTCACAATTGGTTTTGAGTGAGTCGAAATCGAGTTTGGCTTGATACAAGCCATTGGTCAGCATATCGTACAACTGAGGGTTTGAACGTTGGATGATCATTGCAGGTAGGCTTGCCACTGCCCCTGTCGCCGATTCAATCACGTTGCCGTACAAATCTTTAAAGCCTTCTGTAATGCCGTTTAACTGGTTTTTAACGGTGGTTTTAATGTCAAAATTACCGCACATCAGATTGGCTTTCCACCCCAAACCGAGCGAAAGCTCATTTGGGCGTTGGCGAGACGGCGGTGGCATTACCGCCGAGCCTCCACCGATCTGATAATAAACTCTATCTGACAACGCCGTACCCTGCACATATTCGGTATTGGCTAACACGGTTGTCGGCATTGTCGATAATGCAGAACTCAACAATATTACCGCTGAGAGGCGTTTCAAGGTTGATTTTAGTTTCATTTCTGTTTCCTTATTAACAAATTACCATTCGGTTGCCCATAAAAATTTTTGTCCCATTTTTTTACAACAGCTATACGGTCGCCATAACGCCCAACTGTAATTTTCGGTGTTGGATAATTTATCACCGTAGCTATCCACGGCACCGCCGTCTGGAAAAATAGCACAAGTATTGGACATTTTAGGGCTTAGCATCTGCCATTTATGATTAGCTGAATCCCCCTCTTGAACAGGTTTGGGATACCATTTACCGTCATTTTTGTTATCTTCGGCAGTAGCTGAAAAATAAAGGTGTAACTGACCGCTTCGGGTAACAATATCAGCCACGCGTTGGGCAATGACTGCCGAGGCTTTGTAGTCGTGCGTTTGAGTTACACTGCCAGAACGTGGGTAAATGTTGCCCCAAGTATCGCCATTAGCTCGCACCTCTCGCATTAGCGGTGTCAGGGCTTCGGGATAGAACATCTCAGGCATACCGTAATTCCACGCTAAGAAGTCTAAGGCACTGAGAAAATAAGGTTTGTACGGCGTGGTCTGACTTTGGCAGGCAAAACCTAGTCCACCCGCTAATTTGAAAACCGCACCGCCTGGATGCCCAAAGGCTTCGGCATTTTTAAAACGGAATTGGGTGTAATTTTTGTTCGGTGTTTGGTTTCGCCCACCGCCGACTGCCCCAAAATTTAAGGCTCGTACTTCCGTCCACGGGCTTTGTCCTTTGTGGTTATAAGCTGATACCACCATTTCAGGGATAAAATGCTGTACCTTGACTGAGGTTCGCACACGACAACCTTTCCAGCTGCATTTCAGCCAAAAGCACATCCCTTTGACTTTATAATCGAGACAGCTTGGTGAGGCACTGGATGCCATAATGCTGAGGGTGTTGATGCTCGAACCTTCAATCGCTGAGGCAGTATTAACCAGTCCAAATGCTGGAACAGATAAAGCAAGACAAGCGGTGAGATAAGCGGAATTTTTTGCCATATTTCCCCCTAAAACCGAGATTTATAGCGTTGCACGGCTTTTGCCACGTTGGTTTCGCCATAAATGACCAAAGGCTCCGCATTTTCTGGATAAAATACAACGGCGGGGACTTTCATTACCCCATTTCGCCAGCCATCCGCAATACCTTGGTAGGCTTGCTGTAATCGTGCTTGAAATTGCTTTCCTTGCTCTGATTGCAACAAGGCTTGTGCCTGTTTTTCTGCGGTGGCAGGATTTTCACTCAATGCTTTACCAAAGGCTTCTTCCAGCTTTTCGACCTCATCTAAAAAATAGATTTGGTCGGCAAAACCTTTTTGTTCGAGGGGATAATTTGAGGTGGTGTAAACGACCACCTTCGTATTTTCTAACTGATTAACGCTATTCGCCCAAACGGGGTTCGATGCGACAAATAACGTCAAGAGAGACAGATAACGCATAACAGACTCCAATTAAGATAGATCACGTCAGCGTTACCTTAAAAAATTGATGAGGGAAAGAGAATGGGAAAGTGTTTTTGAAATTAAAAGAGTTTTTAACAATAATTTTGTATAATTAGCAAACAGATTAAAGTGTCAAGAAGGAAGATAATATGAATGAATATCTTATCCCCAAAGCTTGTTTTAGAAAACCTAATGGTATTTTACTTTCCGCAGAAGAATTTCTAAAAAAAGCAGGAAATAATTATAAAGAAAACCATATTCACCCGTATTGCCCAGAATGTAATGAGAAACTCACCTTGGTAAATGCCAATAGCGTTGATAAGGCTACAATTTATCGACATTATCCTCTTGAATCGCCAAATGGACAACAAATAAGCGAAGAAGCAATAGATATTTGTAGCTTACGAGCAAAAAAATCACTACGTCAAAGTTGGTTTTCTGCCTCTTTTAATTTTTCGCAATCAAATCAATTTAGACAAGATTTTATGCAACCAGAGAATTTACTTAAAGCGTATTGCTTTTGTTGGTCTCTCTGTGGTAAAGGTAATTTACCAATGGAAAGATTCAAAAAAATGATTCAACTGGCTGATAAAAAGAAAATTTGGAGTTATACTGATCTTGAATTATGGATGATTCCCTATATGCTTTTAACACTCTGCGATTTTCCTCATAAAAAAGGGTTTGATTTCCATTTTATTTTACATAAAGGAAATAAGAAAAGATTAAGTGTTCAAGAATTATTTCAGTCTAATTCCGAGCTTCAAAAAATATTTGCTAATGGTGAGTTAATGGCAAAATCTCCGAATAACCCCTTACCTATCTCTGAAACTCAATATAATACACTTACTTCTCAATGTTGTTTTATTAACAACCAAGAGTTTAGTGATAAATTATATCAATATATTGCAAAATAGGTGGATACTCTCCATTTTCATTTCCAACATCTTGCAACCCATAAAATTCAATGATTTGAGGGTTGCTTGGATGGTCATTCTCATTTTCTTGATAGATTGCCTCAATATTAAAATTTGCAATCATTTTCTCTAATTCTTTAACCGCAGAATCTAAATGAATACTTTCCGCATAGCTATAATTTGCTACCAGATAGGAAACGGGTTCATAATCTAGCCTAACTTTTATCCAGTAATGAAAGTTATTTATCCAATCTTGATGATTTTTACCAATAATCAATGAGGAAGAATAAACTAAACAACTTACCCAACATTTCTTGACAGGATGTTGGGCAATATGGGCATAATAATAACCGTGGCAAGGCTGTTCAGCGAATAACAATGCAATAACTTCAAAATTATTTTCAATGTAGCCATAACTGAATAATGTTTCAAATGGGTACTGTTTTTTCTCTGAAAGAATTTTATATAATTTACTGAACATTTTATGTAGTAATTTGTTTGTTTTCTGTCAATTTACCCAATACCTCATTTAAGTTAAAGACAAAAATATAATATAAATTAAAATAGTTTCCACAGTAAAAAACTCTCCAAAACTGATTTTCAATTTTCTGTTGTATCTTGCCTTACCAAGAGCATAATACCCTTAACTTTTCGCTATCGTTGATAGCAAAGTAGGTCATCTGAGCTTAAAAGATGACGGTTCACTGCGGTGAAATAGCTCATTGCCCAAATGTTCCTAAGCATTCTGAAAAGGACTCCGACCTTCGATTGTCGGGAATGCAACTTTTACCTTTCATCAACCTGTCCAGGGAAAACATTTATTCCCTGCGGAATAGGTTGTTTCTCCTTGGACTTTTTTACCTTGGAGAACTCATTATGAGCATCAATTCACAAGTGGATCTTTGGACAGATCCAACCATCACCGTAGCAGAGAAATCTGCTAAACCAACAATGTTCAACCGCTTAGGCAATAAATTGGGCAAAGCCTTTTTATTTGCCAAACATAAAGCAACGGACAAATACCTTGAAGTTACTCAGGGTATTAACCGCAGTATCGAGGAAGAAGCAGAAATGCACCGCCTTGAATTGCAGTCCTTGCTCGATGAGCAAGCGGTATTTTACGAGGACGAAATTCGTCAGCGTAAAAAACGTTGGATTTTTATCTCTATCGTACTTTGGATTTTGGCCTTTATTGCAGGTGCAGCTTCTACGTTGTTCGCATTGAATCAAATCCAATAATATCCACCCTTTGGGGAAATACTTTTCCCTGATCTGGCATTGTATTTCCCCATAAATCGAGGAATTTACAATGAAAGTACATATTACTTTACTTTGTCTTGCCGATTACTTGCCCCAAAAGTGGCAACCTTCATCTCACCATCCGCTTGTTGAAGAAATTCAACAAAATGCGATCAAGGCGTGGGATAAAAGAGAACCAAGCGAAACCGCTGTTCGTTTTATGCAACAGATGTCTGAACGACATTTTCGCTTTCTCAATGTGTCGCAGAAAAATGCGAACACATTGGTTGTAAGTAGAACTTAGGGTGATTTTATGAATAAATTCATTCCTAAATTACTTGCCAGACTTGGCGAGGACCTGCGGAAAGCAGGCTACTTAGTTGGCATTGGCTTTATTGGTATCATAGTATCCAACGATCAAATGTCTGTATTGGAAGGCTTTGCCTTACTAATGTGGGGATTTTATATTTGGGGCTTCGGACATTTCTGTATATACTTGTCCGACAAACTAACCGATAAACATCAACAAGGGGATCGCTAATGGACTCATTACACCCGTTATTTCTGATCGCTCTCCTAGGTAGTGCAACAATCATCACTGCATTTGTTGCTTTTATCGTCTGGGCGAACAGAGATTTGTTAAGAGACAAAAAATAGTCTTTTAACCACTTTTACCATTTACCCACTTGGGAATACGTTCCCATTGGGCGTGTTCCCTATTTTTTATGAGGAACACATTATGCTAACTACGATTATATTAGCTGTCTTAACTTATCTGGCCGTATTTATTTTTGCGGCAATCGTTACCGCATTTATGGCACTTTTCATCAATTGTGCAACAGATGAAAAGTTGCGAAATGCTATGCTTATTATTCGAGCAGAGCTATTTGCTTGTCTGAAAATGAGTTTTTATACCCCTATCTTTTTTTATGAGGAATTTAAAAATCTAAAAAAAGAGACGGAGTGAAGCAACATTCATTTACCCTTTCACATTTACCTTCTACCCATCAGGGAAACATATTTCCCTATGGGGCATAGTGTTTCCCTTTTTTATTTGGAGAAACACGATGTATCAACACGATCTTAATTTACTTAAATTTATTTGGGATAACCGTCATTTCAATTTCAAACCCTCTTCACCGCAATGCTTGTTCAATATTTGTATTGAACCAATGCGTAAAGGGGACTGGAATCGTTATACGATCTGGCTGCTGCAACAGCACGACCTGATCAACATTTCAGAAACGGTTTATCGCATAATTAAAGAAGCTGGCTTGAAAGACGATATTCGGCTTTGGGTGGACAAGGATTATTTCTGTCGCCCGCACAAAGTCGAAATCACAGGATTAGTCCATTATATGCTGTTCCAATTTTTTGACGGCATCGCTCAAATTCTGCTGAAAGCAGGGTTAATTGATGAAACTGAGGCAGTTGAAGAAAGTTATACTTTTGAAGCAGCCAATCATTTCAAGCGGCTACTTTAACCATCACCTTTACCTTTCACCCATCGGGGAAACACTTCCCGAATGGGCATTGTGTTCCCCTTTTTCTTTGGAGAAACACAATGAACATTTTACAAACTTACCTAAACCAACAACTAGTTAAAGCAGGGTTTCCTGATGGCTTAAAAATCGAGTATCACCTAGATTATTGTCAAGGCGATGGCGTAGCATTTTATGGGAGACTTTATCAAGAGGATTTGATCAGATTATTTAACCATCTCAATCCAAGTAAACGTAAACAGAATATGTTTACTAAATTACTAGGACATCTTATTGAATGGGGAGAATCTCGTTGCATCCGTATTAGTAAAAACTGGTTTGGCTACCGCTACGCTAATTGGAACTGTATGGAGATAGTGGCAGATGAAGCAGAATATCAACCTTTCTTTTCTACTGGAAAAAAAGATTGGTATTTCCCAAAAGGTAAAGTACACAAATATATGACTTTGTGGGATGAATTTCTTTTAAAACTCAAAGAACATATACAATGCACATCTAAATATCTTGCAACAGTAGGCTACCAAATTGCGGAAGCCACACCTCGTGAAGAACAAGTTGCCTACTGTTTTAATACCGTAAATTACCGCATCGAATTGGTGCAAACCCCTTGCGAATTTTACGCCGAAAAACCTGAATGGCTATTTGGCGATCTTTGCGATGTGGACGAAATGATGCAATCCGTTGTCGAGGGAAAAATCCATTTTGCCAATCTCTATGCCCAAGTGCTAGATAAACAAACAGGATTATCCTTAGGCGAAGATCATCTGAGCAACCTCAGTTTTTCCCCGAAAGATCGTTTTTTCAGTGGCTATAAAACCGAGTTAATCAGTAATGCGATTGCCGATGCACGCCGAAATGTGCAGAAATATGCCCAACTTCACGCGTAATTTGTCAATTTTTACCTCAAACCGACCGCTTGTACGGCGGTTTTACCCTCAGGGGAATACGTTCCCCTTTGGGCGTGTTCCCCATTTTTATGGAGAACACCTTATGAACACTCAACCAACTGCAAAATTCGACCTTTATCAAAACGTAACCGACCGTATCGTGGAAGCCCTTGAAACGGGGACCGCACCGTGGCTAAAACCGTGGGATACGCCAGCGTGTAATCTGGATTTACCGCGTAATGCGGTCAGTAACCGACTTTATAGTGGGATAAACATACTACTATTGTGGTTAGCATCCAGCACGCACGGCTATCGTCAATCCAAATGGATCACGGCGAAAAAAGCAATGGAGCTCGGCGGACACGTTCGCAAAGGCGAGAAAGCGACCGTGATTGTCAATTACCGCCCTGTCGAACGAGAGGCCACCGATGAGAATGGTGAACTCTTGTTTGATGATGATGGCAATCCACTGATGGAGCATTTTGCTTATTTGAATAAGCACAATGTGTTCAACATCGAGCAGTGCGAAAACTTACCGCCTGCGATGTATGAACCGCTTAAAGCCAACATTGAGACAGACAACCCATACGAAATCTTTACCGAAATTCGGCAAATGATTAAAGGACTGGGCTTGAAAGTCGAAGTGAAACCAAGCAATAAGGCGTTCTATCAGGCTACCACCGATAAAGTGGTAATGCCCGAGGTGAAACAATTTCATTCCGAGCAAGACTTTTACTCAACCTTAATGCACGAGATGACCCACGCAACAGGGCATCAAAGTCGTCTAAATCGTGAGGGCATTAGCTCAGGCAAAGCAAAATTTGGCAACAAAATTTATGCTTTCGAGGAGTTGGTCGCCGAAATCGGTGGAGCATTTTTATGTGCTCAACTGGGTTTTAATACCGTTCCACAGAATGCGAGTTACATCGCCAGCTGGATTCAGGTATTGAAAAACGATAAACGGGCGATTTTCCGTGCGACAGGCTACGCTCGCAATGCGTGTGACTATATGTTGGAAGCCTTAAATGTGCAACAACAGTACGAATCACGTTTTGAAGAAGCCGCCTAACTTCACCCTCAGGGGATACATTATCCCCTTGGGCATTGTGTATCCCTTATTTTCAACAAAGGAGCATACACTATGCAAACTGTACCGCGTGGGCACGATTGCTGGATTATCATTGGCAAAGATGATAATGGCATACAGAAAGAAGCCCATTTTTTACACTATACCCGCCGAGAAGCCATTCAGCGTTTCCGAGAAATGTATAACTGTATTGGTAAACACGGCGTGATACTGTCTGTCATACCTAAATTTAAGTGGGACTTTCCATAGTATATTCTCTGAATTTACGATGGATAATTTTACACAGTAATACGGCATACTCTGTGCCGTATTTTTTCACCCTAGGGGTAATTCCCTAGGGGATTACTCCGTTTCATTTTGGAGTAATCCCGATGACACACTTTGAAAAACAATTCGTTGAATTATTCAACCATATTGCCCCTCACTACCGCCGTTCCGAGGTATTTTACGATTTCATCACAATAAGTGGATTAGAGCTGTATTTTGCGAGTACCGCTTATCAAGCCTGTGATGACACATTTAAAGATCGCTATCAACACGCAAGAAAGCGTTATTCTAATCAAGAGTTTACTCAATTAACGCAATTATTTGCGGTGGTTGTAGAAGCTCTAACGGAGAAAAGATACGATTTCTTAGGCACAGTCTTTATGCACCTTAATTTAGGTGATGGCTACAAAGGACAATACTTTACGCCTCAATCAATCGCCGAGATGATGGCAAAAATAACCTTATCGAACTGTCATAAAATTATTGAGCAGAAAGGTTATATGACATTATCAGAGCCTGCTTGTGGCTCAGGTGTGATGATTATTGCAAGTGTAAATCATCTGACGGAAGAAAAATTTAACCCTCAGCAACAGCTTTGGGTACATTGTCAAGATGTGGATTTTTCAGCCGCAATGATGTGCTATATTCAACTCTCTCTTTTGCATATTCCTGCTTGTGTCAGCATCGGCGACAGCTTATCTCACCAAGTAAGAACGCAATTTTTTACGCTGGCTCATTGGATAGGCGGTTGGCAATATAAACTGGCTCAATCAAATCATTGAAGATGAGTTAATCTACTACAAAAAATAAAGGGATCTTTTGATTCCTTTATTTTTACTTATCCCAAGGGATACATTATCCCTATGGGAATAGTGTATCCCTTATTTTTAATAAAATAGGAGTACTCTATGCCAAATTGGTGCGAAAATAAATTGGATTTTTATTGTCCAACCGATCAACTCGATAACTTGAAAAACAAGTTATTTTCTAAAACAGACGAAGGTAATTTGTGCCTTGATTTTACAAAATTAAAACCAATGCCTGTGGAATTAGATATTGAGTGTTCAAGTATGGGGACAAAAAGTCGTCAATTATTGGAAGAATTTCAATATCAACTTTTTTCCTTAGAATTAATGGAAAAATACCTTCCCCGCTCGCAAGTCAATCGAATCTATACGCTGGCTACCCAGCAAATGTGGTCGCTCAACCAATTTGTAGAATGGTTGCAAGCAAACCCAAGCGAACAAAAAGTCTTAGGAGTAGATTTGACACTTGGGCAACAGTATATCGACAACCTTGCCAAATATGGTGTAGAGACTTGGTATGATTGGCATTGCCAACAATGGGGGTGCAAATGGAATGCAACCACTTATGACATCACGGAATCTGATGGGCATATCACCTGCTATTTTGATACACCTTGGTCGCCGCCAAGAGAATGGTTCGAAACATTATGTGAGACCTTTCCAACCATTGACTTTACCTTATCATTTTTCGAGCCAGGCTGGTGGTTTGCAGGGGATTTTATTGCAGATATGAGCGGCAGTTTTTACGAAAACCACCTTTGCGATGATGAAATCAAAACCTTTGCCAAAGATGTGTTTGGGGAAGAATTTGATGATGAGGAAGACGATAATGAAGGTGAGTAGTATTGACTTCGTAAAGTGAAGTCATATAATGCCCTCATTGAGGATATAGACTATGCGAAAAAAGCAACTTAATACGTTAAAAGCGATTTTCGATAAACCGACCAGAGCAAATATTAAGTGGAAAGAAATCGAATTACTGATTGAATCATTAGGTGGGCAAGTTTTGCAAGGCGAAGGTTCGAGAGTAAGATTTCTGTTGAATGGTAGTGTGGCAAGATTTCATCGCCCACATCCATCACCAGACACCGATAAAGGTGCTGTGGTTAGCTTACGAGAATGGCTTATATCAATAGGAGTGACCCCTAATGAAAAATAATATTGATAATATGACTAATTTCATTGAAATTGGCTCGCATAAGGCTGTTATCAGCTATGTGCCTGAATATAAAATGTTTCGCGGAAAATTCTTAAATACCACAGGTTATTGTGATTTTCTTGCAGATAGTGTTGATGGGCTTTACCAAGAAGGTGAAATCTCATTACAAGCCTATTTACAAGATTGCCAAGATTTAGGTATTGAAGCATTTAAACCAAGTAAACAAAAAACCTTTACATTACGTTATGATGAAACTTTATCTTATCAAGTTTCTGAACAAGCGAAACTACAAGGTGTATCTATTAATCATTTTATTGTGAATGCTATTCAACAACAATTACACAAACCTGTTGAGGCTCATTTATAATAATGAAAAAATAAAGGGATCATTCGATCCCTTTATTTATTCCTACTGAATAGGCTTAATCTCTTTCATTTTTCGTTTTTCTTCTTTTATCTTTTCTTTTTCTATTTCATCGTCAACACAACTTTGTATTGCCAACAAGCTAGGATAATTACTACGAGGTAATAAACAACGATTTAATATTTCTTTCTCAATTTTAGATAACGAATCTATTTTAGGGTTGCTAATTATATTATGATAAATGTTCTTATAATTTTCTTCATTAGTTTCATCTAATTTATCCCAATAATAACAACTAGCAACAAAAGAACAGAAAGCAATAATCCCATATAAAATTATTAACAAATCTTGAATCATTTCATTTTTAATTACCTTTTGAATCGTTTTGTTTTTTATTTTATTAAAAACGAAAGATGCTACTCCTACTAATACTCCACCGAAAAATAAAACATACAGCATACAAAATGATGCAATTAGTAATAAAAAGAAAAAAGGTCCAGTTACAGAAACAAAAGGTTTTCCTACTATCTCTATTAGTATATCCATTTAATTCTCCCATTGATTTTTAAACTCTGACCCAACATATTCATCAACAATATCTGTAATTTCTGCCTCAGTTAGCAAGAAATCATCAAATGCACTGTGAAACTCATTTTTCAGTTGCTCTTTTAATCTGTCCCAGTATTCATCATTCTTAATCTGTTTTTGATGCATATTGTGAACCTCATCCACTATAAAAGTGTAATTTTCTTGTAATTAAATATCATTTATTCTCAACACTAGTAACAATACAAGCCCTTTCTGTTTCACCATATTAACCAAATGTGGTATATTTAATTCTTATTTATAACTATCTTAACAGAATAGAGGACTTAATATGTCAGATAAACTTAGTATCACCTTTGGCGAAGCAGTTATTGCTGCTTCAAATCTATTATCAGTAGATTTAGGCGAAAAGAATCAAAACAACCTTATAGAAGAATGGAACAAGTCATCTTATACTCAGGAAGACTTTATTGCTATTAAATTAAATATATTAGCAAAAGCTATTTATAATACTTGCAACCAATAATATTATTGCATTTCATTAAAATCTGTCCAAGGTTTTGAATCAATCCATCGTTCAGAATGGAATTCATTCATCTTATCTATAATTTCTTTCGTTAATTTACGCTCTTGAAGAAAGTAAGAGCGTTTCTCTGCTTTCTCTTCAATTTGATGTTGAATAATAGCTTTACCATCAATTTCAACCGTAAATTTCATTATCACTGTTGCCATTATTTAACCTTATAATAGTAAGTAAACACAATGATGAAAGTATGCCCTGCAAAAATAGGTAATAAAACAAAAAAACTGTATCAAATCCCAAAACAGTTTTGGGCGAGGAAAGGGAAAAGGCTAAGGGGAATAAGGGTAATTTTTCAAGGGTAAACCGCTCCGCCGAAGCGGAGCGGACTTACCCGAAAAAGCAGTTTGATTGTTTGAAAAGGCAAAAGGGCTAAAAGGCTTTTGAATACACATTTACAAAGCTAGCTATTATAGAAGCCCTTGTCTTAATGCTTCACTATATACAAATGGACTACGAGCTTTTAACCCATTTAGGGTAGTATCATCTTTTAGATAAGAATTAAAATGTTCTAATCTCATATTACATAATTCAGGATTATTTAACTTCAATCTCTGAATAGTTGAATCCAACACATTATGAGATATTATATCGTTGGATATATCATAATAAATTTCACCATTCCCAAAATCTAATTTAAATAGGCTATGAGATGGAATTGTTATAGGATCTATAACATCATCATAATTTCCTTTCCTATTATTAGCTTTTATACAAGCATATCTAAAATTTGACCACTCATATGTTAATTTGGGATATTTAGATTTAGGAAGATAATGATCTACCGTAGCTTCTCCTGTTGCATTTTCAATAAAAACGCAATAATAACAGCAAATACCTTTGTAGAGATTTGCAAGATCAGGCAAACACTTACTCCAATAATTTTTATACTTAGAGGGCTTAGCATTAGGATGAGTAGATAGCCAAGATAGACCTGGTTTCCGAATCTCTTGATCAAAATATTCTGGCTCAGGATAATTATATATTTTCAACACTTTTTAGGTATCCCTTTTTCTCACAAATAGATCGCCAATAAAATAAAAATTCATCCGTAGGTGATAGAGCTTCTGATAGTTTTTTTCTTATTCTTTCTATTTCTTCTGATGTTGGTTTTATTTCACGACGTGAACTAATTAATTCTTTTGCTTCTTCTATTAATTTCTCGTACTCTAAGGAGTAACTATTTTTTAAATTAAAAGCCTCACTTTCTAACCAATTATTAATAGTTCCTAATTTTTCAAATAGCTCCTTCCTTACCTCAATTTTTCCTTCTCTTAAATCAAAATCTATCCATAAATCTTGGTTTTTATCAAATAAGGGTTCAAGAGAAGCCATTATCAAAGGAGAATGTGTTGCCGTTATTAACTGCGTTGTAGCATTTTCAGATAAATCAGTTATTACCTTTAATATTGCAGGAATAATTTGTCTTTGCCATTTTGGATGTAAATGAGCTTCAACTTCATCAATTAAAAAAGTAATTTGGTTTGTAGGCTCTTCACCAATTAAACTTGCATTCTCACAATGTTTTTTCCAAGAGTGAACTAAAAAATAAGCTAATGCAACAATACGTTTTACGCCAGATGAAGCATGAGGCAATAAAACTTCCTGCCCGTAGGATGTTTTTATTGTAGGATACACACGATCATCATCTAACATTAATCGTCTAAGTTTACCTAATTCTAATGGTTCTTCTTTGGTAGATAATGATTTTAAAACAGATTGTAGTTGTGAAAAATGTTCAGAATTGCCTGATTGCCATATAGCCCAATCATATAGAAGACCTGAGAAATGCTCTCTGCTATTTTCACCAGGTACACCTTCCCAGATTTCAGACTGAGAATAGACGTATGCAGCAGGTCTCGATGCATCATTCATTCCACTATAATTGTTAGCTTCCCAAATATTACGCCAATAATTTCTAGCAGGATCCCATAAGGCAAAGCTTCCATCACTCATCGCATAAATGACTAAACCTGGATTGATTGGTCGTCCAGCTTTCCCAACCCAGCTTTCATCTCTTGGAATATAAGTTGCTTGGTAATTTTTTTCTTGTTGTGTTTTTCCTAATAAAGAAAAGTGAATTTCAGCATTATTCTTTAAGTCTATCGGCTTAGCAACATAGCCACTTTGAATTTTAGGATTGATATTTTTGGGCCAGCTTCTCGTTAAAGACCACCACATAATATCAAGTAAAAAAGATTTACCTAAACCATTATCGCCAGTTAAGACATTCAGACGTGTCCCTAATGTTAAATGTAGCTCGGGTGCTGGTCCAACATTAACCAACTTCAATGACTTAATCATACATTCCTCAATTTAATTGACTTTTTGTAAAGTTATTGGGGGATAAAAACAAGCAAAACATCCGTATTCAAGTAAAGTAAAATTTTACTTGTACACCCTGAAACAGAAAACCAAGTATAGAAAAAATCTCATCAAATTGCATTCACTTTCTGCTTTACCCTCTCACTTGTTCTTGTTGTAATAGTGAAAATTAGTAACAAGCACTTAATCAGAATGCTCAAAAAACTCCTCAACTCATTCCGTCCAACCAAATCACAAACACCGCTTACCGCAGAAGAGCAACCGACAGACGGCTGGCACAGCCCCCTCTCAGCAGATAAATTACTGGATACACCTTTACGCAAACAGTACCTTAATACAATTTGGCAAAATGTCTCAATGACACCTGATATGTTCAAAAAATTGTACCGTACACCGATTGAACATTATGCGGAAATGGTACAATTGTTACCTGCCTCAGAATCCCATCATCACGCCCATATCGGCGGAATGCTCGATCACGGGCTTGAAGTCATTTCTATTGCGGCTCGCCTACGTCAAAGTTATGTGTTACCACCGAATGCCGCCCCCGAAGAACAAGCCAAACAGCGAGATGTATGGACTGCCGTAGTGATTTATGCCGCTCTTTTACACGATATTGGCAAGGTCGCCGTTGATATTGAAGTCCAACAAAAAGACGGCACCCGTTGGTTTCCGTGGCAGGGCAAGCCGACACAACCCTACAATTTCCGCTATATTAAAGGACGAGATTACTCGTTACACCCAACCCTCGGCGGCTTTTTTGCCTCACAAATGCTACCCAAAGAAGCCTTTGATTGGATCGGCAAATTTCCCCAAGCCTTTGCCCAATTGATGACTTTCATTTCTGGACATCACGATAAAGCGGGTATTTTGGCAGAAATTATCCAGAAAGCTGACCAAATTAGTGTCACAATGGCTCTCGGTGGTGATCCTGGCAAACTTGCCGAACAGCCAAAAATGTCGTTTGCGAAACAGTTACAAATTGCCTTACGCCACGTTGTTGGACAGTTCAAACTCAATGCACCGAAAGGTGGCTGCGATGGCTGGCTTACCGAAGATGGGCTTTGGCTAATGAGCAAAAGCACCGCTGATCATATTCGAGCTCACCTAATGTCTCAGGGGGTGAGCGTGCCTAGTCTAAATGGTAAATTGTTTGATGAGTTACAAGCCCATAATTTAATTGAGAAAACTGCCCAAGATACGGCCATTTGGAACTGCAAAGTCGCATCAAATATTGGTTGGGCACCACCAAAGCCATTTTCCTTATTGAAAATCTCCCCGAACGTGATTTGGGATAACATTGAACAGCGTCCAGCCCTTTTTGAAGGGCGTGTTAACGTGGTTGATGAACAAGGTAATTCTGTTTCTACGGACGTTGTCCCCGTTTTGTCTGACGTAGAAGTACCGAATACGATGCCTGATCTATCTATTGCTGATACAGCCAATAATGTCGTACCGCCGACTTTTGAAGCTGAACCAGTTAATGATCATTTAACGACTGAACCAGTTGTAGAAAATCCGACACAATCATTCTCTGAACCAACAGTTGACAGTACAGAAAGCACAGATGATGTCGCATTCGCCCTGCAATTCTTTGATGATATGATGCCAGATACCGCCGAACAAAATGCTGAACCAGTGGTAGAAAAATCCCTGAAATCGCAATCAGTTGCAGAAGAGACAGAGTTATTACCTTTACCTACACCACCGCAAAAAGTAGCCCCTAAAATGGCAAAAAATGTCAAAAAAGAGGCAAAACCTACCGCTTGTCCGCCGAACACCACCGAAATTATTGACGGACTTGCCTTTTTAAATTGGGTTAAAGCAGGCGTACTCTCAGGCAAAATTTTTGTCAATAAACCGAATGCCCTTATTCATATTGTGCAAAATCACCTTTTCCTTGTTACACCGAACAGTTTTCAGATATATTTGAGAGAGGCAGGCGTTACCGATGAAGCAGCTTGGGAATTATTACAAAAACATTTCCAAAATCTCGGTATTCATAAACGCTGTCATACGGAAAATGATAGCCGAAATATCTGGGAATGTTCCGTAGTGGGGCCCAAAAGAACATCTATCTTGAATGGTTTCTTGATAGAAGATGTGAAGTTGATTCTTGGTGATAAACTTGCCGTCAACAATCAATGGCTCAAACTTAGAGGATATCCTTATTATGGATAAACAAACACAACAAATTACTTTTGATGAATTATTACAAAAATTTTTTGTTACGCGATCATCGAATTGACACTCAAAAAACATATGAAAGTGTTTTAGAGCAATTTAAAAAGTATCATCCAAATATGCTTCCTGATGAATTAACCGCAGAATCGGTAGGCAAATGGAGAAATATGGTATTACCTCATTTATCTCGTGCAACTTGGAATAAATATGTCAGCCATATTAGTCCATTGTACAATTTTGGTATAAAGCATAAATACCTTAAAATTGAACATAATCCCTTTGCAGGATTACAAGTTATAAAAGATAAGAAGAAAAAGAAAACATTGCAAGATAAGCAATTAGAACAAATGGATTGGTTACTCTGTTCTAATGAGAATATACCAAATATTTTAACCCCTAACTGGTTCTTTTTAGCATTAGTCAAAACATTAAGATATACAGCCATTAGGAGAAAACAGCTTCTTAAAATGAAAATATCAGATATTGATTTTAATAAGAAGTTATTACACATTTCTGCTGAAAATAATAAAAGCCATAAAGATCATACAATTCCGTTATCTAATAAATTAATGCCGTATTTAGAACGATTATATTTAGAGCATCAACAGATAAAAAGCCCACCTTGCACACAATTTTTAACTTAAATCTTTTTTCTAAATTTACTCGTAGAAAAGGATTAGAGATGAGTACAGATCAACTTTCTCATATTTTTAGAGTCATTTCTGAAAAGATTGGCTCAACAGTAAGCCCTCACCGTTTTCGTCATACCGTAGCTACCACGTTGATGAAAAATCCTGAAAATATTTACGTTACTCAGAAACTGCTAGGACATAGCAGCATTATCGTAACAATGGAATACATTGAGGACGATCCTGAACATCTTCGGGATCACGTCAATCGGTTGTAAATTTTTCTGTTTCAGGGTTTACAAGTAAAATAAAAATCGTAAAATAGAGCTACTTGCTATGATTTTTGGCAAGTAGTTCTTAATAGTTGCCAAGTTTAGATGTCTAGATGGCTACACAAAGGATTTAAAATCCCTCGCCTTTCGGGGCGTGCCAGTTCAAGTCTGGCCTCGGGCACCATCACTTATAACACTCTTCAAATTCTTTCTTTAATCAATTTTTCGTTTACTATCATCTCTAATCATTTCGCATAATAATCACAAGCGGTGAGATCACGCAAAACTTTTACACCGTCTCACCGCTTGTAATATCCTTACCTATTTCTGCTGTTTCAGAAATTCCACGCCAGTATCAGGGAAATCGGTGAATACGCCCGTTGCCCCTGCTTTGTTGAGCAAGGCATCGTACATTTGGTTTACATCGGTGAAGAAATCAGGCAGGGCATCTTTTCGCACCGTGTAAGGGTGAAGTTCCAACTTGGTTTTTGTCAATTCTGCCACGAGAGGGGTGTAAACCACTTTGCTCGGTTTAGATTTTTCTTTGTCGATCAACATATACCAACCCGGCCCAACGCCATCTGCATATTTCGCCACTTCTTGCATTGCGTTCGGTTGGAACATCCAATCGTAGCTGTAATTCACCCATTTACCCGAAGCGTTTTTCTCTTCGGTTTCGTTCCAATCGGTGTAAGCGATCAGTTGCACCAATTTCACGTCCATTTCCAATTTTGGCAGAAGTTCGGTTTTGATCCGTTTCAACTCATTAAAATCAAAGGTTTGCAGATAAACCCGATCGGATTTTTTGTCGTAGCCATATTTTTTCAGCACTTTGAGGGTTTCCAACGCAATATCCTTGCCCTCTTTGTGATGAAGCCACGGTGCTTTGATTTCAGGATAGATCCCAATTTTTTTTCCCGTGGATTTTTCTAAGCCTTGAATAAATTCAATTTCTTCCTCAAAAGTGTGAATTTTAAAATCCGATTTCCACATTGGGAAACGGTTCGGATAAACCTGCACCTGCTTGCCGTTTTCGACTTTGAAATTTTCGGTCATTCGCAACGATTTAATCTCCGCCAAAGTAAAATCGGCGACATAAAAACGCCCGTCTTTTCTGGCTCGATTTGGGAATTTTTGAGCGACATCGGTCAAACCATCAAGGAAATGGTCGTGAATCACCACCAAGCGATTATCTTTGGTCATCGCTAAATCTTGCTCTAAATAATCCGCTTGTTGCCCGAACGCCAAAGCTTTCGACTCCAAGGTATGCTCAGGTAAATAACCGCTCGCCCCACGATGAGCGATGATCAGCTTATCACTTTTTGAGGTTGCCATTTGACTGCTACACCCAGCCAACACCGCCATTGCCACCGCACTCAACAGTAAAGTTTTGATTTTCATTGTCTCCTCCACGGAATGTTGTTATACGAAAAAAATTTTGGCGATAATAAACAATTTTTCGCTTTTGCCTACTTTCTTTACGCAAATTTGTGAGGCACTTCACAAAATTTTTGGTATTACAAGCGGTCGGTTTTAAGCAAATTTTTACCAATAAGAAAAACCACACAAATTTTGTGAACCAGCTCACAAATTGACAATTCTCTCTTTGCAAAGATGTTCGTTTTCCATTACTTTCCGCCGCAAACGTTTTCGTTTTGCAACATTTCCATTCACTTATTTCATTAGGAGGGGAAAATGGACAATCGTTTGAAAGGGGCTTGTATTGCAGAATTTATCGGCACAGGCTTGATTATTTTCTTTGGGGCGGGCTGTGTGGCGGCGGCTCAGTTGGCAGGTTCGGCGATGAGTTTGTGGGAGATTTCAATCATCTGGGGCGTGGGGGTCGCAATGGCGGTCTATTGCACCGCTGGGGCTTCGGGAGCTCACCTCAACCCTGCCGTAACCATTGCGTTGTGGAAATTTGCCTGTTTTGACGGCAAAAAAGTGTTGCCTTACATCATCTCGCAAGTGCTGGGGGCATTCTGCTCGGCAGCTTTAATCTACTTTTTGTACAAAGATCTGTTCGTGGCGGCGGAAACTGCACAAAACCTTGTGCGTGGGGAAGTGGTTGGATTCGCTGGCGTGTTTTCCACCTACCCACACCCTCAAATCGGCATCGCCCAAGCCTTTGTGGTGGAAATGGTGATCACCGCCGTGTTAATGGCGTTAATCCTCGCCCTTACCGATGACGGCAACGGTGTGCCAAGAGGGGCAATGGCACCGTTGCTGATCGGCTTGTTAATTGCGGTCATCGGCGGTGCGACAGGGCCTTTAACTGGCTTTGCGATGAACCCAGCACGCGATTTCGGCCCGAAATTATTCGCTTATTTGGCAGGCTGGGGTGAAGTTGCTTTCACGGGCGGACTTGCCGTGCCTTATTTTATCGTGCCAATCTTCGCCCCGATTGTCGGTGCGTTACTCGGTGCGTGGGGCTACCGCCGTTTTATCGGTAAAAATCTACCTTGCAATTGTGAAAAATAAGGAGAATGCAAATGAGCAAAGAATACATTATCGCCCTCGATCAAGGCACAACCAGCTCCCGTGCGGTGTTGTTGGATAAAAACGCCAACATTGTTGAAGTGGCACAACGCGAATTTACCCAAATCTATCCGCAAGCTGGCTGGGTGGAACATAATCCAATGGAAATTTGGGCGACCCAAAGCTCAACCCTCAATGAAGTAGTGGCGAAAGCGGGTATTTCCTCCGATAAAATTGCCGCGATTGGGATCACTAACCAGCGTGAAACGACGATTGTGTGGGAAAAAGAGACGGGCAAGCCGATTTACAATGCGATTGTGTGGCAATGCCGCCGCACCGCCGACACCTGTGCCAAATTGAAAGCGGACGGACACGAAGATTACATTCGCCAAACCACAGGGTTGGTGGTCGATCCTTACTTCTCTGGCACCAAAGTAAAGTGGATTTTGGACAACGTCGAAGGGGCAAGAGAGCGTGCGAAAAAAGGCGAATTATTGTTCGGTACGGTCGATACTTGGCTCGTGTGGAAACTGACCCAAGGGCGTTCCCACGTTACCGACTACACCAACGCTTCTCGCACAATGTTGTTCAACATTCACACCAAACAGTGGGACGACAAAATGTTGCAACTGCTCGATATTCCAAGAGAAATGTTACCCGAAGTGAAAAACTCATCGGAAATCTACGGACAAACCAATATCGGCGGTAAAGGTGGCGTGCGAATCCCCGTGGCAGGCATTGCAGGCGACCAACAAGCGGCATTATACGGTCATCTCTGCGTGGAAGCAGGAATGGCGAAAAATACCTACGGCACAGGCTGTTTTATGTTGATGAACACCGGCGACCGTGCGGTGCAATCCCAAAACGGCTTGCTCACCACCATCGCTTGCAACGCCAAAGGCGAGCCGTGCTATGCGTTAGAAGGCTCAATCTTTATGGGCGGCGCCTCAATTCAATGGCTACGAGACGAGCTCAAAATTATCCACGACAGTGCCGATTCCCAATACTTTGCCAAAAAAGTACCCGATAGCAACGGC
Source organism: Haemophilus paracuniculus (assembly GCF_002015115.1). Taxonomy (GTDB): domain Bacteria; phylum Pseudomonadota; class Gammaproteobacteria; order Enterobacterales; family Pasteurellaceae; genus Haemophilus_E; species Haemophilus_E paracuniculus. The sequence goes on from NZ_MUYA01000001.1 coordinate 198,381, forward strand.
GTTTATGTCGTGCCAGCCTTCACAGGCTTAGGTGCCCCTTATTGGGATCCGTACGCTCGCGGTGCGATTTTAGGCTTGTCGCGTGGGGCGAACCGCAATCATATTGTGCGAGCCACCTTGGAATCTATCGCCTACCAAACCCGAGAAGTATTGGACGCAATGCAATCCGACAGTGGCGAGAAATTGGAAACTTTACGCGTAGACGGTGGTGCGGTCGCCAATAATTTCCTAATGCAGTTCCAAGCAGATATTCTCAACGCCAAAGTGGAACGTCCTGTGGTGCGAGAAGTTACCGCCCTCGGTGCCGCCTATCTCGCAGGCTTAGCTACAGGTTTTTGGCAAAATCTGGAAGAATTAAAAGATAAAGCTGAAATTGAGCATACTTTTGAGCCAGACCGTGACGAAGCCAAACGTACCAAACGTTACGCCGGCTGGAAAAAAGCAGTGAAAAGAGCCTTAGATTGGGAAAAAGAAGATAGCGAAAACCAATAATTTTCCGATAACCTAAAACAAGGGGGCAGATTTTAGAAAATTTCCCAAAATCCGCCCGCTTGTTTATTTGCTTTCTATATCTTATTTTTAAGTTTTTAAGCAAAGCAAAAACCCCTCGCATTACTGCAAGGGGTCGGTATTAAAATCTGGCGATGCCCTACTCTCACATGGGGAAACCCCACACTACCATCGGCGTTACCGCATTTTACTTCTGAGTTCGGAATGGAGTCAGGTAGAACTACGGCACTCTGGTCGCCAGAATATTCTGTTTTAATCATACATTGAGTTGTTTTTTGTTTTCTCGCTGTACGATTTGATATTCTTTTGTTTGTCTTATTTTCGTTCTTTAATGTTTGTTAATCTTCAACAAGCTGTTACTGATTTGATTCGTTTTTTTGTTTAGTTTTTTAGCTTTCGCTCTGTTTTTTATTTTTGACTTTCGTCTCTCAAAAACATTTGAGCGT
>NZ_MUYA01000002.1:0-92530 GCF_002015115.1 Haemophilus paracuniculus
CAAAATGACGGGGGGATTTTTGTTCGAGCAAATAATCGTTCGTAGGGGCGGATTTTATATCCGCCCTAACAATCTTAAACAAGGGGTGGGATCTTTTAAAAAATCTTACCCCTTGTATTTAGCCTAACAATTAAGCTCATTGCGAAAAAATAAGAGGACGCCAGCGTGGCGTCCCTACAATTTTTCATCGACAGAACGTAGGGTCGCAATGCTTGCGACCCAATTATTCATTACGCTTTCGGCCCTGCCGCCACTAATGCTTTGCCCTCAGCGTTGGTGGTGTATTTCTCGAAGTTTTTCACGAAACGCTGGGCGAGATCTTCCGCTTTGGTTTGCCATTGTGCTGGATCGGCGTAGGTGTCGCGTGGGTCGAGAATGGCTGGATCAACATTCGGTAACGAAGTTGGCACAGCGAGATCGAAAATCGGTAACTGTTTGGTTTCAGATTTTTCGATTGAGCCGTCAAGGATTGCGTCAATAATACCACGGGTGTCCTTGATTGAAATGCGTTTGCCTGAGCCGTTCCAACCTGTGTTCACGAGGTAGGCTTCCGCACCGCTGGCTTCCATACGTTTCACTAACACTTCCGCATATTGGGTTGGGTGAAGTGAAAGGAACGCCGCCCCGAAACAAGCCGAGAAGGTTGGGGTTGGTTCGGTAATGCCACGTTCCGTGCCTGCTAATTTGGCGGTGAAGCCAGAGAGGAAGTAGTATTTGGTTTGCTCTGGCGTGAGTTTTGAAACAGGTGGTAACACCCCGAACGCATCGGCGGTTAAGAAGATTACTTTCTTCGCGTGTCCTGCTTTGGAAACGGGTTCAACGATGTTGTTGATATGGTAAATCGGGTAAGAAACACGGGTGTTTTCCGTTTTTGAACCGTCTGCGAAGTCGATTGAGCCGTCCTCACGCACCACCACGTTTTCGAGCAAGGCATCACGTTTGATCGCCCCGTAAATATCAGGCTCGTTTTCTGGCGAGAGGTTGATCGTTTTCGCATAGCAACCGCCTTCGTAGTTGAATACGCCGTCATCGTCCCAACCGTGTTCATCATCGCCGATCAATTTACGTTTTGGATCGGTGGAAAGGGTGGTTTTACCCGTGCCAGACAAGCCGAAGAACACCGCCACATCGCCTTGTTCGCCCACGTTTGCCGAGCAGTGCATTGAGGCAATGCCTTTCAGTGGCAAGAGGTAGTTCATCATTGAGAACATCCCTTTTTTCATCTCGCCGCCGTACCAAGTACCGCCGATGAGCTGAATCCCCTCAGTAATGTTGAACGCCACAAAGTTTTCCGAATTTAAACCTTGCTCTTTCCAATTTGGGTTGGTGCATTTTGAGCCGTTCATTACCACGAAATCAGGTTTGAAATCTTGCAATTCTGCTTGGCTTGGGCGGATAAACATATTTTTCACAAAGTGAGCCTGCCACGCCACTTCCGTTACAATTCGCACCGCTAAACGGCTATCTTTGTTCGCACCGCAGAACGCATCAATCACAAACAGGCGTTTGTTGGAAAGCTGTTTGGTTACGAGGTCTTTCAAGCTCTGCCAAGTGGCTTGATTCATCGGTTTGTTGTCGTTTTTTACCGCTTCGCTTGTCCACCACACGGTGTCTTTGGTTTTTTCGTCTAGCACGATAAATTTATCTTTCGGCGAACGACCCGTAAAAATGCCCGTATCAACGGCAACCGCCCCCGAAGTGGTTAAGCGACCTTTCTCAAAGCCCTCTAATTCGGGTTTGGTTTCTTCTTCAAAAAGTTGCTCGTAGCTTGGATTGTGAACGATTTCTTTAACATTTGTGATACCTAATTCAGCAAGTTCACGTTCAACACGATTTAACATAGTTGTCCCCTTAGTGAGTGTGAAAGATTAAAATTCGGGCGTATTCTAACCAACTTTTTCAAAAAAAAATGTTAAGTAGTTCAAATTTTTGAAAATTGGTCGGCTCAAAATCGGCGATAATTTGAGCCAGATCAAATTATTTGCCGAAGAAATCGCCAATAAGATTTTTTTATTTTTGAGCGAAAAAAAGGTAAAATCCCACCGCTTGTCGCAAGGAAAATGGAAAGAGGAACGAAATGCGATTATTAAATATCTGTTTAGCCCTATTTTTAGTGTATGTCGCCTATCTCGGCGTGTGGGGCAAAAATGGTTGGTTTGATTACCAACAAATGCGAGACAAAGTCGAGCAAATCAAAGCAGAAAACGCCAAATTAACCGCTCAAAATCATTCATTGAAAGCGGAAATTAAAGATTTAAAAGACGGGATAAACGCCCTTGAAGAACGTGCCAGATTTGATCGTGAAATGGTGCGTAGCGATGAAGTGTTTTATCGCATTATTGAAGACGAGAAAAAAATCCGATGAGCCATAAAAAACGCCAAATTATCGCCATTATTCCCGCCTCTGGGGTAGGTAGCCGAATGCAGGCAAGCGTGCCGAAACAGTATTTGCCACTCAACGGCAAAACCATTTTGGAACACACGGTCAGCCTGTTTTTGGATCACCCACAAATCGACAAAATCATCGTTGCCGTGTCGCCCTCCGACCCCTACTATGCGGAACTGGAACTGCTTAAATCCCCCAAGATTCAGCTTGTTTTTGGCGGTGAGACGAGGGCTGATTCCGTGTTTAATGGCTTGCAAGTGGTGGACGATCAGGCGTGGGCGTTGGTGCACGATGCCGCTCGTCCTTGCTTGAAGCGGTCGGATCTCGACAAACTTTTGCAAATTGACGATCACAACGGGGCGATTTTAGCCACCCCTGCGGTGGACACAATGAAACGCGCCAACGGCAACACCATTCTACACACCGAAGATCGCTCGACCCTCTGGCACGCCCTCACCCCTCAATTTTTCCGAGCGGATTTGCTCAGACAAGCCTTACAATCGGCGTTTGAGAAAGGGCAGAGCGTTACCGATGAAGCCTCAGCAATGGAACTGGCTGGCTTTACCCCGCAACTCGTGGCAGGCAGAAGCGACAATCTCAAAATCACCCGCCCCGAAGATTTAGCCTTGGCGGCGTTTTATTTAACTCAAACAGAAGAGGAAACCAAATGATCAGAATCGGACACGGCTTTGACGTTCACGCATTCAGCGAACAAGGGCCTTTAATCATCGGCGGCGTAACCATTCCCTACGAAAAAGGCTTGCTCGCCCACTCAGACGGCGATGTGGCACTGCACGCCCTCACGGACGCCCTGCTCGGTGCTGCCGCCCTCGGCGACATCGGCAAATTATTCCCCGACACCGATATGGCTTACAAAGGGGCGAACAGCCGAGGCTTATTGATTGAGGCATATCGCCAAGTGCGAGAGCAGGGCTACAAAGTCGGCAATGTCGATGTAACCATTATCGCCCAAGCCCCGAAAATGCGTCCTTACATCGACCAAATGCGACAAGCCATTGCAGAGGATTTGCAATGTGATGTAACCCAAGTCAATGTAAAAGCCACCACCACCGAAAAACTCGGCTTTACAGGGCGAGGCGAAGGCATCGCCTGCGAAGCGGTGGCTTTATTGCTTAAAGCTTAACAAGTGGTAGGATTTTGTTATTCTTAAATAAGGAACTTAACAATGAATTTTGAAGAAAAAAGAATGGTGGGAAATCACTCAAGATGATGATTTTAGAGATTTGTTAATTTAAATTATAATAAAATTACCTAATTTAAGTTTTATTGAACTGTCGAATAATAAAATTTAAGATGTTTCAATGTTCCTAGAATTAGAAAGAGAAACTTCGATACGATTAGAGAATAATTGTATTTCAGATGTTCGTCCTTTAAATGAATTTAAAAATGAAGGATATTTTATGCATACTAGCGTTATATGGAAATCCTATTTCCAAAAGAGCAAAGTGAAAACTTGAAACAAAAATATCCAATATGTGCTATTAGGTAAAATTAAAAGGGGATACTAAGTCAGTATCCCTTTTTTGAATCCCACTAGTGGTGGGATTCTCTAAATTTTTGCAAAATCTTACCACTTACTTAAAGCGAGTTCCGGAAAGCCTCGCCGAACGGGGTTCGCCAGCCTTTTAATAATTCGGGTAATTTTTCAGGATTTTGCCCTTTGCGGTACCATTTAAACAGTTGATTTAATTGACGTTTACTTGCAATCAATTCAGGGGCAAGATCAAGGGGTGCGATTTCTTTTAATTTTTGTTGCATTGCTTTCAGAGCGTGCTTGTAGCCGATTTCATCGACAATGCGAATAATCGCTGGGGGATAATTTTCTTCCGCCACCGCCAGCCCTTGTTCCACCAACCACAACAATTTTTTGCCGTGAATCCGCACCTCGTTTGGGTGCATAAATTCAAGCAGTTGCGAAGTGTGATTTGGGGCGATTTTGGCGATTTGGAACAAACTTTGCTCTTTTACCACAAAATTCAACGCCAAATCTCGCTTTTTCGCCTCTTCTAATCGCCATTTGGCTAACACTTGCAAAATCGCCAACTGCTTTGGCGAAAGTTGGTAGGCGTTGCCGATGTCGAGATAGGCTTTATTGGAATCTTGCTCGGTTCGGCATTTTTCCAGTAATGCCTCGCACTCTTGTTCGACCGCCGTTTGCCAACGACTTTCAGCAAGTTTGCCCGCTAGTTGTTGATAAACAGGCAACAGATACCACACATCCGCCGCCGCATATTGTAACTGCTGTTCCGACAGCGGACGAGCCAGCCAATCGGTGCGGGAAGCCCCTTTATCTAACGCAATGCCACAACATTGTTCTACCAATTTGGCAAAGCCTAATGATGTGCCTAAATTGAGGAAATTTGCCATTATCTGTGTGTCGATCATCGGCTGGGGAAGCTGTTGGAAACGGTGCTGAAACACCTCTAAATCTTCACTGCACGCGTGGAAAATTTTGACCACCTTTTGATCGGCAAGCAACGCCACAAAGGGGGAAAAATCCTCAATTGCAAGCGGGTCGATCAGGCTGACTTTTTGCCCGTCAAACAACTGAATTAAGCCGAGTTTTGGGTAAAAACTGCGGATGCGGATAAATTCCGTATCAAGGGCAACGGCAGGTACTTGGCGAGCCTGTTCGCACACTTCGGCTAATTGTTTTTCGTTATCAATATAATGATATTCAATCGGTAAATTCATTTTATCTTCCACGTTTATTGAGTTGGGCAAGGTTAGCCCATTAGGGTTTTGTTCGGCTGGTGGGCGATTTCCCGTGCCAATTTCGGCACAAGGTAGCCAGAGGTAATCCGTTGTAATTCTTGATAAATTTCAAAGGCTTGTGAATCGTCCAGATAAAAATGGCTCGCCCCTTCCACCTTATCCAACAAATGCAAATAGTAGGGCAAAATGCCACAATCAAACAGCGTTTCACTGAGGGCTTTGAGGGTTTGAGCATTATCATTTACCCCTTTGAGCAGCACCGCTTGATTGAGTACCACCACATTCCCTTGGCGAAGTTGAGCGATTTTCTCGGCAAAAATCGTATCCATTTCGTTGGGGTGATTGATGTGGGTTACCATTACCACTTTAAGGCGAGAGCGGGCTAACCGCTGGCAAAGCTCGGTGGTGATCCGATTCGGGATCACCACGGGTAATCTTGTATGAATGCGTAATCTTTGAATATGGGGAATTTGCTCAATTTGGCTGATAAACCAATCAAGTTCGTGATCCTTCGCCATTAGCGGATCGCCCCCCGACAAAATCACTTCCTCTAATTCGGAATGTTGGGCGATGTAATCCAGCCCAGCCTGCCAATGTTGCTTGCCGTTTTTGATTTCTTGATAGGGAAAATGGCGGCGAAAGCAGTAGCGGCAGTTGATCGCACAACTATTTTTGAGCATAAACAGCAAACGGTTGTGATATTTATGCAGGATATTCGGGGCTGGGCTATGCTGTTCTTCCAGCGGATCTTTAACGAAACTATCCGCTTGCAAAAATTCATCTTGGTGGGAAAGGGCTTGCAACAGCAGCGGATCGTGGCGATCCCCTTTTCGCATTTTTTCAGCGAAAGGGCGAGGCACACGCACCGCAAACAATTTGCGAGCCAAAATATCCCGCTCAAATTGAGCGGGATCGAGGTCTAAAAATTTCAACAAGTCGGCAGGATCATTAAAGGCTTCGGCTAAATCTTGTAACCACGCCGCTTTTGCCTCGCCGACTTCAATCACAAATTCGCTCAATCCAACCTCTTAGCGAGCGATTTGGCATTGGGCTGGCGAACCGTCTTTATTCACCATTAAAATTGGGGCGGCTTGACCAGCCAATGGGGCGGCAAGATATTGCACACCATTTAAGCAGTAACGGCGATAACCGTCTGTTTTTTCCACTAAGAACGGATCAACTTGACCGCCGATGCTTTGGAAAGTCGGCACGCTGCTCACCGCTTGGCTGGCAGAATTTTGAGCCGAACCCACCGCTTGTTGAGCCTGAGCAGGGTTGTTTTCATTCGCCACCGCTTGATTTGGGGCAAGGGCTTGGCTAATCACATAACCTGCCGCCGCACCCGTGGCGAAACTGGCTAAACGATTGCCGCCTGCATTGTTCGCATTATTTGGGATCGCTTGATTTGGCGTATTGGCAAAAGTCGCATCCGCTTTATTGGCAGAATTTTGGGCTGGCTGAACAGGCTTTGCCGCCACAGGGCGAGCCACGCTCATTGAGCGAGAACCACTGGCACGCATACCTTTGGCTTCAACCACCGCTGAAAGAGAAAGGGCAATCGCCATTGAAACTACAATCGTCTTTTTCATCTTAATTCCTTCGTTAAAAAACTGACCCGAATTGGGCTGCGAGATTATAGCCGATCACGAAAAATTTTACAGATTTTTCGCCAAATTAGCGATTTTGAGGTATCATATACGCCTTTTTGTGAAACGCCGCTTTGCAAGCGGTACATTATCATTTATTTGAGGATAACAATGGCTAGTTACAGCACAACAGACTTCAAACCAGGTCTTAAATTTATTCAAGACGGCGAACCTTGTGTGATCGTTGAAAACGAATTTGTGAAACCGGGGAAAGGTCAAGCATTCACCCGCACCAAAATCCGTAAATTGATTTCAGGCAAAGTGTTAGAGATCAACTTCAAATCAGGTTCAACCGTAGAAGCGGCTGACGTGGTTGATTACAACTACACCTACTCATACAAAGATGAAGATTTCTGGTACTTTATGCACCCAGAAACTTTCGAGCAAATCTCAGTAGATGCGAAAGCCCTTGGCGACAACGATAAATGGCTCGTGGATCAAGCAGAATGTATCGTTACCCTTTGGAACGGTTCTGCAATCAGCGTAACCCCACCAAACTTCGTGGAATTAGAAGTAGTTGAAACCGACCCAGGCTTAAAAGGCGACACCGCAGGCACAGGCGGCAAACCAGCCACATTAAGCACAGGTGCAGTGGTTCGTGTACCACTTTTCGTTCAAATCGGCGAAGTGATCAAAGTTGATACACGTTCAGGCGAATATGTTTCTCGCGTAAAATAATTCAAAGTTTAAGGGCAGTCGAAAGATTGCCCTTAAATTTTGCTATTTTTTTAACGAAACGTTCACAATTTACAAATTTTGTAGCGATTAAGAATTTATTTTATTCGTTGAAAAGTGTATCCTTATCAAGTCTGATCACGCATTCGTGTGTTCATTTTATTCACAAACCAACTAAGGTGTTGAAAATGTCAAAAAACTTAATTCTTATCCTTAACTGCGGTAGCTCATCTTTAAAATTTGCTATCCTTGATCCACAAAACGGCGATGAATACCTCTCAGGTTTAGCCGAAGCATTAACCCTTTCAGATGCTCGTATCAAATGGAAACTCAACGGCGAGAAAGGTTCAGCCGATTTAGGTGCAGGTGCGGCACACAGTGAAGCCCTTAACTTTATCGTGTCAAAAATCTTAACCCAAGAATTAAAAGACAGCATTTCAGCTATCGGACACCGTGTGGTACACGGCGGCGAGAAATACACTTCATCAGTACGCATTACAGACGAAGTGATCAAAGGCATTAGCGATGTGGCTTCATTCGCCCCACTTCACAACCCAGCGAACTTGCTCGGTATCGAAGAAGCGTTAAAAGCGTTCCCACACTTAAAAGATAAAAACGTTGCTGTGTTTGACACCGCATTCCACCAAACAATGCCAGAGCAAGCATATCTCTACGCATTACCATATTCACTCTACAAAGAACAAGGTATCCGCCGTTACGGTTTCCACGGCACCAGCCACTTATACATCACCCAAGAAGCGGCAAAATTAGTTGGCAAGCCAGTTGAGCAAACCAATATCATCAACTGCCACTTAGGTAACGGTGCGTCAGTGGCGGCGATCAAAAACGGTCAATCTATCGACACCTCAATGGGTTTCACCCCACTCGAAGGCTTAGTAATGGGTACGCGTTCAGGGGATTTAGACCCAGCGATTATCTTCCACTTACACAATTCTTGCGGTAAATCTGTGAAAGAAATCGAAGAAATCCTTGTGAAAAAATCAGGTTTACTCGGTTTCACCGAAGTTACCAGCGACTGCCGTTTCGCCGAAGATAACTACGACAAAGATCCAGCTGCAAAACGTGCAATGGACGGTTTCTGCTATCGTTTAGCGAAATACATCGGTGCTTATATGGCAATTATGGGCGAATTAGACGCGATCACTTTCACAGGTGGTATCGGCGAGAACGCAGGCCCTGTGCGTGAATTAACCCTTAACTACTTAAAACTGTTCGGTATTAAAGTGGATCACGAAGCGAACCTTGCGGCTCGTTTTGGTAAATCAGGTAAGATCACCGCAGCGGATTCTAGTTTCCCAGCGTTTGTGATCCCAACCAATGAAGAATTGGTGATCGCACAAGATACCGCACGTTTAGCGTTATAATTTCATCAAACCCAAGCCTACCCTCGTGGTAGGCTTTTTGCGTTAGTTTTGCTTACAAAAGTTTCGTTTGTAAAAATTCGGCGAAATCTAATCGCTTGAAAAATCTCCCCCAGCCTCTTTTTCAAAGAGGGGGGGACAATTAAGGAATAAAAAATGTCAAGAACGATTATTTTAATCCCAACCAGCACGGGCGTTGGCTTAACCAGCGTCAGCCTCGGTTTAGTTCACGCCCTCGAACAAAAAGGGGCGAAAGTCGGCTTTTTAAAACCGATTGCCCAACCAATTAGTGGCGAAGATACCCTCGACCGCTCAACCTCAATTATCCGTGCCGCTCAAACTACCGAAACAGGCGAGCCGTTTATGTTAAGTGCGGCGGAAAGTTTGATCGGTCAAAATCAAACGGACGTGCTGTTAGAGAAAATCGTAGAACGCCATCAACAGTTGGCGAAAAATGCGGAAATTGTGATTGTGGAAGGTTTAATCCCAACCCGCAAAAACTCTTACGCCAACAGCATTAACTACGAAATCGCCCAAGCCCTTGATGCGGAAATGATCCTTGTTGCCGCCCCTGGGTCAGACAAACCTGCTCAATTAAAAGAGCGTGTAGAAGCGGCAGCCTCAGAATTTGGCGGACGCAACAACCCGAACCTACTCGGCGTGATCGTCAATAAATTCAACGCCCCTGTGGACGAATCAGGTCGCACTCGCCCTGATTTAACCGAAATTTTCGATTCATTCCAACACAGCTCAAACAATGTAGCGGAAGTGGAAGCTCTATTTGCAAAAAGCCCGATTAAACTACTCGCTTGCGTCGAGTGGAAAGCGGACTTAATCGCCACCCGTGCCACTGATCTTGTGAAACATTTACAAGCCTCAATCATCAACGAAGGGGCGTTACAATCTCGCCGTATCCGTGGCGTAACCTTCTGTGCAAGAAGCCTACCGAATATGGTGGAACATTTTAAAGCGGGTAGTTTGCTGGTAACTTCTGCGGATCGCCCTGATGTGTTAGTTGCTGCTTCCCTCGCCACAATGAACGGCGTGGAAATCGGTTCGGTGCTATTGACTGGCGGTTACAAAATCGACAGCCAAATCGCTAAACTTTGCCAGCGTGCCTTTGACCTCGGCTTGCCAGTGTTCCGTGTGGAAGGCAATACTTGGCAAACTGCCCTCAACTTACAAAGTTTCAGCCTTGAAGTGCCAGTGGACGACAAAGAGCGTATCACTGAAATCAAAGAGTACGTTTCAAGCCAATTCGATGCAGCCTTTATCGACACAATTTCAAGTGCGTCTGTGCGTGAAAAACGCCTCTCGCCAGCCGCATTCCGTTATCAATTAACCGAATTTGCTCGCCAAGCGAAAAAACGCATTGTGTTGCCAGAGGGCGATGAGCCTCGCACCGTGAAAGCGGCGGTGCTTTGTGCGGAACGTGGCATCGCAGAGTGTGTGCTATTAGCAAACCCAGATGAAGTGCAACGTGTTGCCGAAGCCCAAGGGGTTCAACTCGGCAAAGGCATTACCATTATCGACCCAGCCAGCGTGCGTGAAAACTATGTGGATCGCCTCGTTGAATTGCGTAAAAACAAGGGTATGACCGAAGTAGTAGCTCGCGAGCAACTTGAAGATAACGTGGTGCTCGGCACAATGATGTTAGAAGCGAACGAAGTGGACGGCTTAGTGTCAGGTGCAGTTCACACCACCGCCAACACCATTCGCCCACCGATGCAAATCATCAAAACCGCACCAGGTAGCTCAATTGTTTCATCTATTTTCTTTATGTTGTTGCCAGACCAAGTGCTTGTGTACGGCGACTGTGCGGTAAACCCAGATCCAACCGCAGAACAATTAGCGGAAATCGCAATCCAATCGGCAGAATCGGCGAAAGCCTTTGGTATCGATCCACGCGTTGCGATGATCTCTTACTCAACAGGCACATCAGGCTCTGGTGCAGATGTTGAGAAAGTGAAAGAAGCAACTCGTATCGCCCAAGAAAAACGTCCAGACCTCGTGATCGATGGTCCGTTACAATACGATGCGGCGATTATGGAAGACGTGGCTCGCTCAAAAGCACCAAACTCGCCAGTGGCAGGTAAAGCGACCGTGTTCATCTTCCCAGATCTCAACACGGGTAACACCACTTATAAAGCGGTACAACGCTCGGCGGATCTCGTTTCAATCGGGCCTATGCTACAAGGTATGCGTAAACCAGTGAACGACCTCTCGCGTGGTGCGTTAGTGGACGACATTGTGTACACCATTGCCCTCACTGCAATCCAAGCGACACAATAATCTCTCATATTAAAATTATAAAAAAACCGATCGAAAGATCGGTTTTTTTATTAAGAGAATTTTTCATTTATTTAGTGTATCTTCTTTTGTTTTAATTTCTTGATTTGCCACCATTTCATCAACTTCTGCGATGATTTTTGCAATCGCGTTGCGGTAGGTGATTTCAAGGGTTTCACGGCTGGTGGCGATTACGCCTTGGTCGTTTAAAAAGCCGTCTGTTACATCATAAACCCAGCCGTGAATTGAGAGTTTTTTACCCCGTTCCCACGCGGGTTTTACAATGGAAGAACGCCCTAAATTGTACACTTGTTCCGCCACGTTGAGTCGTACCAACATATCGGCACGTTGCTCGGGCGACATTTTGCCGAGTAGGTGGCTGTGTTTGAACCAGAGATCGCGAATGTGCAGCAGCCAGTTGCTGATTAAGCCGTAATCTTCGTTGGTCATCGCCGCTTTGATGCCGCCACAGTTGGTGTGTCCGCAGATGATGATATGTTCAATATCTAGCACATCAACCGCATATTGCACCACCGAAAGGCAGTTCAAATCCGTGTGGATCACTAAGTTCGCCACGTTACGATGTACGAACAGCTCGCCCGGCCCTAAGCCCGTGAGTTTTTCCGCTGGCACACGGCTATCGGAACAGCCGATCCACAAGTAGGTCGGTTTTTGATGATTGGCAAGTTCTTGGAAATAGTTCGATTGCTCGTCTTTCATTTGGGTTGCCCAAGCGTGGTTGTTGGCAAAGAGCTGTTCGATTTGTTTCATAGGGTTGGCGTAATGATTAAACGTGAATGAAAAATAGTGGCGAATAGTAGCACGAATAGCCTAAGAGCGAAATAAAAAACGGCTGGCAAGACCAGCCGTTTCGTTTTGTTATTCTTGTTAATTTTCAATGATTGGCACAATTTTGGTGGCGGTTGCCCCTTTGTCGCCTAGGGTAAATTCAAACTGGACTTTTTGACCCATTTTTAACGAGCGGTAGCCCTCGCCCTCAATCACCGAAAAATGTGCAAAAATGTCTGAATCTAGGATTTCAGAGGTTAAAAATCCAAAGCCTTTTACGTTGTTAAACCATTTAACAATGCCGATTTCCATACTGTTTACTCCTTTAAAAATAATAAAAAGCGGATTTATTGTAGAACGAATTGTTAAAAGATCAACGATCAAAGTTCAGAAATTAGACATAGTTCACAAAATTTAGAAAATTGCCGTTTCTAACCGCAGTTCGCCTTTTTCCACCACAATCGCTTTGCCGAATTTTTTCACCAACGCCTCTTTGGTTTTGGATTCATCAAGGGTATAAACGGGGGTGCTGTTTAAAATGCCCGCAATGCCTTCCGCCACCACAGGCAGGAACATTTGCAGTTCGTTTTGGTATTTTTCAGGATTTGCCTGCCACGAAGTGAGGCGAACATCTTTCAAAAATAACGCCCCTTTTTCGGCATCGTAATAAGGCACGGTGTCTAAATTGAGCTGAATTTGGGCTTGGCGTTGCTTGCCGCCTGCCGTGATATTCGCATCAATGATCCCCGCAATTTCCACCCGTTTTTCGTCCGTTTGCCCGATTTTCGTGGCAAGATTGCTGATTTTGTAATCCAGTTGGAACAAATTTGGAATGCCCACCCTATCTTGCAATTTCGCTTTTTCGGGCAGTTTGGTTTCCAAATAGCGGTTAATTTCTTGCTCGCTAATGCTTAATAGATTTGCCGAACAGGTGGCGATAATGGCGGTGGTTGCCACCACACAAGCGGTCAGTTTTTGCCAAATTTTCATCATTATTCCTTTTAAGAGGCGAAAAGTGGCATGATTGTAGCACGTTTTCGGGCGAGAAAAGTGAGATTTTAAATAACAGTTTTTTAACATTTCTATGGGTAATCACTTGACGAAAAGGCGGTTTTACCGCAAAATGCCACCCAATTTTTAGTCTTCGGGGCAGGGTGAGATTCCCGACCGGTGGTAAAGTCCACGAGCTTGATGAGTGAACGATTATTTTTAATTTGAACGAACGCCGTATCAATGAAAAAATAATCTGCCCTCACGAGCAGGAACTGGTGAAATTCCAGTACCGACAGTACAGTCTGGATGAAAGAAGATAAAGCCGAATTTACACCTCTATCAAAAAGAGGTGCATTTCCTTTATATCTTTATACTAAACGCCTTGGGATCGTAAGATTTCAAGGCGTTTTTGTTGGATCTCACAAATTTAAAAAAATTTGGTGAAATCCGACCGCTTGCCTGCCCCCATTTGTCAAAACAAAGCGTCAAAAAAATCTGAAAGAATCGAATGAAAACCGATGCTGATTTTATGCGTCAAGCGATAGCCCTTGCGGAACAAGGTCGAGGCTGGACGAACCCTAATCCGTTAGTGGGCTGTGTGATCGTCAAAAATGGCGAGGTGATTGCCGAGGGCTACCACGCCCGTTACGGTGAGTTTCACGCGGAACGCAATGCGATTTTAAATTGTTCAGTGGATCTGACAGGGGCGACCGCCTACGTTACCCTTGAACCCTGTTGCCACCACGGTCGCACGCCACCTTGTTCTGATCTGCTGATTGAGCGAGGCATCAAGCGTGTGGTGATCGGATCGAGCGATCCCAATCCGCTCGTTGCCGGCAAAGGGGCGAAGCGGTTGCAAGGGGCTGGGGTCGAGGTGGTCGAGGGCGTGCTGAAAGGGGAATGTGATCGGCTCAACCCGATTTTTTTCCACTATATCCAAACCCAACGTCCCTATGTATTGCTGAAATATGCGATGACAGCGGACGGCAAAATTGCCACCGCTAGTGGTCAATCCAAATGGATCACGGGCGAACAGGCGAGGGCAAAAGTGCAACAAACTCGCCACCAATATAGTGCGATTATGGTTGGGGTCGAGACGGTGTTCACCGATGATCCAATGTTGAATTGTCGCCTGCCTAACGCCAAACAGCCCGTGCGGATTGTGTGCGATAGCCAACTTCGCACCCCCTTGCAGAGCCAGTTGGTACAAACGGCGAACCAATATCGCACCATTATTGCGACCCTCAACGGCGACACGGCGTTACATCAAGCCTATCAGCAATATGGCGTGGAAATTATCGTTACCCAAGCCGATAACAAGCGGGTAGATCTGCCCGATCTTTTGCAAAAGCTCGGCGAACGGCAGATCGACAGTCTGTTATTAGAGGGCGGATCGAGCCTTAATTTTAGTGCTTTGCGATCGGGGATCGTCAATAAAGTGCATTGCTACATTGCCCCCAAATTGGTGGGCGGGGCAATGGCGAAAAGCCCGATTGGGGGCGAGGGGATTGGCGAACTCGCCAACGCCGTACAACTGGAAAATCCTGAAATCAGCGTGATTGGTTCGGATATTTTGATTGAATTTGATGTGCAACCGCAGAGGGAAAAATAATGTTTACAGGCATCATTGAAGAAGTGGGCAAGGTCAGCAAAATCCACAAACAGGGCGAATTTGCGGTGCTTACCATTACGGGCAAACGCATTTTTGACGATATGAAATTGGGCGACAGCATTGCGGTGAACGGCGTGTGCTTGACCGTTACCGAGTTCGGCTCGAACCATTTTTCCGCCGATGTGATGTCGGAAACCCTCAAACGCACCTCGCTGGGTGATTTGCAACCGAATAGCCCCGTCAATTTAGAGCGAGCAATGGCGGCGAACGGGCGTTTTGGCGGGCATATTGTGTCGGGGCATATTGACGGCACGGGCGAGATCAGCGAGATCACCCCCGCCCATAATTCCACTTGGTATCGGATCAAAACCTCGCCGAAACTGTTGCGTTACATTATCGAAAAAGGCTCGATCACCATTGACGGCATTAGCTTGACGGTGGTGGACGTTGATCAAGAGAGTTTTCGGGTGTCGATCATTCCGCACACCTTGGCGGAAACCAATCTCGGCACGAAAAAAGTGGGCAGTATCGTCAATCTCGAAAACGATATTATCGGCAAATATGTGGAACAGTTGCTCGGCAAAAAAGACGATCAGCCAACCTCAAATCTTAGCCGAGAATTTTTAGCCAAAGCAGGTTTTTAGTCAAAATTTCGCCAAATCTGACCGCTTGTCAGGCGGTTTGGCAGCGTAAAAAGGAAGAACAATGTTTCAATTTTCAAGTGTAGAACAAGCCCTCGAAGCCTTGGCACAAGGGCGAATTATTTTGGTATCGGACGATGAAGATCGTGAAAACGAGGGCGATTTTATTTGTGCTGCCGAGTTCGCCACCCCTGAAAACATCAATTTTATGGCGACTTACGGCAAGGGCTTAATTTGTATGCCGATCTCGGCTCGTTTAGCGAAAAAATTAGACCTACCGCAAATGGTCAGCCATAACACCGATAACCACGAAACGGCGTTTACTGTTTCGATCGACCATATCGACACTGGCACGGGGATTTCGGCGTTTGAGCGTTCGATCACCGCAATGAAATTGGTGGACGAAAACGCCAAACCGAGCGATTTCCGCCGCCCTGGACATATGTTCCCGTTACTCGCCAAAGAGGGCGGGGTGTTGGTGCGAAACGGACACACCGAAGCCACGGTGGATTTGGTGCGTTTGGCAGGCTTAAAAGAGGCGGGCTTGTGCTGCGAAATTATGGCGGAAGACGGCACGATGATGAAAATGGCGGATTTACAGGCTTTCGCCACCGAACACAATATGCCGTTTATTACCATTCAGCAACTGCAAGAGTATCGCCGTGAAAAAGATAATCTGATCGAAGCGATTTCCGTGGTCAAAATGCCGACCAAATATGGCGAATTTGTCGCTCACAGTTTTGTAGAAAAAATCAGCGGTAAAGAACACGTTGCGTTAGTCAAAGGCGAGATCGGCGACGGCGAACAGGTGCTTTGCCGTATCCACTCGGAATGTTTAACGGGCGATGCATTCGGTTCACAACGTTGCGACTGCGGACAACAGTTCGCCGCCGCAATGGCTCAAATCGAGCAAGAGGGGCGAGGGGTGTTGCTCTACTTACGCCAAGAGGGGCGGGGCATTGGCTTGATCAACAAATTGCGTGCCTACGAATTGCAAGATCAAGGAATGGACACGGTGGAAGCCAACCTCGCCTTGGGCTTTGGCGATGATGAACGTGAATATCACATCGGTGCACAAATGTTCCGCAGTTTAGGCGTGAAATCGATCCGCTTGCTCACTAATAATCCTGCCAAAATTGAGGGATTAACCGCATTGGGTTTGGATATTGTAGCTCGCGAGCCAATCCAAGTTGAGCCGACTGAACACGATTTAGACTATCTCAAAGTTAAACAAACCAAAATGCGACACTTATTTAATTTTTAATTGATTACCATTACAGAGGAACAAAAAATGGCACAAATTACTGGCAATTTAGTTGCAACAGGGTTGAAATTCGGCATTGTTACCGCTCGTTTCAACGATTTTATCAACGACAAACTATTAAGCGGTGCGATTGACGCCCTCGTTCGCCACGGTGCAGATGAAAACAACATCGACACCGCTTGGGTACCTGGGGCATTTGAAATCCCCCTCGTGGCACAAAAAATGGCAAAAAGCGGACGTTATGATGCCGTGATCTGCTTAGGCACGGTCATCCGTGGCTCAACCACCCACTACGACTACGTCTGCAACGAAGCCGCCAAAGGCATCGGTGCAGTGGCATTACAAACGGGCGTACCTGTCATTTTCGGCGTCCTCACCACCGAAAACATCGAACAAGCTATCGAACGTGCAGGCACAAAAGCGGGCAACAAAGGGGCAGAGTGTGCCGTTTCGGCAATTGAAATGGTCAATGTATTAAAAGCGATTTAATTGTAAACCAATCTTTTATTCATAAAGGGCTGGAGATTTTATCTTCAGCCCTTTTTACTATAAATTTTTAACTTTCCCTTTTCACCACAAACCCCGCCAATGCTTTTAGAGCAGTAGTATCAAATGGCAGTTCGGCGAGGGCATGTAGGGCTGTTTGGTAGAGTTGTTCCGCTTTTTGTTTTGCCCCTGCTAAGCCGAGCAGTTTTGGGTAGGTGCTTTTGTCGAGGTTTTCGTCTGAGCCGACCGTTTTGCCGATTTTGGCGGTGTCGCCGATCACGTCCAAAATATCATCTTGCACTTGAAAGGCTAAGCCAATCGCTTGGGCGTAGCGTGCAAGCGGTTGTTTTATCGCTAAATTTTGCGAATGGGCGGAAAGGTGAAAGCCCATCATCACCGCCCCCTCAATTAACGCCCCCGTTTTGTTACGGTGGATCAATTCCAATTCCGCGAGGGAAACTGTGCGATTTTCTGCTTGCAAATCAAGGCTTTGCCCTAAGCACATTCCTCTTGCCCCTGCATTGGTGGCGAGGGTGCGGCATTGGGCGACTTTTTGGCTGTCGTTCAAATAGGGATCGTTGGCGATCAACTCAAACGCAAAACTTTGTAAGGCGTCGCCAGCGAGAATGGCGGTTGCTTCATCAAAGGCGATGTGGCAGGTTGGCTGACCGCGGCGAAGTTTGTCATCGTCCATTGCAGGCAGATCATCGTGGACTAACGAATAGGCGTGGATCGCTTCCATTGCCGCCGCCGAATGATCCAGATGATCCAACGGCACGCCCAGCATTCTGCCCGTGGCGTAAATCAAAAACGGTCGCACCCGCTTGCCGCCGAGCAGCACCGCATATTTCATCGCCTCAATTAACGGCGAGCCGTGAGCCTGATATTCGTCTAATTTGCGGGCGGTAAAATCATTGATTCGCCCTTGAATGGCGGTTAAATCTTGCGAGAGAGAGTAGTTCATTAGGGAATGTAGTCCGAAAGTGGGGCGTTAGCGTCTTTGTTGAGTAGAATTTGAATCCGTTGTTCGGCGTTTTGTAAGCGTTCTTGCCCTTGCTGAACTAATTTAATCGCCGTTTCAAATTCGTTTAAGGCTTCTTCCAAAGGTAAATCGCCAGATTCAAGGTGGGTAACAATCGCCTCTAATTCTTTGAGGGTGGTTTCAAAATCGGGGGTCGGTTTTTTTGCCATTTTGTGCGTGAAATTGTGAAAAAAGTGGGGGAAGTTTACCGCTATAAAAGGGGGTTGGCAAGGTAGAGTTTGTGCTATAATTTTTCGCCCATTGCAAGGGGGCGGATTTTGCCAAATTTTGGCTTAACTCACCCCTTGTAAGTTGTTGATTTCCATTATAAAAAAGGGGACAAAAATGTATCTTTCCGAGCTGAACCTTTACCCGATTAAATCGACTAAGGCGTATTCGGTGTTGCAGGCGTGGGTGCGGTGGCAGGGGTTGAATTTCGACCGTGAATTTATGCTGACCGAGCCAGACGGCAAGATGATTTCCGCTCGCAAGGATAAGACCTGCTTTGAACTCGCCGCATTTCCGACCCCAATGGGGCTGATTATTCAGCATACAAGCGGTCGGATTATCGAAAGTTTTTACCACGATTTCCAACGCCAGCAAGGTTGCGAAGTGTGGGGGACGGCGTTTGAAAGCTGGGTGGCGAGTGAGGAGGTCAATCAGGCGTTGAGCGAGCTGTTTGGGCGAGCGGTACAACTGCGTTGGCTGGGTGAGCGTTCGCCACGCACGCATAAAAATGGACAAAATATTGTCAGTTTTGCCGACAGTAATCCGTTAATGCTTGCCTCGACTGCTTCCCTTGCCGAAGTGCAAGGCTGGTCGCCGATACCGCTATCAATGGCACAATTCCGCCCGAATTTAGTGATTGACGGGGGCGAGCCGTTTGCCGAAGAGGGCTGGCAAAAAATTAAAATCGGCGAGGTGGTGTTTCAGGTGGCGGAACCTTGCACCCGTTGCGTAATGATTACGCGTAACCTGCAAACGCTGGAACTTGATCCGCAAGCCGAACCGCTGCGAACCTTGAAAAAACAACATACCAACGCCAACGGCAAACCGATTTTTGGGGTGCATTTAATCCCTCAAAATGAGGGCGTGCTACGCGTGGGCGACAAAATTTCTTTACTAGACTAATGAGGCTTTGCAAAAAAATGCAAAAATCTAATCGCTCTTTACTGTTCCCAATTCTGTTCTTTATTGGGCTGAATTTGGTGATTTTCTCTCTCTCTCGTCTAGGTCTGGCTTTGTGGCAAGCTGAGCGAGTTACCGCCGTCAATGGTTGGCTACCGCTGTTTACACAAGGGCTACGCATTGATATTTCCGTTCTTTGTTGGTTGCTTGGCGTACCCGCTTTGCTTACCACGCTACTGTTTTATAACAACCTGCTCGGCAAGATTTGGCAGGTGGTGCTACGCCTCTGGCTTACCATTGTTAGTGTCTTAATTCTATTTATGGAAGCGGCGACCCCTGCCTATATTAAAACCCTCGACCGCCCGAATTTAGAGGTGCTGATCAGCATTTTTGCGATTACGCTTGTGGCGACAGTGGTATATTGGAAATTGTCGGGCTGGGCAACTCGAAACATTCGCTTTCCAAATTGGAAATGGCGTTCAGTGCTTGTCTTGTTGGTCATCGCCGTGATGGTGGCAGGTGGACGTTCAATCCTCGGATATCGTGGGATCAACCCTGCAATAGTGGCGTTTTCAAACGATCCGCTCGTCAATAGATTGGTTCTCAACTCAGGCTATTTGGTGCTGTTTGCGGTGCAACAATTCAAAGATGAAGATAAATCGTCCGAACAATAAGAAAACTTGATCCCCACGCCGAACGCTGGAAAAACAACATACCAACGCCAATGGCAAGCCTATTTTTGGGGTGCATTTAATCCCTCAAAATGAGAGCGTGCTACGCGTTGGCGACAAAATTTCTTTACTAGACTAAATGAGGCTTTGCAAAAAATGCAAAAATCTAACCGCTCTTTACTGTTCCCGATTCTGTTCTTTATTGGGCTGAATTTGGTGATCTTTTCTCTCTCTCGCTTGGGGCTGGCGTTGTGGCAAGCCGAGCGAGTAACTGCCGTCAATGGTTGGTTGCCACTGTTTACGCAGGGGCTACGCATTGATATTTCGGCGCTCTGTTGGCTACTCGGTGTGCCAGCTTTGCTTACCACGTTGCTGTTTTATAACAATCTGCTCGGCAAAATTTGGCGAGTGGTGCTGCGTTTGTGGCTAACTATTTCGAGCGTCTTTATCCTGTTTATGGAAGTGGCGACCCCTGCCTTTATCCAAACCTACGATCTGCGTCCAAACCGCTTGTTTATTGAGTATCTGATTTACCCGAAAGAAGTGGCAACGATGTTGATTAACGGGCATTTGGAAGCGGTGATTATTAGCTTTGCGGTAACGGCGATTGCAGTGGTGGTTTATTGGAAATTGTCGGGCTGGGCAACGCGAAACATCCGTTTCCCAAATTGGAAATGGCGACCAGTGCTTGCCTTGCTTGTGATTGCAGCAACGGTGGCAGGCGGACGTTCCACCCTCGGACACCGTGCGATCAACCCTGCAATGGTGGCGTTTTCCAGCGATCCGCTGGTGAATACCCTCGTACTCAATTCGGGCTATTCGGTGCTATTTGCGGTGCAACAGCTCAAAAATGAAGATAAATCGTCCGAACAATACGGCAAAATGCCGGTGGAAGAGATGTTGGCGATTGTTAAACAGAGCCAAAATCGCCCCGCTTCCGACTATGTTTCGGACGAAATCCCAACCTTGACCTACAACAAAGCGACCTACCAAGGCAAGCCGAAAAATATCGTGATTGTATTAGAGGAAAGTTTGGGCGCTCAATTTATCGGCACGCTTGGCGGCAAACCACTCTCGCCAGAGTTTGATAAATTGGCGAAAGAGGGCTGGTTGCTTGAAAATCTTTATGCGACAGGCACTCGCTCGGTGCGTGGCATTGAAGCGGTTACAGCAGGTTTTACCCCAACCCCAGCTCGTTCAACGGTAAAATTGACGAAAAGCCAAAACGGCTTCTTTACCATTGCCGAATTTTTACGCCGTCAAGGGTATCAAACCTCATTTATTTACGGTGGCGAAAAGCATTTCGACAATATGGCGAGCTATTTCTACGGCAACGGTTTCCAAAAAATCATCGACCAAAATGATTACAAAAATCCGAAATTCTTTGCCTCTTGGGGGGCGAGCGATGAAGATTTATTCGAGAAAGCGGATGAAACCTTTACCGAATTGGCAAAAGGCGACCAGCCGTTTTTCAGCCTCGTATTTTCATCAAGCAACCACGACCCGTTTGAGTTCCCAGACGGAAAAATCGAGCTTTACGAACAGCCAAAAGCGACCCGCAACAACACGGCAAAATACGCCGATTATGCGGTGGGGCGTTTTTTTGAAATGGCGAAAAAATCAAACTACTGGAAAGACACGGTTTTCCTCGTGATTGCCGACCACGATTCCCGTGTAGCAGGCGAATCCCTCGTGCCGATCCGTTATTTCCATATCCCAGCCTTGTTCTTAGGGGAAGGGATCGAGCCACGCCGCGATAACCGCCTCGCCAGCCAAATTGATATTCCAACCACCTTGCTTTCCTTGGCAGGCGTGAGCGGCGAATATCCAATGATCGGCTACGACCTCACCAAAGACGTGAACCCAAATCGTGCCTTTATGCAATACGACCAAACGCAAGCAATGATGAAAGGCGAAGATGTGATCATCTTACAGCCCAACACCGAACCAAAAGGCTACCGCTACGATTTAACCACCCGTCAGTTGGTTGAAAAAGAACAACCCGAAGCAATGAAAAAAGAAGCCCTCGCCCACGCCTTGCTTGGCAGTTATTTATACAAAAATATGTTGTATAAATTGCCGAAAGAGCAGAAAGCAGAAGCGAAATAATCAAACAAAAAACGGTGGCAAGGCTACCGTTTTTTATTGAGGAAGTGGCAAGGGGGCAAATGCCAAAGGACGCCAGCGTGGCGTCCCTACGTAGGGTCGCGATGCTCGCGACCCAAATTCAAAAACAAGCGGGTGGATTTTCAAAAATTTTACAAATCCTACCGCTTGCCACACCTTACTTTCAAAAAAATGAATCCCACATTTTCCCACTTTGATTTCCCCAAAACTTGATTTGAAAGAGTTTTTGAGGCGATTTTTCGACATAATCTGTCGCTTTTCAAAAATGATTTTCCCTTTAAATAACATAGCGACACCAAACTAATATTTTAACAAATTATCAACAAAACCAAAGCAGTATACTGCTTTGAGTTGTTATTGACATAACAACTCAACAAAGCTTGCCAAGACCCTAAAAATAAGGCGAGGTGGTGAATAAAAAGTTATGTTGCAAGCGGTGGTTTTTTCATCAATTTTTACCGTTTATTTCAGATTCTATCTTTCAACTAAAACAAGGAAACCATTATGTCGAACAATGAAGCAAAAATAATCTCTGATCAAGATTGGGAATGGTGGTGCGGATTACCTGATTCGCTTAAATATGTTTTGATGATGAATACCCCTTATATTGGCGATCTACTTAAATTAGATGATAAAGGGAAGATTGAAGTAAACAGTGATTTGTATGACCGAACAGGAAAAATTAGTGAGGTTGTTGCTTATTGCATTGGGTCAAAACTTTTTGGTAAAGGATTCGGTACGATTGAGTGGAAGGAAGGGGTAAGTACTGAGGATATTAATCAATTAGCTTATTTGCCCTCGTTAAGGGGTTTTATTGCTGATGATTGTGGATTAACAGAAATTCCTGCTAATACAATTTTTGAAAGAATATCGATAGGGAAAGGTAATCATATTCAAGATATTGCTGAACCAACGGAATTCGTCAAACTGAAAAGCTTGTATATAGGTCATAATCCATTAAATGATCAATGTTGGGAAAATTTAGGAAAAATTCCTAACTTAGAGGAATTAAAATTGGCTTGTACTAATATTAAGATTGATCGTCCAGCGGAATTTGCCAAACTGAAAAAATTATATATATTTGAAGTAGATAACCCGTTTAGTAAGTTAAGTAATCAATGCTGGGCGTTTTTAGAAAAAATACCTCATTTAGAAGAGTTATATTTAACGAGTAGCGGTATTAGCGAAGTTCCTACGCTCAGTTTAACAAAGCTTAAAAGGTTGACACTTAGAATTGAGTGTGAGGATAGGATTATAGGATTAGAAAATTTAGCCTCACTTTTAAATTTAGAAAAGTTATCTCTATGTACTAATTATATGGGTATATTACCCGATTTGAGTGAATTAACTTCTCTGAAAGAATTGTTTATTTCGAGTATTGACTTAACGGCTAAATCTTTTGAGGGGGGTAAGCTGCCACCAAATTTAGAGAGTCTAGATTTGTGTTTTAATGATTTTGAGTTATTGCCTGATTTGGGTAGTTTAACTTCACTAAAAGAATTGGATTTATCGTACAACAAATTGACGGCTAAATCTTTTGAGAATGTTACATTGCCATCAAATTTAAAAATGCTAACTTTGCGTTGGAATGATATTGAATCGCTACCCAATTTGAGTTCATTAACTGAACTTGAAGAATTGGATATAGCTTGTAATAAATTAACATCGAAATCTGTTGAGAATGTTTTATTACCACCAAATTTAAAAAAACTTAATTTATCAAGTAATGAGACATTAGATGACATTCCCGATGTCATTTTCCAATTAACGAAATTAGTTTCATTGCATCTTGGTGGTACTCAAATTACGGCAAAAGCGTTACTAAAACTCGCTTCATTAATATATTTGGAAGAACTTTATCTACCAGAAGAGACGATAAATGAAAATGATACTGAGGTGGTTCAATTAAAAGTTAAATTGCCTCATTGTAGGATTCGTATTTGGTAGAAATTTTATAGCTAAATGGTAATTTGGCATTATCTTAAATGCTATGGTTATTTATTTAATCCCTAACCTTTAAACTAAAACAAGGAAACCATTATGTCGAACAATGAAGCAAAAATAATCTCTGATCAAGATTGGGAATGGTGGTGCGGATTACCCGATTCACTTAAATATGTTTTGATGATGAATACCCCTTATATTGGCGATCTACTTAAATTAGACGATAAAGGGAAGATTGAAGTAAAGAATGAACTGTATGACCGTACAGGAAAAATTAGTGAAGTTGTTGCTTATTACGTTGGGTCAGAAATTTTTGGTGAAGGATTAGATACGATTAAGTGGAAGGAAGGGGTAAGTACCGAAGATATTAACCAATTGGCTTATTTACCTTCGCTAAAATGTTTTGAAGCTAGGAGTTGTGGATTGACAGAAATTCCAGCCAATACAGTTTTTGAAGAAATAAGGATAGGGGAAGGTAATCATATTCAAGATATTTCTTATCCCAATGAACTTGTTAAATTAAAAAAATTATCTATAAGAGATAATTCGTTAAGTGAACAATGCTGGGAAAATTTAGGAAAAATTCCTAACTTAGAAAAATTAAAATTGACTGGTACTAATATTAAGGTTGATAGCCCAGCGGAATTTGTTAAACTGAAAGAATTATATATACGAGATAATCCGCTAAGTGAGAAAAGCTGGGAGTATTTAGGAAAAATTCCTCATTTAGAAGTATTAGAGTTGTTTAATACTAATATTAGTGTTACTCGTTCTGCGGGATTTTTAAGTCTTGAAAGTTTGATTATAAAGAGTAATGAATTAACTGAGCAATGCTGGGAATTTTTAGAAAAAATACCCCATTTAGAACATTTATCTTTATGTAGTAACAATATTATTGAAGTTCCAAGGCTAAGTTTAAACCTTAGAACGTTGGGGCTTGTGATTCGGCGTGAGAATGGGGTTATAGGATTAGAAAATTTAGCCTCACTTTCAAATTTAAAAACATTAATGCTAACTACTAATTGTACAGAATCATTACCTGATTTGAGTGAATTAACTTCTCTGAAATACTGGCGGTTTGATAAGAGTGAATTAACGGCTAAATCTTTTGAAGGTGTTAAGTTACCACCAAATTTAGAAGAACTTGATTTATCTCATAATAAGGCATTAGATGACATTCCTGATGCAGTTTGTAAATTAACGAAATTAGTTTCATTGCATCTTGATGGCACGCAAATTACGGAAAAAGCATTACCAAAACTCGCTTCATTGACATATTTGGAAGAACTCTATCTACCAAAAGAGACAATAAATGAAAATGATGCCGAAGTAATTCAATTAAAAGCTAAATTGCCTCATTGTGAGATTCGTATTCGGTAGAAATTTTATAGCCGAATTTTAATTCAGAAGATTTACCTTTTCTTTTTCAATGTTAAATAAGGAACACATTATGGAAAAAACATTAACTAAACCCACCGCTCAATCGGTTAAAGCCTTTTTGGACAAATGGCAACATTCAAACGAGGTGAAAAAATATGATGCTCACGATGAAGCATTGCATCAATTATTTTCCCAGTTGCCAAACAATCAAAAGTTGAGTGATGTATTACTCAAAGTTTCCACCCTTAATGATTTTTACAGTACCAATATTTTTCAGACATATAGTGTGGCGAAAAATATCGTGGCATTAGAAAACGTGGACGAAAGATTGAAGAATGGCGATATTTCGGTAGTAGATGATATTCGTCATAATATTATTAAAGACAAGAAATTTGATTTTTATTCTTTTGCAACTAAATATTGTAGCCAGCATAATAATAAAGATTTTCCTATTTATGATAATTTTGTAGATAAAATTCTCTTTGAGTTAAATAAAGTAGAGAAATTTTATAGCTTTAAAAGAACTGATCTAAAAGATTATAAGAAGTTTAAGGAAGTTGTGCTAGCCTTCCAAAAATACTTCGGATTGGAAGAATTTAGCATCAGACAAATTGATACTTATTTGTGGCAATATGGTAAAAAAATGTTCTCTACCTCAAAAGAGAAAAAATAGCTTTTTAATGAATCTAATAAATGATGCTTAAAATAAATTAAGGAACTTTTTATGAAAAAATTTAGTGAAATTCAAACGAATAAACAGCTGAGTAGGGCATTGCAAATTTGGCAAATTTTAGTGGGTATCGCAATGAATCGACAAACGATTACCTATCAGAAATTATCAAATCTAATGTTCCACAAAAATGCAATGGGGGTTTTAGGTCCAATGCTAGAACCTGTTTCACGTTTTTGTAATGAAAATGGCTTGCCACCTTTAACGGCTATTGTGGTGAATGCGGAAACGGGGTTGTCGGGGGACGGAATTCCTACCGAACAAAACCTTAACGAAGCGAAAGAGCAAGTGTTTAAATTTGATTGGTACGATATTTTTCCACCAACCATTGAAGAACTTGAACAAGTTATTGCCACTAAAAAAGCGGAACAAAACGCCTAGTTTTTCCCTTTCAAAAATGCCAAAGGACACCAGCGTGGCGTCCCTACGTAGGGTCGCGATGCTAGCGACCTAAATCCCAAAAAACAAGCGGGTGGATTTTCAAAAATTTCACAAAATCCCACCCCTTGTTTCTTTCTTCTGATCTAAATCCTGTTAGAATACCGCCTTTCTTTTTATCCACTTTTATCAGCGAGGTAATTAAAATGGAATTTGGGCTGGATATGCTGGCACTGCTGTTTGGCGTGGCGGTGGTGGCTGGCTTTATTGACGCGATTGCAGGGGGCGGTGGTTTGATTACTATTCCTGCCTTGCTCGCTACGGGTATGCCGCCAGCAATGGCACTCGGCACGAATAAGTTGCAAGCCTGCGGTGGTTCATTTTCTGCCTCGCTCTATTTTATCCGCAAAAAAGCGGTCAATTTACGCCAAATCGCCCTGTTGATTTTGCTTACTTTTGCGGGGGCGATGTTGGGAACGCTGTTTGTGCAATGGGTGGACGTGCAAGCCCTCAAAGTAGCGTTGCCGTTTTTAATTCTTGTGATTGGGGTTTATTTTCTGTTTAGCCCAAGCCTTGGCGACAAAGATCGCCCACAACGAATTGGCTATCCGCTATTTGCCTGTACCGCTGGCTTTGGGCTTGGCTTTTATGATGGCGTATTCGGCCCTGCGGTCGGCTCGTTTTACACCCTCGCTTTCGTGTTATTACTCGGTTTCAACCTCGCCAAAGGCGTTGCCCACGCCAAAGTGCTAAACTTTACCTCGAATTTTGCCTCGTTGCTGTTTTTTATGCTTGGTGGGGCGGTGTTGTGGAAAGTTGGCTTGCTGATGTTAGTTGGGCAATTTATCGGGGCATTTTTCGGGGCGAGAATGGTGTTAAGCCGCGGCAAGCAGTTAATCCGCCCGTTACTCGTTACCATTTCCTTTTTAATGGTAGCGAAAATGTTGTATGAACAAGGTTTTTTCTCGTTTTAGGAAAGTATGAATCAAGCGAAACGTATTGAAATTTTAACCCGCTTGCGGAATGAAAATCCGCACCCCACCACCGAATTAAATTACAACTCGCCTTTTGAATTGTTGATTGCGGTGATTTTGTCCGCCCAAGCCACCGATGTGGGGGTGAACAAAGCCACCGCCAAATTATTCCCCGTGGCAAACACGCCCCGAGCGATTTTGGATTTGGGCGTGGACGGCTTGAAAGAATACATCAAAACCATTGGGCTATTTAATAGCAAGGCGGAAAATATCATCAAAACCTGCCGAGATCTGCTCGAAAAGCACAATGGTGGAGTGCCACAAACTCGTGAAGAATTAGAGGCATTGGCTGGGGTAGGGCGGAAAACAGCGAACGTGGTGCTGAATACCGCCTTTGGACAGCCAACCATTGCGGTGGATACTCACATTTTCCGTGTCTCGAACCGCACCAATTTCGCCCCAGGTAAAGATGTGGTGAAAGTGGAAGAAAAATTGCTGAAAGTCGTGCCAGATGAATTTAAGGTGGACGTACATCACTGGCTGATTCTGCACGGACGCTACACCTGCATTGCTCGCAAACCTCGTTGCGGATCGTGCATTATTGAGGATCTGTGCGAATACAAAGAGAAAACGGAAATCGAATAATGAGTATTAACCCAAATTATCGTGGGCGTTTTTCGGTCGCCCCAATGCTGGATTGGACGACTCGCCATTGTCGCTATTTTCATCGCCAATTTAGCCAACATTCGCTACTTTACACGGAAATGATCACCGCCCCTGCGATTTTGCACGCCAAATATGATCTGCTCGAATATGATCCGAGCGAAAATCCTGTCGCCTTGCAACTGGGTGGTAGCGATCCGCAGCAGCTTGCCGAATGTGCCAAACGGGTGGCGGATCGGGGCTATGCCGAGATCAATCTCAATGTCGGTTGCCCGTCAGATCGGGTGCAAAATGGAATGTTCGGGGCGTGCTTAATGGGCAAGGCGGATCTGGTCGCCGAGTGCGTTGAGGCGATGAAAAAGGCGGTCGAAATTCCCGTTACGGTCAAACATCGGATTGGTATTGATGATTTGGATAGTTACGAATTTTTGTGCGATTTTGTCGAGAAAATTCAACCTTATTGCGATGATTTTATCGTCCACGCTCGCAAGGCGTGGCTGTCGGGGCTTAGTCCGAAACAAAATCGTGAAATCCCACCCCTTGATTACGAGCGAGTTTATCAGCTCAAACGGGATTTCCCCCACCTCAATATCAGCATTAACGGCGGTATTAAAACCATTGATGAAATTAAACATCATCTACAATTTGTCGATGGGGTAATGGTGGGGCGTGAAGCCTATCAAAACCCAAGTTTGCTCGGCGAAATTGACCGAGCCTTGTTTGATCCAAACGCCCCGATTGTTTCCCCGCGTGAAGCGGTGGAAAAAATGTTGCCTTATATTGAGCAACAATTAAGCAAGGGGATTTTCCTGAACCATATCGTTCGCCATATGCTCGGGGCGTTTCAAAATTGCAAAGGGGCGAGACAATGGCGGCGACACCTCAGCGAAAACGCCTGCAAACAAGGGGCAGGGGTAGAGGTGGTGGAACAAGCCCTCGCCTTTGTTAAACCCTAATATCATCGTTGCAAGGGGTAGGATTTTTTAAAATTTCACCAATCTGCTCGGATCAGTCCCCTTGCACGGCAAAGGACGGCAAATTTTATCGGGATCTTTGGCGAAATAACGAAATTTCCGCTATAATCCCTGCGTTTTTTTACCCCGAATTTTATTAAGAGGAAACATTATGGGCTTTTTAGCGAATAAACGTATTTTAATCGCAGGCGTGGCAAGCAACCGTTCAATCGCCTACGGTATCGCACAAGCAATGCACCGTGAGGGTGCGGAATTGGCATTCACTTACCAAAACGACAAATTAAAATCTCGTGTGGAAGAATATGCCGCCGAGTTTGGTTCAAATATCGTGATTCCTTGCGATGTGGGTTCAGACGAAAGCATCGAACAATGCTTTGCCGAACTCGCCAAACATTGGGATAAATTTGACGGTTTCGTTCACTCAATCGCTTATGCCCCAGCGGATCAATTAGACGGCGACTATGTGAACGCGGTAAACCGTGAAGGCTTCCGCATCGCCCACGACATCAGCTCATACAGCTTCGTGGCAATGGCGAAAGTGGCTCGCCCAATGTTAAACGTGGGTTCAGCCTTGGTTACCCTTTCTTACTTAGGGGCAGAGCGTGCGATTCCAAACTACAACACAATGGGCTTGGCGAAAGCCTCTCTCGAAGCAAACACCCGTTTTATGGCTCACTCAATGGGTAAAGACGGCGTGCGTGTCAATGCGATTTCCGCAGGCCCGATCCGCACCTTAGCCGCCGCAGGGATCAAAAACTTCAAGAAAATGTTAGCAGCGTGCGAAGCGACCACCCCAATCCGCCGTACGGTTACGATTGAAGATGTGGGTAACACCGCTGCATTCTTATGTTCAGACCTTGCCGCAGGGATTTCAGGCGAAATCGTCCACGTGGACGGCGGTTTTAACATCGTGGCGATGTCCGAATTAGAAGCGGAATAACCGACCAAAACAGTAGGACGCAGGATTGCGTCCTTTCTTTATTTACAAGCGGTGGGATTTTTTAAAATTTCATAATAAGGGCGGATATAAAATCCGCCCCTACGAACGATTATTTGTTTGGATAGATTCCCCGTCATTTTGCGTTGAGCGGTTGCGTTAATTTCAAGGGCGATTTGTACTGTTTGAGCTGACGAAGTCAGCGAGTTTACAAATTGACCGTAGAAATTAGCAACAAGCGANNTTTCTTTGGTTACTTTCTTTACACGAGTAAAGAAAGTAACAAAAAACATTTTGCGGATTTTTGTGAAAATCCTACCCCTTGCAATCCAATTTAAGTTAATCCAAATTCAAAATAAAAAAATGTTCCAAAACAACCCCCTATTAGCCCAATTAAAGCAGCAAATCGAAGCGAGTAAAGAGTATGTGGAAGGCGTGGTGCGTGCGTCTGACAAAAGCTACGGTTTTTTAGAGTGTGAGAAAAAAAGTTACTTCATTCCGCCAGCGGAAATGAAAAAAGTGATGCACGGCGACACCGTGAAAG
Organism: Haemophilus paracuniculus; assembly: GCF_002015115.1. GTDB lineage: Bacteria > Pseudomonadota > Gammaproteobacteria > Enterobacterales > Pasteurellaceae > Haemophilus_E > Haemophilus_E paracuniculus. The sequence goes on from NZ_MUYA01000002.1 coordinate 30,371, forward strand.
CGGTGGTCAAGCGTGATGGCGATAAAGAGCAGGTCGAGGTCGATTCTTTGATCGAGCCGATGTTAGATCGCTTTATCGCCCAAGTACGTTTTAACCGAGACGGCAAATTGCAACTGGCGGTCGATCACCCAAGCATTAAAAATCTGATTTCCGCCAATGTGCAAAAAAATGTGAGCGAGAAATTGGAAAATGGCGATTGGGTGGTGGCGAAATTGAAAACTCACCCCTTGCGTGATGACCGTTTTCTGTTCGCCCAAGTGATTCAATTGATCTGCAAAGAGAGCGACAATTTCGCACCGTGGTGGGTAACGCTGGCTCGCCACGAACAGCCGCGTGAGCCTGTGCCGAATGAGGCGAGCTACGAACTGCACGATGAGTTGGGGCGTGAAGATTTGACCTCACTCTATTTCACGACGATTGACAGCCCAAGCACGCAGGATATGGACGATGCCCTTTATATCGAGCCTGTAATGACGAACGGTGAGCAAACGGGCTGGCAGTTGGTGGTGGCGATTGCCGATCCGACCGCTTACATTCCTGAACATTCCAATATCGAAAAAGCTGCTCGCCAGCGTTGTTTTACCAACTATTTACCAGGCTTCAACATTCCAATGTTACCGCGTGAGTTGTCGGACGATCTCTGTTCCCTTGTGCCGAATGAAAAACGCCCTGCGTTGGTCGGCTATATTGAAACGGATCTGCTCGGCAATATCGTCAAGCCAGCCCGTTTTGTGTCGGCGTGGGTTGAATCCAAAGCGAAGTTGGCGTATGACAATGTGTCCGATTATCTCGAACAGGTTGAAAATGCGTGGCAGCCCGACAATGGGGAAACCAAACAGCAAATCGACTGGCTACACCAATTTACCCAAGCTCGCATTCAATGGCGTGGCGAAAATGCGTTGCTGTTCAAAGAGCAGGGCGATTACGCTTTTGAGCTGAACGAAGACGGCTCGGTGAAAGGGATTCACGTTGAATATCGCCGTATTGCGAACCAAATCATTGAAGAATCAATGATCATCGCTAACATTTGTGCCGCTCAATTCCTCGCCGAAAACGCCAAAACAGGCGTGTTCAACACCCATTCGGGCTTTGATCCGAAAAACCTTGAACCTGCCAAAAACTTCCTGCTCGACACCCTCGCCACCGAGGAAAATCGTGAGCAGTTGGCAGAACGCTACTCGGCAGAACGTTTAACCACCCTCAACGGCTACTGCGAAATGCGACGAGATATTGACGCTTTCCCTGAAAAATTCCTCGAATTGCGTCTTCGCCGTTACCTCACTTTCGCCGAATTTAAAGGGGAAGTCGCCCCGCACTTCGGGCTAGGAATTAGCCACTACGCCACTTGGACATCGCCGATCCGCAAATATGGCGATATGGTAAACCACCGCTTGATCAAACAATGCCTGCTCAACCAACAGGCGAAAGCGGTGGACGAAAGCATTTTAGCTCGCTTGCAAGAGGCTCGCCGTCAAAATCGCCTTGTCGAACGGGATATTGCCGACTGGCTCTACGCTCGCTACCTCGCCCCGAGAGTCGAACAAAATGTCGAATTTGAGTGCGAAATTGCTGATGTTTCCCGTGGTGGCGTGCGAGCAAGAGTGATCGAAAACGGTGCGTCCATTTTCGTTCCATTCTCAACTCTGCACGACAACAAAGAAGAAATGGACTACCGCCCCGAAGAAATCGCCCTCTACATCAAAGGCGAAAAAGCCTACCAAATCGGACAAACCGTGCGAGTGAAACTCACCGAAGTTCGTTTGGAAACGAGAAGTATTGTGGGGAATATCATTGTTTAAGTAAAAAACACATAAAAAAGACCGCTTGCGGTCTTTTTTTATACAGCAAAGTACCTACGATAAAAATAGGCAGTAATGCGACTTTTGATTAGAATGCGTAACCGTAACAAATAAGAGAGATTTTAAATGTGGACGATTTTTAATATTGCTTTTCAACAGGTTGAGAAAAAAGCAAAAAGACTATTTTTTAAAACTAAAAAGGAAATTTCATTTTCATCTTTTGAAGATATTAGAATATATAGCGAACAATTACCTAATTTTGAAAAAGAGTTTAATACGATTATTAAAATTTGGCTACCTGATATTGTATATGACTGTATTCAACGTCAAAAAGGCGTAGGTTTCTTAGGTTTTAGTAATGCAGAAATTATTCGTAATATTTTAATTATTCATTGCTATGGTTTTTCAGCTTTTCAGCAAATAAGAGGGCGAAATAAAAGTACGCCATCACAGCAAGAAAAAGAGAGTAATAAACTCTATTCAAGAAGTATTGAATGGGAAAATGATCAGCTTGGAAAAAATGTGAATGGCGTAAAAATCAGTTGCCATACTAAGCTAAAAGAAGATTTACAACGTTTAGCAGATTTAAGAGAGTTATCTTTGGGGGAATATATCCGAAAAGTAATTACTACCCATTGTTTAGGGAATGGGTTTATTCCATTTGATGAAGCTCTTTCATCGCAAGAAGTTGAGCTAAGAAATAAAATTATTCGGGATTTTTTAGCACAAGAATAGTTTTTATATTATTTTCTAACTAGCGTATTTTATCTTAGATAAAATATTTATTATCATTCTACTTTAATGAGGATTTTCTTATGAAAATGAAAACATTACTTATTAGTTTTATGTCCCTTTCTGCAATTACTTTAACAGGTTGTGCAGAATTGCAAAGCGAATTACGCAGTATTGGTTCATCTGCCAAAGATTCTGCTGTAATGCGAGCTAAAATGGAAGCAAGTAGTAAAGCATCAGAAGCCACAGGTAAAGTATTAGGCTCTAAGTACTAATTACTAAGTTTAATTTAAGGCGACATTCGGTCGCCTTTATCATAGGAAAATAAAAATGAAAGTTTATACAAAAGCCAGTTTGATCTTAGTGTCGATTTTTAGCCTTGCGAGTTGTGGTAGTTCAGATAAGGCAAAGGACAATCCATCACAGCCACAAAATCAACCGACAAATAAGGTTAGCCCTGCGACAACAAATAATGTGGCTAATCCATCAAATAATTTGCCATCATCTGTACCCAATAATGAGAGTAAGCCTACTTCATCATCAAATAGTCCAACTACAAATTCGGGTAAAGCACCTACTCAGAAACCCGTTTCTCAAACAGGGCAAGCTGTTGAGGTAACAAATGATGGTGTTGAATGGCGTAAAAGACGATTAACCAGTGATAACTTTAAGCCAAAATACCCAACGCTAAAAGTGATTGGTAATTTAGCTAATGATGGTAATACTGGTTATGAATTAGATGGACAATCTTATGAATCGCCATTGAGAGCCGATAATAGCCATATTATTTTAGATTTCAAAAAGTTAGCGAATGATGGAAAACCTTATTTAGGTACGCATACTGGCACTTTGGAAGATAAATTGATGGAAGGCGAATTAAAAAATGCCGAAGGAAAATCTATTCCAGCCACTAAAATAGATTATGCATTTGGTAATTTACCTTACTCAACTTATGGTATTTTATTTGATGGCAATCGAGCTGAGGTTTTTTATCAAGGATTAGCCGCAGGGCAAAATCTTCCTGATTTAATTGAGTATGTTGTACAAGAGAGAAATGGAAATGCTGATTATATTGATGAAGTAAGAGGCAATGCTACATACAAAGGGGAACTTATTGCTTCTATTGTTGAGCAAAACAAAGACTATTCCTATGGAAAACCAAATAAGCCGTTTGTTGATGGTACTTTTGAAATTCGAGCAAATTTTGGTGAAAGTAAAAATAATCCTATTTTTGATTCTAGTTTAACAGGTGAAATGAAAAGTAACACCGTTGGTAATATTATGCTCTATGAGGGTGAGATTTCTAGAATTCACAATGCCTTTTCAGGTAAAGCCAGAGCTGAAAATTTTTCAGGCGAATATAGCGGTATTTTTGTCGGAAAAAATCTGAATGATATTGTGGGGCGAATTGAATTAGAAAATAAAAACAAAGATTTGAAAGAGGGTGAAATAAAAGAATATCACGCTGCTTTTGGTGGTACTAAACAATAGTTTATCAACGAAAATAAAGCGACTGTTTTAGCAGTCGCTTTATTTCAAGTTGTTATATTCTTTTGCAGAAAATAAAATGAAACAAATTATTCCTCTTTTTTCCTTATTACCTATTTTGACGGTGGCTAATCCTCTTAATGATCAAAGCGAGATTAAAACCGCACAAATTCAAGCACCGCAGAAACATTTAGCCACATTAAGTCAAAATACACCCAAATTAACTTATTCATTGCAAGAAATTCAACAGAACGAACCCCTTGCACGTTATTTTCTTTCCCAAGCGATTTATCAAAAAAATAGCGAACAAATTGAGCAGTTAGTGGCAATTTATCAGCAGTTTCCAAAACGAGATGAGATTTTGGAAAAATATGCTCAAGGTAAATTGGCAATGCTAAAAGAAAATTACGCCAAAGCGATTGAGCTTTATCAACAGATTTTGGCGGAAAATTCACAGCTAAATACCGTTCGGATTGAATTAGCAATGGCTTATTTTTACGATCAAAAAAATAAACAGGCTCGCGAACAGTTTAATCAGGCGTTACAAGTGGATAGTTTACCGCCAGAAATTGCTACTTTAATTCAAGCCTATTTATCTGCCTTAGAAAAAAGAGATAAATGGCAAATTTCAGCTAATTCGAATTATATTAAAAATCGTAATGTAAATAATGCTTCCACTGCCGATGAAATTGAAAAAACGGGCTATATTAAAAATGCGGATATGAAACCACAAAAAGCCACAGGTTTTGCCTATAATTTAGATTTTAGCCGAGATTGGAATATCGCAGGTTCACATTATTTGGCTTTTGCTAATGAATTTTACGGAAAATTATATTGGGATAATCGAGATTACGATGATATGAATAATCGTATTTCTTTCGGTTATTCTTATAAAAATGCGAATAATACGTTACGTTTATTACCATTTTATGAAAAACGTTGGTATGGTGGCAGTTCTTATCAGTGGAAAAATGGATTGCGAGCCGAATTTACCCATTGGTTTTCACCAAAATGGCAAAATTCCACCGCCTTAGAATATGCCAAATTACGTTATTTTTCTTCAATGAAAAATGAAATTAACCAGCTGGCTTCAAATACCTTAGTTTGGTTGCCGAATAATACTAATTTATTGAGTTTAGGTTTGGATTTTAACCGAGAAAAAAGTGCTATTAAGCAATATAGTTCCGATACTTATGGCGTTCGTTTGGGTTGGCGGAAAATATGGCAGGCGGAAATTGGCACACAATTTAGTTTAGGATATAGTCGCCGAAATTATAAAGATATTGCCAAATTGGGTGGATTTTTAGATTTAAAGAAAAAACGTCAAGATAATATTTACCACGCCAGTTTTACTATTTGGAAAAATAATTGGCATTGGTTAGGCATTACCCCGAAATTGCAATTTTCGTGGAAAAAATATGATAGTAATTTACCGACTTTATATTCCTATTCGGATAAAAATGTGAATTTAATCTTAGAACGCCGTTTCTAATTTTATTTTTAAGGATAAAAAAACCACCCCCTCGGGTGGTTTTCTTTTTTATGTTACCAACTTAATTGAGCGATAATTTTTCGCTGGTTGGGTTGTATTTAATCCCTGAATTTGAACCCTCTGAGCCGTTGAAGTAGATGTTCTTCGGTTGGGAACAGGCGGTTACTACGAGGGTAGTGAGGGCGATGATAAGTAGTTTTTTCATTTGTTTTCCTTATAAAAATTAAAAGGCGACACTCTCTTTCAAACCTACGGTGAGGTTGAACACGAGGTTGTTGGCATTGCCGTCTTTGCTGTCGAGGCAGTAGTAGCCTTCACGCTCGAATTGGTAGCCTTGTTCGGCTTTCGCATTGGCGAGGCTTGGTTCAACAAAGCCGTGTTTGATCACGAGGGAATTTGGGTTAATCACATCGGTAATTTCTTCAGCTGCCCCTGGGTTTGCCACCGTGAACAAGCGGTCGTAAATGCGGAATTCTGCTGGTTTGTTTTCTTCCGCAGAAACCCAATGGATCACCCCTTTCACTTTACGACCGTCCGCAGGATTTTTGCCGAGCGTTTCAGGATCGTAAGTGCAGAAAATCGTGGTAATCTTACCGCTTGCATCTTTCTCAACACGTTCTGCCTTAATCACATAGGCGTTACGCAAACGTACCTCTTTGCCTAGCACAAGGCGTTTGTACTGCTTGTTCGCTTCCTCACGGAAATCCGCTTCGTCAATGTAAAGCTCACGCGTAAACGGCAACTGACGCTCGCCGAGTTCTGGGCGATTTGGGTGATTTGGAGCGGTCAGCATCTCTTTTTCGCCGAAGTTTTCGATCACCACTTTAACAGGGTTGATCACCGCCATTGCACGCGGGGCGTTTTCGTTGAGATCCTCACGGATACAGGCTTCAAGGGCAGAGTATTCCACCACATTATCTTGCTTGGTTACCCCAATTCTGCGGCAAAATTCACGCAACGAAGCAGGGGTATAACCACGGCGGCGTAAGCCCGAAATGGTTGGCATACGCGGATCGTTCCAGCCGTCCACGATTTTATCTTCCACTAATTTCAATAACTTACGTTTAGAAGTGAGCGTGCCTTCGAGGTTGAGGCGTGAAAATTCGTATTGGTGCGGTAATGGGCGTTCGATTGAGATATTTTCTAACACCCAGTCATATAAACGGCGGTTGTCTTGGAATTCGAGGGTACAAATCGAATGGGTAATACGCTCAATCGCATCAGAAATACAGTGAGTGAAATCGTACATTGGGTAAATGCACCATTTGTCGCCCGTTTGGTGGTGGCTGGCGAATTTGACGCGATAAAGCACGGGATCACGCATTACGATAAACGGCGAAGCCATATCAATTTTGGCACGCAAACAGGCTTTGCCCTCGGCAAATTCGCCGTTTTTCATTTTCTCGAATAGGGCTAAGTTTTCTTCCACCGAACGATCGCGGTACGGGCTGTTTTTGCCTGCTTCGGTCAAAGTGCCACGATATTCACGCATTTCTTCGGGCGAAAGTTCGTCCACATAGGCTAAGCCTTTGTTGATGAGTTCAATCGCATAGCCGTAAAGTTGATCGAAATAGTCAGAGGCATAACGCGGCTCGCCTTCCCATTTAAAGCCCAGCCATTCCACGTCTTGCTTGATGGAATCGACATATTCCACATCTTCTTTAACAGGGTTGGTGTCGTCAAAACGCAGGTTACATTTGCCGTTGTACTCTTGGGCGATGCCGAAGTTCAAGCAGATCGATTTCGCGTGTCCGATGTGCAAATAGCCGTTCGGCTCAGGCGGAAAGCGGGTGTAAACGTTATTATGCTTGCCCGAGGCAAGATCTTCATCAATGATATGGGTAATAAAGTTGGCACGGGTTTCGGTTTCCGTGTTTAAAGTTTCTGTTGTCATAAAATGCTCTTGTGATAGTTTCTTTGTAAATGTTCGCGTATTCTACACGCTCGATAAATTTCTTCAAATCTTACCGCTTGCAAGGGGGAAGATTTGTGCAAATTTTGCGTTAGGCTTTATTGAGGGCAAGTCGATGAACTTCAAGGGCTTGCAAAATATCAAAAATCACGTTGTCCCATTCGGGGAGTAGGGTCAGGCTGCGGAAAGATTGCATATTAGGATACCAAACATTGTCTGTTCCGTGATATTTCCAACGCCAATCCACGATAAACGGCAACATCAGCAAGGTTTTCACCCCCAATGCCCCCGCAAGGTGTGCCACCGAAGTGTCCACCGTTACCAAACAATCCATATTTTTCAAATAGGCAGCGGTTTCCAACATTGTTTGGCAATTTTCTGCCACATTTGGGATTTGATATTTTTCGAGTAAGGCTGTTTCTTCCTCGTTGCAAATTTTTTGCACGCAATACCAATCAAATTGCGAATTTTTTAATAATTGCTCAATATAAGTTAAATTATGGATTGAACGAGCGTGATCGTTTTCGTGGTTGGAATCCCCACGCCACACAATCGCCACCTTTAATTTATTATTTGGCTTAATTTTATCCGCAACGGATTGATGATCTGCAAATAAATAAGGATGGCGTTTTGGAATTTCCTCAAAAGGACGATCAGCAAATGCCATAATATCGTGCGGAAATACCCAATAATCAAAATCGCCTAATTCTTCCTTAATATTTTTGCGATCAATTACCTGATCAATATCAGGGTGCGTTTTTAATAGCGAAACAATCGGGGTTTGAGTAATAACAATTAACTTTTTAACTTTTAATGTCTGCTTGAAATAATGTGCAAGCTGAATAAACATTATTTCATCGCCTAGCCCAAATTCCGTCCAAATAACGAATGTTTTACCCGCTAAATTTTCCCCTTGCCAACGCTTTTTCTCTAGTTCTTCATTAGGGAAATAATCAGTTCTTCGCTTCAGCGATAAAAGAGGCATTCTTAATTTAAAGCCTCGTTGATAGTCACCTTGTGCTACAATATCTAGTGATTTTAAATAGGCTATATTAGGATTGTGTTGGCGATAAATAAGAGAATCCCATTCTTGTTCAGATACATTATACAATTTTAATATATGATAAATTTTAGTCTTTATCAAAATTGGTGTAATACCAAAAGGATCAATAATTTCTAATAAGTTAGTATGCTCTAAGGCTTTTCTATAATCTCTTTGGTGTATGGAGTTTTTTAGATTATTGCGAAAGTTATCATAATCTAGATTATATGCTTTTTTTCTAAATAGCCAAACATTAGAATTAGGATTTTCAATATATTCTACATAACCAGAAAGAATATTTATAATGTCTTGAGGAGCTATTCTAGTGTTAGATTCTACTGCTAGCATCCCTCCGTTCATTAAACGATATAACCAACAAATAAAATGATTTCGGTTATATTCTAGCGAGTTATCAATAAAAATAATTGAGAAAGGTTGATCTTCTGCAATATTTTCTAGGCATTCTTTTTTGCCAAAACCTTTCTGCCACGGAATTAAATAAAATTGCTCTAACCACGATGGATTAAAATAGTGCAAGAAGCGATCTTCTGCTAAAACCAAAGTGCGTGTTTTTTCTGTCATTGCTATTTTTTACCTAAAAAATTAAGGCGATTATTCTACTCAATCTACGCCGATTTTGCCATACGTTCCGCAAGGATTTCCGCCACCTGACCCCGCATTTGTTGGGTCAATGCTTTTTGTGAAATGGTAGGCGAGGGCTGGCGAAAAGTTTCCAACCTTGGCAATAGGCGAGGGTGAAATTTGGCAAGCCGTTGCAAACTGGCATAACAGCTCAAAATCGTACGTTGAGCCGTAGCGAAGCCGTGTAGATTTTGCCAATCTTGTTCGTTCAAGTGAAGCTCTGCAAGGGGTGAGATTTTCACGATTTTTTGTAAATCCACCGCAAAAGGCAGTAGCGGAAAATCTCGCTCAAACTGTTGCACCGCTTGCTCAGCAAAGGTTTTGCCCTGTGTCGAGAGCGGGAAAATCATCATCGCACTATGGTAACCGCTGCTCGCCTCAACGGTGGGGCTGATTTGCACCAGCCGAAAACCACAAGCCAACCAAAAACGGTAAAGTTCCGCACTCAACCCAAAACTGACCGAAACAAAATCCAGCCCTTGCTGTTCCCCTTGCAAAATAATTTGCGAAACCAACCGCTTGCCGTACCCTTTTTGCTGAAATTCAGGGCGAACCGCAAGGCGTGAAATACGTAGGGAACGCAAACGGCAGGCTTGGGGCAAATTACCTTGAAAACAGAGATATTGAACGACCAAATTGCCCTGCGGTCGCCGTTCCCCTCGCCAAATCGCTTGGGTTAAATCTTCGCTTAATCCACCCTCAAACATCGCCCAACCGCCAGCGATAAGTTGTTGATTTTCAATGATTTTCGTGAGTTGCTGATCGGGGGCGTCAAACAAACGGCGAAGATCGGTCGGGGTGGTTTTGTAATGGGCGGTGGCGAGCAGTTGATAAAAATTCGCCAAACTCTCGGCAGGATAGGTTTGATTTTCATCAAGCAACAAAAGCTGATCGATAAAGGCTTCAAGGGGATCATTTTCCGCCCAACGCAGGGGCTGGCTCAACGTCCAATGGCGATAAGCGTTCGACAGTTGAGCCAAAAATTTCAGGGAAAATCCTCGCCCCGTTCCCTCGTAATGGTGGGTGGTGGTGGTCAGCACCGTTTTGGCAAAATAGCCACAAAGCTGGTGCAAGATCGGCAACGGCAGGCTTGCTGCCTCGTCAATAAACAGCCATTGATTTGGTGCGATCTTGCCTTGATTGAGTAGCGAAATGAGCCGATCTGGGGCAAAAAAAGGGATTTTTTCGGCATTTTGTCGCCAAAATGAGGGCAGAGCCGCTGGCGAGCGAGCCGTTACGATCACAGGCTGATGTTGGGCGATTTTTTCCGCTAATTTGCCTGCGAGGGTCGATTTCCCTCGTCCACGCGGGGCGGTAATTAAATGGGTGCGAGCAGGATCAAGCGGTAGTTTTTCCAGAATTTTTTGCTGATCGGCGGTTAAGTGAAAAGGCTGAATTGGCGAGGGATTTGCGTTCGCTAATTCGGGCAGTTGATCGCTGACGGTAAAACTGAATTTGTCGATAAGTTGTTGGAAATGAGCAAAAAAATGCGGCGATCTGACCGCTTGTTTCCCATTCCAACGTTCGGCATCAAGGTCGGCAATTTGGCAAAGATTATGCCATTCGGGGCAGATTAAAATCAGCTTGCCCCCTCGTTGAATCGTGCCTGCCACAATCGCCAAGGCTTCCAAATGCAAACAAACGCCCGTTTCCGCTCGCATATCATAAATCCCATAGGGAAACTCTCGCCCGAGCAGACTTTTCGCATTGTGAAAGGCGAGCTGATGAGGGCGGGGACTGTGGCAAAGGTAGGGAATGTTAGTGGGGGTAATAATCTCACTTTTCCCTGTAAAAACAACGAGTTGTCGCATTGCAAAATTTCGGGCAGAACCCACCGCTAGTCGGGCAATTTTTCGGCTAAATAGGGATCATCAAAGCCCAATTTTTGCATAATCGCCGTTTCAAGGCTTTCCATTTCTTCCGCTTCCTCATCGGTCAAATGATCGTAGCCGAGCAGGTGCAAGGTGCCGTGAACGCTCAAATGGGCGTAGTGAGCCGTAAGCGTTTTTTGCTGTTCGTCCGCCTCTTTTTCCACCACTTGACGGCAGATCACCAAATCGCCCAACAACGGCAACTCAATCCCCTCAGGCACTTCAAACGGGAACGAAAGCACGTTGGTCGGCTTATCTTTGCCCCGATAAGTGAGGTTCAGCTCGTGGCTTTCCGCCTCATCAACAAGGCGAATCGTGATTTCTGTTTCAGGAAAATCGTCCGTCTCGGCTTCCATTGCCAACGCCGTCTGCACCCAAAGGGTAAATTGTTTTAGGCTCGGCAAATTATCCGCTTGCTCGCAAGCGATTTGTAAATCAATGGTTGGGGTGGTCATTTTGTTTTCTCTTAGATGTGCCATTTTTCAGTAGCTTGTTGATCGCTCTCTCGCCCCTCAATCCAGCGTTCGCCTGTGGCGGTGCGTTCGCGTTTCCAGAAGGGGGCTTGGGTTTTGAGATAGTCCATTATAAATTCGTTGGCGTGGTAGGCATCGCCGCGGTGGGCGGAACTTACGCCGACTAGCACGATTTCATCGCCCGTATCAAGCTGCCCGACACGGTGGACGACCGCCACGCGTTGCAAATCCCACCGCTGGCGGGCTTGTTCAACAATGGCGTTGAGGGATTTTTTGGTCATCGCAGGGTAGTGTTCGAGAAACAGCCCCGAAACGCTGTCGCCCAAATTCATTTCTCGCACTTTGCCGACAAAAATCGTAGTCGCCCCCACGCTATTTTTTTCGCTTAGCCATTGATAAATGGCGTTTTGATCGAAATTTTCCGTTTGGACTTTAATCAGCGTTTGTTGCATTTAGCCCCCCGTAACAGGCGGAAAAAACGCCACTTCATCGCCGTCTTTGATTGGGCTGTCTAACGGCATCAGGGTTTGGTTAATCGCCACCAGCAATTTGCCCGCTTCCAACGCCAATGCCCATTTTGAGCCTTTTTCGGCAAGGTGCTGACGAAGTTGCTCGGCGGTGTTGAAATTTGCCTCAACACCAAGGCGATCCACGCCCACAAGCTCACGGACTTGGGCGAAGAAAAGGACTGTAATCATTTGAGTTCCTTTTGGTTTTTTTATTGTTTTTGGGAAAATTTAAAAAATCTTACCGCTTGTTTTAGATTGTTACTTTCTTTGCTCGTGCAAAGAAAGTAACCAAAGAAACACGCCCCGAGCATTTTGCTGATGTTTCGCTTGTTTCTAATTTCTGCGGTCAATTTGTAAACTCGCCAGCAAGCTGGCTCAAACAGTACAAATTGACCTTGAAATTGACGAAACCGCTCAACGCAAAATGACGGGGGATTAGCCCCCTTCGGCACTTTGTGCCACTTCCCCCGCAAGCGGGGGAAGATCTCGTTCTTTCGTTAGTTTTAAGATCTTCCCCCGCTTGCGGGGGAAGTACCCTGCGTAGCAGGGGGTAGGGGGCTGCTTCTGTTACTTCGCCACAAAATCCCCCGACTTCCCACCATTTTTACTCAGCAATCGGATTTGTTCGATTACGATGTCTTTTTGTACTGCTTTGCACATATCGTAAATCGTGAGGGCGGCGACGCTGGCGGCGGTGAGGGCTTCCATTTCTACCCCTGTTTTGCCCGATAATTTGCACAGGGATTCAATCCGCACTTGGTTGGTGGCAGGCAGGGCTTCGAGCTGAATTTCCACTTTGGATAGCAGTAACGGGTGGCAGAGGGGGATTAAATCCCACGTCTTTTTTGCCGCTTGAATGCCCGCAATGCGAGCGGTGGCGAACACATCGCCTTTGTGGTGGTTGCCGTCCATAATCATTTTCAGCGTTTCCGCCGACATCGACACCAACGCCTCGGCTCGAGCTTCCCGAACGCTATCTTGCTTGGCGGATACGTCCACCATATTGGCTTCGCCGTTTTGGTTTATGTGGGTGAATGTAGTCATTTTTGTTGTATCGTTAATTACCTAAATTGTGTGAAAAAGCGTAAAAGTTATTAAAAATCTAACCGCTTGCTCGATCAGTTCCCCTCTTTTTCAAAGGGGAGTTTTCCCTCTCTCTGATTGAAATGCTGAACGCATTTCAATCTGTCTCTCTTCCACAAGTGGGAGAGAGTTTTTTATTCTCGCACTGAAATTTTACCCTCGCCCGTTTACGGGATAGGGACAGCTCCAAATGCGTTTAGCATTTGGGGCAGGGAGAGGGTAAAATTTACCCCCCAATCGAGGCAAGGTTATTCCTCACGCCACTATCTCCAATATGCAGGTAATGATGTTCCCGTTTGCCGAGTAGGGCGGATTGCAGGCGTTGAGCGAGTTGGGGGCGGTCGTGATCTTGTTGTAATAAATCGCGTAGCTCGATCCCCTCTTCGCCGAACAAGCAGAGGTGCAATTTACCTTTGGCGGACACTCGCAAGCGGTTGCAACTGGCACAAAAATGCTTTTCGTAGGGCATAATCAGCCCGATTTCGCCTTGATAATCGGGGTGGGCAAGCACTTTTGCAGGGCCGTCTGAAATGGCTCTTGGCTGTAATTGCCAGCCCTCGTTGAGTAGACGATCCAAAATCTGTTGCCCCGAAAGGTGTTGCTGGTGGAAAAAACTGTCCATTTCGCCCGTTTGCATTAGCTCGATAAATCGCATTTGAATCGGGCGATCTTTAATCCAACGCAAAAAATCGTCCAGCCCTTTGGCGGTGTAGGTTTTCATCAGCACCGCATTGACTTTCACTTTCTGGTAGCCCTCTTCAAAAGCTCGGTCAATCCCTGCCAAAATCTCGTGTAGCTTATTTTCGCCGGTAATTTGATGAAATTGACGGGGATCGAGGCTATCCACACTCACATTTAAATGGGAAATCCCCGCTTCACGCCAAAGTGCCACGTCTTTTTGCAGGCGATAGCCGTTGGTGGTCAGTGCCACTTGGCGAATACCAGCGGTTTGTGAAATGGCGTGAGCAATTTGTAGGAAATCTTTGCGTAAGGTTGGCTCGCCGCCCGTGATTCGCACTTTTTCGGTGCCGAGATCAGCAAAGGTGCGAACCAGCCGCTCAATTTCCGCCAGCGTTAAAAACGTGTTGGGCGGATCGGTGCGTTGGTAGCCATTCGGTAGGCAATAATTGCAACGAAAGTTGCACACATCGGTAATCGAAAGCCGTAGATAGACATATTGCCGCATAAAGCGATCCACCAGCCCCACGGGATTTTCGCCGACATTTCGGATCGGGATTGTTTGCATTTGACACCTTTCTAAACACGAGTGGACGGCTGATTTCTCAACAATCCATTGAACCTTTTGCAAGGTTACAGGCTCTGCGTCCATATCATTTTGACTTAGGCGAAGCAGGCTCGGTGATCACAAAAAGAATAAAAAGGTGGTTATTGTAGGCGAGCGGGGCGTTTTCTGCAAGCGGGTAGATTTTGACAAATTTTTACAAAAAAAGATTGACAAACCGCCAACTTTGGCACATATTCACACCCGTTTTTCACGCTCAAATTGAGAGATCGAATGAACCGTTTTGTAATTATTACCACCACCATTATTACCATTACCTTTGTGTAGTGCGGGTGTGCGTGGCTGAAACGGACAGAATTAACCAAACCCGCTAAAATTAGCGGGTTTTTTTATATCAAATTTTGCAAACATTACAGGAGAAACTATGCGAGTTCTTAAATTTGGCGGCACTTCCCTTGCCAATCCAGAGCGTTTTATGCAAGCGGCGGAGCTGATCGAAAAAGCCCACCTGAAAGATCAAGCCGCTGGCGTGCTTTCCGCCCCAGCCAAAATCACTAATCATTTAGTGGCGATTGTGGATAAAGCCCAAGCGGGCGAATCCTACCAACCTCATCTTGCCGAAGCGACCGAAATTTTCCACAGCATTATCAATGGCTTACATCAAGCGAACCCGAAATTTGACCGTGAGGGCTTGATCGCCCTTGTGGAAGCGGAATTGTCGCAAATTTGTGGGGTGGCGGAAGAGGCAGCGAAAGCGAAGCATTGCCCTGATAATGTGAGTGCCACCGTCCATTGCCGTGGCGAGAAATTGTCGATTGCGATGATGGAAGAATGGTTTAAGGCGAAAGGCTATAACGTAACTCGCATTGATCCTGTGGAAAAATTATTGGCTTACGGTAGCTATTTAGAATCTTCGGTGGATATTGCCGAATCGACCAAACGCGTAGATGCTGGTTCAATTCCAAAGCAAAATGTGGTGCTAATGGCAGGCTTTACCGCAGGCAATGAAAAGGGCGAATTGGTGCTATTAGGGCGTAACGGCTCTGACTATTCCGCCGCCTGTTTAGCTGCCTGTTTGAAAGCGGATTGTTGTGAAATTTGGACGGACGTGGACGGCGTGTACACCTGCGATCCTCGCCTTGTGCCAGATGCGATCTGTTTAGAATCAATGAGTTATCAAGAGGCGATGGAACTTTCTTACTTCGGGGCGAAAGTGATCCACCCTCGCACCATCGGACCGCTTGTTCCCCTCAACATTCCTTGCCTAATCAAAAATACGGGCAACCCAGAAGCGGCAGGCACGTTAATTGACGGCAATGTGGCGACAGACGGCTTGAAAGTGAAAGGGATCACCAACCTCGACAATGTGGCGATGTTTGATGTGTCAGGTTCGGGAATGCAGGGAATAGTCGGAATGGCGGCTCGCGTGTTCTCAACGATGTCGAAAGCGGGTATTTCCGTGATTTTAATTACCCAATCTTCGTCCGAATATAGCATTAGTTTCTGCGTGCCGAGCAAATCGGTGGAAAAAGCCTTGCTCGCCCTCAATGCGGAATTTGCCCAAGAGTTGAAAGACGGCTCGCTCGATCCCGTTGAAGTTACCAAAGATCTCTCAGTGGTGTCGGTGGTGGGCGATGGAATGAAAACTTCCAAAGGGATCGCTGCCCGTTTCTTCTCGGCGCTCGCCCAAGCGAACATCAGCATTAACGCGATCGCACAAGGCTCGTCAGAACGTTCAATCTCTGCGGTTGTGCCGATGAATAAAGCGATTGAAGCGGTGAAAAGCACCCACCAAGCCCTGTTTAACAATAAAAAAGTGGTGGACGTTTTCCTCGTGGGCGTGGGCGGTGTCGGCGGCGAATTGATCGAGCAGATCAAACGTCAGCAGGATTATCTGGCAAAGAAGAATGTTGAAATCCGTGTGTGTGCCTTAGCCAACTCAAACAAAATGTTGCTCAACGCCAACGGATTATGCCTCGACAACTGGCGTGCCGATTTAGAAAATGCGACCCAGCCGTCTGATTTTGATGTGTTGCTGTCGTTCATTAAATTGCACCACGTGGTAAACCCTGTTTTTGTGGATTGCACCACGGCGACCTCAGTGGCAAATCTCTATGCTCGTGCGTTAAAAGAGGGCTTCCACGTGGTTACCCCAAACAAAAAAGCGAATACGTCAAGCTACGCCTACTATCAAGAAATGCGTGAAAACGCTCGCCAAAGCCAGCACAAATTCCTGTATGAAACCAACGTGGGGGCAGGCTTGCCAGTGATCGAAAACCTACAAAATCTACTGGCGGCAGGGGATAAAGTGGAACGCTTTGAGGGGATTTTATCGGGATCGTTATCCTTTATTTTTGGCAAATTGGAAGAGGGCTTAACCCTCTCGCAAGCGACTTTAATCGCCAAAGAGAAAGGCTTCACCGAGCCTGATCCCCGTGATGATTTGTCAGGGCAAGATGTGGCTCGCAAATTGTTGATCCTCGCCCGTGAAACAGGCTTGGCACTCGAACTGGACGATGTAGAAGTAGAAGGCGTCCTGCCACAAGGCTTCGCCGAAGGCAAAACCGCCAGCGAATTTTTAGCGATGTTGCCAGAGCTTGATGAAGCCTTTGCGAAAAAAGTGGCGGAAGCGACCGCTTGTGGCAAGGTGTTACGCTATGTTGGCTCAATCGAAAACGGACGTTGCCGTGTGGCGATCAAAGCCGTTGAGGGCGATGATCCGCTTTACAAAGTGAAAAATGGCGAAAACGCCTTAGCGTTCTACACCCGTTACTACAACCCAATCCCACTCTTATTGCGTGGCTACGGGGCGGGCAATAGCGTAACCGCAGCAGGGATTTTTGCCGATATTCTTCGCACCTTACAAGGGGGGGCAAACTAATGGTTTTGCGTATTTATGCCCCAGCGTCTAGTGCGAATATCAGCGTTGGTTTTGATTCCTTGGGGGCGGCAGTGTCCCCAATTGACGGCTCATTGTTGGGCGATGTGGTGCAAATTGAAGATTGTGACACCCCGTTTGAACTCGACAGTGCAGGTTATTTCGTGCGTAAATTGCCGAAAGAACCACAAAAAAATATCGTTTATCAAGCCTATGTGCTGTTCAGCGAACGCTTAAAATTGCGGGGCGGCAAAGTGAAAAATCTTCGCCTTACCCTCGAAAAAAATATGCCGATTGGCTCGGGGTTAGGGTCGAGTGCTTGCTCAATCGTGGTGGCGTTGGTCGCCCTCAACAAATTCCACAATGAGCCATTTTCAAAAATGGAATTATTGGAAATGATGGGCGAATTAGAGGGGCGAATTTCAGGCTCAATCCACTACGACAACGTTGCCCCGTGCTACTTGGGCGGCTTACAGTTAATGGTGCAATCCCTCGGCAACATCTGCCAACCGCTGCCATTCTTCGACCATTGGTATTGGGTGCTTGCCTACCCAGGGATTGAAGTGTCCACCGCCGAAGCCCGTGCGATTTTACCGAAAAGCTACACCCGTCAAGACGTGATCGCCCAAGCTCGCTATTTAGGCAGTTTCGTCCACGCCTGCCACTCGCAACAAGAGCAGTTGGCGGCGTTAATGATGAAAGATTTGGTCGCCGAACCTTACCGTGAAGCCCTACTGCCAAACTTCCCCGAAGTGCGTCAAGGCTGTAAAGACCTCGGTGCGTTAGCGGTCGGCATCTCAGGCTCTGGCCCGACAATGTTCGCCATCGCCCCCGACCTCGAACACGCCCAAAAACTGGTTGCCTACCTCGAAAAACACTACTTACAGAACAACGAAGGATTTATCCATATCTGTAAAGTCGATAATGCAGGGGCGAGGGAATTAAGCTAACTTCGCAAATTTTTCCCAAAATCACACCGCTTGTAGGTTTGCAAGCGGTGTTTTTTTAAACATTTGAGCAAGATTTCTTTCGGAAGGGGCTTGCTTTTTTTTTTTTTTTACAATGCAGAAGATTTAAACTTAATTTAAATGCGGGGTAATATATGAAAAAGTTTATTGAATTAGAAACAGTTTCCCCTGTGGAGTGTGAGAAAGGGAAATTGTGTGGGGTTAGTCTAGATACTGTGGCGGTAAACGTGGACAGTATTGCGTGGATTGAGTCTTTTAAGTTTTTTTATCCATCAAAAACGAATAAAGATAAGGTATATCTTTTTTCGGTGCATATTAAGAAGAATGATACCGCAGTTAAAAGACTAGAAAGTTGTCAAGTTTTTCATAATAAACCTCTATGGGAGTCTAAATATCTTAATATTGAATTTGAAGATCTTATTCGGTATAAAGATTTAGTTGATGAAAATTTTGAGAGTTTTTCTTTTTTTGAGGGAGTTCGAATTCATCTTTATCCAAATTCTACCCCATATCCATATAAAAATGGTAAGCCTTTTTATGTAGTAAAAAGTTTCGGAGAACTACTACAAGAGCTGAATCAATAAATTTTAATGAAATTATATTTTATTAATTTATCGCTGATCCTTGACTAGCGTTTCTGCTATAATCCCCCCTATTTTCAATAAACTTGGGGGATTATATGCGGAAGAAAAGCGTAAAAGTTGAGAAGTTAAAGGAAGGGTTTCATCAGTTACCAGAGAAAGATAAGAAACAGCTTTATACAGAAATCGCAGAGTATTTTGCCAAACTAAAAATGGCTGAACGAGAAGTCAAATGTTGTCCTCACTGTTCGGGGCATTTTGTTAAAAATGGGAAAAGTGGCGGCGTTCAACGTTATTTGTGCCGTAAGTGTGAGAGAACATTTGTTGGCAATACAGGCACACTTTTTTTTAAACTAAAAAAGGGGAAGATGCTATCAAAGAATATATTCACTGTATGATGGCAACATTACCCCTACGTCAATGTGCTAAACGTTGCGAAATCAGCCTGTCCACCGCATTTATCTGGCGGCATAAAATATTAGACCTTATACGAAATATAATGAATAAAAGTATCTTAACAGATGTTGTGCAGGCTGATGAAACTTACACGGGAATTTCTTTTAAAGGTAATCACAAGGTATTGAAATCTATACGAGAAGCCTTTAAACGAGGAACGTCTGCCTCAAAACGAGGATTATCAAAAGAGTTAGCTTGTGTTTCAGTGGCGATTAACTATTGCCAACAAACAGCAGCCCAATTCACAGGGCTTGGTCGTCCGAGAATTAATGTGTTACGAAAGGTTTTAAACGGGCGAATTGCTGGGGGATCATTGTTAATTACGGATAGTGCTAATATTTATAACAGAATATCTAATGAATTGAATTTAGGGCATATTAAAATCCCCCCTAAAAAACGTACGTTGGGGAAGTATAACATTCAAAAGGTAAATAGTTTTCATAGTAGATTTAAATCGCTCATCGATTATTGTTTTTGTGGTGTAGCAACCAAATATATCAATAATTATATTGCTTATACCCACTTTTTAAGCGTAATTAAAGGCAGTCAAAAAGAAAAACTACTATTTGAATATATCCGTAACTCATTATATAACATCAAAAGTAGTAATATTAGTAATCGACCAGCGATTCCATTACCAAAATAAGTTTTAAGAAAGTCATCTAAGTTCTTCGTACAGAACGTATTTATCAAATTTATTGTATCGTTAAATCTTACACTTAGCGAGAGGGGCTTTTTGCTTAAATTTTTAGATACGCTATATCAACCCTTAAAGAATAGAGATTAACGATATAAGAACCACCATACTTTATTCCAACGATAACAACAGGTTATATATTCACAACAAGCGGTAACTTAGTGATCACTGAATGATCACCTGAATATAAATAATGTTGGGATAATTGTCCATTTTTTACCCGTCAAATTTTTGACTAGAAAAGCGAAAAGAAAGAGATAACAGCTATTTACCATTCCCCTGTCTTCCCATTTTTGTAGATAGGGTAGCGATTGTTCATCTAAATAAAGAATCGTGAATAAAATTGCCAAACAATCGTTGCGGTAATTTTTTTTAATTGGCTCTGTTCGTAGTAAATGTTGATAAGCTTGTTTTCGCTATCTCTATGCTATTTATGAACTTTTTGAGACTAAATTATTATAAGTGGCAATTTTTCAAGATTTTTTAAATAAAATATATTTTATTTTCTCGTTTTTTTGGCTAACTTAAAGTAGAGCAAAAATTAATCAAAATTAGTAATGTTGTGAAAAATTGTAAGATCAAGAGATATCTTTAATAAAGAATGAAAACTTTTAAGTAACTATTTAAGAATTCATTTTAACTCTTGATTTATTTTAGATTTACATATTTAAAAAATTGTTCGTTTAGGTCTTTTTATGTTTATTTAGATCTTTTTAGTTAAATAAAAATAGTAATTGAAAAAATCAAATTTTAAGATGAAAAGAAATAATGAGAATGAGAAAAGAGAAAACCACTTGAAAAGGCTATTTAACCACCCAGATTTTTTGGTTATTAAGGGATATCTTTGTATTCATAAAGAGCAACAAGAGAGAGATAAGGAAAACCATCAATTAAATGAAAAAGCTAATGAAAATAATTCGTTAAAGGATTTCTTAAAGACCCTGAACTTAACTGCATTGCTCGATTTTGCTTATAAGAATTTCCACTTGCTTAGTGTCGATGTAAAAGTGGATCTTTTAAATAATGTAGGTTTTAAATTAGGGGCGAAAAACGAGTTATTCAAAGAGCAAAATGATGCGGTATTCATAAAAGGAAATCTCTTTGGAAATAAATCCGACTTTAAGGCTTTTATTGAAATAATGACACAAGGTTTTTCTTCTGAAAATAAAAAACTTGTTGAAACTTCAACTAATCTCTTAGAGCAAGCTTGGCAACAAGCGGATACTTTGGAAAAGAAAATAGAGTTGGCTAAAAGTTTAACCCAATCTAGCCAGTTTTCTAAGAAACCAGAAGTTTTAACGGCATTATTTTCTTTGGTTTCAAAAGATGAATTAGCCAATCATCCACAACTTTCTCAATATATTAACGGAGCTTATATGGAAAAACGAGACTATATTGATCCTAATTTTGTTATAGGATTGGATAAAAAATACAACATTCATCAACAAGAAGTTGAGCCGACAAGAGCAGTCAATCATTCATTTAAATTTTGAGGAAACTATTTATGAAAAAATTCCTATTGATTTTAGGGTTATTGGGTTTGGTTTCATTCGCAAATGCCAATACTGTAATGGAAATCTTTCCAAAACCTGTAAAAGAAACGTCCGCATTAATCCCCAAATTTAATAAGCAATATGAGGATTTAACTTTGGCATTGGATAGTCTGCGTGTAAATGTCGATAGTGTTAGAGCAAGAGAAGTAGATTTCTTTAACAACAATCTAAGAGTATCTGTTAAAACTATTCAGAAACACCAACCT
This sequence comes from Haemophilus paracuniculus, assembly GCF_002015115.1. Taxonomy (GTDB): domain Bacteria; phylum Pseudomonadota; class Gammaproteobacteria; order Enterobacterales; family Pasteurellaceae; genus Haemophilus_E; species Haemophilus_E paracuniculus. The sequence continues at coordinate 51,996 of NZ_MUYA01000002.1, forward strand.
GATATTGAAAAAGGTATCTATAATCAAAGATCGTTAATGTCTTTTATGGGAAATGGTAAAGCATTAATGGCAACAGCAAAAACATATAGTGAATTGATTAATCAACGCCGCAATGAGATGTCGCCACAGCAATATCAAGCATTAATGCAAAAAGTAGATAATATGGATGCTTATGGTGCATATCTAAAACGAAATTCTCTAAGAGCATTAAGAGCTTATTATAATGTCGATTTCTAATAAAAAGTGGGATTCATTCCCACTTTTTTTGTCTTTAAAGATGTCGCCATTTTTTATTTTTTTTCTATCAACAGTTTATACGAACAGAGCCAATTCCAAAAGAAGATTGAGGTTTCAAGAGATAAAAAAGGGACGACTGGCAAATTTTCGCCAATCGCCCCCTTTGTGATGAGTAAGGTATTTTGTAACGTCTAACCCTAAAATTCCCCCAAATCTCACCGCTTACACCCTCTGCAAGCGGTGTTTTTTTCTCAAATGTAGGGATTTCGCCCCCTTCGGTCTCGCTCTGCTCGACCACTTCCCCCGCAAGCGGGGGCAGATCTGGTTTAGTGGTGGGGTTAAGATCTTCCCCCGTTTACGGGGGAAGTACCGCCGTAGGCGGGGTAGGGGGCAACAAGCGGTAGGATTTCAGAAAATTTCGGGTTAATCCCCCAATGTCGCCACCATTACCGCTTTAATGGTGTGCATTCGGTTTTCCGCTTCGTCAAACACGATGGAGGCTTCGGATTCAAACACATCATCGGTTACTTCCAAGCCGTTCATTCCATATTTTTCCGCAATCGCTTTGCCGACGGTGGTTTGATCATCGTGGAACGCAGGCAGACAGTGCAGGAATTTGGCGTTTGGATTGGCTGTGAGTTTCATCAATTCGGCATTGACTTGATACGGCTTCATCAACTTAATCCGCTCTTCCCACGCCGATTCAGGCTCGCCCATTGAAACCCAAACGTCCGTATAGACGAAATCCACATCTTTCACCCCTTCCGCCACGTTTTCGGTGCAGGTAATTTTTGCCCCTGAACGCACCGCTTGTTCGGCAACTTCATCGAGCAAACTTTGCTCTGGGAAGAACTGTTTCGGGGCGACCAAACGTAAATCTACCCCCATCAACGCAGCCCCTTCAACGAACGAGTTGCCCATATTGTTACGAGCGTCGCCCAAATAAGCGAGCTTGATTTGATTTAACGGCTTGTCGCAATGCTCAATCATTGTGAGGAAATCCGCCAAAATTTGGGTTGGGTGAAATTCGTCCGTCAAGCCGTTCCACACTGGCACGCCCGAAAAATCGGCGAGGGTTTGCACCAACTCTTGCCCGTAGCCACGATATTGAATGCCGTCATACATTCTGCCCAGCACGCGAGCGGTGTCTTTCATTGATTCCTTATGCCCAATTTGAGAGCCACTCGGACCGATATAGCTCACATTCGCCCCTTGATCGAACGCCGCCACCTCAAAGGCACAACGGGTGCGGGTCGAACTTTTCTCAAAAATCAAGGCGATATTTTTGCCTTTCATCGTTTGGGTTTCCGTCCCCGCTTTTTTATCCGCTTTCAACTTTGCCGATAAATCCAACAAATACTGAATTTCCGCAGGGGTAAAATCCATTAAACGCAAAAAATGACGGTTTTTAAGGTTGATGTTTGCCATAAAAATTCCTTATAAAATCAAGATAAATCAAATTCAAAACGCCCACATTTTACCCCAAATTTTTGGTGGTTTGCCATATTGGAATTTGAAAGGAAATTTACTCACCGATGAAATAGCAAAAATTTTCAGAAATCCCACCCCTTGTATCGCTCAATTTGGCAAATTGTGGTATCTTTCCGCAAATTTTTTACGAGGATAATTTGATGTCAAAACATCTTACCGAACAGCGTTTTAACGATTTTCCGATTCACGAGCGGGTGCTTGCCGCCCTTGAAAGTAAGGGCTTTGAATTTTGCACCCCGATTCAAGCCAAAAGTTTGCCGTTCACCCTTGCAGGGCAGGATATTGCAGGGCAGGCTCAAACGGGGACGGGCAAAACTATCGCCTTTTTGGTGGCGACTTTTCATCATCTGTTAAAGCACGATTTAGACAGCCAACGCAATCAGCCGAGGGCGTTGATTCTCGCCCCAACCCGTGAGTTGGCGGTGCAAATCGGTTCAGATGCGGAAATGTTGGTGAAACATTCGGGCTTGAAATTAGCCCTTGCTTACGGTGGCGATGGCTACGAGAAGCAACTGCAAGCGATTGAAAAAGGTGTGGATATTTTGGTCGGCACGACAGGGCGAGTGATCGATTATGTCAAACAGGGCGTGATCAACCTCGATAAAATCCAAGTGATCGTGCTGGACGAAGCGGATCGAATGTTCGATCTCGGGTTTATCAAGGATATTCGTTACCTAATGCGGAAATGCCCCGCCCCACAAAATCGCCTCACAATGCTGTTTTCAGCGACCCTTTCCCACCGTGTGCGAGAGCTTGCCTTTGAAGATATGGATAATGCGGAATATATCGAAATCGAACCGCTTCAACGCACAGGACATCGGATTAAAGAGGAACTGTTCTATCCGTCCAACCAAGACAAAATGGCGTTGTTGCTCACCCTGTTGGAAGAAGAGTGGCCTGAGCGTTGTATGATTTTCGCCAACACCAAGCACAAATGCGAGGAAATTTGGGGCTATTTGCAGGCGGACGGACATCGTGTCGGCTTGCTCACGGGCGACATTCCGCAGAAAAAACGCCTTGCGTTGCTGGATAGCTTTACCAAAGGCGAATTGGATTTATTGGTCGCCACCGATGTCGCGGCTCGAGGCTTGCACATTCCCGAAGTAACCCACGTTTTCAACTATGATCTGCCCGATGATCGGGAAGATTATGTGCATCGTATCGGACGCACAGGACGAGCAGGGGAGAGTGGTCATTCGATCAGTTTCGCATGCGAGCGTTATGCGGTTAATTTGCCTGCGATTGAAGAATATATCGGGCATTCAATCCCCGTCAGCCAATACGACAACCAAGCCTTGCTCGAACTGCCGAAGCCAATCCGCCTCAAAAGCAAAGCACCGTTCGACAAGAATCGCAAGCGGTAAGATTCCTCAAAATAAAAGGGCTTAATGCCCTTTTTTCTTTCAACTTCCGCAAATCATTCTCATCAAAAAGTAAAGAAATCTAGAAAATTGTCAATTCCCTATTTTTATCAAGGATTTTCCCTTGAAAGCATTGTATGATTACGTTATTGAGAACAATTCCCAACAACTTTTAATCAAGGATTTGACAATGCGATTCAAACACAGCTTTCTTTATGCGTCTCTTTTTATTTTGCCGAGCTATGCGGTGGCGGAACAGCCGACTGAACTTGCCGAAGTGGTGGTGTCGGGGCAGGGGGGGGACGAAAATCCCGACAGTTATCAATCTCGTCAAAGTAACATTGCCAATAAAGGGGCGACGCCGTTGATCGATTCGCCGCAAACGGTGAATGTGGTGAACAGCCGTCTTTTGGCGGATCGCAAACCGCAATCCCTCGATGAAGCCTTGGCGACCGTCAGCGGTGTCAGCCAAGCGAACAATCTTGGCGGTATGTTTGATGCGGTGTTGAAGCGGGGATTTGGCAAAAACCGTGATAATTCGATTATCCGCAACGGTATGCCGTCTGGGCCTTCGCACAATTTTAGTCCAACCACCGAACGAGTTGAGGTGCTGAAAGGCCCTGCGTCCGTGCTTTATGGGATTCAAGACCCTGGTGGTGTAATCAATGTGGTGTCGAAACAGCCGTTAGACGAGGCTCGCTATGTGGTGGGTGGTTCGGTTGGCAATCACAATATGTGGGGGACGGAAATTGATTTTTCTGCACCGCTTGGCAACGGTTTTTCTTACCGCTTGATCTTCGATAAGCAGGCGAAAGATTATTGGCGTAACTTTGGCGAGATCAAACGCACCACTTACGCCCCAACCATTGCTTGGCAGAACGACCGCACCAAAGTGGTGGTGGGCTACGAGCATTTGGATTATTTCGAGCCGTTTGATCGTGGTACGGTGATGATTGCGAACGGGGCGGATCGCGGCAAAATCGTGCCGATTCCTGCCAAACGCCGTTTGGACGATCCGACCAACCAAAATACGGGCAAGGTGGATCGGATTGAGGCGAAAATCGAACATCGATTAAATGATCGCTGGAAACTCAATGCAGGCTATGCGTTCACCCGTGAGCATTATGGCTACTGGCAAACTCGCGTGCGTGGGGTGGATTTGGAAAAAGGCATCGCCCAACGCCGTTTAGAGGGGATTTTGTCGGCAAACCAAAAAATTCATAGCGGTAGTGTGAATTTTGTCGGCGAACTTGCTACGGGCGAAGTGGCTCACCGTGTGGTGGTGGGCGTGGACGCAAGCCGTAATTATCGTGATATTTACCCTCGGGTGGAAAGTGCGAAAAACCTTGCTAATCTTAGCCTCAATCAACCCGCTTACCTTGATTATGTGCCGAGCGGTTGGGATATTGCAGCGAACAATGCTCAACAAACGGATCACCTCAAAACCATCGGCGTTTACGCCCAAGATTCCGCCTACCTCACGGATAATTTGATCCTTTCAGGCGGTGTGCGTTACGAATATTACGACCAAATGGCAGGGCGAGGTGGTAAGTCGAGAGCCTTTGTGGCGAATACCGACAATCACGGTGGCAAATTCCTCTATCAAGGCGGTGCGGTTTACAAATTCACCCCAGATTGGGCGGTTTACGGCAACTACGCTCAATCCTTCCGACCGCAATCACAAATTGCCAGCACCGTTAGTTCCTCAATGAAACCCGAAGAGGGGCGATCTTTTGAGGTGGGAACGAAGTATGAAAACGCCCTGTTCAGCACCAATTTTGCCCTGTTTAATATCGACAAGAAAAATGTTGCCTATACTTCAAACGGCGAAACTTTCCTGAGCGGAAAAGTGCGTTCCCGTGGCTTAGAGTGGGATTTCAACGGGCGTTTAGCGGATAAATTGGGTGTAACCGCCACCTACGCCTACACCCAAACCAAAATCCGTGAAGACAAGGAATTTCCAGCCCTTGTCGGACGAAAATTTGAAGGCGTACCAAAACATCAAGCCAGCCTATTCTTAACCTACGACCTCGCCAAATTCAGCTTCGGCAACCTGCGAGTGGGGGCTGGGGCGAGATACATCGGATCGTGGTATGTGCATAACACCCATTCCAGCTTAAAAGGCAAGGTGGAAAGCTACAAACTACCGCACGCCGTGGTGAGCGATGCGTTCGTGGCGTTTGATACCAAAATTTCAGGCAAAAAAGTCAGCTTACAACTCAACGGCAAAAACCTCGGTAACAAAACCTACTACACTTCCACCGTTGGCACGAACAATAACGTGATTCCCGTGCAGTTAGGTTATGGGCGTGAGTTTTTATTAAATGCGAGGGTTGAGTTCTAATCGAAAAGGACGCCAGCGTGGCGTTCCTACCACCGTAGGGTCGCAATGCTTGCGACCCAAACAAATCGCAAAAATTAGAAATGGCGAAACAAAAGCAAAATAATGCGAAGGACGCCAGCGTGGCGTCCCTACCGCCGTAGGGTCGCAATGCTTGCGACCCAAACAGATCGCAAAAATTAACAAAAAACAAAATGAAAAACTGGCAAACCGAATTAAATAATAGCTTTTCTTGGCTGGTGATCGCCTTGATTTGCGTCTGCGTAGGGTTGTATTTGGTGGCGTTGCTGCTCAAACGCACCGAATTTGGGCGGAAATTTTGGCACATCACCCAACCCTGCTGGCAACAATGCAACAAGCCCAAAACCCTTGGGCTGATGTTGTTTTTGGTGCTGATGATTTTGTTGGAAGTGCGGATCAGCGTCCTCAACACCTTTTTTTACAACGGCTTATACAGCTCGCTACAAAACAAACAGGCGGAAGCCTTTTGGTTTTTTGCGGGGATCAACGCCCTGTTAGTGATCATCAAAATCATTCATTCAATCATCAACTATTTTCTACGCCAAGTGTTTGAAATTCGCTGGTTGGAAAAGCTCAACGGCGAGATGTTGAGCCGTTGGCTGGCGAATAAAAATTACTACCTGCTCAAATATGAAAAAGAGCTGCCCGATAACATTGATCAGCGGATCGAACAAGATGCGACCGCTTTTATTACCACCACCCTCGAAGCGGTGCGAGGGGTGATCAATTCGGTGGTTGCCACTATCGAATTTAGCGTGATCTTGTGGGGATTGTCGGGGATCTTGGCGTTATTTGGCTTAGAAGTGCCGAAAGGTGTGGTGTTTTTTATCTACCTCTTTATCATCACAGCGACCGTGCTATCGGTCTGGATCGGGCGACCGCTGATTAACCTCAATTTCAACAAAGAAAAATTGCAGGGGGATTACCGCTATTCGCTGATTCGGGTGCGAGACAACGCCGAAAGTATCGCCTTTTATTCGGGCGAGGCGAGGGAAGCGGTCAATTTGAGCGGAAAATTTACCGCTATTATCGACAACCGCTGGAAAATCGTGCGGAAAATGTTGGGGCTGGACGGCTTCAACACGGGCGTTACGCAGGTGTCGATGTTGCTACCCTTGATGTTGCAAGCCCCTCGCTTTTTCGCAGGTCAAGTTACCCTCGGCGATATGCACCAAACGGTGCAATCTTTCAACCGCTTGCAGCGTGCGTTGTCGTTTTTCCGCCTGTTTTACGAAGAATTTACCCTCTATCAGGCTCGCTTAAACCGTCTTTACGGCTTTTTGACCACCCTCGATCAGCTCGATCAACGCCCCGTGCAGCAACCTTACCCTTGCTCGAAAGGCTTTCGTCTACAAAATTTTGGTGTGAAAGATCCGAATGGGGAAGTGCTGTTTGAGGGAATCAATTTCGAGTTGCAAGCAGGCGATGCGTTGCTGATTCAAGGCTCGTCAGGTTCAGGCAAAACCACCCTGCTCAAAGCCTTGGCAGGGATTTACCCGTTTGAAACCATTGGCACGGCGGAACGCGTGTGCCTCAACCAACCGCTCTTTTTACCGCAACGCCCCTATATGCCGCAGGGCAGTTTGCGTGAGGCGATTTGCTATCCCCATTTGGACGCGAGCGATCCGCAAATTATGCAGGCAATGGAACAGTGCAACCTTGCCAAATATGCCCACGCCCTTGATTTGGATCTCGACTGGCAAGCGGTGCTTTCCCCAGGGGAATTGCAGCGGGTCGCCTTTGTGCGGATTTTGCTCGCCAAACCCGAGCTGATTTTCCTTGATGAAACCACCTCGGCACTCGATGAGCCAACAGAAGCAATGCTCTATCGCACCGTCAAAACGCAGCTGCCGAACAGCATTATCATCAGCGTTGGACACCGTTGCACCTTGCAGGCGTTTCACAATAAACAAATTTATCTTACCGCTTGCAAGGGGTAAGATTAGCGAAAATTTTTAATCGGGGCTTGCCCCGATTTTTTTGCCACAAATTTGCTAGAAATTGCCCCACTTTCTCGCTAAAATTTCCACCTTTTAATAGGATTTTAAAGAATGTTTAAATTTGTTTTTTTAATGGTAACGAGTGCGTTATTGCTCGGTTGCAGTAGTGCCACTTCGCAGGTTTCAACTGCCCAAAAGCACAACCCAATCATCGACACCGCCACCCAAACCAAACGAATTAACACCACCCAATGCCTTGACGCAGACGACTGGTATTTAGACGGCTTCCGTGTCGGTAAATCCTTTAAGGCACAAAAAACGGCAATGTATGCCCAACGGGTCAAATTTTGTCAGCCAACCCTCAAAAAAGGGGCGTTAAAACAGTTTAAACAACACTGGGAAAACGGCTATCGGGTTGGCATTAAAAAATAGTCAAAAAAGAGGAAATAAAATGAGTAACCTAGAAAAAATAGAATCTGCCGATGATGTGTTAGCGTGGTGGAATGGTTTGCCTAAAAAATGGAAAGATTTATTGATTAAGGGGATTGAAAGAGACCCCAACTTTGAAAGTTTAGTTGAAATTTATCAGCATAATAAGGAAATTCCAGATGTTTCTATTTTATATGAATTAAAGAATTTGAAAAAATTTTATTTAAGCTGTGCTGGTGTTTCGGATATTTCTTTTTTATCAAGTTTGGAAAATTTAGAAAGGCTTTTGTTAGAATCTAATAATATTTCAGATATTTCTGTTTTATCAAAACTAAAAAATTAACCTATATTGATTTAAGTAGGAATGAAGTCTCAGATATTTCTGCTTTATCAAAGTTAGATAATTTAACGCATATTAATTTGAGTAATAATCAAATTTCAGACATTTCTGCGTTATCAAAGTTAGATAGGTTATACTGGCTTGAATTGACTGAGAATAATATCTCAGATATTTCTGTTTTATCAAAATTAGATAATTTAGAGCAACTCTCTTTAAATGATAATAATATTTCAGATATTTCTCCGTTATCAAAGTTGGAAAAGTTAATCTGTTTATATTTAGATGGTAATCAAATTTCGGATGTTTCTGTGCTATCAAATTTAGTTAAGTTAAGTCTTTTAGGTTTAAACGATAATAAGATTTCAGATATTTCTGCTTTATCAAATTTAGTTGATTTAGAACTACTTTCTTTGGATAGTAATCAGATTTCAGATATTCCTGATTTGTCAAAATTAGAGAATTTAAAAGATCTTGTTTTAGATTATAATCAGATTTCAGATATTTCTAATTTATCAAAGTTAGAATGGTTAAGGTCAATTTATTTACGGGGGAATAAAATTTTAGATGTTTCAGGTTTATCTAAATTAGGTAATTTGAAATATCTTTATATATACGATAATCAAATTACAGAAGAAGATTTTAACTGGCTTGTTAAAAAATTACCTAAATGTGATATATCGAGTGATTATGGCTATTATTTAAATTTTAAAGTAATAAAACGGAAAAATAAGGAAAAAAATATGGCACTTTATAACATTGCCCAAACCCAATCAGGGCAAACAATTTCGTTAAATTCAAAAATGGCAAATCGCCACGGTTTAATTGCAGGGGCAACGGGGACGGGGAAAACCGTAACTTTGCGTAAACTCGCCGAGTCATTTAGTGATGACGGCGTGCCAGTCTTTTTGGTGGACGTGAAAGGCGACCTGTCGGGCATTGTGCAAGCGGGTAGTTTGCAGGGAAAAATTGCCGAGCGGATCGAACAATTCCAACTCGGTGGCGAGGATTATCTGGCGGGTTATCCTGTTTCATTTTGGGACGTGTTCGGCGAGAGTGGGATTCCGCTTCGCACCACCATTTCGGAAATGGGCCCGATGTTGCTCGCACGTTTGCTCAACCTCAACGACACCCAAGAGGGCTTGCTCAATTTGGTGTTCCGTGTGGCGGACGATAAGGGCTTATTGCTGATCGATTTGAAAGATCTGCGTGCGATGCTCAAATTTGTGGCGGACAATGCCAAAACCTTCCAACTGGAATATGGCAATGTGTCGGCGGCGAGTGTCGGGGCGATTCAGCGTGCCTTGCTCACCCTTGAAAATGAAGGAGCGACCAACCTGTTTGGCGAGCCGGCGTTAGATCTGCAAGATTGGCTACAAACCCGTGATGGGCGTGGGGTGATTAACATCTTAAATTCGGAAAAATTGATCAACTCGCCAAGAATGTACGGGGCGTTTTTGCTCTGGTTTATGGCGGAATTATTTGAGAATTTACCCGAAGTGGGCGACCCTGAAAAGCCGAAGTTCGTGCTGTTCTTCGATGAAGCTCACTTGTTATTTGACGGTGCGCCGAAAGTGTTGGTGGACAAAATCGAACAGGTGGTGCGTTTGATCCGCTCGAAAGGGGTAGGGGTTTATTTTGTAACCCAAAATCCGCTGGATTTGCCTGAAAGCGTCCTCGGGCAGTTGGGCAACCGTGTGCAACACGCGCTGCGTGCCTTTACCCCTCGTGATCAAAAAGCGGTTAAATCGGCTGCGGAAACTTTCCGTGCCAATAAAGGGGTGGACGTGGTGGAAGCCATTACCCAACTCGGCGTGGGCGAGGCGTTGATTTCCGTGCTAGATGAAAAAGGAATGCCAACCCCTGTGGAAATTGCGATGATCTACCCACCAAAAAGCCAGCTCACGCCACTCGCCACCAGCGAGCGAGAGCAGTATGTGAAAGGGGACGATCTCTACCCACATTATAGTCAGTATGTCGATAACGAATCCGCCTTCGAAGTGCTGAACGCCCAAACCCAAGCGGTGCAACAAGCCGAACAAGCGGAAAAAGAGCAGGAAGAAAGTTTCCTCGGCGGAATGCTTTCCAGCATTTTCGGCACGAAAAAGAAAAGCGAACAAACCCTTGCGGAACAAGTGGCGAGTAGCGTGGCTCAATCGGTGGGTCGCAACTTACGCAACCAAGTTACCAAGCAAATAATGCGAGGGATTTTGGGGGCGATTACGAAGAAATAGAGAGGCTGAGGTACTTTTCTCTTTGTTTATTTTGGGGAGTATCCTGAATTTTGAATGTGCAATATGGGGTGAGTTCCTATATGGTTCGCTCCATTTTTGTTCAATTTCAGGTAAGTGCGAAATCATTTCTTCTGAAAAATAGGGGTATAGAATATGAAAAAATGGATGATTACCCTCGTGGCGACGTTTTCTTTAACAGGTTGTAGCACATTGATGACCTTGGACGATCCAACGCCTTATAGTGGGGTGCAACAAGATCTAGAACAATTTTCGCCTTGTAATGGGGCGGGGTGTATGGGGCTTGCTATTACTCGCCCCCTCGCGATTATTGATTTACCGTTTAGTTTCGTTGGCGATACGTTGATGTTGCCTGTTAAAGGGATTCAGAATTTAGTTCAAGATTAACCTTTTCAACATAAATTTTCCAAGTTTTTTAATTTGATTATTGCATTTTCGGCTTAGAACCGATAGAATCCGCCCGTTTTTGCTCAAATTTTTGTTTAATTTCGGGCAAGTGAGAAATCATTTCTTCTGCAACCGTTGCAAATAGAATGATCGTAGTCAAAATCGAATAGAAGGAATACCACTATTAAAGGCGTAAAACGTGTTCAGAGCAACCGAGTTCATCGTTTAAACGATGAAATTCGTGTGAAAGAGGTTCGTTTAACCGACCAAAACGGCGACCAATTAGGGATTGTGTCAATCCAAGAGGCATTAGCAAAAGCAGAGGAAGCGGAGCTTGATTTAGTTGAGATTAGCCCAAATGCAGAACCGCCTGTTTGCCGTATTATGAACTATGGTAAGTTCATCTACGAGAAAGAAAAAGCAGCCAAAGAGCAGAAGAAAAAGCAAAAAGTCGTGCAGGTGAAGGAAATTAAATTCCGCCCTGGTACAGACGAAGGCGATTACCAAGTGAAATTACGCAGCATTATGCGTTTCTTGGAAGATGGCGATAAAGTAAAAATTACCGTGCGTTTCCGTGGTCGTGAAATGGCTCACCAAGAGATTGGTTTAGACGTATTAGAGCGTGTCAAACAAGATACCGCCGAAGTTTCAATGGTGGAATCAGCTCCCGGTAAATTAGAAGGTCGCCAAGCCGTAATGGTGATTGCACCGAAGAAAAAGTAATTTGATTACTTGATTTATCAGGTAATTAAACCTTGCATTATTAGGCAAACTACGCAGCCTAATGTGCAGAGATTAAGGGGCAACCCTTATTGAGAAAATAATCAGTGCCTTTCAAGTAGAGTAAGCGGTAAGATTTGGCAAAATTTTTGCGGATCTGACCGCTTGTTTTCGCCTGATTATTTATGTTAGCAACCCCACTTAGCGAAAATTAAGTGGATAAACAAAACAATGCGGAGTTTAAAAGACAATGCCAAAAATCAAAACAGTACGTGGTGCTGCTAAACGTTTCAAAAAAACAGCGTCTGGCGGTTTCAAACGTAAACAATCTCACTTACGTCATATTTTGACTAAGAAAACCACTAAACGTAAACGTCATTTACGCCACAAATCAATGGTAGCGAAAGCAGACCAAGTATTAGTGGTAGCTTGCTTACCATACGCATAAGCGTTCGGAAAGTGAAACGTACATTTAGTGAATTTTAGTTAATTATATACATTAGGAGATTAAATAATGGCTCGTGTAAAACGTGGTGTTATTGCAAGAGCACGCCATAAGAAAGTTCTTAAGGCTGCAAAAGGTTATTATGGTGCGCGTTCACGCGTTTATCGTGTTGCGTTCCAAGCGGTAATTAAAGCTGGTCAATATGCATATCGCGACCGCCGTCAACGTAAACGTCAATTCCGTCAATTATGGATTGCACGTATCAACGCAGCGGCTCGTCAAAATGGTTTATCTTACAGCAAATTCATCAACGGCTTGAAAAAAGCATCTGTTGAAATCGACCGTAAGATCCTTGCGGATATCGCAGTATTTGACAAAGTGGCTTTCGCAGCGTTAGTTGCAAAAGCAAAATCTGCTCTTTAATTTTAAAGAATAGAGATGAGGACGCTGAAAAGCGTCCTTTTTTATTTGAGATTTTCGGGTAGCCTAAAATTTCCAGAAATCTACCCGCTTGCATAGAAAAAAGAGAGAAAAGATGCTCAATTTTGAATGGCGACAATATCCTGAAAATGTCAGCCGCTTGTTTAAATTATCCCTGCCGATTTTTATTTCGCAGCTTTCTGCGTCTGGAATGGGGCTGTCGGATATTGTAATGGCGGGCTTGGTCAGCGATGAAGATGTTTCAGCGATTGCGGTCAGTAATTCGATTTACTTCCCGATGTTTCTGTTTATTTTAGGTTTGCTCAATGCGATTACTCCCACCGTTTCCTACCTGAACGGGGCGAACCAACGCCATTTGATCGCTCAACAAATTCGCCAAGGCACTTGGATTGTGCTGGCTCTGGCGTTGCCGATGATTTTGGTGCTACTCAATAGCGGTCTGATTTTAGATTTTATGCAAACCCCTGCGGATTTCTCGCAAAAAGCCCAGCAGTATCTTGCCGTTTTGGCGATTGGGGTGATTCCTGCCTTACTCGCCGTGAATTTACGCTGTATGAATGATGGATTGGCGAATCCAAAGCCCGCAATGCGGATCACCTTTATCGGGCTGTTGCTCAACATTCCCCTCAACTATATTTTTATTTTTGGCAAATTTGGCTTGCCCGAAATGGGGGCGGTCGGCTGCGGCGTGGCAACGGCGATTGTAAACTGGGTAATGTTCGGCTTGATGTTGCACTATTGTTACACCCATTCCAGCCAAAAAGACATTAAATTGTTTGAAAAATGGCTGGTGCTGCCCGATTTCACCATTTTGACAAAACTACTCAAACTAGGCTTGCCGATTGCCTTTGCCCTGTTTACCGAAGTGATGTTATTTTCCGCCTCGGCGTTAATTCTCTCGCCCCTCGGCTCGCAAGTGGTGGCAAGCCACCAAGTCGCTCTGCAAGCCAGTTCGCTGTTTTTTATGATCCCCCTCTCTTTTGGGATCGCCTCAACCATTATGATCGGGCAAACCCTCGGCGAACAGCAGGTGCAACAGGCAAAAATTTTGAGCTATCACGCCCTGTTTACCGCTTTTCTAATGGCGGTGCTGGCGGCGATTTTCTTTATGTTGAGCCGAGATTGGATTCCGAAAGCCTTTACCCAAGATCCGACATCCATTACGATTGCAAGCGGTCTGTTAATCTTCGTGGCGATTTACCAAATCCCCGATTCGCTACAAGCGGTAACGAATGGCATTTTGCGGGGCTATAAGAAAACCAAACCGATTCTCTACATCACCACCCTATGCTACTGGCTACTTGGAATGCCACTGGGCTATATTCTCGCCCGCACCGATTGGCTCGTCTCACCAATGACAGCGGCAGGCTTCTGGCTGACGTTTTGTATCTGTCTAAGTTTAGCGAGTTGGCTACTGATTTGCCAAATGCGAAAAGTGCAAAATATTCCCGAATCAGAATTGTTGGTGTATTTGGACAAGGTGAAATAAGTAAATTTAGGCAAGAGGGCAAATTTGATCGCCCCCTTCGGTTTCGCTTCGCTCAACCACTTCCCCCGCAGGCGGGGGCAGATCTTATTTTGTGGCAAGTTTAAGATCTTCCCCCGTTTACGGGGGAAGTACCTTGTGTAGCAAGGGGTAGCAACTGTGTTCCCTAAAAAAATCTACGCTACCGTCCCCGTGGATAAATGATAGCTCGCATCCCATTTTTCATTGCGTTTGACCAACGCATTCAGAATGGTCAGCAACTTCCGCATACAGGCGGTGAGGGCAACTTTTTTCGGTTTGCCTCTTGCCAACAAGCGGTCGTAAAAGGCTTTGAACACGGGTTCGAATCGAACCGCCGACAGAGCTGCCATATAGAGGGCGTTGCGAACGATAGCTCGCCCGCCTTGGCAAAAGGATTTTCCCTTCCATTGCCCACTCTCTTTTGGGTGCGGTATCACGCCCACCAGTGAAGCGAGCCGTTTGGCACTGAGTTTGCCCAGTTCGGGTAGGCTCGACATCAACACGGCGACACAGTTTTTACCCACGCCTTTGATGTCGCTGATGAGTGCTGCCTTGTCCCGAAAATCGGGGGTGTTTTCCGTGTGATTGTCGATGTCTTTATCTAACTCGGCAATCAGTTTGTCCAGCATTTCAATGTGCTGCTGAATGTTGGGCTGCTGCGTTTCGTGGCTTTGTTGTAAGCGGCACAGTTCTGCCACTCNNTACCACCAAGGCTTCCAGCCGTTCTTCCGCCTCAGAAAGTGGCACATAGAGCAAGCCTTCCGCTTCGCCTTTGAGGTCGAGATTTTGTCCGTAGAATGCCAAATTTAGGGCATCTTTCGCATCGGTCTTCGCCACATTTTGTGAACGGGCGTACTGTGCCGCTTTCTGCGGATTGGCAATCAAGACACGATAGCCCGCCTGTGGCTTCAAGGGTAACAAGTGCAATCTCAAAGCGTCCCAAATAATCCAATAAATGGGCAATACCTTTCGGATTATTGGTTTCCGTTTTGGTTTTCTTCTGATTGGACAAGCCAATCACCAAGCTACGTTTGGCGACATCGATGCCGCAATAAATCGGGGTGTTCATCAATAACCTGCCTTGTATGCGAGTTTTTCAATGTGAAGACTAAGACTAAAAGACTAAATCAACTGTTCGGTTTTGCTGATGAAAGGTTATCCACGCCTTCGCTACGGAACGGGGTTCTGCCCTAGGGGGCTACAAGCTGTGGATAACGAAATGCTACACTTATATGGTGAAGTTTAGCAGGGTTTTAATATACAAGGGGGCAAAAATTTCCAAAATCCTACCCCTTGTAACTGAAAAAATAAGGGCGGATATAAAATCCGCCTTTACATTTCAAATCTTTGCTCGAATAGATCCCCCGTCATTTTGCGTTGAGCGGTTTCGTTAATTTCAAGGGCGATTTGTACTGTTTGAGCTGACGAAGTCAGCGAGTTTACAAATCGCTCGTAGAAATTAGAAACAAGCGAAACAAAGCAAAATGCTCGGGGCGTGTTTCTTTGGTTACTTTCTTTGCACGAGCAAAGAAAGTAACAATACAAGGGGTTGGATTTTTCGAAATTTCAAATAATCCCACCCCTTGCGTGCCATTTACAACGAATTATCGCCAATAAAACAAACAAATAATCGCCACAACGGCGAACAAAATCCCTAAATAGTTGATTTTGTGGATTTTTTCTTTGAAGAAGAACGCCCCGATGAGTGTGCCGAGGCAGATTACGCCGAGGTTCATTCCTGTGAAAACGAGGGTTGGGTCGTCTTTCATTGCTTGGTGGGCTTTGATGTAGAACAGAATGTTACCGAAGTTGAGGACGCCGAGCAATAAGCCCACCGCCACACTCGGCACATTCCATTGGGTGCGTTTGAAGAGCAAGTAGCAGAACATTACGCAGCCCGCGAAAATAAACGAGATGAATAAAGTAAGCGGAAAAGCGGAACCTGATTTTGCCATTTGTTTGAACAGAATGTCGATCACGCCAAAGCCAACCCACACAAGGGCGAGGCTGATCACGGCGGTTTTACCACCTTTTTCTAGCCCTTGATTGCTTTTCCAAAGTAAGCAACCTAAGGCAGCAAAAGCGATTAACAGGGCGATCAATTTGTTGCTGGTTACGGTTTCGCCGAAAATGGTGAAAGCCGCTAAAATCGGCAAAAAGAGGGAAAGGCGTTGTGCCGCATCGGTGCGGATAATCCCTGCAAATTCAAGGGATTTCGCTTGCACGAGGAAAATGGTCGGCAACAAAATCCCCAACGCAAAAAAGAGTGCCGAGGACGGATTATTCGCCACAATATCAACCAAACTTTGCCCTTTGAAATCGGGCGATAGCACGAAGTAGCAGAGGGTGCTTGCCACCACATAATTCATTGCGATACTTTGGGCAATCGCAATCCCTTTTGAGCGAGCGATCTTAATCAGCACGCCAACCAAAACGCTACATAGCACGGCTAAACTTAATTCAAGCATTGAAAATCCTTTATTATTGAAAAATGTTGAGTGAAAAGTGGGGGGATTTTACCCACAAACCACAAGAAAGCATAGTGCAAGCGGTCGGATCAGAAAAAATTTTTGCCGTTTTAAGCGTGGACAAATATCCATAAATTATAGAAAATAACCCCCTTTAAAATTTTAGCGAAGATAAAAAATGAGTAACGAA
The DNA here is from genome assembly GCF_002015115.1 of Haemophilus paracuniculus. Lineage (GTDB taxonomy): Bacteria > Pseudomonadota > Gammaproteobacteria > Enterobacterales > Pasteurellaceae > Haemophilus_E > Haemophilus_E paracuniculus. The sequence continues at coordinate 68,563 of NZ_MUYA01000002.1, forward strand.
ATCAACTACGAAGGCGTAGAGCAGATGCCCCTGAAAAAGTTTTCAGAAGCGGCGTATTTAAATTATGCGATGTATGTGATTATGGACCGAGCCTTGCCCTTTATCGGCGATGGCTTGAAGCCCGTGCAACGCCGTATCATTTATGCGATGTCTGAACTCGGCTTAAACCCAACCGCCAAATATAAAAAATCCGCCCGCACCGTGGGGGATGTGTTGGGTAAATACCACCCACACGGCGACAGTGCTTGCTACGGGGCAATGGTGTTAATGGCACAGGATTTCTCTTATCGCTATCCGTTAGTTGATGGGCAAGGTAACTGGGGTAGCCTTGATGATGGTGCGGCGGCCTATCGTTATACGGAAGCACGTTTGTCCAAAATTGCCGAAATGTTACTGTCCGAATTGGGGCAAGGCACGGTCGATTATCAAGCCAACTTTGACGGCACGCAGAAAGAGCCAACCTACCTGCCAGCTCGTTTGCCCCACATTTTGCTGAACGGCACTTCGGGGATTGCGGTGGGAATGGCGACTGATATTCCGCCCCACAATGTGCAGGAAATCGCCGATGCCTGCGTGATGTTGCTCGACAATCCGCAAGCGACAATGGACGATTTGCTCAACGTGGTGCAAGCCCCAGATTATCCAACCAAAGCGGAAATCATTACCCCGAAAGCGGAAATTAACCGCATTTATCAGCAAGGTACGGGTTCGCTCAAAATGCGTGCGGTGTGGTCGGTGGAAGAGGATAAAAAAGCCACTTCTCGTTCGGCGAATAAAGTGATTGTGATTTCCGAACTGCCGTATAAAGTCTCGCCAGCCAAAGTCATCGCCCAAATTGCGGCACAAATGAAAGAGAAAAAATTGCCAATGGTGGAAGATGTGCAAGATGAATCCAACCAAGAGCATCCGCTACGGATTGTGATTAGGCCACGTTCTAACCGTGTCGATTTTGATGAGCTGATGAGCCACCTGTTTGCCACCACCCAACTGGAAAGCAGTTTCAAAGTTAATTTGAATATGCTCGGTTTGAACGGTAAACCCGAAGTGAAAGATTTACGCACCATTCTGACCGAATGGCTGGCATTTCGCCGCACCACCGTTTCTCGCCGCTTAAATTATCGCTTGGAAAAGGTGTTGAGTCGTCTGCATATTTTAGAGGGCTTGCGGATTGCCTATCTCAACATTGATGAAGTGATTGAGATTATCCGCAATGAAGATGAGCCAAAAGCGGAACTGATCAAGCGGTTCGATTTGAGCGAAGAACAAGCGGAAGCGATTTTAAATTTACGCCTACGCCAAATCGCCAAATTAGAAGAAATTGAGCTGATCGCCGAACAGCAAAAATTAGAAAAAGAGCGTGATGAATTGCAGGCGATTTTGGGATCAGAACGCCGTTTGAACAGTTTGATTAAGAAAGAAATTCAAGCCGATGCCAAACTTTACGCCAACGAACGCTGCTCGCCGTTAGTGATGCGTGAAGAAGCGAAAAAACTTGATGAAACCAGCCTCAGCCCTGTGGAAGATGTGAGCGTGATTTTATCGCAAAAAGGCTGGGTGCGTTGCGTAAAAGGACACGAGCCAAACCTCGAAGCTCAAAGCTACAAAACAGGGGACGGCTACCTCGCCCACGTTTGCGGACGCAGTAATCAAGCGGTGGTTTTCCTTGATAGCACAGGGCGAGCCTACACCCTTGATGTGTCGGCGTTGCCGTCTGGACGCTCGCCATTCGAGCCACTTTCCAGCAAAATCAGCCTGCCAGAGGGGGCGAGCATTGATTATCTGCTAATGGCGGACGAAAACGCCAAAGTGCTAATGGCATCGGATTCGGGCTACGGCTTTATCTGCCAATTTAGCGATCTCGTCTCTCGCCAAAAAGCGGGCAAAGCGGTGGTTTCCCTCACGGAAAACGCCAAAGTGCTACCGCCGTTATTGATTGGCGATGAGCAGGATCTTTCCCTCGTGGCGTTAAGCAACGTAGGGCGAATGTTGGTGTTCCCACTTTCCGAACTACCAACCCTCGCCAAAGGTAAAGGTAACAAAATCATCAACATCTCCGCCACCGCCGCCAAAGAACGCACCGAATTGTTGGAACGCCTATTGTTGATTACTTCAACCAATTCGATTGAATTTATCTCAGGCAAACGCAAAATTACCCTCAAACCAAGCGACATCGACACCTACCGAGGCGAACGCGCCAGAAAAGGATCGCAGTTGGTTCGCGGATTGAGTAAAGATGTGAAGATTGCGATTGTGTAAATACTGCAAGGGGTAGGAAATTCTCGGAAATCCTACCCCTTGTTTTAGATTGTTACTTTCTTTGCTCGTGCAAAGAAAGTAACCAAAGAAACACGCCCCGAGCATTTTGCTGATGTTTCGCTTGTTTCTAATTTCTGCGGTCAATTTGTAAACTCGCCAGCAAGCTGGCTCAAACAGTACAAATTGACCTTGAAATTGACGAAACCGCTCAACGCAAAATGACGGGGGATTTTTGTCCGAGCAAATAATGGTCCGTAGGGGCGGATTTTATATCCGCCCTTATTTTTTCAGTTACAAGCGGTAGGATTCTGCGAAATTCTACTAATAGCGATATTTTTCCAACACTCTCGTAATTCCATTCCCTAAAAGCGTAACAACACTAATCGAGAAAATAATCGCCATTCCTGGTAGGATAACCGTCCACGGGGCGGTGTAGATGAGTTCCATTGAGTCTTGGATCATCGCCCCCCATTCGGGGGTGGGGCGTTGGGCACCGAGGGCGATGAAACTCAATGCACTAATGTCGAGGATCGCAATCACAAAAATATGCGCCCCCTCTTTCACTGCCACCACCGTGAGGTTCGGCATAATCACTTCTTTAATCAGCGTCCAACGGCTTGCCCCGTCTAGGCGTAGGGTGATTACATATTCCCGTTTCAATTCTTGCTCGGTGGCCTGGTAAATTTTGTGGATAAAGTGCGGTAACATCGCGAGGAAAATCGCCAACATTGCGTTGATTAGGCTGGCTTCCATTAGGGTGGCGATGATGATCGCAATCAGCAAAATCGGGATAAACAGGAATGTGTCGAACAAATGGCTCAACACCGAGAACGAACGGCTTTTGTTGTTGATCCCTGCCAGCACGCCGATAATCCCACCTAGCAGCAAAATGGCGAGGGTGATGATCAGTGATGAGCCGACCGTGTAATAAAAACCGTACAAAATTCGGCTAAAAATATCTCGCCCTAAATCGTCCGTGCCGAAAAAATGGCGGATCTGACCGCTATCTGCCCACGAGGGGGGCATTAGTTCTGAGCCGACAAATTGTTGATCGGCAGCGTAGGGGGCGAGTAGGTAGCCGAAAAAAACCAAGCCGAGCAGTAGCAAAAAAAGGTAAAAACTGACGAGGGCGGGGGTATCTCGCCGCAGTTGTAGCCAGAGTTGTTTGAGATATGCCGTTTCGCGAAATTGTTCGGGATCTCTATTATTTAACATACCAATCCTTTTTATTTGACGGATCTAACAGGGTGGTGATCAAGCTAGTGAGCAGGTCGATCAGCAACACATAAAGCCCAATTGCCATTACCCCTGCGGAAATCGCATTATAATCTTGTGCAGTCAGTGCGTTAATCAGCCAACGCCCGATCCCCCCCCAGCTAAACACATTTTCAATCAACATACTGAACGCAAAAATCAGGGTAAGGGTGCGAGTAATCATCAGCACAATCGCAGGCAGGGTGTTTTGCACGATATGGGTTCGCCACACTTTAAACGGTGACCAGCCCCGAGTTTGAGCCACTTTGACATAGGTTTGCTTTGCCACATATTCCGCCCGTTGCTGGGTAAATCGCATCACTTCAAGGGTGGCGGGAATGGCTAGAATCAAGGTCGGCAACGCCAAATGGTGCAAGGCATTTTGAATGATTTTGAGGCGATGTTCGGAATCGGTCAAAAAGGCATCGAGTAAGCGAAAACCCGTGTCGTTGTTGATTTCATAAATCGGGTGAATTTCCCCCACCGCCGCAATTTCCCACTGTTGCACCGAAGAATAGTAGAGCAACACCAACGCTAGCCAGAAAACGGGTACGGCAAGGCTGACCGAACCCAAGGTGGTTAAGGTTTTGCCGAGCAAGTTATGCCGTTGGTTCGCCGCCAAGAAGCCCAACGGCAAGCCCAATAACAGCGACACCAATAACGCCGATAAACTGAGGGAAATGGTGGCGGGGAACACGCTTAAAATCTGTTGAGTCAGCGGTTCGCCGTTGTTGTAGCTGATCCCCAAATCGCCATTTAGCAGATTTTGCAGATAGCTGAAATAGGCGGGAATCCCCGTCAAATCTTCAAAGCTGTTGAGGGGATCTCGCAATAAAATATGGTAGCTAATCAGCGACAGTAAAATCAGCGTAATCAGCGTTAAAAAAAGTTTACGCACTAGGGCAACGAGCATTTAATTTCCTCGCATATTCAATTTTAATTCCGACAGCCGCACCTGCCCGAACGGGCTAATGGTTGCGTTTTCCACCCGTTTTTGCGTTACCAGCAGGCGATTGCCGTTTACAAGGGGTAGGATCGGCAGTTGTTCTTCCAACAAATTTTGAGCGAGTTGATAGAGCAACTGTTTGGCTTGCGGATTTTCGCTCAATCGAGCCGTTTCTAGCCAGTAATCAAATTCTTCATTGCACCAGTTGGCAAGGTTGGTTACGGTTTTTTGGGCGGCACAAGATAAAATCGGGCTTAAAAAGGCGGTCGGGTCGAGATTATTCGCCAGCCAGCCCGTTAAAATCAGATCGTAATCGTCCGTGCCTTGCTCAATCCGTTGGGCGAGATAGGCTCGGCTGACGGGCAGAATATCCGTCTCGATCCCCACTTTTTCCAAATCGGCACGGATCATTTCCGCCATTTTGAGCGGATGCAAATTGTAAACCCGTTTTTCGTCCACTACCCACAACTGCAAGCGGGTAGATTTTTCAAAATTTTCGCTTTCGTTTGGCAGATAGGGGTAACTGTTCGGATTTTTCGCTTCAAACAGGGCGGTTGGTAGCACGTTATCTGCCACTTCCGCAAGTCCGTAAAAGAGATTTTGGTTGATCCGCTCGCGGTTGATCGATTGGGCAATTTTTTTCCGCAGGGCGAGATCCTGTATTTGAGGGCGTTTTTGATTGAATGCCAGAAAAGCGAGATCCGCCCCCTGTTTTTCGAGGATATTTACCCCTTGCAATTTTACCAACTGGCTCGGTTCGGGAAATGCCACCACATCACATTCGCCATTCAGCAATTTCGCCATTCGCCCCGTGCCGTTTGAGGTCATATCCACCACCATATTTTGAATGTTGGCAGGCTTGCCCCAGTAGCGAGGGTTCGGCTCTAACCGCACATAATCGTTCTGCACATAGCTATGCAACTGATAAACCCCCGTGCCAACGGGCAACATATCGAGCTGAACGAGGTTTTCGTCCGCATTGAGTTGCAGGGCGTACTCTTTGGATAACATCACCGCATATTGGCTGGCAAGATGTGCCAGCACCGAACTATCGGGCGAAGTGAGGCGGATTTCCACCTGATAAGGGGTTGGGGCGGAAATTTTGGCGATTTTATTTTTGATTGCCACACTTTCAAAATAGGGATAGTGAGCCAAATTCGCCTTGTATTGATAGGTGTAACGCTGATTTTGGCGGAAACTATTGGATTGATTTTCGCCCAAATCTAACATCGGCAATTCCGCCACATTGCCGATAATGCGGTTGAGGGAAAACACCACATCTTCCCCATTAAAAGGGCGAGTGGGGCTAAACCATGGCGTAGTGTGAAATTGCACGTTTTGGCGTAGAAAAAGCGTGATCGTTAAGCCATCTTCACTGATCTGGTAGCGTTCGGCGAGGGCGGGCTGTAACTGATTGGTGGCAGGATCGATTTCAAACAATTTGTCGTAAATCTGCTCTGTTACCACATTCATATTGGTGCCAACATCCGCCTTTTGTGGATTAAAGGTAAAGCCTGACACGCTGGTGCAGTAAACCAGACTTTTTTCGCGTAAATCCTGCGGAATTTTGGGGGCGGCGTGGCTTTGAGAGAGCAGGGCGAAAAAAAAGCAGAATCCCACCCCTTGTAACAGTGATTTTATCATTTGCTGATTCCGTAACTTCGCAATTTGTTGGCGACCGCCGTGTGAGAAATGCCGAGCCGTTGGGCGAGTTTGCGGGTGCTAGGATATTCCGCATAGTATTTGCGTAATAACGCCGCTTCAAACTGTCCGACTAATTGGTCAAGGGATTGATTTTCAAGGGAAAATCCCTCGAAATGCACATTGCACTCACGCAAACTTGGCTCGCTTAAATTAAGGTCGTGGGTTTGCAGTTGTTGAGCAGGGGCGAGGGTGCAGGCACGATAGAGAGCGTTATACAACTCGCGTAAATTGCCCGACCAACGATAACCCTGCAAATAATCTAAAAAATGTTGATCGTAACTAAAAGTTTCCACCCCAAGCTGACGGCTGATCTGGCGGATAAAATGGGCGGTTAAAAGGGGAATATCGTCCAACCGCTCACGCAAAGGTGGCAAATTGAGGCAAAGCACATTTAAACGATGATAGAGATCTTCCCGCATTTTGCCCTCAGCAACAAGGCTCGAAAGGGGCTGCTGCGAGGTGCAGATCACCCGCACATCGACCTGAATTTCCCGATCTTCCCCCAAACGGCGGAACGAGCCGTCATTCAAAAATCGCAACAGTTTCGCTTGCATTTCAAGGGAAAGTTCCGCCACGGAATCGAGCAACACCGTGCCACCGTGGGCGTATTCAAAAAAGCCAATGTGGGAATGTTCGCCGTCATTCACGCCAAACATTTCCGTTTCCGCTTTGTCGGCAGGCAAGCCCGCACAATTTACCGCAATAAATTTTTGTGAAGCCCGTTGGCTAAATTGGTGGCAGGCTTTGGCGAACAGATCTTTGCCCGTGCCTGTTTCCCCTTGAATTAACAGCGGCGGGGTTAAATCAGCAAATTTTTTGGCTTGCTCAATCAGGGCAAGCATTTTCGGGTTGGCGGTGATGATCTCGCTAAAATCTTGATTGGCATTCAACCATTCGGCACTTTGCACCTCTGGCAAGTCTCGAATGGCGGTTAAGCAAGGGGTAGCATTTTGTGGAATTTTAGCTAAACGGCAAAGCAACCCTTTCGGCTGAAAGGTAAGCGATTGCACGTTGAGCTGATGATCGGCAAAGTGAGCGAGCAAGCTCGGCACAAGGCTTTGCGGTGCGTAAGTTTCAATCCAAAGTTGCATAATTCCCCCCTTGTTCAAAATAGGCGTAATCATACTCTTAAAATGCGAGTTTGGAAACTTTTGTTTACAAAAAATTGCTGGTTAGCGAGGACGGTTTGATTTACTTTTTGGCGTGGATCGATTAGACTTCCGCCCACTTTTACCGCGTTTTTTGCGATGCAAGCGGTAGGATTTTTCAAAATTTCTGATAAGAGGAACAGACGATGTATTTAGCTCAAATTAAAGCAGAATTGCAAGAAGCCGCCGATTTGTTAGACAAATTTATGGCGGATGAAAATAACATCAAATTGATCCAAGAGGCGGCGTTGTTGATCGCCAACAGTTTCAAACAAGGGGGAAAGGTGCTTTCTTGCGGTAACGGTGGTTCGCACTGCGATGCGATGCACTTCGCCGAAGAATTGACGGGGCGTTACCGTGAAAATCGTCCTGCTTATCCTGCGATTGCGATTTCAGACGTAAGCCATTTAAGTTGCGTGAGTAACGATTTTGGCTACGATCACGTTTTTTCTCGCTACATTGAGGGCGTGGGGCGTGAGGGCGATGTGCTGTTCGGGCTTTCCACGTCGGGCAACTCGAAAAATGTGATCAATGCGATCCTCGCCGCCAAAGAGAAAGGAATGAAAGTGATCGCCTTAACGGGCAAAGACGGTGGGCAAATGGCAGGTTTAGCCGATGTGGAAATTCGTGTGCCACACTTCCGTTATGCGGATCGCACCCAAGAGATCCACATCAAAGTGATCCACATTTTGATGATGTTAATTGAATTTGAAATGGCGAAAAACGCTTAATTTAAGGGGAAAAAGATGACCAAAGTTATTCATACTGAAAACGCACCAGCGGCAATCGGACCTTATGTGCAAGCGGTGGATTTAGGCTCAATGGTGTTCACTTCGGGGCAAATTCCCGTTAATCCTAAAACGGGCGAAATTCCAACGGATATTGTGGCTCAGGCTCGCCAATCCTTGGAAAATGTGAAAGCGATTATCGAACAAGCGGGCTTAACCGTGGGCGATATTGTCAAAACCACTGTGTTCGTGAAAGATTTGAACGATTTCGCCACCGTGAATGCGGAATATGAAAAATTCTTCAAAGAGAACAATCACCCTGCGTTTCCTGCTCGCTCGTGTGTGGAAGTGGCTCGCTTACCGAAAGATGTCGGCTTAGAAATTGAAGCGATTGCCGTGCGTAAATAAGGTTAAACATTGCAAAATGGACAAGAAATTGTCCATTTTTTCTATCTAATAAGGAACAAAATGGAACAGAAAATCCCCGTGATTACGCCAACGTGGAACGCCCCACCGCAAATCAAAGGCTTTACCACCACCCGCCAAGGGGGCGTGAGCGAAGCCCCGTTTGACAGCCTCAATTTAGGAAGCCACGTGCAAGATGATCCGCAAGCGGTGGCTCTTAATCGTCAGCGTTTGGTTGAGCAACATCGCTTACCCCAGGCACCGCTTTACCTCAATCAAACCCATAGTACCAAAGTGATCCACTTGCCTTACGAGGGGCAAGATTTCGAGGCGGATGCGGTTTACACTAATCAGCCGAATCAAGTTTGCTTGGTAATGACGGCGGACTGTTTGCCCGTGCTGTTTTGCAATCAGGACGGCACGGAAGTCGCTGCCGCCCACGCAGGTTGGCGAGGTTTGTGCGATGGCGTGCTAGAACAAACAGTCAAACAATTTGCTTGCCCGCCGAATGAAATTATCGCGTGGCTAGGGCCAGCGATCAGCCAAAAAGCCTTTCAGGTGGGGCAGGAAGTGATCGACCAATTTTGTGCCTTTGATCCCCAAGCCGCCCAAGCCTTTGTGCCAGATCCCACTGCAAGCGGTAAGTTTCTAGGAAATTTATATCAAATCGCCCAACAACGCTTAAACAAGCTCGGCATCAGCCAAATTTCGGGCGGCGATTACTGCACCTACACCGATTCGCAACGCTTCTTTTCCTACCGCAGTGAGGGCAAAACGGGCAGAATGGCGACCTTAGTGTGGATTGAAAAATAACGGAAATCCGACCGCTTGTCGGTCAATTTTCATTTTCCAATGGCATAGAAGAAAATTCTTATGCCATTTTTTTATAAAAAATACCCTCGTAGAATTGACATAGCTATCTAGACGTCTAAAATACAGGGCTAATTTCGTTTAACTTTGTGGATAGTAAAAATGATTAAGCTGAAAAACATCAGCAAACAGTTTGAGGTCAAGGGCAAGAAAATTACTGCGTTGGACAACGTGAACCTTGAAGTGCCGAAAGGGACGATTTTTGGGGTGATCGGGGCGTCTGGGGCGGGTAAAAGCACCTTGATTCGTTGTGTGAATTTGCTCGAACGCCCAACAATGGGGCAGGTGATTGTCGATGGGCGTGATTTAACCACTCTTTCCGAACGTGAGCTGATTTTGGCTCGCCGCCATATTGCGATGATTTTCCAACACTTCAATTTGTTGTCGTCTCGCACCGTGTTTGAAAATGTGGCGTTGCCGTTGGAACTCGACAATACCCCAAAAGAGAAAATCGAACAAAAGGTCAATCAATTATTGGAATTGGTCGGCTTGGCGGAAAAACGTGATGCCTATCCGAGTAATTTATCGGGCGGTCAAAAACAGCGGGTGGCGATTGCCCGTGCCTTGGCGAATGATCCGCAGGTGTTGTTATGTGATGAGGCGACCAGTGCCTTAGATCCTGCCACTACCCAATCGATCCTGCAATTATTAAAAGAGATCAACAAGCGTTTGGGCTTAACCATTTTGCTGATCACTCACGAAATGGACGTGGTCAAACGCATTTGTGATCGAGTGGCGGTGATCGACCGTGGACAGTTGGTGGAAAGCGGTTCGGTCAGCGAAATTTTTTCCAACCCGAAAACCGAGCTGGCTCAACGCTTTATTCAATCGACTTTCCATATTGAATTACCGCAAGAATATATGGATCAGCTTAACCCAACGCCGACCCCAAACAGTAAGCCGATTATCAAATTTGAGTTTACGGGGCGTTCCGTTGATGCACCGTTGCTTTCCCACGCGTCCAAGAAATTTGGCATTGATTTTAGTATTTTGATGTCGCAAATTGATTACGCAGGGGGCGTGAAATTCGGTTTTGTGATTGCCGAAGTGGAAGGCGAGAGCGATGCAATTGCCGAAGCAAAATTCTATTTGATTGATAATAATGTGAAAGTTGAGGTGTTAGGCTATGTGGGCTGATTTTTTAAAGGAACTTACGCCACAAATGTGGGGCTTGGTGGCAACGTCCACCCTTGAAACCCTGTATATGGGCTTTGCGGCGACCCTACTGGCGGTGGTGGTCGGCTTGCCGATTGGCTTGCTCGCATTCTTAACGGGCAAGGGCGAAATTTTAGAAAACCACCGCTTGCACCAAGTGCTTGACGTGGTGATCAACATCGGGCGTTCCGTGCCGTTTATTATTTTGTTAGTGGTGTTGTTGCCCTTTACTCGTTTGTTGGTCGGCACGACCCTCGGCACAACGGCGGCTATCGTGCCGTTAAGCGTTTCGGCGATTCCGTTTTTTGCTCGCCTTACTTCAAACGCCCTGCTTGAAATCCCAAGCGGTTTGACCGAAGCGGCAAAATCAATGGGGGCGACCAACTGGCAAGTGGTTACCAAATTCTATCTACCCGAATCTTTACCGATTCTGATCAACGGTATTACTCTGACCTTGGTGGCTTTAATCGGCTATTCCGCAATGGCAGGGGCTGTTGGCGGCGGCGGTTTAGGCAATCTCGCCATTAGCTACGGCGAACATCGTAATATGGTCTATGTAAAATGGATCGCAACTATCATTATTGTCGCAATCGTAATGATAAGCCAAAAACTCGGTGATCACTTCGCCAAACGTTTTGATCATCGTTAATTTCAACACAACATTAAGAGGTTTTTCCTATGAATTTCAAAAAATTAGTCGGCGTTGCCGTGGTTTCAGCCCTTGCCTTAACCGGCTGTAAAGAAGAGAAAAAAGCGGATGCAGCCCCTGCAACCGCACCAGCGGCGAAAATCAAAGTGGGCGTGATGTCTGGCCCTGAACACACCGTCGCGGAAAAAGCGGCTCAAATCGCCAAAGACAAATACGGCTTAGACGTGGAATTTGTGTTATTCAACGACTACGCATTGCCAAATACCGCCGTGAGCAAAGGCGATTTGGACGCGAACGCTTTCCAACACAAGCCATATTTAGACAAAGACAGCGAAGCGAAAGGTTTAAATAACCTTGTGATCGTGGGTAACACTTTCGTTTATCCGCTTGCAGGCTATTCTAAAAAAATCAAAAATATCAATGAGTTACAAGAAGGTGCTGTGGTTGCTGTGCCAAACGATCCAAGCAACCTTGCCCGTGCGTTAATCTTGTTAGAAAAACAAGGTTTAATCAAACTCAAAGATAACACCAATCTTTTCTCAACCACCCTCGACATCGTGGAAAACCCGAAAAAACTGAACATCAAAGAAGTGGATACTTCGGTAGCGGCAAAAGCCTTAGATGACGTGGATTTAGCGGTGGTAAACAACACCTACGCAGGTCAAGTGGGTTTAAGTGCCAATGATGGCGTATTCGTGGAAGCCAAAGATTCCCCATATGTGAACATCATCGTGGCTCGCACCGACAACAAAGACAGCCAGGCGGTTCAAAACTTCATCAAAGCCTACCAAACCGAAGAAGTGTTCCAAGAAGCACAAAAACACTTCAAAGATGGTGTGGTGAAAGGGTGGTAATCTTTCCGTAGGGACGCGATGTTCGCGTCCCGAGCAAGCGGTAAGATTTTTAAACTTTTGAAGTGGGACGCCAGCGTGGCGTCCCTACTTTAAAATAGGGATAGCAAGCGGTGGGATTTCCACAAATTTTTGCAAATCTACTCGCTTGTTTTTCTTTCTTTCCGTAGGGACACGATGCTCGCGTCCCAATCAAGCGGTAAGATTTTTTAAAATTTTGGAATGGGACGCCAGCGTGGCGTCCCTACTTTAATCTAAGGATTGTATTATGAACTTTAAAAAACTACTCGGCATTGCCCTTGTTGCAGCCCTTGCTTTAACTGGCTGTAAAGACGAAAAAACAACCACCACCGCCCCAGCGGAAAAGCAAAAACCATTGAAAATTGGGGTGATGACAGGGCCTGAGGCTCAAACCACGGAAATTGCCGTGAAAATTGCCAAAGAGAAATATGGCTTGGACGTTGAATTGGTGCAATTTACCGAATACACCCAGCCAAATGCAGCGTTACACGTTAAGGATTTAGACGCGAATGCGTTCCAAACTGTGCCGTATATGGAACAAGAGAGCAAAGATCGTGGCTACAAAATGGCGATTATCGGCAATACTTTCGTTTACCCGATTGCTGCTTACTCGAAAAAAGTGAAAAAATTGGACGAATTGAAAGAAGGTGCAGTGATTGCGATTCCAAATAACCCAAGCAACGCAGGGCGTGCTTTGTTGTTATTGCAAGCAAACGGCTTGATTAGCTTAAAAGATCCGAAAAACCTCTTTTCAACGGAAAACGACATCATCGAAAATCCGAAAAAAGTGCAAATCAAGCAAGTGGATTCCGCACTATTAACCCGAGCCTTAGATGATGTGGATCTCGCCGTGATCAACAATACCTACGCAGGTCAAGTAGGATTAAGCCCAGAGAAAGATGGTGTGATCGTGGAAGCTAAGGATTCGCCGTATGTGAATTTGATCACCAGCCGTGAAGACAACAAAGACGACCCACGTTTACAAACCTTCTTAAAAGCGTTCCAAACCGAAGAAGTTTACCAAGAAGCGGTGAAATTATTTAACGGTGGGGTTGTGAAGGGGTGGTAATTTAGCCCTTGCAAGCGGTGGGATTTCCACAAATTTTTGCCCTCTCCCTGAGTTAGCTTCTTAACGAAGCTAACTCTGTCCCTCTCCCACAAGTGGACGAGGGTTAATTTTAAGCTCGCTCAACACTCTCTCCCTCTTGTGGGAGAGAGACAGCAAGAAATACGTTTAGTATTTCTTGCAGAGAGAGGGCAAACAAGCGGTAAGATTTCCACTGATTTTTGCAATGTACACCCCTCTTTGAAAAAGAGGGGCTGGGGGAGATTTAAAGCGATTTTAAATCTCACACGAGCGTAATTTTAGCTGACAAATCTCCCCTAACCCCTCTTTGCTAAAGAGGGGAACTGATCGAGCAAGTAAAAATTTTGTTACCTGATTTTGACTTAACAAGCGGTAGGATCTTAAAAAATTTCAACAAATCCTACCGCTTACTATTAACCATAAGGAACTATTATGAATTTTAAAAAACTTATCTCATTTTCCGTTTTATCCGCCTTGTTTTTAATAGGCTGTAACGAAAAATCCAACGTGTTGAAAGTAGGGGTGATTTCGGGGCCGGAACATCAAGTGATGGAAGTGGCGGTGCAGGTGGCGAAGCAGAAATATAACCGAGATGTGGAATTGGTGGTGTTTACCGATTATTCCTCGCCAAATGAGGCGTTGAATAAGGGCGATATGGATTTAAATGCGTTCCAGCACAAGCCGTATCTTGATAAAGAAATTCAAGACAAGGGTTACAAGCTCGTGCCAGTCGGCAATACCTTTGTTTACCCGATTGCCGCTTATTCTAAAAAGATCAAATCCCTTGATGAGCTGAAAAATGGCGACACGATTGCAGTACCAAATGATCCGACTAACCTCGGGCGTGCCTTGATTTTGTTGGAAAAACAGGGGCTGATTAAGCTCAAAGACAGCAGCAATTTGCAATCGACCCAAGTGGATATTGTCGAAAATCCGAAAAATCTACAAATCCAAGCGATTGAAGCCCCGTTGCTGCCTCGCACCCTTGATGATGTGGCGTTTTCGATTATCAACACCACCTACGCAGGGCAAATCGGCTTGACCCCAACCAAAGACGGCTTGTTTGTGGAAGATAAAAATTCGCCCTATGTGAACTTGATCGTGGCTCGCCAAAGCAATAAAGACAGCGAAGCGGTGAAAGATTTCGTCAAAGCCTACCAATCAGACGAAGTGTTCAACAAAGCGAACGAAGTGTTTAAAGGGGCAATGGTAAAAGGGTGGTAATTCTTGCCCCCTTCGGCTTCGCTATGCTCAACCACTTCCCCCGTAAACGGGGGAAGATCCAATAATGAGATCTGCCCTCGCTTGCGGGGGAAGTCCCTGCGAAGCAGGGGTAGGGGGTAACAAGCGGTGGTTTTTGGTGGAAATTTTCAGAAATCATACCCCTTGCAAGCCAGCTTGTTGTAGTAGCCAGTCGCACGGGGCGAAGCGTTCGCCATATTTTTGTTGGTGCAGTTGTAGCTGCTTGACGATTTCCGCCGCCCCCACTTTTTGAATGTAGGCGTAAATGCCGCCGCGAAACTCTGGGAAACCTAAGCCCAGCACCGAAGCCACATTGCCTTCGTCCGTTGAGCGGATTACCTCATCTTGCAAGCACCAGCACGCCTCGTTCAACATTCTTAGCAAACAACGGCGGGCGATCTCTTCCGCTTCCAAATCGTTGCGGGTAATGGTTTCCATCACGTGATAAATACTTTTATCTTCGTGTAGGCGTTCCCCTTTGGAATTGTACATATAGAAACCACGCTTGTTTTTACGCCCTTTGCGTTCGTTGCGGATCAGCAGATCCACCTGTTCTGGCAGGCTAAAACGGTCGCCGAGTTGTTGCAATAGGGCAGGGTTGGATTTCACGATCACGTCTAGCCCCATTTCATCGATCATCGCCAAAGGTCCTTGTTTAAAGCCAAATTCTTGCAACGAGCGGTCTATAAATTCAATTGCTTCGCCGTCAATCACGCATTGAATTGCTTCTAACAGGAACGGGGTCAAAATGCGGTTGATAAAAAAACCTTGTTTATCGGCAACCAACAGCGGAATTTTGCCCTGCTGGATCGCAAAGTGAATGGCGGTAGCGATAGTGCGTTCGCTCGTGCCTTGGTGGGGAATGATTTCCACCATTTTTTGTTTGGTAACGGGGCTGAAATAGTGGAAGCCGATCACATTTTCTGGGCGTTTTGCCACCGAGGCGATCTCTTTGATCGCAAAGGTTGAGGTATTGGTGGCGAAAATGGCGTGTTCATCGTAATAGGCTTCGCTCTCTTGAACCATTTTCTGTTTGAGGGCGAGATCTTCATACACCGCCTCAATGATAAAGTCGGTCGATTTCGCTGCCACCAAGCGTTCGCCACCTGTGATTAGGTTCATTCGCTCGATCATTTCCCCGTGGCGAAGTTGCTTTTTGTGCATTTTTTGCTGCATTAGCTCATAGCAATTCCGCAACGCTTTTTGAATTTCAGAGGGGTGAATATCCTTAATTCGCACGGGAATTTTGGCGTGGTAGGCGGTGATGTAAGCGATGCCCGCCCCCATAAATCCACTGCCGAGAATGCTCACTTGCGACACATCTCGCACGTCCCCTTGAATTTGGTAACGATCTTTCATCGCCCGTTGGGTACGTTTGAGATCGATTAACACCTTAGATTGTTCGGTGCGGAACAGTTCCACCAAGGCTTGCTGTTCTAACGCCAAGCCTGCTTTGAAGTGCGGTTCTTGCAATAAATTGAGCAAATGTGGCACGGCAGGGTAGTTGCCGAAGGATTTTGACCAAACTTGATTTTCGGTGCGAGCCAGATATTTTTGACGGAAAATGGCATTACCTTCGAGCTGTTTTCGCCATTTTTTCAGCAAGGCAAGCGGTCGTTTGTGGTCGATTTTTGCCACTTGATTGTCCAGTAATTTTTGGTAAGCCACCTCAAACAGACGGCTGGACGGCACGGCTTGATCGACCAAACCTAATTTTAACGCTCGTTCCACGCCAATTTTGTAGCCCGAAAGCAGCAACGGCGTGGCATTTTGTAAGCCGATTAAACGGGGTAAGCGTTGCGTGCCACCCGCAAACGGCAAAATGCCCGAGCGGATTTGGGGCATTGCGAATTTGGTGTAGCTTTCATCGCTGGCGATGCGATAATCACAAGCGAGGGCGAGTTCTAACCCCACGCCGTAGCATAAGCCGTCAATCGCCGCTAATACAGGCACTTTCAACACATTCAGCTCTCGCATTACCGCTTGTGCCTCTTGCGAAAAGGCGAGTAGTTGAGCGTCCGTTTTCTCTTTTAATAAACTTGGTTTGAAACCTTTGATGAAATGGCGAGGTTTTGCCGAAATAAACAGCACCGCACGGGCTTGTTGATAAAGCACCGAACCGATCACTTGGCGTAATTGTTGGGCGAAGGTTTCGGGTAGCCAGTTGGCGAAATTGTCGGGGGCGTTGATGCGGACAATCGCAATGCGGTTATCGTCAATCTCGACTTGAAATGATGAGAGTTGTTCGTTCATTTTTTCCCCTATTCGCTTTCTAAAACCATTGCCGCCCCTAAGCCACCTAATCCGCTGGACGCCACCACCGAAGTGCCGCCGCCTTTGCGTTTGAGGGCGTAGAGGGATTGAATCACAAGGCGTAAGCTTGTTACCGCCCGTGGATTGCCGAACGCAATCGAACCGCCGAAGACGTTGAGTTTGTCAAGGTCGATTTTGCCGATACAAGCGGTGCGATTTAACGTATTTTTGGCAAATTCAGCCGATTCAAACAGGCGAACATTCGCCAAAATTTGGCTTGCCGAAGATTCGTGAATGTCGATGTAATCCATATCCTCCAACGCCATATTGGCTCGTTCGAGGGCGATGGCAGTGGCAATGCTTGCCCCCGAGAACATATTTTCCCAAATCTCGTTGCCCGTGATCGCATAGCTACGAATATAGCCGAGGGGCGTTAAGCCGAGGGCTTTGGCACGGTTTTCATTCATCAACAGCACCGCCGCCGAGCCGTCCACGGGTTGCGGGATATTGGCTTCGGTAACGGTGGCGTAAGGTTTGTTCACAATCGGCGAGAATCGTTGATAGTGAGCGGGGCGAGTGGCGGCGGCAGAGAGGGTATCCGACACCACGAAATCCGTGTAAGGGCGAGGGAATGAGGGCATTACTTCCTCTTTGAGCAAGCCTAATTTCCACGCATTCATTGCTTTTTCGTTGGAATAACGGGCAAATTCGTCTTGTTCGGCTCGGCTGATGTTATAGCGTTGAGCCATTTGTTCCGAATGTTCGGCAACGGACATTTGGGTCATAAAATCTTTGAGATTGACCCCGTGCGGTTTGAGATCTCGCCACGAAAATTGGCGGAACAAGCGGTATTTATCTTCCAAACTTGGGGCGGTAAAAATCGCTTTGAATTTTTGGATTACGCGGGGGCTAATGCTGAGTGGGGCGTTGGAAATGGAATCCGCCCCCCCTGCGATCCCTGCATTGATCGAACCGCTAATAATACTGCCCGCCACATTGACGATTGCCTGCAAGCCCGACAAGCACGAGCTACTGAGGCTGTACGCTTGCAAATGGGGCATACTCAATGCCACGGCGATTTCACGGGCAGGGTTAGGAATATCAGGTTGTTGAATCACTTGCCCGAAAACCAGTTGGGCGATCTCTTTGCGTTCAATGGCGGTGCGACTTAATAATTCGTTGGTTACCATTGCCCCGAGGTTGGTGGCGTAGGAATCTTTGAAGCCCGAATCTCGGCGGACAAAAGGGGAACGTAATCCTGCCACAATGGCGACTCGTTCGCCGAGGGGCGTTTTGAGATTTTGTGTTGGCATTTGGCTTTCCGTTAGGTAAAAATGGCGTTATTTTAGCACGCCCAATTAGAAAAGAAATAAAGGAACAGGAATTTTAGGGGGAATGTTCAATAAGGCGGAAAATTTCAGTATAATTGCCGACAATTTTTGCGTAAAACAGAGGGAATGATGATTAAAAAAATTCTACAAGCGGTCGGATTCGGGCTTTTTTGTGCCTTTCTCATTCTCTTTGTCGCCCCGATAATCAATAAATCTGGGCGAACGTTCAACCTGTTTTCCCCCGATGTAGTGAGCTACCATAGTGCAGTCAAACAAGCCTCGCCAGCGGTGGTCAATATCTACACCCAAATTTTGGATAACACCAGCAGTAGCGGTTATCGCCTCAACCTTGGTTCAGGCGTGATTATGTCGGACAAGGGCTATATTCTTACCAATAAACACGTCATCAAAGATGCTTATCAGGTAACGGTTTACCTGCAATCGGGGGCGAATTTTAATGCGAGTTTGGTGGGATCGGACACCCTCACCGATTTGGCGGTGCTGAAAATCGCAGGCGACAAATTGCCGACCATTCCACAAAATAAAGATCGCAAAGTGCAGGTGGGCGATGTGGTGCTGGCGATTGGCAACCCCTACAATTTGGGGCAGAGCGTAACGCAGGGGATCATTAGTGCCACGGGGCGGAATACTCTTTCCGACCGCAATCGCCAAAATTTTATTCAAACCGATGCCCCAATCAGTAAAGGTAATTCGGGCGGGGCGTTGATTAACACCGCAGGGGAATTGATCGGGATTAACACCATTAGCCTCAAAAACAGTGGCGAAGTGAAAGAGTTAAGCATCACGGGCGAAGACACTATTGCCGAGGGGTTGAATTTTGCGATTCCAATTAGCCAAGCGGTTGATGTAATGAACAAAATCATCAAAGACGGGCGTGTGATTCGCGGCTATTTCGGCGTAACCAGTGCTCTCTTTTTGGCAAGCCAAGGCGAAAGAGGGGTGTTGATTACAGGGGTGGCAGAAAACGGCCCTGCCGCCCAAGCAGGGATTCGCCCGAATGATATTGTGCTGAAAATCGGCAAAGTGGAAGCGGTTTCGCCGTCGCAAATGATGGAAGTGTTGGCAAATATGAAGCCGAATACCACCGTTAAAGTGTTGGTGTGGCGACAAGGGCAAGAGCTTGAATTTAATGTAACTATTGGCGAATTTCCAGAGCCATAACAAGCGGTCAGATTTTGAAAAATTTTACAGAAAAGGATAATCAATGAAAAATATCGTAATTACAGTGGACGGCCCGAGCGGAGCAGGCAAAGGCACATTATGCCACGCCCTCGCCGATAAATTGGGCTTTGACTTTTTAGATTCAGGGGCGATTTATCGTATTCTTGCCCTCGCTGCGGTAAAAAAAGGCGTTTCCCTTGATGATGAAGGGAAATTGGCGGAATTGGGTCGCCATTTGAACGTACAATTCGTGCCAGAAAATGGCGAGATCCAAGTGATCCTTGATGATGAAAATGTCGGCGATCAAATCCGCACCGCCGAAGCAGGACAAAATGCCTCGAAAGTGGCTGTGTATCCGTTAGTGCGTGAAGCCCTTTTGCAACGTCAGCGTGATTTTAGTACCGAAAAAGGGCTGATCGCAGACGGTCGAGATATGGGGACGGTGGTCTTTCCAGAGGCTCAAATTAAGCTGTTTTTAGACGCGAGTGCAGAAGAACGTGCAAAAAGACGTGTAAAACAGTTGCAAGAAAAGGGATTTAATGCTAACTTTGACGAGATTTTAGCCGAGATTAAAGAGCGTGATTATCGAGATAGAAATCGAGCGGTCGCCCCGTTAGTCCCTGCTAAGGATGCGTTGTTACTTGATTCAACGCAGTTATCCATTGACGAAGTGATTGAGCAAGCCTTGCAATATATCGCCTCGAAAATGGCAATTTAGTCTGTTTGTTTATCAATGGATTGATAAACGATTGTTATCAACCCCGTTTAACAGGATGTTAGATGGATGTTTACTTTATAGAAGATTTATTATGTCAGAATTATCGTTTGCTCAACTACTTGAAGAATCATTTGCAGCTACACCACGTTTAGGTGATGTTGTTAAAGGTACTGTTGTTGCTATCCAAAAAGGTTTAGTGATTGTTGATACAGGTTTAAAATCTGAATCAGTTATCGATGCATCAGAATTCGCTAACGCACAAGGTGAATTAGAAGTTCAAGTTGGTGATGAAGTAGATGTAGTACTTAAAGCCGTTGAAGATGGTCTTGGTGCAACAGTCGTTTCTCGTGGTGATGCAAAACGCAACGAAGCGTGGATTGCTCTTGAAAAAGCATTTGAAGAGCAAGCAACCGTTGTTGGTTTTGTAAATGGTAAAGTGAAAGGCGGTTTCACTGTTGAATTAGACGGTGTGCGTGCGTTCTTACCAGGTTCATTAGTTGATACACGTCCAGTGCGTGATTCTTTAAACTTAGAAGGTCAAACCTTAGAATTTAAAGTAATCAAACTTGACCAAAAACGTAACAACGTGGTTGTTTCACGTCGTGCAGTAATCGAATCAACCAGCAACGCTGATCGTGATGAAGTATTAGCGAACTTAGTTGAAGGTTCAGAAGTTAAAGGTACAGTTAAAAACTTAACTGACTACGGTGCATTCGTTGATTTAGGCGGCGTAGATGGTTTACTTCACATTACCGATATGGCTTGGAAACGTGTTAAACACCCAAGCGAAGTGGTGAATGTAGGTGATGAAGTTACTGTTAAAGTATTGAAATTCGACAAAGAGAAAACCCGCGTTTCATTAGGCTTAAAACAATTAGGTCAAGATCCTTGGGTTGCAATCGCTCAAAACCACCCAGTAAACAGCAAATTAAGCGGTAAAGTAACTAACTTAACTGACTACGGCTGTTTCGTTGAGATCTTAGATGGCGTTGAAGGTCTTGTGCACGTTTCAGAAATGGACTGGACAAACAAAAACATCCACCCATCAAAAGTGGTTAGCGTAGGCGATGTGGTTGAAGTAATGGTGCTTGAAGTGGACGAAGAACGTCGTCGTATCTCATTAGGTTTGAAACAATGTAAAGCAAACCCTTGGGAACACTTCGCTGCAACGCACAACAAAAACGATAAAGTGAAAGGTAAAATCAAATCTATCACTGATTTCGGTATCTTCATCGGTCTTGAAGGTGGTATTGACGGTCTTGTTCACTTATCTGACATTTCTTGGAATGTATCAGGCGAAGAAGCGGTTCGTAACTACAAAAAAGGCGACGAAGTAGAAGCAGTTGTGTTACAAGTTGATGCAGTGAAAGAGCGTATTTCTCTTGGTATCAAACAACTTGAATCAGATCCATTCACAAACTTTGTTGAAGAAACCAAAAAAGGTGCAATTTTAACTGGTAAAGTGGTTGAAGTTGATGCGAAAGGCGTTAAAGTTGAGTTAGAAGGTGGCGTGGAAGCGTTCATCCGTGCTAACGAAGCAACCAGCGAGCGTGTAGAAGACATCACGACTGTAATTTCAGTTGGCGATTCAATCGAAGCGAAATACACTGGCGTTGATCGTAAAAACCGCGTAGTAAACCTTTCTGTTCGTGCGAAAGATGAAGCAGAAGAATCTGCGGCAATCGCACAAGTAAACAAAGAAGAAGTGGTTGTGGAAAACGCAATGGCAGCGGCATTCAAAGCTGCAAAAGGTGAATAATTAAATTTCATCTAACGAGAAAAGCGGGTATGCGAAAGCATATCCGCTTTGGATATTTACTATTATAGTTAAGTTTTTTCCCGAAAAAATTTAACTATAATTCAGTATAGGACGTAGCGTAAATTATGACAAAATCAGAACTCATTGATCGCCTTGTGTCGATGAATCCTGCTTTACAGGTTCAAGCCGTTGAGGACGGGGTAAAAACGCTATTAGAGCAAATCACCTGTTCATTAGAGCAAAATCAGCGAGTGGAAGTGAGAGGGTTCGGCAGTTTCTCGCTGCATCATCGCAAGCCAAGACAGGGCAGAAATCCTAAAACAGGCGAGCAAGTTGCCTTATCGGCAAAAGCCGTGCCACATTTTAAAGCGGGCAAAGAATTGAAAGAGCGAGTGGATCGCTAACCCATTTTGTTTCTCAATGGAGGATTTATGATCAAGTATATTTTAGCTATCTTAGTCATTCTGTCTGTGGTGATCGTGGGCGTTACCATCGGTGCAAATAACGATCAAATGATTACCTTTAACTACATTATCGCTAAAAGCGAATTACGCCTTTCAACCCTCGTTGCCATTTTATTTGGTACAGGCTTAATTTTAGGTTGGTTGGTAACAGGTATTTTCTACCTCAAAGTGAAAGTGCAAAATATGGCACTCAACCGCCGCGTAAAACGCCAAACCCAACAAATTGCTGAATTAAGTGTCCCAAAAGCGGAATAAGGCATAAATAATGCTCGAATTATTGTTCCTTTTGTTGCCAATTGCCGCCTTATACGGTTGGTATATGGGGCAACGTAGTGCGAAAAAGGATCAAGAAACCGTCAGCAACAAATTTTCTCGTGATTATGTTACGGGATTAAACTTCCTCTTATCCAATCAACAGGAAAAGGCAGTGGACCTTTTCCTTTCAATGTTGCAAAAGCAAGAATCTGAAAATCAAATCAGCTCGGAATCCCAATTTGAGGCGGAACTTACCCTCGGCAACTTATTTCGCTCGCGTGGCGAAGTGGATCGTGCCTTGCGGATTCATCAAGCCCTTGATAATAGCCCCGATTATTCGATTGAGCAAAAATTACTTGCCAAACAACAACTTGCCAAAGATTTTATGGCAGCAGGTTTTTATGATCGTGCCGAAAATCTCTATATTTTACTACTTGATGAACCCGATTTTGCGGTCAATTCCCTCTCGCAGTTAATGGTGATCTACCAAAAAACCAAAGAGTGGAAAAAAGCGATCAACGTGGCAGAAAAATTACGCAAAATCGCCCCCGAGACGGATTCAATTCCCCTTGCCCATTACTATTGCGAATATGCTCAGATTGTCAAATTTGACAACCCAACCCTATTTTTATCGTTACTGAATAAGGCACTCGACATTTCGCCTGACTGCACCCGAGCCTCAATTTTATTGGGGGATTACGCCCTAGAACAACGCCAATTTCAGCAGGCGTTGGCATATTATGAAAATGTGTTAAATCAAGATCCCGATTACATCAGCGAAGTGGTCGAGAAAATTCAAGCCTGCTACATTTCGCTGAACGATCCGACTAATTTTGAACTGTTTCTCATCAAGGCAAATCAAGTCAAACACAATGCCAGTGTCGATATTGCCTTAGCGGGCTTAATTGAATTTAAAGACGGTGCGGAAGCCGCCCAGTCAAAACTTTATCAACAAGTACGTCAGCACCCCAATTTGCTCACTTTCCACCGTTTTATCCACTACCAAATTAACGAAGCGGAAGAGGGGCGAGCCAAAGAGAGCTTGATTTTATTACACAAAATGGTGGGCGACCGCATTTCCAAAACCGCCAATTACCGCTGTTTAAACTGCGGTTATCAAGCGGTGCGATTGAATTGGCATTGCCCATCTTGTCGTCAATGGGAAAAAATCAAACCGACCCAAAGCATTGCGGAAGTGTAGTTTTGGGATTGGCAAGCGGTAGGATAAAGGAAATTTTATGACCTTAGTTTATTCAACAGAAATCGGGCGAATTGTGCCTGAAAAAGTCAAAGCCGAACGCCCAAAAGGGGACGGCATTGTGCGAATCCAACGCCAAACCAGCGGACGCAAGGGCAAAGGCGTTTGTGTTATTACTGGATTAGATCTTGATGATAACGAACTCAAATCCCTCGCCGCTGATCTCAAAAAACGCTGCGGTTGTGGCGGTGCAGTAAAAGACGGCACGATTGAAATTCAAGGCGACAACCGCAATTTGCTCAAACAGCTACTTGAACAGAAAGGCTTTAAAGTCAAATTATCTGGCGGTTGATAGATCTATTTGGGTCGCAAGTATTGCGACTCTACGGTAGGGACGCCACGCTGGCGTCCTTTCGTATTTTGTGAGGGCAGATATAAAATCCGTCCCTACATTTTGAACATTGCTCGAATAAATTCCCCCGTCATTTTGCG
>NZ_MUYA01000002.1:92576-128404 GCF_002015115.1 Haemophilus paracuniculus
GCAAAATGCTCGGGGTCGCTTTTCTTTTGGTTACTTTTCTTTGGCGAAGCAAAGAAAAGTAACAATCTCAAATAAGGGGTAGGATTTTATGAAATTTTGAAAAATCTCACCCCTTGCAAATCAGACATTTCGGCGATTTCGGCAATGCCATTTCCCTGACGGAAAAATGCAAACCGTCAATCATCAATAATTTCCCCGTTAAGGTTTTGCCGATGTTGAGCAAAACCTTAATGGTTTCAAGGGCTTGTAGGCTTCCGATCACGCCAACAATCGGGGCGATCACGCCAGCTTCCACGCAGCTTAGGGTGGTTTCGCCGAACAGTTGGCTCAGGCATTGGTAGCAAGGCTCGTTTTTTTGATAAGTGAAGACGGAAATTTGCCCTTCAAAACGAATTGCCGAGCCAGAAATTAACGGCTTTTTATGGGTAAAACAGGCTTGATTAAGCTGATTTCGCACCTCAACATTGTCGGTGCAATCGACTACGGCATCGGCTTTTGCGACTAACTCACTAAAATCGGCAAGTTTTTCGGTAATGGTGGTAATCTCAATATGCGGGTTGAGCTGTTGCAACCGCAAGCGGGCGGATTCCACCTTAAATTGATCGAGGGTAGCATCCGTGTGCAAAATTTGGCGTTGCAAATTGGAAAGAGACACCCTATCAAAATCGACCAAGGTCAAATGCCCGACCCCTGCACTTGCCAGATATTGACTAGCCGCACAGCCTAAACCACCCAGCCCGACAATCAACACTCGGCTGGCTTTGAGTTTTTCCTGCCCGTCAAAATCGACACTTTTCAGTACAATTTGGCGGTTGTAGCGTAGGGTTTCTGCGTCTGACAATTCCATTATTTCAGCACCGCATTGAAAGGTTGAATGGTAACTTTTTCGCCTGCTTGCACGTTACCCCGTTCCTGTTCTAGCACGATAAAACAGTTGCTTTCGTGGAAAGCACTAAAAATATGCGAACCTTGTTTACCCACTGGGCGAACTTCCAATTCGCCCTTGGCGTTGTTGTAAAAATAGCCCCGTTGGAAATCTTGACGACCGACCGCTTTTTTCAGCGGTTCGGCGGTGCAAGTGGTGAGATTTGGGCTAAAATCGGCAATCGCTTTCGCCGAGCCGCCCGCTAATTTGAGCAGGGCTGGTTGCACTAATTGATAGAAGGTTACTAAGGCGGAAACGGGGTTGCCTGGTAAGCCGAAGAACCACGCTTTTTCCAATTTGCCGAATGCGAAGGGTTTACCCGGTTTCATTGCGATTTTCCAGAAGCCGATTTCGCCCACTTTTTCGAGAACGGTTTTAGTAAAATCCGCTTCGCCCACCGACACGCCACCGCTGGTAATCAGCACATCGGCGGTGCGTTGAGCTTCAAAAAAGGTGCGTTCAAATTGGGCGGGATCATCGGGCAGAATGCCGTAATCGATCACTTCGCAATGTAAATTTTCGAGCAATAGGCGTAGGGTGAAACGGTTGGTGTCGTAAATTTTGCCCTCACTCAACGGCGTGCCGACTTCGACTAACTCATCGCCCGTAGAAAGCATTGCCACTTTCAAGCGAGGGAAAACGGGTACTTTGGCAATGCCTAACGAAGCGAGTAGCGGTAGGGTGGTTACGTTCAGTTCGCTACCTTTTGCCAGCACCAACGCCCCTTGTGGCACATCTTCGCCGATCTTGCGGATATTTTCGCCGATCTTCGGCAAACGTGTGAACGCGATCGTGCCGTCCGCATTTTGCACACTTTCTTCCTGCATTATCACCGCATCCGCCCCTTGCGGAATCATCGCCCCCGTCATAATTCGCACGCAACTGCCCGCTTGTAATGCCCCTTGAAATGGGCTGCCCGCAAAGGCTTTGCCTGCTAATGAAAGCGGACGATTTTCCGCCAAATCTGCGGTGCGAACCGCATAGCCGTCCATTGCCGAATTATCAAAACTTGGCACGTTGATTGGCGAGAAAATATCTTCCGCACAACGATAATGTACCGCTTGATTGAGGGGAAGTTGCAGGGGTTCGGTTGGGCTTGGTAAGCGAGCCAACATTTGGGCGAGAGCCTCGGAAAGGGAAAGTAGAGCCATTGAAAAATCCTATTTATAAAAAATGTGGCTATTATAGCGGAAATTGGGGGATAATCCGTGAAAAAATCAATTTAGGAAAAGTGGCTAGTAAACGGCGGATTTGCTAGATTTAATCCCAGCTAAATTGTAAATTTTGGCATAATCTGCGGTTGAAATTCCTTTTTATTTCATTTTCTGCTTTTTTACAGAATAAAAAACTGCATTTTATCCAAAAATAGCGTTTTACTTTCGTTTCGTCAGGGGGTATATTCCGCCCTGTTGCAATTCGTTTACAAGCGGTGCGATTTGCAAAAATTTCCGCAAATCTCACCGCTTGTTTTTTTATTGAGAGTGATTATGAAAAAGACCTTATACGAAAAATTGTTTGATGCTCACGTTGTTCACGAAGCCGAGGGCGAAACGCCGTTGCTTTATATCAACCGCCATTTGGTACACGAAGTAACCTCGCCACAAGCATTTGACGGCTTGCGTGCAATGGGGCGTGGCGTGCGTCAGGTGAGCAAAACCGTGGCGACAATGGACCACAACGTGCCGACCGACAGCCGTGATTTGGGCGGTTCAGGCGAGATGGGGCGAGTGCAGATGTTGGAACTCGCCAAAAATACCGATCAATTTGGGATCACCCTTTACGACATTAACCATATCAACCAAGGGATCGTACACGTGATGGGCCCAGAGCAAGGCTTAACTTTACCAGGGATGACGATTGTGTGTGGTGATTCTCACACTGCGACCCACGGTGCATTCGGGGCGTTGGCGTTTGGGATCGGCACATCAGAAGTGGAACACGTTCTCGCTACCCAAACCGTGAAACAAGCACGAGCGAAAAAGATGAAAATCGAAGTGCGTGGCAAGGTGCGTGAGGGCATTACCGCCAAAGATATCGTGTTGGCGATTATCGGCAAAACCACAATGGGTGGCGGCACGGGACACGTTGTCGAATTTTGTGGCGAGGCGATCCGTGATCTCTCAATGGAAGGGCGAATGACCGTCTGCAATATGGCGATTGAACTCGGGGCGAAATCGGGTTTGGTTGCCCCAGATGAAACTACCTTTGAATATCTCAAAGGTCGCCCTTATGCCCCGAAAGGCAAAGATTGGGACGATGCGGTGGCGTATTGGAAAACCTTGCACACCGATGAAGGAGCAGAGTTTGACAAAGTGGTGGTGTTAGAAGCCAGCGAAATTGAGCCGCAAATCACTTGGGGAACAAACCCTGGTCAGGTAATCGGCGTAACCCAAACCATTCCAAACCCTGCGGATATGGCGGATCCGATTGAGCGTCAATCGGCGGAAAAAGCCTTAGCCTATATGGATTTACCCCATAGCATTAAATTAACCGATGTGGCGATTGATAAAGTCTTTATCGGCTCTTGCACCAACTCGCGTATTGAAGATTTGCGTGCGGCGGCAGCGGTGGCGAAAGGTCGCAAAGTGGCGGACGGCGTGCAGGCGTTGGTCGTGCCAGGCTCGGGCTTAGTGCGTGAACAGGCGGAAAAAGAGGGCTTGGATAAAATCTTTATCGAAGCAGGCTTTGAGTGGCGTTTACCAGGTTGCTCAATGTGCTTGGCGATGAATAACGACCGCCTTGAACCGGGCGAGCGTTGTGCTTCAACCAGTAACCGCAACTTTGAAGGTCGCCAAGGCAGAGGCGGACGCACCCACCTCGTTAGCCCAGCAATGGCAGCAGCGGCGGCGGTTCACGGCAAGTTTGTTGATATTCGCGAAGTCGAATTATTTTAAGTCGTTAATGATATAACCCTCTACCGCTTGCGGGAGAGGGACAGATTTAGCTTCGTTGAGAAGCTAACTCAGGGAGAGGGAAAAAATAGTAGGAATCTCACCGCTTATTCCCTCTCTCTGCGGTAAATGCTGAACGCATTTACCGCTGTCTCTCTCCCACGAAGGTGGGAGATAGTTTAAAAATGGAGAGGAACGCTTTTCGTGTTCCCTCCCTAAATGAGAGAAACCAAAATGGCAAGAGAATTTAAACAACACACGGGCATCGCCGTGCCACTTGATGCGTCAAACGTGGACACCGATGCGATCATTCCAAAACAGTTTTTGCAAAAAGTAACTCGCGTGGGCTTCGGTGCACATCTATTCCACGAATGGCGTTTCCTAGACGATGAAGGCAAACAGCCAAACCCTGAATTTGTGCTGAACTACCCACGCTACCAAGGGGCGAGCATTTTATTGGCACGTGAGAATTTTGGCTGTGGATCGTCCCGTGAACACGCACCTTGGGCGTTGGACGATTACGGTATCCGTGTAATTATCGCCCCAAGTTTTGCCGATATTTTCTACGGCAACAGCCTCAATAACCAAATGCTACCGATCCGCCTTTCTGATGAAGAAGTGGACGAATTATTCAAATATGTGGTGGCAAACGAGGGGGCAGAAATCACGGTGGATTTAGAAGCTCAAACCGTTTCCGCCAACGGCAAAGTTTACCCATTTGAGATCGACAGCTTCCGCCGTCATTGCTTACTCAACGGCTTAGACAATATCGGTTTAACCTTGCAACACGAAGCGAAAATCGCTGAGTACGAAAGTAAAATTCCAGCTTTTTTACGTTAAGTAAAAAGTAGAAAAATGAAAGGGAACGAAATACGTTCCCTTTTTTATCGTTTTCTGTTTAGCTCATTTGTGTAAAGAAATCTTTAATACCCACTAACAGATTGTTAATCGCCACCGCCGCCAAGATCAGCCCCATTACACGGCTGATAATCGCCGCCCCTGCGTTGCCGATGAAATGCTGGATTTTATTCGCAGCAAGCAGAAGTAAATAGGTAATGAGCAACACAGCAAGCATAATGCCACCTGTTACGGTCTGGTCGATGAAACTGTAACGATTATTATCGGTTAAAAGTACCACCGCCATCATCGCCCCTGGTGAAGCGATAGATGGTACAGCGAGGGGGTAAACCGCCAATTCACTGAGGTTGCTCGTCATTTTGATCTCTTGTTCGGGTTTGCTTTCGCCGAAAATCATTGTGAGAGCGAACAGCAATAACACTAAACCGCCTGCGGCTTGGAAAGCGGAAAGTGGAATTTGCATTGCTTCCAGTAGGAATTGCCCTGCCACGAGGAAGAACATCAAAATTCCTGCCGAAATTAAAATCGCATTGCGGGCGATTTTACGGCGATCTTCAATCGGCAAGCCAATGGTTTTTGCCAAATAGACAGGAATTGAGCCAATTGGGTCGATTACCGCCCAAAGTACCACAAATTGTACAACTAACGAATCAAACATACTGCGTTCCTAAAAATACGGTAAAATAGCTAAAATCTTGAAAATTCTAGCATAAATGAGCCAAATAAAATGATTTTTTTTACAGATTTAACCCTAAAACGTGGACAATCCGTGCTACTCGAACAAGCCAATGCGGTAATCCACACGGGGCAAAAAGTGGGGCTGGTTGGCAAAAATGGTTGCGGAAAGTCGTCCCTGTTCGCCTTGCTCAAAAATGAATTACAACCCGAGGGGGGCGAGGCGAAATATCCGCAAAATTGGTCGATTGCGTGGGTCAATCAAGAAACGCCTGCGTTGGAAATTTCCGCCCTTGATTATGTGATTTTAGGCGACCGTGAATACACCAAGCTGACCGCCGAGCTTGCCGAAGCCAATGCAAAAAATGACGGCAATCGTATCGCTTCCCTGCATATTCAGTTGGATACGATTGATGCGTGGACGATCCAAGCCCGTGCCGCCAGCCTGCTCAACGGTTTGGGCTTTCGCCCCGATCAGCTCGAACTGCCCGTCAAATCCTTTTCGGGCGGTTGGCGAATGAGATTGAATCTCGCCCAAGCCTTGATTTGCCGTTCCGATTTGCTACTGCTCGATGAACCGACTAACCACCTCGATTTAGATGCGGTGATTTGGCTGGAACGCTGGCTGACCCAATACCGTGGCACACTGTTGCTGATTTCCCACGACAGGGATTTTCTCGATCCGATCATCGACCGCGTGATCCAGATCGAACAGCAAAAATTGAACGAATACACAGGCAATTACACCTCGTTTGAACTGCAACGTGCCACCAAAATCGCCCAGCAAAACGCCGCTTATCAGCAACAGCAACGCAAAGTCGCCCATTTGCAGAGCTTTATCGACCGCTTCAAAGCCAAAGCGACCAAAGCGAAACAGGCACAAAGCCGAATCAAAGCCCTCGAAAAAATGGAATTGATCGCCCCTGCCTATGCGGATAGCCCTTTTGAGTTCGAATTTCGTCCGCCCCTCGCCCTGCCTAGCCCCTTGCTTTCAATGGAAAAAGTGAGTGCAGGTTACGGCGATAATGCCGTGTTGCAATCGGTCAAATTGAACCTTGTCCCTGGTTCGCGGATCGGCTTGCTCGGTCGCAACGGGGCAGGAAAATCGACCCTGATCAAATTGCTGGCTGGCGAATTACCGCCACAATCGGGGCATATTCAGCTTGCCAAAGGCGTTCAGCTCGGCTATTTCGCTCAACATCAGGTCGATACGTTGCGATTTGAAGAAAGCCCCCTCTGGCATTTGGCTCGCCTCGCCCCCGAAAAAACCGAACAAGAATTACGCAACTATCTGGGCGGATTTGATTTTCGGGGCGATAAGGTCAAACAAGCGGTCGGCTCTTTCTCTGGGGGCGAAAAAGCCCGCCTCGTGCTTGCTTTGATCGTGTGGCAACGCCCGAATTTATTGCTGTTGGACGAACCGACCAACCACCTTGATTTGGAAATGCGACAAGCCCTCACGGATGCTTTGACTTATTACGAAGGCTCGCTGGTGGTGGTTTCCCACGACCGCCATTTGTTGCGTAGCACCGTCAATGAGTTTTATCTGGTGCATAACGGCAAAGTCGATGAATTTAAAGGGGATTTGGACGATTATCAAAAATGGCTGAACGAACAAAATACCCTCGAAATGGCGAAAATTTCGGAAAATCCTACCCCTTGCAAGGCGGAAAATGCGAGCGAAAACAGTGCCGCCAACCGCAAAGAGCAGAAACGGTTAGAGGCGGAATTACGCCA
The DNA here is from genome assembly GCF_002015115.1 of Haemophilus paracuniculus. Taxonomy (GTDB): domain Bacteria; phylum Pseudomonadota; class Gammaproteobacteria; order Enterobacterales; family Pasteurellaceae; genus Haemophilus_E; species Haemophilus_E paracuniculus. The sequence continues at coordinate 99,663 of NZ_MUYA01000002.1, forward strand.
AGCCACCGCCCCGTTACGCAAAAAATTGACACAGTTGGAAAAAGAACTGGAAAAACTGACCGCTAAACTCGCCGACGTTGAGGCAATTTTAGCCAGCAACGACATCTACGATCCCGAAAACAAAACCCAACTCACCACCACCCTCGCTCAACAAGTCGAACTCAAAAAACAGCTCGAAAGCGTTGAAATGGAATGGCTGGACGTGCAGGGGGAATTAGAGGAAATGATGAATGGCTGATGCAAGGGGGTAGATTATTGAAATTTTCAAAAATCTACCCCCTTGTTATCGGTTAAGGCAACGGCACAACGCCGATGAGAATCGCACTGAATAGAATGGCGAGGGATAATGCCCAAATCCAGAGGAATGAGTAGCGGATATGTTTACCCATTGAGAGGTTGGCAAGCCCGAGACCCATCCAGAGTGCTGGCGAAAGTGGGGTAACGAAAGTGCCGACAATACTACCAATCAACATTGCGTAACCTGCTACGCGAGGTTCAACCCCCACTTGTGAGGTAATTTCTTGCACCACTGGGAATAAGCCGAAGTAGTAAGAGTCGGTGTTGAGTACCAATTCAAGGGGAATCCCGAAAATTCCAACAATAATGTGCAGATAAGGAATCAGGGCGTTTGGCAGTAGATTGACCAAATTGACCGCAATTGCATTCAACATTCCCGAGCCTTTTAAAATGCCTAAGAATGTGCCTGCGGCTAAAATGATACTCGCCATCATAATTGCACCGCTTGAATGGGCTTGAATGCGTTCAAGCTGTTCCGCAGGGTTGCGATAATTCACCAACAATAGAATGGCGGTGGCGATCATAAACACATAACCCGGCGAGAGTAGCCCCGAAAAGAGGGTTGCCATTGTGGCGAAAAAGAGAGCCACGTTGAACCAGAAGTATTTGTTTGGCTCAGGCGATTGAGACGGGGCGAGGGGATCTTCGTTAGTCGTGGCATTATTAGGGGCAAGCTGCACCAAGCGTTTTTGCTCACGGAAGCCGAGGAAGATCGCAAGGGCGATGATGTAAACTAAGCCGATCACTTGTACGAGGAATAATGGGCGGTAGAGTTCTTCCACATTCATATTCAACACGGTCGCAACTCGACCAGTCGGCCCACCCCACGGCAACATATTGACTAACCCTGCACTGGCGGCTAACAGTAAAAAGAGCAAATAAGGGTTCATATTTAACCGTTTGTAAAGCGGTAGCAAGGCTGGCACAACGAGCAAGAAAGTGGTTGCCCCCGTGCCGTCTAAGTGAGCCACCACCGAAATTAACACCGTGCCTAAGCAGACTGCCACCACATTTCCGCCCGTCAGTTTGATTAAGCGGTCGATTAGCGGTTTAAATAGCCCCACATCGCTCATTATGCCGAAGAAGATAATCGCGAAAATAAACATTATCACGATTTGGGTAACGGATTTTGTGCCGTCAAGGTAGAAGGTTTTGAGCTGGGCGAAATCAAAGCCCGCCACTAACGCACCGATAAGGGGGATAAGCACCATTGCGATAAAGGGCGACATTTTTTCGGTCAGCAATAAAATCACAATAGTGAGAATAATACATAATCCAATAATAGCTAACATAGCTTATTCCTTTTTACGATAAAAAGGATTAAATCCAACAAGTGAATTTAATCCTTTATTGTGGTTATGGTTGAATATGGCGTTCAGTATGCCCGATGTAGATTTGGCGAGGACGCACGATTTTGAGGCTTTCTTCGTACATCTCTTTCCAGTTGGCGATCCAGCCCACGGTACGGCTGAGGGCGAAGATCACGGTAAACATCGAGGTTGGAATGCCGATCGCTTGTAAGATAATGCCCGAGTAGAAATCCACATTCGGGTAGAGTTTGCGTTCGACAAAGTAAGGATCACTGAGGGCGATTTTTTCTAATTCCATTGCCACTTCTAATAGCGGTGTGTTTACCCCTAATTCTTGCAACACTTCGTGGCAGGTTTCACGCATTACTTTGGCACGCGGGTCGTAGTTTTTATAGACACGGTGTCCAAAGCCCATTAGGCGGAATGGATCGTTTTTGTCTTTGGCTCGGGCGATAAATTCTGGAATGCGATCCACTGTGCCAATTTCTTGCAACATCTTAATGCAGGCTTCGTTTGCCCCACCGTGAGCAGGCCCCCAGAGAGAAGCGATCCCCGCTGCGATACAGGCAAATGGATTTGGACCCGATGACGCCACACCACGCACCGCCGAGGTGGACGCATTTTGTTCGTGGTCGGCGTGTAGGGTAAAAATGCGATCCATTGCACGTTCTAAAACAGGGTTTACCACATAAAGCTCACACGGGGTGGCAAACATCATATAGAGGAAGTTGCCAGCGTAAGAGAGATGATTTTGCGGATACATAAACGGTCGCCCGATGCTGTATTTGTAGCACATTGCCGCCAGCGTTGGCATTTTTGCCAGTAGGCGGATCGCAATATGATCCCGATCTTCTTTTTCTTTTGAATCAAGAATATCGTTATAGAACGCCGCCAACGCACTGGTTGCAGCACACATCATCGCCATTGGGTGAGAGTCGCGGCGGAAGCCGTGGAACATTCGGGTAAATTGCTCGTTTACCATATAGTGTTGGCAGATCTGTTTTTTAAATTCTGCCAACTGTTCTTCGGTTGGCAATTCGCCCTCTAACAAGAGGTAGCAAACATCGAGGTAGCTTTTGTGATACGCCAATTCGTCAATCGGGTAGCCACGATGTAGCAAAATCCCCTCATCGCCGTCAATGTAGGTAATGCTTGATTCGCAGAGGGCGGTTGAGGTTAAACCTTGATCGTAGGTAAGTAAGCCCTCTTTTTGTAAATTTTCGACACTGATCGCATCATAGCCCAAATTACTTTGATAGACAGGCAAGTCGAAAACACGTCCATCGCTTAAACTCAGTTGAGCCGTTAGGGTTGGGTGTAGTTTTGGCATAGTAAAATCTCCTTATGCTATGTTGGTGGCTTGACTTACAGGGTGGTTTGGAAGATAACCCCATCACTTTTTTGGGTGTATTGCTGAATTTGGTCAAAATTCATATAGCGATAGGTGTCATCTTTATCTTCCGAGAGATTTTGCACATATTGCTGATATTCCGCAGGGCTTGGGATTCGTCCTAATAAAGCACATACCGCAGAAAGTTCCGCCGAAGCGAGATAGACATTCGCCCCTTTACCCATACGGTTCGGGAAGTTGCGGGTTGAGGTGGAAACCACGGTCGCACTATCGGCAACACGGGCTTGGTTACCCATACAGAGCGAGCAACCTGGCACTTCAATTCTCGCCCCACTTTTGCCGTAAATGCTGTAATAGCCTTCTTCGCTAAGTAGTGCTGCGTCCATTCGGGTTGGCGGTGCGATCCAAAGACGAGTTGGGATCATTCCTTGGAATTGATTGAGCAATTTACCTGCGGCACGGAAATGTCCGATGTTGGTCATACAAGATCCGATAAAGACTTCATCGACTTTATCGCCTTGGACATCCGATAAGGTGCGAGCATCATCAGGATCGTTCGGCACACATAAAATCGGCTCTTTGATTTCATTGAGATCGATTTCAATCACTGCGGCATATTCCGCATTTTCATCGGCAGAGAGCAGTTGCGGATCGGCGATCCAATCTTGCATTGCCTTGATACGGCGTTCGAGGGTGCGGGCATCGCCATATCCCTCGGCGATCATCCATTTCAATAACACGATATTAGAATTGAGATATTCAATGATCGGGGCTTTATCGAGCTTAATCGTACAAGCCGCCGCCGAACGTTCCGCCGAAGCATCAGACAGCTCAAAGGCTTGTTCCACTTTGAGGTGTTCTAGCCCCTCAATTTCTAAAATTTTGCCTGAAAAGATATTTTTCTTGCCCGCTTTTTCCACCGTGAGCAAGCCTTGCTTGATCGCATAGTAAGGAATGGCGTGGACTAAATCTCGCAGGGTAATACCCGCTTGCATTTCGCCTTTAAAGCGAACCAGCACCGATTCAGGCATATCCAACGGCATTACCCCAGTTGCCGCCGCAAAGGCAACCAAGCCCGAACCCGCAGGGAAGGAAATCCCAATCGGGAAACGAGTGTGGGAATCGCCGCCCGTGCCGACCGTGTCTGGCAACAGCATACGGTTGAGCCACGAGTGGATTACGCCGTCCCCTGGGCGAAGTGAGATACCGCCACGGTTCATAATGAAATCAGGTAGGGTGTGGTGGGTTACCACATCAACAGGTTTTGGATAGGCAGCGGTGTGGCAGAACGATTGCATTACCAAATCCGCTGAGAAGCCAAGACAGGCGAGATCTTTCAGTTCATCTCGGGTCATCGGGCCGGTGGTATCTTGTGATCCTACGCTCGTCATTCGTGGTTCGCAGTATTGTCCTGGGCGGATACCGTCCACACCGCAGGCACGCCCCACCATTTTTTGAGCGAGGGTAAAGCCTTTGTCGTTGTTTGAGGCAGATTGTGGCTTCACAAACACATCGCTTTCTGGCAAGCCTAATTCCACCCGAGCTTTGTGGGTTAAGCCTCGCCCGATAATCAGCGGAATCCGTCCACCTGCTCGCACTTCATCAAGTAGCACATCGGTTTTGAGGGAAAAATTCGCCAGAATCTCACCGCTTGTATGGTCGCAAATTTTGCCCTCGTAAGGGTAGAGGTCGATCACATCGCCCATATTGAGCTTGCTCACGTCCACCTCAATCGGCAGAGAGCCTGCATCTTCCATTGTGTTGAAGAAGATCGGGGCGATTTTGCCACCGAGTACCACACCGCCAGCCCGTTTATTTGGAATGAACGGAATATCGTCCCCCATTAACCACAGCACCGAGTTGGTCGCCGATTTGCGTGATGAGCCTGTTCCCACCACATCGCCCACATAAACGAGGGGGAAGCCTTTTTCTTTCAAGGCTTCGATTTGGCGGATCGGACCGATGACCCCTGCTTGATCGGGTTCAATGCCCTCACGTTCATTTTTCAACATTGCGAGGGCGTGCAGTGGAATATCAGGGCGAGACCACGCATCTTGGGCGGGCGAAAGGTCGTCCGTGTTGGTTTCCCCTGACACTTTGAATACAGTCAGCGTGATTTTTTCCGCCAATTTCGGGCGAGACAAAAACCATTCCGCATCCGCCCACGATTGCAACACCTGTTGAGCATATTGATTGCCTGCTTTGGCTTTTTGAGCGACATCATAGAAATTGTCGAACATCAGCAGGGTAAATGAGAGAGCCTTAACGGCAAGGGGGGCAAGGTCGGGATTATCCAACGCTTTGATCAGCGGTTCGATATTGTAGCCCCCTTGCATTGTGCCAAGCAGTTCCACCGCCCGTTGCGGCGAAATCAGCGGCGATTGCGTTTCGCCAAAGGCAAGAGCCGACAGAAACGAGGCTTTTACATAGGCGGCTTCGTCCACCCCTGCTGGAATCCGTTGTTCAAACAATTCCAACAAAAAGTCTTCCTCGCCCGCGACAGGCTGTTTGAGTAATTCGACTAATTGCGCGGTTTGCTCAGCATTGAGTGGTAACGGTACAACGCCTTGCTCGGCACGTTGTGCAACGTGGGTGCGGTAATCGTTCAGAAAAGACATAATTCATCTCCAACTTGCTTGTGGACGCCTGCGTGGCGTCTCTACGGTGTTTTTTCATCGTAGGGACACGATGCTCGTGTCCCTATTTTTCAAGCGGTAAGATTTTTGGAAATTTTACAAAATCCCACCGCTTGTGGACGCCAGCGTGGCGTCCCTACGGTGGTTTTTTATCGTAGGGACACGATGCTCGTGTCCCGTTTTACATATTCGCCACAATATCCTCGGCAAATTCCGAGGTGGAACGCAAGGTCGCCCCTGCTAAGGTTTCAGCAAAATCAAAAGTAACGGTTTTGTTAGCGATAGTTTTCGAGAGGGCATTCACGACCAAATCCGCCGCTTCCACCCAACCTAAATGGCGTAACATCATCTCGCCACTCAAAATAATCGAACCTGGGTTTGCCTTATTTTGCCCTGCGATTTTCGGGGCTGTGCCGTGGGTGGCTTCAAAAATCGCCGCTTCCGCCCCGATATTTGCCCCTGGCGAAATCCCAATTCCCCCCACTTGGGCGGCGAGGGCATCGGAAATATAGTCGCCGTTGAGGTTGAGGGTGGCGATCACATCGTAATCGGTCGGGTGCAGTAGGATTTCTTGCAAGAATGCATCGGCAATCGAATCTTTAATGATGATCTCACGCCCTGTTTTCGGGTTTTTCAGCTTGTGCCAAGGTCCGCCGTCAATCGGCTCTGCCCCAAATTCTTGGGCAACTTGATAACCCCACTCTTTGAACGCCCCCTCGGTAAATTTCATAATGTTGCCTTTATGCACGAGCGTGAGCGATTGGCGATCATTGTCGAACACATATTGCAACGCCGCACGCACAAGGCGTTGTGTGCCTTGTTTTGAAACAGGTTTGATCCCCACGCCACATTCTTGTGGGAAGCGGATTTTTTTCACACCCATTTCATTTTGCAGGAATGCAATCACTTTATCCGCCTCAGGCGTACCCGCCGCCCATTCCACCCCTGCGTAAATATCTTCCGAATTTTCACGGAAGATCACCATATTCACCAGTTCTGGGTGTTTCACAGGGCTTGGCGTGCCTTCGTAGTAACGAATTGGACGCAAGCAGTTGTAAAGATCTAAACCTTGACGCATTGCCACATTGAGCGAGCGAATCCCACCGCCGACAGGGGTCATCAACGGGCCTTTAATCGCAATATGATATTTTTTGATCAGATCTAAGGTTTCATCGGGCAGCCAAGTGTCATTGCCGTAAAGTTTGTTGGCTTTTTCGCCCGCATAGATTTCCAGCCACTCGATTTTACGCTGACCACCATAGGCTTTCACCACCGCCCCGTCAATCACGGTTCGCATCGCAGGGGTAACGTCCACCCCGATGCCATCGCCCTCAATAAAAGGAATGATCGGCTGATTCGGCACATTTAACGAGCCGTCTGTATTTAACGTAATTGCAGCACCAGAGGTCGGTTGTTGAACATAAATTGACATAAAAATCTCCTTATATTGTGCAAGGTTTAGACATTGTGTTTGAAGTATATGCATATCAAGAAAATTTTTCACAAATTTTTTACAAAAATGTGAAGTATGTAACAAAATTTTTTGTAAAGAGCGATTTGCAAGCGGTTAGATAAAGAATTTTTTCGGCAAAGTTCCATTTCCCAAAATTTTCGCTAAACTACCCCCTTGTTTTTCTATTTTTTGAGGTTTGAAATGGCTAAAAATAATCCAGCTGCGAGAAATGATCGCAATGCTCGCCCGCAAGATAAACAAGTTGAGCAAGTGAATGTCGCCCCCCATTCGATTGAGGCGGAACAGGCGGTGCTGGGTGGCGTGATTAAAAATAGCAGCCATTGGGATAGCGTTGCCGAGCGGGTGCAGGCGAGCGATTTTTACACCTACGCCCACCGCTTAATTTATGAGCAAATGGCGGAACTGTCTCGCAATAATCAGCCGATTGATTTGTTGATCCTCGATCAAACCCTCAAAAATAAAGGCATTTTGGACGATGTGGGCGGTTTTGCTTATTTGGCGGAATTGGCGAACACGCCAAGCACGGCAAACATTCTCACTTATGCGGATATTATCAGCGAGCGAGCCATTCGCCGCGAGCTAATCGCCGCTAGCCACCAAATTGCGGAAATGAGCTACAACCCAAAGGGAATGGGGATAAAAGAGACCCTCGATGAAGCAGAACGGGTGGTGTTTCATATCGCCGAAAAACGGACGGAAACGGACGAAGGCCCGAAAGGGATCACCGAAATTATGATGTCCACCCTCGCCAAAATTGAGATGATGTCGAAGAACCCGAACAAAGACGGCTTAACGGGGGCGGATACGGGCTTTTACGATCTCAACAAAAAAACCGCAGGGTTACAGCCGTCTGATTTAATTATTGTGGCGGCACGTCCGTCAATGGGGAAAACGACTTTTGCGATGAATTTGTGCGAAAACGTGGCAAATTCCGACTATTACGATAAAGACGACCTCGATGAAAACGGCAATCCAAAGAAAAAGCCCGCTAAAACCGTGCTGATTTTCAGCTTAGAGATGCCGAACGAGCAGATTATGATGCGTATGCTTGCCTCACTTTCGGGGGTGGATCAAACCAAAATCCGCACGGGGCAGATCCACGATGAAGAAGAGTGGGCGAGAATTTCCAGCACAATGGCACAATTACAGATGCGAGATAACATCTACATTGACGACAGTTCAGGCTTAACCCCCACGGAATTACGCTCACGAGCGAGACGGATTTACAAAGAAAAGGGCGGTTTAAGTTTAATTATGGTGGACTATTTGCAGTTAATGCGTGCGCCTGCTTTTTCCGATAACCGTACCCTTGAAATTGCGGAAATTTCTCGCTCGCTCAAAGCCCTCGCCAAAGAGTTGAATGTGCCTGTGGTGGCACTTTCTCAGCTTAACCGTAGTTTGGAACAACGTGCGGACAAACGCCCCGTAAACTCGGATTTGCGTGAGTCTGGCTCTATCGAGCAAGATGCGGATTTGATTATGTTTATCTACCGTGATGAAGTTTATCACGACAATTCCGAACGCAAAGGGGTGGCGGAAATTATTATCGGTAAACAGCGTAATGGTCCAATCGGCAAGGTCTTTTTAGGTTTCCAAGGGCAATTTTCTCGCTTTACCAACCTTGAACATAACTATCAAGAGGAAGATTAAAATGCTTTGTGCCATTTACAAAAGCCTACGCAAAGAGGGAATGTACCTCTATGTGGCGAAACGGGATCAATTTGACCCCGTGCCAGCAGATTTACGCCAAATGTTCGGCAAACCGCAATTTGTGATGATGTTCAATTTGGCGGGGGAAAAGCAGATCAAGCGGGTGGATAATCGCGAAATTATGCAAGCCATTGAAAATCAAGGTTTTTATCTGCAAATGCCACCACCGCCCGAAAATTTGCTTGAAGCCTTTTTGCAAGCCCAAAAGCAAGCGAACGGCTAACGGAATTATTTGATAATCCTAATGTCTGAAATTCGCTTTAATTAAATAGAGAGAAGAATTTTATGTGGAAAAAAACGCTGTTAGCGTTATTGGTGGCAAGCCCGTTGCTTTGGGCGAATGAAAATCCACCCGCCTCAACGGCAACGGAAAAAACATTTAGCCAAAGCGAGGTGGATCAACTTCAAGGCAAATGGAAAAGCGACCAAGAAAAAGAGGCTCAACATCTTATCGCTCAACGCAACCTCTTTTTAGAGGTGGAATCCTTGCTCAACGGCATTACCTCGCAAGCCAAAATCTCGCCTGAAATGTTGCAATTAAGCAGCAAATTGATCGATTTATTGGGCGATTATCCCCTGCGAGAAGAAGCGGAATGGTCTTTGCTCAACGCCAAATTATCCAAAGGGCAGGCGAGTGAGGCGGATATTCAAGCCTTTCAGCAACGCTACCCAAATTCCGCCTATCAGAAAACCCTCGCCCAACGCCCGTTTGAGCAACTTTATTCCCAGAAAAAATATGGGGAATTGTTGGATTACGCCAAACAGGTCGCACCGCAAGGGGCGGACAATCAATGCCGAATGTTCTCGGCACAATATCAGCAGTTAGCGAATAAACTCAACGGCTCGGCGGACAACGCCAAAGAGAAAGCAGTGCAGAGTCAAACGGCGTTTTTGTTGAAAGATCTGTTCGGGCAGTTTGAAGGCTTTTGGTCGAAAACCCTTGCCGTGCCTGAAATCTGCCAAGATATTGAAAAAGCGTGGCAAGCGGACGGCGGCAAAACCAACGAACAAATTCAACAAAAAGCGGTGGCTTTATTTGCCAAAAATAATGGCAAAGCCTTGGCGGAATTAGCGAAAGGTAGCGAGGTAGCAGGGTGGATCAACAGCCTCGAAAAATTGCTTGCCGAGCCACAAAATCTGCCGAAATTTTTAGAAATCCTACCCCTTGCAGAACAAAATAAAACGGCGGAACAACTGCAAACGATTGAACTTAACAAACCAGTCGTGGTTCAAGCGTTCCCCGCTTTTGTAAAAACCTTGCCCGAGCAACTGGAAAACCCTGATTTTGCCGTATATCAGCAATGGGCAGATCAACTGCAACTCAGCCCAGAGCAGGTGCGAGAGTGGAAAATTGCGTTTTTGAACCGCTTGTTTGATAACCAAAACCCGACTTTCCAAACGTGGCGAGATAACCAAATTGCCGAATTGAAAGCGGATAATCTCACTGAACGCCGTTTGCGTTTGGCGATTTTGCAACAAGAGCCGTTATCCCAATGGCTTGATCTGCTTTCCAACGAGGGCAAAACGAAATTGGAATGGCGTTATTGGGCGGCAAAAAGCGAGAAAAATGCCAAAAAACGGGAACAGCAGTTACAGGCGTTAATGGGCGAACGTGGTTTCTATCCAATGTTAGCGGCGGACAGCTTAGGCAAGCCTTACCAACTTTCCGAACCCGAATTTAAAGGCTTAACGGACGAACAAAAACAGCAATTCGCCCCGCAACTTGCCAAAATCACCGAATGGAAAGCGTTGGAACGCCATTCCCAAGCCAAAACTGCGTGGGTAAATTGGCTCAAAACATTGAGTTTTGACGAGCAAATCGCCCTTGCCGATTACGCCAAACAGCAAGATTGGTATGATTTAGCGGTGGAAAGCACCATTTTGGCGAAAGCGTGGGATTATTTGAGTTTGCGTCTGCCGAATGCCTATTCCCAATGGTACGATTTACATTTAGCTGATAAGCCGATCAGTAAGTCGTTCGCAATGGCGATTGCTCGTCAAGAAAGTGCGTGGGATGCCCAAGCCCGTTCTTCGGCAAATGCGTTAGGTTTGATGCAAATGTTACCTAGCACCGCCGAGAAAACGGCGAAAGATAACAGCTTGCCGTTCGCAGGGGAAAATGATCTCTTTGATCCATTCAAAAACATTATGCTTGGCGTAACTCATTTAACGGAATTGAATCAAAAATACCCGAGCAACCGAGCCTTAATCGCCGCCGCTTACAATGCAGGGGCAGGGCGAGTGGAAAAATGGTTGGAACGTTCGCAAGGTAAATTGGCAATGGACGAATTTATCGCCTCTATTCCCTTTTACGAAACCCGAGGCTATGTGCAAAACGTGATCGCCTACGACTATTACTACCAACTTTTGCAGAAAGTGAAAGAACCGATTATGTTCAACCAAGCTGAAAAAGTGCGTAAGTATTAACCCAAACCCGCTTGTTTTCGCAAGCGGGTTGTTTTTTGTCAAATTTTGCAAAGATTTTGTTAGCCTTTTGTTAAAATAAGAGTAAAATCGCACCCACTTTTTTCTGACAACATTTCATTTTAGAGGACACAACAATGAGCGATTTAAGACAAGCTGCCTTAGATTTCCACGAATTTCCCGTTCCAGGCAAAATTGCGGTTACTCCAACCAAAGCCTTAGCCACCCAGCACGATTTAGCCCTCGCTTATTCCCCTGGCGTTGCCGAACCTTGCTTAGAGATTGAAAAAGATCCGTCCGCCGCTCGCCGCTACACCGCACGCGGTAATTTGGTGGCGGTAATCTCAAACGGCACGGCGGTGCTAGGTTTGGGTAATATCGGGGCGTTGGCAAGTAAGCCCGTAATGGAAGGCAAGGGGGTACTTTTCAAAAAATTTGCGGGCATTGATGTGTTTGATATTGAGATCAACGAACACGATCCAGACAAATTAGTCGATATTATCGCCTCACTTGAACCGACTTTCGGCGGCATCAACCTTGAAGATATTAAAGCCCCAGAATGTTTTTACATTGAGCGAAAATTGCGTGAGCGTATGGGGATTCCTGTTTTCCACGATGACCAACACGGCACGGCGATTATCGCAGGGGCGGCAGTGATCAACGGTTTAAGCGTTGTCGGCAAAGATATTAGCAAAATCCGCTTGGTGGTAAACGGGGCAGGGGCTTCGGCGATTGCTTGCACCAACTTGTTAATGTCCCTCGGCGTAAAACGTGAAAACATCACAATGTGCGACTCAAAAGGCGTGATCTACCAAGGTCGTGGCGATCAAATGGACGAAACCAAACAGTTCTATGCGATTGAAGATAACGGCTGGCGTACCCTCGGTGATGCGATTGTGGGGGCAGATGTATTCCTCGGCTGTTCAAAAGCAGGGGCGTTAAAACCTGAAATGGTGAAAGAAATGGCGGACACCCCGTTAATTCTCGCCCTCGCCAACCCAGTGCCAGAAATCACCCCGCAAGATGCCAAAGCCGTTCGCCCAGATGCGATTGTTTGCACAGGTCGTTCCGACTATCCAAACCAAGTAAACAACGTGCTTTGCTTCCCGTTCCTTTTCCGTGGGGCGTTAGACGTGGGGGCAACCGCCATCAACGAAGAAATGAAAATGGCAGCCTCTTATGCGATCGCCGAACTCGCCAAAGAACCCGTGCCGTTTGAAGTGATTTCCACCTACGGCGAAAAATCATTCGGTGCGGATTACATTATCCCAACCCCATTCGATCCACGCTTAATCGTCCAAGTTTCTACCGCCGTGGCGAAAAAAGCGATTGAAACGGGTGTCGCTACTCGTCCGATCACCGACTGGGACGCTTATGCGGAACAAGTTAAAAAGTTGGTTGCGTAAAATTTAAAATTACTTTTACACTATAGAAGAGGCTTTAAAGCCTCTTTTTTACAAAAATATAATAGAATAATTTAATTTTTTACATAAATAAATTAAATGATAGTATATTACTGGACATTTTATAAGCAGGTATGGGAGTGAGATTTAACATATTTGATTATAAATTGTTTGATTTTTTTTTTTTTCGACTAAAATTGGATATTTTGAGCACAATTTGTGTTTTTTGATTTTAACAAAGGATCGTAAATCAATATGAATAAGATTTTTAAAGTAATTTACAATGTGTCGATGCAACGTTTTATTGTTGTTTCTGAGTTAAGTAAGAGTAAAGGGAAATCAAGCAGTAAAATAGATAAACGACCAGATCTTTCTTTACCATTAAGTTTAGTCGGTGGTTTATTGTTGAGCACAAATGCTTTTTCTGCTAGTCAGGTTTCACCAAATCAGTTTTATGCTGAAACGGATAGTGCAAACTCATTTGTGGCGGTGGGTAAGACTGCAATAAAACAGAATACAGGTTCAGGTGTTTCTATTGGTAGTAATACTTCTGTAAATTTACCCAATGGAATTGCGATAGGACAAAATGTTTCGGTAGGATTACAAAGTACTTTAGATAATTCTTGGCAGTTATTGGGACGTGAAAGCACGGCATTAGGTCAGAATGTTACCTTAGCGATGAATAGAAGTGTAGCTATTGGTACTGATATTTTGGTTGGGCGTCCAGATTTCCCTGGATTGACTACGGCAGACTATATTACAGAGTCTGTTGCGGTGGGAAGTTCTTTATATACACCTGCCAAGCAAGTTACTATGATGGGAACAAATGTTTCCGTGTTGGGTATGAATAGTGTAGGTATTGGTACGAATCTTTATGTCGGTCAAAATTCTCTACCTGGTTATTCAACAGAATCAGTTGTTTTGGGGAACCACATTTCAACATCAGAAAGAAGTTATGCGATAGGTTCGGCTATTACTGCAACGGCTACAGATGCAATTTCAATTGGCCGAGAAATTACCAATAAAGCACCAACTCGTTCTATTGCTATAGGTAAAGGCATTAATATCACGAGTGGTAGCTCTGAAGTGATCGCAATCGGGACGAATGCGAAATCTTATGGCGGTCGTTCTATTGCCATTGGTATGGATGCTGGAATAATGGGTGGTTATTCTAATATGATCGCCATTGGTTCTAATGCAAGAGCGAATTTAGGAGCCGGAGCAATGGCATTCGGTCTTAATGCAAATGCATCCAATGAGGGTAGTGTGGCGATTGGTCGTAATGCTTTTGCTCAAAATAATAACTCTCTTGCTTTAGGTAATTCGGCAAATGCAACTTCATCATCTCTTGCCATTGGTAATGGAGCTCGTTCTTCTTCTGTCGCAGGCGTTTCAATTGGTACAAATGCTTGTGTAACAAATGCAGAAAATGGCATTGCGATTGGTAAAACTGCTATTGTTGAGGGAGCGAATACGGTCGCACTTGGTTCTGATATTTCTGTTAGCACTGCAGGTTCTGTTGTTTTAGGTAATGCTTCGGCTAGCTCTACAGCAGAAACTGTTAGTGATGCAACGGTTGGAAGTTACGTCTATTCGGCAGATCGTTTCGCAGGTAAAGATTTTACAAACCGAGCGGGAGCTTATGTAAGTGTAGGATCAACATCTAATCCTCGTCAAATCAAGTTTGTTGGTGCTGGGCAAATTTCTAAAAATTCGACAGATGCAATCAATGGTTCACAACTATATGCAGTAATGGAACGTGCAGAAACTGGTTGGAATATCACAACGAGTAAATCAGGTAATGGTGAAGTAAGCGGTACGATTGATGATAATATCGGTTTGGCAGAAATTTTAACCGTAGATGCAAATAATAATATCAACATTACCCAATCGGCAAATAAAATCAGCATTGCTACTTCAAGTAAACCAACCTTTGAGATAGTTAATGTTACCAATAGCTTAAATGTTGGGGATATTATTGTGAACGCAAGCGGTATCAATATGACGAATAAGCCGATTACTAATTTGCAAGCAGGCACAAATGATACTGATGCGGTAAACGTAAGTCAGTTGAAAAAAGCTCGTTCAGTAGTACGATCTGGCACGAATACAGTGGTACTAACGGAAGCGAATACGACTTCGGGAGGCACGGATTACATTGTTCACGCTTTCAATACGACTGTAAGCAAAGGTTCTGATGAAGTGAAAGTGGAAGGTACATTCAACACCGCCACCAACACCACCAACTATGCGATTGATTTGTCAGACAGTGCGAAGAACAACATCACCACCGCAAACGAGGTGGCGAATGCGGCAAATAACACCGCAAATGCAGGTTGGAAGTTGAATACAACCAGTTCGGGCAATGGTCAAGTATCGGGTTCAAGCAATGAAACGATCAATATGAACGAAACCGTTACCATTGATGCGGGCAACAATATCAACATCACGCAAGCCACCAACAAGATCACGATTGCAACTTCAACTAAGCCGACTTTTGAGACGGTGAACCTGACCAAAGACGGCAACACGGTGAACTTCACGCCGAGTTCCGAGGGGCTAACCCTTTCAAACGCAACGGGTCAGCCCGTGAAAGTGTCGGGGGTGGCGAATGGCACGGTTAGCTCAACCAGCAAAGATGCGATCAACGGTTCGCAACTGTACGAAACGCAAAATACCCTCACGGCAAAAGGGTTGAGTTTCTTGGGCAACGATAACGGCTTAACTGCAATCCACAAAAACTTAGGCGACACGTTGAGTATTGTCGGTGGTGTGGATAAAGCTCAAAAAGACAGCACAACCGCCAAAAACACCTATGTGGATAATGAGGACGGCAAGCTGGTGGTGAAATTCAGAGAAACCCCTGAATTTAAAGGCGTAACGTTCAATACAAGCGGTACGATTGTAAATCTAACCACCACGGCAGAGGGGCTAAAAGTTGCGGATAAAGACGGCAATGTGACCAAAATCACCAACGTGGCGAATGGCACAGTCAGCCCAACCAGCAACGATGCGATTAACGGTTCACAGCTTTATGCCACGGAAAAAGCCTTGACCGCAAAAGGGTTGAGTTTCTTGGGTAACGATAACGGCTTAACGGCGATCCACAAAAATCTCGGCGACACGTTGAGCATTGTGGGCGGTGCGAGCAACGAAACCACCTCAAACATCAACACCTATGTGGATAACAGCGGTACGCAGTTGATCGTGAAGATCAAGGAAAACCCTGAATTTAAGGGCGTAACCTTTAATACAAGCGGTACGATTGTGAATTTAACCACCACCGCAGAAGGACTAAAAGTTGCGGATAAAGACGGCAACGCCACCAAAATTACCAATGTGGCAAACGGCACAATCAGCTCAACTAGCAACGATGCAATCAATGGTTCACAGCTTTACGCCACGGAAAAAGCCTTGACCGCAAAAGGGTTGAGTTTCTTGGGCAACGATAACGGCTTAACAGCGATTCACAAAAACTTAGGCGATACATTGAGCATTGTGGGTGGTGCGAGCAATGAAACCACCTCAAATATCAATACCTATGTGGATAACAGCGGTACGCAGTTGATTGTGAAAATCAAGGAAAACCCTGAATTTACAGGTGTAACCTTTAACACAAGCGGTACGATTGTGAATCTAACCACCACGGAAGAGGGGCTAAAAGTTGCGGATAAAGACGGCAACGCCACCAAAATCACTAACCTCAAAGCAGGCGAGGCGGATACCGATGCGGTGAATGTCAGCCAGTTGAAAAATGCCACGTCCAATATGGTGGCGACGGGCTTGAATTTTGCAGGGGATAATAATGTAACCGTTCATCGTGATCTCGGTCAGACCTTGAAGATCGAGGGCGGGGCGACTTCCAACCTGACTTACGGCAACATCGGGGTGGTGGAAGATCCTGCGAATGGCTCGCTATCCGTGCGTTTGGCGGAAAAAATCAATCTCGGCACGAATGGCACGATCACAATGGGCAATACCACCCTCGCCGATAACCAAATCAAGGTGGGCGATAACACTACCATTGGCAACGGTACGGCGACTTTCGGCAACGTTACCATTGCGAACGACAAAATCAGCGGATTGCGAGACGGTGATATTTCGGCAAATAGCACCGAAGCGATTAACGGCAGCCAGCTTTTCCGCGTGGTGAATAATATTTCGAACGTGGCAAGCGATGTGGCGAAAGGGTGGAATTTAACCACCACTGCAAGCGGTGGTTTTGTGGAAAATACTAGCCTTGAACAGATCAATATGGGCGAAACCGTTAAGATTGACGCAGGCAAAAATGTGAACATTACCCAAGCGGGCAATACGGTGAGCATTGCCGTGTCAAACAATCCGACTTTTGAAAACGTTACCACCGACAATTTAATTTTCGCAGGCAATCCAAATGCGAAAATGAATTACGCAGACGGCGGCATTAGCCTCAATGGTAATAAATTAACCAATGTGGCGAACGGCACGAACCCAACGGATGCGGTCAATGTTCAGCAATTAAACAACGCAGGCTGGACGATTGCGGGCAATGGCAACAACGTGAGCAAAGTGGTGAATAACAATGTGGTGAGCTTTGATAATGGCAACGGCACAACGGCTCGGGTGGTAAAAAAGGACGATGGTTCGACTGCGGTCAGCTATGATGTGAATCGTTCCCCGATCATCACAAACAGTGATGGTACGCTGGTAGCGGGTAACAAATCAGGCTTTGCGACCGCCGATGATATTGCCAATGCGATTAACCAAGCGGGCTGGCAGGTGCAATCCACCGCCACCGTTGGCACAACGGGCAAAGTGGTGAATTTGGATAGTAACGGCAACAGAACTGCCAACCAAGCAGCGACCAAAGTGTCCGTGGGGAATACGGTGAATGTCAATGCCGGCAACAACATTGTGGTAACTCGCCAAGGGCGGAATATTGAAGTTGCCACCTCAATGACCCCAACGTTCAATACCGTTGCGGTTGGCAATGGCGAAGTTACCATTGGGGCGAGCAAAGGCAAGGACGGCGTCAGCCAAGTTACCCTCGCAGGTAAAGACGGCAAATCCGCCGCACGCATTTCAAATGTAGCCGCAGGAAAAGCGGACACCGATGCGGTGAATGTGAGCCAGTTACGCAACACAGCCAATATATTGAACAACAATATCAATGCGGTAAATGATCGCGTTACCAAAGTGGATCGCCGTCTAAGAGCGGGCGTTGCAGGGGCGTTAGCGGTCGGCAACTTGCCACAAGTCCACACCAACGGCAAATCACAACTTGCCGCAGGGGTAGGCTCTTACCGTGGACAAAACGCCGTTGCCGTGGGTTACTCTCGCTTGTCCGATAACGGCAAAGTGATCTTAAAAGTCTCAGGCAACGCAGACAGCCGCGGCGATGTCGGAGGTGCGGCATCTATCGGCTTTGAGTGGTAATTTCCACGATTGAACCTTAGTAAAACGCAACCTTTGGGTTGCGTTTTTTATTGCCGAAAGGGAATGAAACAAGCGGTGGGATTGGCAAAAATTTTTAGGATCGCACCGCTTGTGGCTTTTAATTTTGTGATCTCGATCGACAAAATGAATTTTGCTGGTGGAGAAAAATATCAGAATGGCTAGGATACGGATTGAGGATAATCTTTAATCCTTTGTTTAAAAAGTGTAAAATCAAGTTTATACGGCTAGAAAAATGATTATTTCATTCAAGCACAAAGGGCTGGAATTGTTTTTCAAAACAGGTTCAACGGATGGGATTCAAGCCAAGCACGCTGGGAAGTTGAGATTACTTTTGGCGACTTTAAATAATGCGGAAACAGTATTTGCAATGGATATGCCAAGTTGGAATTTGCATAAATTACACGGTGATTTGGTAGGACATTGGTCGGTAAAAGTGAATGGAAATTGGCGTATCACATTTAAGTTTGAAAATGGACACGCTGAAATTGTCGATTATCAAGATTATCATTAAGGAACAGTGATGAGAATGTACAATCCGCCCCACCCAGGGCTATTATTAAAAGAGTATTTAGCGGAAATGAGCGTTACTGATGCGGCGAAACAGCTTGGTATTTCGAGGGGGGCTTTATCTCGGATTTTAAATGGAAAAGCTAACATTTCCCCTGAAATGGCGGTGCGGTTAAGTAAATTTTTGACGAACACCACCCCAAAATTATGGTTAGGAATGCAGGCTGATTACGATTTATGGCAAATCGAGCAAAATCAGTCGTTTAATATTACCCCGTTGTTTGCTTAGGGCAAGCGGTAAGATTTGAAAATTTTTTAAAATCTTACCCCTTGCAAAATAAAAAGGGACGCACTTGCGTCCCTTTTGGCTATTTAGTTTACCGTTTATAGGCTATTTTTCTCGCCACGCGAGAGGCTAATCAGCCCTGAGCGGACGATTTCGATCACGGTGGTTTCGGCTTTGACGGCTTCGATGAAAGCGTTGAGTTTTTCGCTCGTGCCAGAAAGCTGAATGGTGTAGATTTTCGGGGTGATGTCGATAATTTGCCCACGGAAAATATCGGTCATTCGCTTCAATTCTTCACGGGTTGAACCCACCGCACGCACTTTGAGCAACAGAATTTCACGCTCAACGTGTTCGCAATGGCTGAGGTTGATCACCTTAAACACATCGATCAATTTGTGCAGCTGCTTTTCGATTTGCTCTAAAACCTTTTCATCGCCTTTGGCGACAATCGTCATTCGCGAGAGGGTTTCGTCATCGGTTGGGGCAACGGTCAGGCTTTCAATGTTGAAGCCACGTTGAGAGAAAAGCCCCACCACACGGGACAACGCCCCCGATTCATTTTCTAATAAGACTGAGAGTGTTCTACGCATTGGTTCGCTCCGTTTTGCTTAACATCATATCTTTCATTGATTCGCCACGAATTTGCATTGGGTAAACGTGTTCGGTTTCATCAACTAACACATCAACAAACACCAATTTATCTTTGATCGCAAAGGCTTCTTTGAGTTTCGCCTCTAATTCGGACGGTTTGGTGATTTCGATCCCAACGTGTCCGTAAGCCTCGGCAAGTTTGACGAAATTTGGCAACGAGTTCATATAAGATTGCGAGTGGCGACCCGCATAAATAATATCCTGCCACTGTTTCACCATTCCCAAGAAACGGTTATTGAGGTTGATGATCACCACTGGCGTATCATACTGTTTGGCGGTGGAAAGCTCTTGAATATTCATTTGAATACTGCCGTCCCCCGTTACGCAAACCACCGTCGCCTCTGGGTGGGCGAATTTCACGCCGATTGCCGCTGGCAATCCGAAGCCCATTGTGCCGAGACCGCCCGAGTTGATCCAACGGCGAGGTAGATCAAACGGATAGTGCAACGCTGCAAACATTTGGTGCTGCCCCACATCAGAAGCCACATAGGCTTGACCGTTGGTTAATTTATACACGGTGCGGATCACTTCTTGCGGTTTGATTACGTCCTCGCCTTGCTGATAATTCAAGCAATTTTTCGCTCGCCATTGCTCAATTTGCTGCCACCAAGCGGTGAGATCCGCCTGATTTTTTGCTAAATTTTCTTCGGCAAGTAGCGAAAGGAACTCGTCTAACACATTGTCGGCACTGCCCACGATTGGAATGTAAGCTGGCACGGTTTTTGAGATAGAGGCAGGGTCAATATCGATGTGGATCACTTTCGCATTCGGGCAATATTTCGCCAAATTGTTGGTGGTGCGGTCGTCAAAACGCACCCCGATCCCCAAGATCAAATCGCTCTCGTGCATTGCGGTGTTTGCCTCGAACGTGCCGTGCATTCCCAACATTCCCAACAATTGTTTGTCGGTGCTTGGATATGCCCCCAAGCCCATTAACGAACTGGTAACCGGCAAGTTCAATTTTTGAGCGAATTCGGTAACTTTTTGGCTCGCTTCCGAAATCACGGCACCGCCACCCACGAATAAAATTGGTTTTTTAGCGACCAAAATCGCTTTCAAGGCTTTTTTGATCTGCCCTTTATGCCCTTGCACCGTTGGGTTATAAGAGCGAAGCGAAATCTCTTTCGGATATTCGTAATTGTATTTGATCGCAGGGTTTACCACATCTTTCGGCAAGTCAATCACCACAGGTCCAGGGCGACCCGTTGAGGCGATATAGAACGCTTTTTTGATGATTTGCGGAATATCTTCCGCCCGTTTGACCAAGAAACTATGCTTAACCACAGGGCGAGAAATGCCCACCATATCGCACTCTTGGAATGCGTCCGAGCCGATCAAGCTAGACGGCACTTGCCCCGAGAATACCACGAGGGGGATCGAATCGGTGTACGCAGTGGCAATGCCCGTGATCGCATTGGTTGCCCCTGGTCCAGAGGTAACGAGAACGCACCCCACCTTACCCGTTGAACGAGCGTAACCGTCCGCCATATGCACCGCCGCCTGCTCGTGGCGAACCAAAACGTGCTTGATTCCGCCTAGCGTATGAATGGCGTCATAAATATCGAGTACAGAACCCCCTGGATAGCCGAAAACGTATTCTACGCCCTCGTCTTGAAGCGACTGCACCACCATTTCAGCACCTGATAGTTTTTTCATTCAATCCTCCCACAAATGTATGCGAAATGTTAAATCTAAGTGTTGAAGCGGATTGTGCAGAAATTTTTGGTGGTTGTCTAGTAGCAAAAATCGACAGTTTTAGGAATGGTGTGGAATTTAATGCTGATAAGTTTATAAATTTAGCATAAAATAAATTTAAATCGGTTTTTATGCGGTTTTTCCTTACTTTATCCCAAATTTTATAAAAACGGGAAAATTTAATTTTTTTGCAAAAAACAGCAAATTTATTCGAGCAATGATTAAAATGTAGGGGCGGATTTTATATCCGCCCTAGTGTGAAATTCCCCAAAATCCCGCCCCTTGCAGCACCTCTTTGCAATCGCCTCGTGGAAGTTATCCATTTTGAGTATTCTTGTGATACAATCCGCACTTCATTTTGTTTGAATAAAAATTATCGAAAAACGACTATGAGCCGTACTAAAAAAACACGCCGTATTACTGATATTATGCCGATGCGTAAGGCGGATAAACCGCAGCAGCCGAAGCCGAAATTGGGTGGGGGCAAAAATCGTAAATTGACCCGTTATGAATTAGATGCCAAAGCGAGAGAAGAGAAGAAAAAGCGTAAGCATAAGGGCTTGCCGAATGGTTCTCGTAATGTTGATCCTGCCGAGCAGAAAAAAGTGGTGCAGAAAGAGGTGAAAGATCCTCGCATTGGTAGCCGTAAAAAAGTGCCGTTGATGGTGGAATTTGTGAATCAGCCTGAAAAGGGCAGAGTGATTAAGCCTGTGCCAGTGGAAGAAAAACCGCGTTTAGCCCCTGAAATTGAGTTAGAGCAGTTGGAAAATAACGAATGTTTGAACCAGTTGTTAGACGATTTAGAGGCGGGTAAGGTGCTTTCGGCGGAAGATCAAAAATTCGTGGACGAATGTTTGGATCGGATCGATGAGTTGATGACCGAACTCGGCATTGAGGACGAAGACGAGAGCGAAGATGCGTTACTGCGTCAATTTGAAACCATTGATATTAACCAATTCCGTTAAAAATGATTCGATATTTTTTATTTGTGTTAGCCGTTTTGATCGTGCTGTCGATGGCAGGCTATGCGATTTCGCTCTTTTGGAAAATTCGCCGCCAGCAACAGCAGATCGAGCAGGCAAAACGTGAACGTTACCGTAATATCTGCGACAGTGTCGATGTGATTGCCCGAGCAATGCTTTCGGGGCAATGTGATCTCTCCGAGGGGGTGTTACGCTTAAAGCCACTACTTGATGTGATTGGGAAAAAATTAGCGGTTTTCCCAGCGATGTGGGCGTTATATCAAGTGGTGGAATCAATGCCGATTTTGGACGAACGTAAAAATCTCAAACGCAATGAGCGTATGAAATTAGATTTAGAACGGGAAACCAAAGAGGCAGCGTTGGAAGATGAAATCAAACAAGAGTGTCGCCAACTGCTAGACGACATTCAACAATTTAGTCAGGGGCTATAATGGCAGAAATTATTTGGGATTTGGGGCTTATTCAAAAATATAATCAATCAGGGCCTCGTTACACCTCTTACCCAACGGCGTTAGAATTTAGCGAAAGCTACACCGATCACGATTTCCAGCAAGCGGCGGTTCGTTATCCGAATCGTCCGCTTTCGCTTTATGTGCATATTCCGTTTTGCCATAAACTTTGCTATTTCTGTGCCTGTAACAAAATCATTACTCGCCACCGCCATAAGGTGGATATCTATTTGGATTATTTGGAAAAAGAGATCAAAAATCGTGCCAAATTATTCCAAAACCGCCAAGTTACCCAAATTCACTGGGGCGGCGGCACGCCTACCTACCTTGACGAAGCACAATCTACCCGCTTGATGACGATGTTGCGAGACAACTTCAATGTGCAAGCTGAGGCAGAAATCAGCATCGAAATGGATCCCCGTGAAATTGAGCTGGATATGCTCGATCATTTACGCAAAATCGGGTTTAACCGCATTAGTATGGGGATTCAAGATTTCAACAAAGAGGTGCAAAAGCTCGTCAATCGTGAACAAGATGAAGATTTTATCTTTGCCCTAATGAAACGAGCGAGGGAACTCGGCTTTACTTCGACTAACATTGATTTGATCTACGGTTTACCACAACAGACGGTAGAAAGTTTTATGTTTACCCTTGAAAAAGTGGTGGAACTTAATCCAGACCGAATGAGCGTATTTAATTACGCCCATTTACCGAGCCGTTTTGCGGCACAAATCAAAATCAAAGATGAGATGTTGCCAGCCCCAGAAACTAAACTGACGATTTTGCAAAATACTATTGAGTTTTTGGGTAAATCGGGCTATCAATTTATTGGAATGGATCACTTTGCCAAGCCAGATGATGAATTGGCTATTGCCCAGCAAAACGGCGTGCTACACCGCAATTTCCAAGGCTACACCACCCAAGAGGAATGTGATTTACTTGGCTTAGGGGTGTCGGCGATCAGCTTATTAGGCGATACTTATGCCCAAAATCATAAAGAGTTAAAACTTTATTATGAAAATGTGGAAGATCGTGGCATTGCGTTACACAAGGGTTTTGTGTTGTCGAAAGATGATTGTATCCGCCGAGATTTGATTAAAGCCTTGATCTGTAACTTTAAGCTCGAAACTGACCGCTTGGAACAGGATTATCAGATTGATTTCAACCGCTATTTTGCCGAAGACTTAGCTCTACTTGCCCCGTTGGTGGAAGATGGTTTAATTGAGATTAGCGATAAGGCTTTAACCGTCTCACCAAAAGGACGATTGCTCATTCGCAACATTTGTGTTTGCTTTGATATTTATTCACGCCAACACGCCAAAAGACAACAATTTTCGAGAATTATTTAAGAGAGAAACATTATGAAACAACGTTACAGCTTACTTTCTCTTGCGATTATTTCTGCTTGTTATAGCAGTTATGCCAACGCAGATTTAAAACAGCAATGTTTGCTCGGTGTGCCACAATTCCAAGGGGAAGTGGTTAAGGGCGATCAAACCCAAATGCCTGTTTATATTGAGGCAGATAGTGCCGTGATCAATCAGCCGAAAGATGCTACTTATACGGGTGATGTCAGTGTCAAGCAAGGTAATCGCACTATTTTGGCGGATCAAGTTCGTTTAGAACAAAATGGTGATATTTCCCGAATGGCATATTTGCAAGGTAATTTTGAATATCAAGATAATTTTGTGCAAGCCAAAGGGCGTGATGCCACCATTGATTTATTCAGTAAAGATACGGATTTAGCCAATGCGGATTATCAATTTGTTGGACGCCAAGGGCGAGGCACGGCAGGTGAAGTTTCTGTGCGAGAAGATCAGCGTGTGTTTAAAAATGCGAGCTTTACCTCTTGCTTACCTGGTGATGAGTCTTGGTCGGTGGAAGCCAAAGAGATGAGACAATATGTCAAAGAAGAATATGCAGAAATGTGGCACGCTCGATTTAAAGTGCTTGGTGTGCCGATTTTCTATACCCCTTATTTACAATTCCCGATTGGGGATCGTCGCCGTTCGGGCTTGTTAATTCCAAATGCAGGACGCTCAAGCCGTGATGGTTGGATGTTCTCACAACCTATTTATTGGAATATCGCACCGAATTATGATGCAACCATTACCCCAACTTATTATTCAAAACGAGGCTGGCAAATTAGCCCAGAATTTCGTTATTTAACGACTTTCGGACAAGGCTTAGTTGCTA
The DNA here is from genome assembly GCF_002015115.1 of Haemophilus paracuniculus. Lineage (GTDB taxonomy): Bacteria > Pseudomonadota > Gammaproteobacteria > Enterobacterales > Pasteurellaceae > Haemophilus_E > Haemophilus_E paracuniculus. The sequence goes on from NZ_MUYA01000002.1 coordinate 124,471, forward strand.
GTGAATATATGAACAATGATCGCTTGGCAAGTTGGCAAAATCGTCCGCAGAATAAAGATAAATCACGTTATATGCTTTACTGGAAACATAACGTGAATTTTGCCTCTAATTGGCGTTTTTCTACGGATTACACCAGAGTAAGCGACAAACGTTATTTCTCTGATTTTGACTCGCCTTACGGTAGCAGTACAGACGGTTACGCTACTCAAACCTTTAAATTAGGCTACTACCAACCGAATTACAATTTGTCGATTTCGGGCAAAAAATTCCAAACGTTCGACAATATGGCAATCGGGCCTTACCGTGTCTTACCGCAGATTGATTTTAATTATTATAAAAATAATCTGATCAAGGGGGGGGATTTCAAATTATTCGCCCAAACGGCGCGTTTTGCTAACGATAGCCACTTAATGCCAACGGCGTGGCGATTCCACGCAGAGCCAAGTTTGAATTTCCCAATGGCGAACCGTTACGGTAGCCTTGATGTGGAAACCAAACTTTATACCACTTACTATATGCAGCAAAAAGGTAGTTCAGCCCAAGCAGAAGATGTGAAAAGCCGTGTCAGCCGTGTATTGCCACAGCTCAAATTGGACTTCAAAACCGTTTTAGAAGCGAATAATCAACTCTTTTCTGGTTTCAGCCAAACCTTTGAGCCGCGTGTGCAATATCTCTATCGTCCTTATAAGGATCAAAGCGATATTGGCTCAAAACGTTATCAAAACTTAGGTTTAGGCTACGATTCTGCCTTGTTACAACAAGATTATTACTCAATGTTTAACGACCGCCGTTACAGCGGTTTAGATCGTATCGCTTCGGCAAATCAAGTTACCGTGGGCGGTACAACCCGTTTCTTTAACGACAGAACAGGGGCGGAGGTGTTTAATTTCAGCATCGGGCAAATTCGCTATTTCAGCCCGTCTAAAATTGACAACCTTTCCACCAACAGTATGGCAAAACGTTCTTCCTCGTGGGCGATGGAATCCAACTGGAAATTTAGCCCGAAATGGAACTGGCACGGTGGCTATCAATACGACACCCGCCTAAGAGAAACTTCGTTAGCGAATATGTCGTTACAATATAAACCTCGTCAAGACAAAGTGGTTCAGCTGAACTACCGCTATGCGAGCAAAAATTACATCGACCAAAGCCTCAGCCGTGGGGCGAACCGCTACGGGCAAGACATCAAACAGCTTGGCGGGGTAGTGGGCTGGGAATTAACCGACAAAGTGTCCGTAATGGCAAGCTACTATCGTGATCTCGCCCTCAAAAAGCCCGTTGAAATGCAGTTAGCGATTGACTACAACACCTGCTGTTGGAAAACCACCTTCTACGCAGGTCGCCGCCTCGTTGCCACCCCAACGGGCAAACCAGACGGACGCAACGATTTCTACTACGACAACCGTTTTGGTATCAACTTTGAACTGCGTGGTTTCAGCTCAAATTACAACAACGGCGTAACTAGAATGCTCAAACGAGGCATTATCCCTTACACCGAGGCTTACAACATCAACTAAGCCAAACAAGGGGTAGGATTCTTGAAAATTTCTACCACTTAAACGTTAAACGCCCTATCTGCTTTGCGAATAGGGCGTTATATTTTATTTGACAAAACCTAAAAAAAGAGCGATAAATCGCCCCCTAAAAAGGGGGATAAAATGCCGAGTCTTGTTTTAACCGATACCGTGGCAAGTATCACGGAACTGAAAACCAACCCAATGGCAACTATTAACGCCGCTAATGGCGAACCGATTGCCATTTTAAACCGCAATGAACCTGCGTTTTATTGCGTGCCACCGCATATTTATGAATATCTGATCGAGTTGGCGGACGATGCGGAACTTGCCAAAATTATCGAGGAACGCCAAGCCGAAAAAAGCTATCCTGTTGATTTGGCGGATCTACTCAAATGAGCTATGCGATTGAATTTATTCCGTCATCGGAAAAAGAATTTCGCAAATTGTCTTTGGATTTACGAAAACAATTTGTCGCTAAATTGCAGGAACGAGCCGAAAATCCTCGTGTAGAAAGTGCTAAATTGCGAGGAATGAAAGATTGCTACAAAATCAAATTACGAAATTCGGGTTATCGACTTGTGTATCAAGTGATCGATGAACGTATCGTGGTAAAAGTGATTGCAGTCGGCAAACGTGAACGTAATGAAACATATCAGAAAGCAAAAAACCGTTTAACTTATTGAGGTCTCAATGAAAAACAAATTTCTCTTTTTCTCTGCCATTAGTGGCTTTTTTTGTGTCGCCTTTGGGGCTATTGTGTCGCACGCGTTGGAACGCAAATTAGACGAGCAAGCCTTGGTCTGGATCGACAAGGGCTTGATATACCAAATGTTGCACACCCTCGCCTTATTTGGGTTAGGTTTGTTCCAAATTGCCAATAATTTGCAAAACCCACCCGCTTGCCGTGCCAAAGCCTTCAACATTATCGGCGGTAGTTGGGCGTTAGGCATTTTGCTATTTAGTGGCAGTCTTTACGCCCTCGCCCTCAACGCCAGCCCCGCGTTACGTTTTGCTACCCCAGTCGGTGGCACGCTGTTTTTAGTCGGTTGGGCGGCACTTGCCTACATCAGTTTAAGAAGTCGCAAAAATTAAGATGAACAAATTAGCCCTTTATTGCCGTGCTGGTTTTGAGAAAGAGGTGGCAGGCGAAATCAGCGAACGTGCGGCGGAACTCGGCATTTACGGCTTTGCCAATTTGAAAGAGCAGAGCGGTTATGTGATTTTTGAGTGTTACCAGCAAGGCGAAGCGGATCGCTTGGCACGCGAAATTGCGGTGTCGAGTTTGATTTTTGTCCGCCAAATGATCGTGGTTGGCGAGCGGTTAGACAATCTGCCCGAGCAGGATCGAATCAGTCCGATTTTGACCGCTTACCAAGCTCAATCCTTGCCGAAAAGTAGCGAGCTGGTGGTGGAAACGCCCGACACCAACGAGGCGAAAGAGTTGCTGACGTTTTGCCGTAAATTTAGCGTGCCGTTACGCAACGCCCTCAAAAAACAGGGCTACCTGATCGCTAACGGCAACGAAAAACAGAGCGTAACCCTGCATATTTTGTTTGTCCGCTCGGGTTGTTGCTATGTGGGTTACGCCTACAATCATCAGCGTTCGCCACTGTTTATGGGTATTCCTCGCCTGAAATTTCCGTCAGATGCCCCCAGCCGTTCCACCCTCAAATTAGAGGAAGCGATTTTGACCTTCGTGCCACAAGCGGATCGATTTAGCGAACAGATGATCGGCGTGGATTTAGGGGCTTGCCCTGGTGGTTGGACTTATCAGCTCGTGAAGCGAGGGCTGTTTGTGTATGCGGTCGATCACGGCAAAATGGCGGCAAGCCTGCACGATACTGGGCGGATCGAACATTGTGTCGAGGACGGTTTCAAATTCCAACCGCCGAAACGCAAGCAAATCGATTGGCTGGTGTGCGATATGGTGGAACAGCCAATGCGAATCAGCAAACTGATCGCCAAATGGCTGATTAACGGCTGGTGTCGCGAAACCATTTTCAACCTCAAACTGCCAATGAAAAAACGCTATCAAGAGGTCAAACTTTGCCTTGATTTTATTAGCGAAACCCTTGATAAACAAGGCTTGCCACACCAAATCCAAGCAAAACACCTCTACCACGACCGAGAAGAAATCACCGTGTATCTTCGGGTGGGGCGTTGAGGTTGGTTGCAAGCGGTAGGATTTTTCGAAATTTTTGCCCTCTCCCTGATTTTTCTTCTGGACGAAGAAAAATCTGTCCCTCTCCCACAAGTGGGCGAGGGTTGAAACGTTGAGCAAAACCAAAACTCTCTCCCGTTTACGGGAGAGAGACAGCGAAAAAATTGCGTTAGGCAATTTTTCGCAGAGAGAGGGGCAACAAGCGGTAAGATTTCCACAAATTTTTGTATTTGTTGTCCCCCTTGTATATTAAAAC
>NZ_MUYA01000003.1:0-141562 GCF_002015115.1 Haemophilus paracuniculus
AGGGAACACAGTTGCTACCTCGCCTACGGCGATACTTCCCCCGTAAACGGGGGAAGAGCTCATCATTTCATTTTTCTCTCATAAAATAAAAAGCCCACAATTTTTAAATTTGCGGACTTTTAACTATAAAATAATTTATATCAATCTTCGTATTTCCCAAATGCTCGATCCCATTTTTGTTTGCGGGTCAAATGCGGATCAAAGATGATTTTTAACAACAAATACAGTGCAAAAAGAGTAAAAAGGAAAGCGACAATGATAACTGCAATTAGATAATCAAACTCAATAACAGTGTTGCCGATATAATAAATACCAGCACTGCATAAAGCTAAAAACAGTATTAACACTATAAGATGACGGCAGTAGTATAAAATGCTACACCAAATAATCACATCCATTTTTCCCTCTTTTTTCGTGGTTACTCTCTAAAAGGAATATATAACAGGATTTATCATAGTACAACGAAAAACCCACACCAAGCGGTAACTTGATGTGGGTTTTTATTAAGATCTTGCCCCTTGCATTTATTTTTCCCCCTTCGGTCTCGCGTTGCTCGACCACTTCCCCCGCAAGCGGGGGAAGTACCCTGCGTAGCAGGGGGTAGGGGGCTAAATTTTAGAAGATCCTACCCCTTGTAAGGGGAAAATTTAGCGAAAAGCCTTATTTTTCATTCGCCTTTTGCGACTCTCGGGCGGTTTGGATACTGCGTTCAATCACAGGCACGCGAGGGTCATCGGCGGGCATTAGTTTTAGCACCATTGCCCAAGTGAGGGCTGCCATTTTGTAATCTTCCGCTTCAAAATATTGGAACGCCAATAAATTCAAGGCTTCGATGTTGGAATGATCTTTTCGCACCACCTGTTTCAGTAGTTCCAGCCCTTTCTCTTTGTCCTCTTTTTCTGAGGAAAAGACCAAAATGCGGGCGTATTCGATTTTGTAATCGACATTATCGGGTTCAAGTTTGTTGGCTTGTTCGTTCGCATCGAGGGCGAGTTGCCATTTTTCCCCTTGCATTGCGATTTTGCCGAGTAACGACCACATTGCGGCGTTATTCGGTTCATCTTGCAATTTGAGGCGTAAGGCGGTGCTGAATTGTTGCAATTCGCTTTCACTTAGCTCTTTTCCTGCTTTTAGTTGATCGAAGAAATAGGGCAATTTCTGGTAGGTTTTGCTCATCATCATTTCGGCTTGTGGCGAGCCAACTTTGAGGTAAGTCGCCCCTGCCATTAAAATCAGCAAAAATACCCCTGCACCTAAGGCGATTTTCGGGTTAAACGCCGTTTGTTTTGTTTGTGCTTGTTCACTCGGAATATCTTGCAATAAAGATTGCTGCAATTCCGTTTTGAGCTGTTGGCTATTTTCTAATAGCCCGAGCTGTTCGTCTCGCTCTAATTCTTGTAAGCGGTTGAAATAAAAGGCTTTATTTAATTCTTCCCGTTTTACCCCCTCGCCTGTTGGCATTGGGCGGAACAGGGGATAAAAGCAGATCGCCAGCATCACGAGCGTGATTAAAGCGATAAAAAACCAGAGTATCATCGGTTATTCCTTGTCTTTTAATAATGCGTTGAGACGCTGTTTTTGTTCGTCTGTTAAAATTTCAGCGGAACTGACCGCTTGTTGGGCTTTGGGCTGGGATTTTCTTCGCCATAAAAAGCCGAAGCCAAACAGTAACATTAGGATCGGGGCGATCCATAAGATGATCGTGCCAGCGGTAACGGGCGGATCGTAGGTAACGAAATTGCCGTAGCGTTCGATCATATAGTTGGTAACGTCTTGCTTGGTTCTGCCCTCTTTCAATAATTCCAACACTTTGGCACGCATATCGGTGGCAATGGTGGCGTTGGAATCGGCAATGTTGTTATTTTGGCACTGCGGGCAACGCAATTCTTGAATCAAAGCACGGTAATCTTGCTCTTGTTGCGGCGAGTTAAATTCCACCACCTCAATGGTGGCAACGGCGGATACGCTCAACAAAAGCAGTAAACAAGCGGTCAGTTTTTTCATTATTTTTGCCCTAACAGTTGGTTGTAAATCGGCAGTAATTTTTCGTTCCACACTTTGTCGTTCACATCGCCCGTGTGGCGGTAACGAATAATGCCGTCTTTATCCACAATAAAGGTTTCTGGCGCACCATAAACCCCGAGATCAAAGGCAAAAGCCCCTTTTTCATCTTTCAGCACCACTTGATAAGGGTTGCCGAGATCTTTCAGCCATTTGATCGCTTTTTGGGTGTCGTCTTTGTAATCCACCCCAACAATGGTGATCCCTTGATCCGCTAATTTATTGAGGTAAGTATGTTCTGCATAACAAGTCGGACACCAAGTCGCCCACACATTAAGCAAAATCGGTTTGCCTTGCTGAAAGAGTTTGTTGTCGTACTCTTTATTTTCAAACAAATCGTACATTATTTTGCTCGGCACGGGCTTGCCGATTAACGCACTTTCCAAGGCACGAGGGTCGTTGCCCTCGGCGTTGCGTTGCAGTTGCACGAAAAACGCCACACACACGGCAACAAAAATAATTAAAGGTAAATAGAGTTTTTTATTCATAACGATTACGCCTCATTACGATTTTTATTGAGCAACGCCCCAAAGCGATAACGGCGATCAAGCATACAGAGCAATCCGCCGAGAGCCATAAATAAGCCGCCGATCCAGATCCAACGCACGAATGGTTTGTAATACAAACGCAACGCCCACGAATCATCTTCAAATTTTTCGCCTAACGCCACATAAATATCACGGCTGAAACCCCAGTCGATCGCGGCTTCGGTCATTGGCATTTTACTCACGGTGTAAAAACGTTTTTCCGCAAATAAACTTGCCTCTAATTTACCGTTGCGAGCCACATCGACTTGGGCTTTGCCACCCGTGTAGTTCGGGCCGTCCGCATCGCTTAATCCGACAAAGGTAAAATCGTAACCTGCAATGTTGGTGGTGTCGCCAATATTCATTCGCACATCACGTTCAATGCTGTAATTTTGAGTAAAGGCAACGCCCCAAATGCTCATCGCTAAACCTAAGTGAGCCAACACCATTCCCCAATGAGAACGGGAAATTTTTCGCACGCCAACGAAAAAGGATTCACGGTGGGTAGCTCGTTTATGCAATTCGTAGAGAGATAAGCAGACGATAAATACCGCCATCATAATCCCTAGCACCGCACTGACGGTAACGCCGTCTTGCAGTAAATATGGCAAGCCAAAACCAGCAATCAACATAATGATAAGACTAACAATCACAGGTTTGCGAATATGCGAAACCTGATCACGCCGCCATTTTACAAGGGGTCCGATTCCCAAAAATAGTGCAAATGGGATCATAATTAACAGGAACATTCTATCGAAGAATGGGGCACCGATAGAGATCGTCCCTAATCCTAACTGCTTATGCACCAGCGGTAACAAAGTGCCTAAGAACACCACCACCAACGCCGCCATTAACAACAAGTTGTTGGCGAGCAACATTGTTTCACGGGAATAGCGTTCCGCATTATCACGGGAACGAATTTGGCTACCTTTGTAGGCATAAAGGGCGAGTGAGCCACCGATTACGACCACTAAATACGCCAAAATATACAAGCCTCGGGTTGGGTTTGAAGCGAAAGCGTGTACCGAAACCAAAATCCCCGAACGCACCAAGAACGTGCCAACCAAACAGAGCGAAAACGCCAGAATGGCGAGTAGCACCGTCCAGGTTTTGAATGAGCCACGTTTTTCCGTTACCGCCAGCGAGTGCAGTAACGCCGTTCCTGCTAACCACGGCATTAGCGAGGCGTTTTCCGTTGGATCCCAGAACCACCAACCGCCCCAGCCGAGTTCGTAATACGCCCACCAAGAGCCAAGCACGATCCCAAGGGTAAGAAAAATCCACGCCGCCATTGTCCACGGACGAGACCATCTCGCCCAAGCGGTGTCCAATTTTCCCGACATCAATGAGGCAATTGAGAACGCAAACGCCACCGAGAACCCTACATAGCCCATATAGAGCAGCGGCGGGTGGAAAATCAAGCCCACATCTTGTAGCAACGGATTCAATTCACGCCCGTCCACAGGGAAATCAGGGAAAGTGCGGGTAAAGGGATTTGAGGTAAATAAAATAAAGATCAAAAAGCCCAGCGTTACCAAGCCGAGAACGCCCAGAACGCGAGCAACCGCTTCCCGTGGCAACTGTTTACTGAACAACGCCACCGCCGCACTCCAACAGGCGAGTAGCCAGATCCAGAGTAATAACGATCCCTCGTGAGCCCCCCACACGCCTGACAAGCGGTATTGTAATGGCAAGGTGCTGTTTGAGTTGGTTGCCACATATTTGACGCTAAAATCATTTACCGCAAACAGGTAAAACAGGCACGCAAAAGAGAGCGTGAGGCTTAAAAATAAGCCAAACGTCATTGGGCGAGCTAACGCCATCAGTTGCGAGTTGCCTTTCGCCGCCCCCCAAAGTGGGAAAATGGTCAAAAGCACCGCAATCGCCAAGCTAAGGGCGAGGCTATAATTTCCTAATTCCGCAATCATTTTTGACCTTCTTTCTCACTGGCTTGACGAGCTTTTTCGGCTCGATCTCGCTCACTTTCGTTTTTCAAATCCGATACGCCCATTGGTTTGTGGGCTTTTTTCATCTGTTCATCAAGCTCTGGTGGTACATAGTTTTCATCGTGTTTCGCCAACACTTCCGTGGCTTCTAACAAAGTTGGCGATTTCAACACCCCTTGTGCCACAATGCCTTGCCCTTCACGGAAGAGATCAGGCAAGATCCCTTCATATTCCACGCTGATCGCAGGTCCGATATCGTTCAGATCAAAACGCACTTTGAGGCTTTTCGGATCACGCACCACCGAACCTGTAACCACCATTCCGCCCACACGGATACGTTGTCCCACTTCGGGTTTGGTGCTAGGGTCGTTTTCTTTACCGTAGATAATTTCAGACGGGGTGTAAAATAGGTCGATATTTTGACGTAATGCGTAAAGCATCAAGCCCGCCGCAACGCTGATACCGAGTAGTACAAATAAAATTAACGATAAACGAGATTTACGTCTTGGATTCATTACGATTGCCCTCTTGCTAAACGCTGTTCCCGCTGTTGTTCACGGCGAACGCTCTCAAACACTTTTTTCTTGCCTCGCACACTTTGGGCGATCAAAATCACAATAGTGAGCAATGAAATGCCGTAGGAAAGCCAAACGTAAAAACCGTAGCCCCCCATTGCCCAAAATTCACTCCACGATTGAAAAAACATCATTCACTCCGTCTCTTTAATTTAATAATAAACCCAATTACAAGGGGTAAGATTTCTAAAAATTTCCACCTTTTAGCATCTACCTTATATTTTCAAAAATTTCAAACCATTGCTCGAATAAATCCCCCCGTCATTTTGCGTTGAGCGGTTTCGTCAATTTCAAGGTCAATTTGTACTGTTTGAGCCTACTCAGTAGGCGAGTTTACAAATTGACCGCAGAAATTAGAAACAAGCGAAACAAAAGCAAAATGCTCGGGGTCGCCTTTCTTTTGCTACTTTTCTTTGGCGAAGCAAAGAAAAGTAGAACTACAAGGGGTAGGATTTCTAAAAATTTCCACCTTTGCTCGCCAACTCACGCACCCACGGGCGTTTGCGATCTTCTTTGAGTAATTCCACCCGATAACGCACCAGCGAAAGCCAAATATAGAGGGCTAAAAAGCCGAAAATACATAAAATCAATGGAATTAACATTGGGGTGGCAATGGACGGCTTTTCAAATTTGGTAATGCTCGCCCCTTGATGTAGGGTATTCCACCATTGCACCGAAAAGTGAATAATCGGCAAGTTGATCACGCCGACAATGCACAAAATCCCCGCCGCTTTTGCCCCCATTGCCCGATCTTGGAAAGCGGTGTAAAGGGCTAAAATGCCTAAATAGAGGAAAAGCAGGATCAATTCTGAGGTTAAGCGAGCGTCCCACACCCACCAAGTTCCCCACATTGGCTTGCCCCACACTGCCCCTGTTACAAGGGCTAAAAAGGTAAACACTGCCCCAATAGGTGCAGTAGCAATCATAAACACATGAGCCTGTTTGATTTGCCACACGAGGGCAACTACCGCCGCCACTGCCATTGAGGCGTAAACGCCCATCGACCAAATCGCCGTGGGAACGTGTACATACATAATACGGAAACTATTGCCCTGTTGATAATCGGCTGGGGCATAAGCCAAGCCCCAAACTAGCCCCACGCCCAATAATAGGGCGGTTAATACCGCAAAAAACGGCATAAATTTACCGCACAAGCGGTATTGTGTTTCAGATTTGGCGTAAGGGTGTAACCACTTCCACATACATTTTCCTTATTGTTCTAAACTAATTCGTAACGCTGCCGCAATCGCAAAGGGGGATAGCGTAACCGCCCCCACTAACATTGCCCCCAAAATCGCCAATTGCCCGTGATAGGGGAAATTGGAACTGGCGGCGTCCAACACAGACGCAGCGAAAATTAACACGGGGATAAATAACGGCACAACCAGCAAGCTCAACAACACCCCGCCTTTGCGAAGCCCGACAGTTAAAGCCACCCCGATTGCCCCGATGCAACTTAAAATCGGTGTACCGACCAACAGAGTTAGCACCAAGGCTAACCATAAATTAAATTCTAACGACAACAACAAGCCAGCAATCGGCGATAACAAAATCAACGGCACACCCGTTAAAAGCCAATGGGCGATCACTTTGGCGAGTGCCGTCAAAGCGAGGGGTTGAGCCGTGAGCATTAGCTGTTCGAGCGAGCCGTCCATAAAATCATCACGGAATAAGCGTTCAAAAGAGAGTAACGCCGAGAGCAACGCCGCCACCCACGCAATCCCAGGGGCAATTTTTGCCAATAATTTCGGATCTGGGCCGACAACCAACGGAAAGAGGGTTAATACGATCAAAAAGAACCATAATGGATTCAATAATTCCGCCTGCTTCCGCCACGCGATTTGTAGCTCTCGCTGAATAATTTTACTGAAAATCATCATAATCCACCCCCTTGTAGAGGCTGAAATTGAGCGAGATTCACTTTTTTCAGTTGCGAACTTTCAATCTCTTGGTGGCTGGTTAAAATCACGATACCGCCTTGTTTCGCGTGGCTTTCAAACAGTGCTGTGAGTAGTTTTACCCCTGTTTTATCAATCGCCGTAAATGGCTCGTCTAAAATCCATAAAGGGGCTTTGGAAATCCATAACCGAGCCAACGCAATGCGTTTTTGTTGCCCTGCGGAAAGTTGGCTGGCGGGCAAATCTTCTCGCCCAATCAAGCCGACTTTTTCAAGGCTTTGCCATAAAATTTCATCGCCCTGTTCGCTTTGGCTGATTTGCTGATAAAAGCGTAAATTTTCCCAAGCGGTCAGTTCGGGCTTAATTCCCGCTTGATGCCCTAAATAGAGCAAATTGTGATGATATTCTTCCCGATTTTTATGAATTGCCAAGCCATTCCAGCTCACATCGCCCGCCAATGGACGAGCCAGCCCCGCCAAAATGCGTAAAAGGCTAGTTTTACCAATGCCGTTATGCCCCTCAATTTGCACAAAACTACCCGCTTGCCAAGTGGCATTTAGCCCTTGAAACAGCAGTTTATCGCCCCGTTGGCAGGCAATGTCGTTCAGTTGTAATTGATTAAGTTGGCTCATCACAAATCATTCGCTGAAAAAAGGGGGGCGATTTTAACATAGCCACCCAATTTAGTAATCACATTATCATCAATCAAAATAAATGGATTTTGCGATAATGGCTCACAAAATCCCTAAAATAAATAGGCTATTTTTACCTAAATAACTCTTTTATTTTAACCGATAAAATATAAATGTAGATTGTTTGTTACACACTTGTTCAATAAAGTTTGATCTAATTCAACTATTTATCATTTTTTGATAGCTAAAACCCTAATTTTAAAATACCCTTATCCTACCTTTCTTTATATTCGTCTCTTATTAAATTAAATAAGAAACATTCTCATTTTAATAGACCTTTCATTGGGGGAATAAAACGTGAAACGTTTAACAAAAAGCCTAGCAATGGCAACGATTGCGATGTTGGGGTGTATGCAATCTGTATGGGCAGAAGAAAAACCTGCACCAGCAACCGATGACACTCAAAAAGTCGAAACGGCAACAGACAAAGCGGTAAAACGCGAAGCAAATCCAATTAAAGTGGAATCGGTAAACGAGAAATTTGCCAAAGAATTTCCGTTGCAATATAACACTTGGAAAGCCACTTCCGAATCCACCGACCGTAGCAGTGCCTTAGAACAAGATCCACGCTATGTGGTGCTTTGGGGCGGTTATGCGTTCTCAAAAGAGTATAACAAACCGCGTGGACACTACTACGCCGTAACCGATGTGCGTGAAATTTTGCGTACGGGTGCACCAAAAAATGAGAACGATGGCCCAATGCCAATGGCGTGCTGGACGTGTAAAAGCCCTGATGTGGCTCGTATGATTTCTGAAAAAGGCGAAGACGGCTATTTCGGTGCGAAATGGGCGAAATATGGCTCTGAAATCGTTAATCCTATCGGTTGTGCCGACTGCCACGATACAGGTTCGCAAGAATTTAAAGAGGGTAAACCTGCGTTACGCATTGCTCGTCCTCACGTTTTGCGAGCGTTAAATACCGTTGGCTGGAAGTTTGAAGACTTAGATAAATTCGGCAAACGTGCCGCTGTGTGTGCAAACTGCCACGTGGAATACTATTTCGCAGGCAAAACCAAAGAAGTTACCTTCCCGTGGGATAAAGGCGTTGATGTGGATAGCATTGAGCAATACTACGATGAAATCAACTTCTCTGACTGGACACATTCCCTTTCAAAAGCACCAATGTTGAAAGCACAACACCCAGACTTTGAAATTTGGTCAATGGGTACGCACGGTAAAAACGGCGTAACTTGTGTGGACTGCCATATGCCGAAAGTAAAAGACAAAGACGGCAAAATCTTTACCGATCACAAAATCGGCAATCCGTTTGATGCCTTTGACAGCACTTGTAAAACTTGCCACGAACAAAGCAAAGAAACCTTACAAACCCGTGTTCAAGATCATAAGAAAAAAATCAAAGATGCGATCATTCGTCTAGAAGATCAATTAGTGAAAGCTCACTTTGAAGCGAAAGCAGCTTGGGACGCTGGTGCAACCGAAGACGAAATGAAAGAGATCTTGCAAGCGATCCGCCACGCACAATGGCGTTGGGACTTCGCCGCCGCAGGACACGGTAGCTATATGCACGCCCCAGATGAAACCTTACGCATTATCGCCACAGGTATCGACCGTGCCGCAGACGCTCGTGCGAAATTGGGTGTGGTCTTAACCAAACGTGGTGTCGCAACCCCTGTTCAAATTCCAGATATTTCAACCCGTGAAAAGGCACAAAAAGTAATGGGTATTGATATGGAAAAAGAAAACCGTGAGAAAGCGGAATTCTTACGCACAGTCGTACCACAATGGGAAGCCGAAGCGAAGAAAAAAGGCTTAATCGCTGATCCAGCCGATGCGAAATAATCGCTAAGTTGAGGTTCAAATGAAAAATTTTCTCGCAAAAATCGCTAAACAAGCGGTCGTTTTAGGCAGTTTTTTCGCAATGTCCGTTGCGGTGGCAGAAATGCCATCGCAGCCAAAACCGATGTGGACAGATCCCCTTGCGAATGTGGACGGCAAAACCATTGCCGAAGATGCTCGCCGTGATCCGAATACCTATTGTGTGAACTGCCACGTTTCCAATATGGAAAATTTCCAACACGCAGGTAAGCACTTCCAAAAGGATACGGTTAGCCCTAACAATAGTAAACCGCTTAACTGTGTCAGTTGCCACGGCAATATTTCCGAAGATCACCGTAAGGGTGTGAAAGATGTAATGCGTTTTAGCTCACTCGAAAATAAAGCGAAAAATCCATTACTCGAACGTAGTGTTGCAGAACAAAATCAAGTCTGCTTTGCGTGCCACAATCCAACCAAATTGCGTGAAACCTTCTGGGCTCACGATACGCACGCAGCAAAAATCACTTGTACCAACTGCCACAAAGTTCACCCAGACAAAGAACCGATGAAAGGGATTGGGCAAAAACAACGCGTGAAACTCTGCGTTGATTGCCACACCAACATTCATCAACAAAAAAGCCAACAAGCTGAACCTGCTAAGGAAGAAAAATAATGAGTTGCTCTCGCCGTGATTTCGTCTCGGGTGCAGGTGCAATCGCTATCGTGGCAACCACAGGGGTTGCCACGGGATCAATCGCCTTAGCCGCAGACGAAAAAAAACCTATTCGCTATGCGATGTTGCACGATGAGCAGTCTTGTATCGGCTGTACCGCTTGTATGGACGCTTGTCGTGAAACCAACAAAGTGCCAGAGGGTGTTTCTCGCTTAGAAATTATCCGCAGCGAGCCTTATGGCGAATTTCCAAACGTCAAATACGAATTTTACCGTCAATCCTGCCAACATTGTTCGAACGCCCCTTGTGTGAGCGTTTGCCCAACGGGGGCGTCTTACATTGATAAATCAACGGGGATCGTTGATGTAAATCCCGATCTCTGCGTTGGCTGTCAATACTGTATTGCCGTTTGTCCGTATCGTGTCCGCTTTATCCACCCAGAGAAAAAATCGGCGGATAAATGTAACTTCTGTCGTGATACCAACTTGGCACAAGGAAAACAACCCGCTTGCGTTGAGGCTTGCCCAACCAAAGCATTAACTTTTGGCGATATGAACGATCCAAACAGCGAAATCGCTCGCCTCGTCAAAGAAAAACCCGTTTACCGCACCAAAGTGGAACTCGGCACCGAACCGAATTTATATCACGTCCCATTTGAACACGGAGAGCCAAGACGATGAACGACTATGTTCCTTTTCAAACGCCCAATCTCGTGTGGGATTACACCATTGCGATCTACCTCTTTTTATTAGGGATCGCTTCTGGCACAACCATTTTAGCGGTGCTTTACAAGCGTAGCCGTAAACTCGAAAAGCCAAGTGAAAATTGGCTGATTCGCTCAACAGCGGTGCTTGCCCCTGGGTCAGTAACCCTTGGTTTATTGATTTTGATCTTCCACCTCACTAAACCTTGGACATTCTGGTACTTAATGTTTAACTACCAGTTCAATTCCATTATGTCGATGGGCGTAATGATGTTCCAAGTTTATATGGCGGTGATCTTCCTTTGGCTGGCGATTATTTTCAAAGATCTGATCGCTTGTTTAATCAACCGCTTCGTGCCAAAACTCGGTTTTGTGGTGAAATGGCTCGGCATCGCAGAAAAATTCATCAACCCAATTGAATTATTCTTGCTCTTCCTCGCCGTGGTGCTGGGGGCTTACACAGGTTTCCTACTTTCAGCACTCGTCAGTTACCCAATGCTGAACAACCCTGTTTTACCAATCCTCTTTTTGGTTTCAGGGGCTTCATCAGGCGTCGCCGCACTGTTGATCGCGATTTTAACCGTAGGCAAACTATCCACCCATTCCGATGAAGTGCATTTCCTGCACAAAATCGAAACCCCAACCGTGTTGGTGGAAATGGTGGTGCTATTCTGCTTCTTCGTGGGCTTATACTACGGTGGCGGTGCGAAAACCCTCTCTGCGGTAAACGCCCTCACAGGATTCTGGGGAACGATTTTCTGGGTGTGCATAGTCGGTATCGGCTTAATTTTCCCATTCCTCACCAACCAACTTGCCAACGACAAGCTCAAACACAGCAAAGGCTTTATCATCGCCCTCGCCAGCTGCGGCTTATTCGGCATCCTCTGCTTGCGTCTGTTTATCCTCTACGCAGGGCAGATGACGATAGCGGGATAAATACGAATGATCGAAATAAAGGGACGCAATGCGTCCCTTGTTTTTATCCATTGCAAGGGGGAGGATTTTTAAAAATTTTCCCCATCCCCCCTTGAAAGCCCAAAATTTGGCTTTATATAGTGGCTCGTTGTGCGGTTTGGCACAAAGTTTTTACTAAGAGGAACAAACAATGAGTATTCGTCCATTACACGATAAAGTAATTTTAAAACGTGAAGAAGTTGAAACGAAATCCGCTGGTGGGATCGTTTTAACGGGGTCGGCAGCGACTAAATCTACCCGAGGTAAAGTGATTGCGGTGGGCAATGGTCGTTTGTTGGAAAATGGTGCAATCCAACCGCTTGCGGTGAAAGTGGGCGATGTGGTGATTTTCAATGAAGGTTATGGCGTGAAAACAGAGAAAATTGACGGCGAAGAGGTGTTAATTCTTTCTGAAAACGATATTTTGGCGATTGTAGAATAATTTGAGAGGACAACAAAATGGCAGCAAAAGACGTAAAATTTGGTAACGATGCACGCGGTAAAATGTTGAAAGGCGTGAATGTTTTAGCCGATGCAGTAAAAGTAACCCTTGGCCCGAAAGGTCGTAATGTGGTGTTAGATAAAGCCTTTGGCGCGCCGACCATTACCAAAGACGGTGTTTCGGTGGCTCGTGAGATCGAATTAGAAGACAAATTCGAGAATATGGGCGCTCAAATGGTAAAAGAAGTTGCCTCGAAAGCGAATGATGCGGCAGGGGACGGTACAACTACGGCGACCGTGTTAGCCCAAGCTATTGTGAACGAGGGCTTGAAAGCCGTTGCGGCAGGTATGAACCCGATGGATCTTAAACGTGGGATCGATAAAGCGGTGTCTGCGGTGGTTGAGGAATTGAAATCGCTCTCTAAACCGTGCGAAACCTCAAAAGAGATCGAGCAAGTCGGCACAATTTCAGCCAACTCAGATAATTCGGTGGGTAAATTGATCGCCCAAGCGATGGAAAAAGTAGGCAAAGAGGGCGTGATCACCGTGGAAGACGGCACGGGCTTAGACGATGAATTAGCCGTAGTGGAAGGTATGCAGTTTGACCGTGGCTATCTCTCGCCATATTTCATCAATAAACCAGAAGCTGGCACAGTGGAATTAGATAATCCGTACATTTTGTTGGTGGACAAAAAAATCAGCAATATCCGTGAGATTTTGCCAGTGCTTGAAGCGGTCGCAAAAGCAGGTAAACCGTTGTTAATCATCGCCGAAGATATTGAGGGCGAAGCGTTAGCGACCCTCGTGGTGAACACAATGCGTGGTATCGTGAAAGTGGCGGCGGTGAAAGCCCCTGGTTTTGGAGATCGCCGTAAAGCAATGTTGCAAGATATTGCGATCTTAACCGCTGGCACAGTGATTTCCGAAGAAATCGGTATGGAATTAGAGAAAGCGACCCTCGAAGAGCTTGGTCAAGCGAAACGTGTAGTGATCTCAAAAGATAACACCACCATTATTGACGGCGTGGGTGATGAAGCACAAATCAAAGCTCGTGTGGCTCAAATTCGTCAGCAAATCGAAGAATCAACTTCGGATTACGACAAAGAGAAATTGCAAGAACGTGTGGCGAAACTCGCTGGCGGTGTGGCAGTTATCAAAGTCGGTGCAGCGACCGAAGTTGAAATGAAAGAGAAGAAAGACCGTGTTGATGATGCACTTCACGCGACCCGTGCGGCGGTGGAAGAAGGTATCGTAGCAGGTGGTGGTACAGCCCTTGTGCGTGCGGCAAGCAAAGTGGCGGCAAGCCTCAAAGGCGACAACGAAGAGCAAAATGTGGGGATCAAACTTGCCTTGCGTGCAATGGAAGCCCCATTACGCCAAATCGTAACCAACGCAGGCGAAGAAGCCTCAGTGGTAGCTCGCAACGTGAAAGACGGCAGCGGCAACTTCGGCTATAACGCCGCAACCGAGCAATACGGCGATATGATCGAAATGGGTATCCTCGACCCAACCAAAGTAACCCGTTCAGCGTTACAATTCGCCGCTTCTATCGCAGGCTTGATGATCACCACCGAATGTATGATCACCGACCTACCGAAAGACGACAAAGCCGACCTCGCCGGCGGAATGGGCGGTATGGGTGGAATGGGCGGAATGATGTAATCGCTCTTTCCCCAAAAATAGAAAACGCTACTGAGAAATCAGTGGCGTTTTTGTTTTTGCAAGGGGTAGGATTTTTTTTAATTTTACCCTTTACATAAAGAAAGATTGCCTTTGTTTTACGTTTGTTTTACATTACACAAAAAATAGTGAGGTAAATATGGCAAATTTAAATATCCGTGTTGATGATGCAATCAAGCAACAAGCCTTTTTGGCGTTTGATAAATTAGGCGTTACCCCATCTGATGCCATTCGTACTTTTTTGGCGTATGTGGCGGACACGGGCAAAATGCCGATGAAGCAGATTATTGTGTCTGATGAAGATGCGGATCTTTATGCTTTGGTCAAAAAGCGGTTAGCCGAGACGGATAAAATCAAAGAAACGACCTTAGACGAGCTTTTTTCATAGGGCATTACAATGGCTTATTCAATCAAAGTTCACGAGGATTTTGTGGTTGAATTAGCTAAACTTGACCCAGCGGTTAAACAGCAATTACGCAAGAAATTAGATAAAGTGGTTGAAAATCCACACATTCCTAAAAATCGGTTGGGTGGTGAATTGCATCAATGCTATAAAATTAAGCTGAAAAAAGCAGGTGTTCGGTTAATTTATCAAGTGAATGATGATGAAATTTATATTTTGCTTTTGACCGTAGGTCGCCGAGCCGATAACGAAGTTTACGATACAGCTTTAACCCGAATTTAGTGATGGTTAATCTCGGTTTAAATAAGGGGTAGGATTGTTGTACAGCAAAGATCAAATATAAAATTTCCTCACATTTTAAATTTTTGTTCGAAAAACATTTCCCCGTCATTTTGCGTTGAGCAGATTCGTTAATTTCAAATGGAAAGCAAGGACGCCAGCGTGGCGTCCCTACGTAGGGTCGCGATGCTCGCGACCCAGACCGCAGAATTTTCCCAAAATCCTACCGCTTGTTTGCTTTGACGAACAACAACGGTGGGCGGTGTTGTAGGTCTTTAAATTCGGCGTGCCATTCGGGTTGGGTGGCGAGCATTGGTTCTTCGATTTGTTGGATTTCAAAACCTGCTTGGATCAGTTGATTGAGAATGGTGGCGGTGGTGCGGTGATAGGTTTTGAATGGCTGTTGAAACCAACTGCGATCCCGTTCGCCTTCGTCTCGATAATAGTTTAAACGGTAGGCAACTTGTTGTTTTTGCTCATCTTTTTCCCAGCGGTTGCCCTGCCGATAGCAGGTTACAATCGGGTGTTCTTACGAGAAAATCAGCGTGCCACAAGCGGTCAGTTTGGCGGAAATTTTGGCGACTAGATCGGCAAAATCCGCCACATAATGAAAGGCGAATGAACTGGTAATCAGGTCAAAATCTTGTTCGGGAATTTGGTCTAGCTGTTCCATTGGCAAGCAATGTAGGCGGAAATGTTCCGCCGTGTAGCCCTGTGCGATGAGGTTGCTTTCCGCCTGTTTTAACATCAAAGCAGATAGATCCAACCCCACCACTTTTTTCGCCCCGCAAGCCAAATAATGCTGCAAATGCACCCCCGTGCCACAACCGAGATCCAACACTTTTTTGCCGTTGAGGTCGGGCAGCAGTGAGAACATTGTCGGTTTTTCCACCACTTCATTCAGGCTGATCGGGTTTTGGCGAAGTTGCTGGTAGCGTTCAAAGAAAATGGGGGTGTCGTAAATGCTTGTTTTCATTAGGCTTTTTTACTGAATACTTTGATTAACGGTAATACCACGGCACATACAATCGCCCCGATAATCACGCCTAGCACGAGGTCGGCAAGCGGTGCGATAGCAGGGTTTAAATTCAGGTTGGCGATAAAGTGATGAATTTGTGGCACATAGTGCGAGAAAATACCGCCGCCCACGAGGAACATTGCAATGGTGCCGACCACCGAGAGGGTTTTCATTACCCACGGCATAATGCGTAAAATGCCGTTGCCGACCGCTTGTGCGAGGCGGCTTTTTTTGTTGAGTAGCCATAAACCGATGTCGTCTAATTTGACGATCAAGCCAACCAGCCCGTAAACAAAAATGGTAATGCCGATCCCAATCGCAGAAAGGGTTAAAATTTTGGTGAGTAAGGCGGATTCTTGCATCACGCCGAGGGCGATAATCACAATTTCCGCGGAAAGGATAAAATCGGTGCGGATTGCCCCTTTGATTTTATCTTGTTCTGAAAGGGTACTGACTTCCGTTTGACCATTATCCGCTTTATGTAGCAATTTATGCAGTAACTTTTCCACACCCTCAAAACAGAGATAAGCTCCGCCGATCATTAGCAAGGGGGTAATTGCCATTGGCAGATAAACCGAGAGCAACAGAGCGAGAGGAATCAAAATCAATTTGTTGATAAAAGAGCCTTTTGCCACCGCCCAAACGATAGGTAGTTCTCGCTCGGGTTTGATCTCTTTGCCACTCACTTGGTTGGCGTTGAGGGCGAGATCATCGCCGATTACGCCTGCGGTTTTCTTGGCGGCGGCTTTGGTCATTATTGCCACATCGTCTAGCACGGTGGCGATGTCATCAAGTAGGGTAAAAAGTGAAGCGAATGCCATTTTGCTTTCCTAAAATAAAGGGTAGAAATAAAAAACCGAGCCTAAGCTCGGTTGTTTTTTGTTCGGAAATTAGCGACGTAAACCTAAACGTGCGATAGTTTCTGAGTATTTAGCAAGATCAGTACGTTTGAGGTAGTCTAATAATTTACGACGGCGTGAAACCATACGTAATAAACCACGACGACCGTGGTGATCTTTTTTGTGCTCAGCAAAGTGTGCTTGTAAGTGGTTGATTTGAGCGGTTAAAAGTGCGATTTGCACTTCTGATGAACCCGTATCTTTTGCATCACGACCAAATTCAGCCACGATTTTTGCTTTTGCTTCTACGCTTAGAGACATTTTATTTACTCCGTAAAGTGAGGTTAAAAATACATCAATAGCCGATCTCTAATCCAGCTACGACAGGAAGTGTGGATTTTAATGATAATCCGACCGCTTATCAAGCAATTTCTTCACGTTAGTGGGAAGAATTGCTTGGTTGTAAGTATTCCTCGCGGTTTGGATCAACCTGTTTCGATTTGCGGATCATTGGTTCAACCGTTGAGCCTTGTACCAAAATCGAGAACATTACCACCGAATAGGTCATCACAAGGATAATTTCTTTCACATCAATCCCATCGCCGACAAAAGCGGTTTTGGCTGGAATTGAGAGAGCCATCGCCAACGCCAAGCCACCACGCAAGCCACCCCACGT
Organism: Haemophilus paracuniculus; assembly: GCF_002015115.1. Lineage (GTDB taxonomy): Bacteria > Pseudomonadota > Gammaproteobacteria > Enterobacterales > Pasteurellaceae > Haemophilus_E > Haemophilus_E paracuniculus. The sequence goes on from NZ_MUYA01000003.1 coordinate 17,142, forward strand.
CATAATTTTGAGGGTGTAAGGGTTGTAGGTGCGAACTTGTTGCATTGCACGGTAAGGCATCCAGAGGCTGAAATAGCGAGCCGCTAAACAAACAGGAATTGCCACCACCATTAGGATAATGCCGTAGATGTTGAAATCCACCAACAACAGGGCGAAGCCGATTAAGAAGAACAGCAACGAGTTGAGGAAGTGGTCGATCATTTCCCAGAAGTGATCGAGGTAACGTTGGCTCTGTTCGGAAAAGCCTGAACGGCGAGTCCAGTTGCCGATCATAATCCCTGACACCACCATAGCTAATGCCCCCGACACCGCTAATACATTGTTGGCGAACATAAAGCCCGCAGTTGGAATGGTGAGGGTAAGCAGGATTTCCATACTACCGTCATCAGTGGACGAAATTAAAATATGGGCGATAAATCCGAGGACGAAACCGAATAAAATCCCACCAATTGCCTCGTGCAAGAACAAGCCCATAATGCCCGTGAAACTGGCTTCTTGACCGCCAAACGCCACCGCAAAGACGGTTACGAAAATCACTAAACCCACGCCGTCATTGAACAGCGATTCCCCCTCAACCTGCATTGAAAGGCGTTTTGGGGCGCGTAAGTTTTTGATGATGGCTAACACCGCAATCGGGTCGGTGGGCGAAATTAACGCCCCGAACACCACGCAGTAAATGAAATCAATCGGCAAACCGATTAAGTTGGCGATCAAATAAATCGCCCCTGCAATCAAGAAAGTGGACGCAAGGGTGGAAAACAGGGCGAAAATGGCGATTTCCCATTTTTGATCTTTCAAAATCGGCAATTTTACCCCGAGCGATCCCGCAAAGAGCAAGAAGCCTAAAATCCCGTTTAACAAGAAACTTTTGAAGTCGATCTGTTCCATTACGTTGGTGGCAATGGTGTCAATGTTGAATAAGCCGAGTGAACCTAAAATCCAAACGAGAATGGAACAAACCATCGCGGAAGCGGTAATTGCAATGGTGGATTGCACTTTATCGCTGATTTTGCTTGTGATAAAACCGAGTAAAATGGCGAGTGCCGAGAGAAAACAGATGTATGCGTAAATACCCATAGGTAATCCTTTCAGAAATCAAAAAATTGTGCCGCATTGGGTGGCGGAACAAGGCGGAAATTAAAACAAATTTTTCCCCAAAATGAAAGCGGAAATCCCTGATTTTTGGTGGGCAAGCGGTAAGATTTTGGCGAATTTTCACAAAATGCCGATTATCACTTTTGATAACGCACAACTTTCCTTTATAATTGCCGACAATTTTTGTCTAAATTTAGGAATAAACAATGATTGAAAAATGGCACGAACGGACGAACGGTCCTGTTTTTAAAGTGATTTTTGCGTTGGTTTCCCTCTCTTTCGTGTTGGGTGGCATCGGCGGCGGCTTGATTGGCGGCAACAATTCGGTGGTAAAAGTAAACGGCGAAGAAGTTTCCCAACAGGCGTTCAACAATTTAAAAAGACAGCAAGAAACGCAATTAAATCAACAACTTGGGGCGAAATTTTGGGATTTAATGGAAACCCCAGAATACGCCAAATCGTTCAATCAAGGCATTTTGGATAATTTGATCAACGATGAATTATTGCGTCAATATGCCAGCGATCTCAAATTAGGCATTTCAGCGGATCAAATCAAAGCGGAAATCGTCAATAGCCCTTATTTCCAACAAGACGGCAAATTCAATAACGATCTCTATTTGCAAACCTTGCGTAACAGTGGCTTAACCGCAGACGGCTACGCGAACGTGGTGCGTGAGGGCTTATTATTTGCACAAATTCAAGAGGGGATCGTAAACAGCGATTTCAGCGTGCCAGCTCAACAAAATTTATTGGCGAAATTGCTGTTCCAACAACGCCAAATTCGTTTAGCAAACTACCCGCTTGCGGCAGAAATGCAGGCTCAAACGGTTTCGCCAGCGGAAATGCAAACGTTCTATGATGCCAATAAAACCAAATTACTTGCCCCTGAAAAATTGACGGTGGAATACGTTACCATTACCCCGAAAGAGGTGGAAAGCAAGGTGCAAGTGGGCGATGAGCAAATTCAAACCTACTACGATAAAAACCTCGATCAATTTACCACTAATGGGGAATCTCGCTTAGCTCACATTCAAGTGGCGGACGAAAAAGAAGCCCAAGCGATTGAACAAGCGGTACGAAACGGCGAAGATTTCGCCAAACTTGCCGAGCAAAAATCAGCGGATAAACTTTCCGCCAGCCAAGGGGGCGATTTAGGCTGGGCGAAAGCAGGCGTGTTCCCAGCGGCGTTTGAAGAAACGGCAGCAAAATTAGCCGTAGGGCAAGTCAGCCAACCTGTGAAAGTGGACGGGGCTTACCACATCATCAAAGTGTTAGAGCGTAAAGATTCAACCACCATTCCACTCGCCCAAGTGAAAGAGCAAATCGCTCAAATCGTGCGTAAAGAGTTGGAATTAACCGAATACGCCAACGTTACCCGTGAAATGGCGAACAAAGCCTTTGAAAACACCACGTCCCTTGCCGAAGTGGCGAAAGCAGGTGGGGTAGCGGTGCAAAAAACCGAAGCCTTTACCCGTGATAATGTGCCAGAAGCATTGAAAAACGACAAAATTCTCAACGCTTTATTTGAGGGGGAATTGCGTCAAAACGCGCAAAATTCCGAAGCGATTGATTTGAGCGAGGGGGATCAGCAACGCACAATGTTTGTGCGTGTGAGCGAATATCAGCCAGAGCGTGAAAAAACCTTAGACGAGGCGAAAGCGCAAATTGAAACAATGCTCAAACGTGAAAAAGCGGAAAAAGCCTTAACCGAGCGTGCCGAGCAGCAGCTCAAAGCCTTGAACGAGGGCAAAGCCGAAGGCGTTACCTTTGGCGAAACGCAGGATCTCGTTTATTTGAAAGCCCTTGCGGATCAGCCGATCTTAACCCCAACCGTATTTGCAATGGCGAAACCAACGGATAAGCCGACCTATCAAGTGGCTCGCAACAGCCAAGGCGATGTGTTGATCGTTGCCCTTGATAAAGTGGTGGACGGCAACCCAGAGCAATTCAAAGCGGTGGAAGCGGGCTTTGATCGAGCTAATCAAGAGAACTTACGCCAAAACTTGTTGCAAGATTTGCGTTCCCGTGCTTCGATTGATGTGAACCAAGATTTCCTCGATCAAAATTTACCGAATACAGAAAAATAATCGGTCAGCACATCGCAAAAATGCCTCGTTAAACGAGGCATTTTTTTATGGGCGAATGGCGTTTTGCACAATCCGCTGAATTTCCGCCAAGCCATTGAGGCGAGTTTGGGTGAGGTTTTGGCTGATTTTGAGCTGATTAAACACCCCTTGTAAATCCAATTCCGCCAGTTTTTCCGTGGGCGTTTCGAGCAAAAGGGTTTGCACAATCTGCAAAATCCCTTGCATTAAACGAGCATCGCTAAATGCGAAAATTTGGCGAGGTTCGGCTTCAAATTGAAACCACAATCGGCTTTCGCACCCCTCAATTTCGGGCAATTCCGATAGTTGATCTTCACTTAATTTCGGCAGTTGGCGGCTCAGTTGCACCAACAAGCGGTATCTTTCTTCCCAAGATTGGCAATTTTCAAAAGCGGTTTGAATTTCGGTAAAATGCATTTTTTTGATATTAACTTATGATATTAAATTTCCCTCTCCCTGAAATTGACTTCTATACGAAGTCAATTTCTGTCCCTCTCCCGTAAACGGGCGAGGGCGAGCAAGAATTTTAGCAATCTACCCGCTTGTTGTTAATGATATTTTGTGAAAGTTTGGTAGAATGTGCCGTTTTTTCACGATGATAAGGAACAAAAATGAGTGTAATTCCAATGGTGGTCGAGCAGACCTCAAAAGGCGAAAGATCCTACGATATTTATTCACGATTATTAAAAGAGCGAATTATTTTCCTCAACGGCGAAGTGGAAGACCGTATGGCGAATTTAATCGTGGCACAATTACTGTTTTTAGAATCCGAAGATCCTGAAAAAGATATTCATCTTTACATCAATTCACCAGGGGGCGTAGTAACCGCAGGCTTGGCGATTTACGACACAATGAATTTCATCAAGCCAGATGTCAGCACCCTTTGCATCGGGCAGGCTTGCTCAATGGGGGCGTTTTTGCTGTCGGGTGGGGCGAAAGGCAAACGCTTTGCGTTACCTCACGCCCGTGTGATGATCCATCAACCTTTGGGCGGCTATCGTGGTCAGGCGACCGATATTCAAATCCACGCCCAAGAAATTTTGAAATTAAAAGAGACCCTCACTCGCCGTATGGCAGAGCACAGCAATCAGCCATTTGAAAAAGTAATGGCGGATACCGAGCGGGATAATTTTATGTCGGCGGAAGAAGCCCAAGCCTATGGCTTGATCGACAAAGTGCTGACCGAAAGAGGATAACAATGAGCGATTTTGAAAAACAACCCCATTGCGGATTTTGTGGCAAACGCCGTAATGAAGTGCAATATATGATCGAAGGCACGGAAGGGCATATTTGTAACGAATGTATTGACGAATCTTACGCCCTGCTACATAGCCAAGACGATCCACAAAACGCAGAAAAAGCCGAAGAAAAAAGCGAACCTGCGTTCTTTGAAAATGTGCCAATCCCACACCAAATTCACGCCCATTTAGATGAATATGTGATCGGGCAAAATCACGCGAAAAAAGTGCTGTCGGTGGCGGTTTACAACCATTACAAGCGGTTAAAAAATGCGTTATCAGGACATCAAGAAACGGGCGGTGTTGAGCTAGGCAAAAGTAACATTTTGCTGATCGGTCCAACGGGTAGCGGTAAAACTTTGCTCGCTGAAACCTTAGCTCGCCGTTTGAACGTGCCGTTTGCAGTGGCGGATGCCACCACCCTCACCCAAGCAGGTTATGTGGGGGAAGATGTGGAAAACGTGATCCAAAAATTGTTGATGAAATGCGATTTCGATGCGGAACAAGCCGAGCGAGGCATTATTTTCATTGATGAAATCGACAAAATCACTCGCAAATCGGAAAATCCGTCCTTAACCCGTGATGTCTCGGGCGAGGGCGTGCAACAAGCCTTATTGAAATTGGTGGAAGGCACAGTGGCGAATATCAACCCGCAGGGCAGCCGTAAACACCCGAAAAGCGAAACCATTCCCGTTGATACCTCAAAAATCCTGTTCATTTGTGGCGGGGCTTTTGCGGGTTTGGATAAAATCGTGGAAAGTCGCACCAACAAACAAGGCGGCATCGGCTTTGGTGCGGAATTGAAAAAGGATAAAGATCGTGAAGATCTGACCGAATTATTCAAACAAGTTGAGCCAGAAGATTTGGTGAAATTCGGCTTGATCCCCGAGCTAATCGGGCGTCTGCCTGTGGTTACCCCTTTGGAAGAATTGGACGAAAAAGCCCTGATCAGTATTCTGACCGAACCGAAAAATGCGATCATCAAGCAATATCAAGCCCTGTTCCAAATGGAAGGCGTGGAACTGCAATTTGAGCAAGAGGCATTGATCGCCATCGCCCAAAAAGCCATCGCCCGCAAAACAGGGGCAAGGGGGCTGCGTTCTATCGTTGAAAACTTGTTGCTAGATACGATGTACGATTTACCGTCCCTCAATGCGAAAAAAGTCATCGTGCATAAAGCCTGTGTAGAAAAAGGCGAAAAGCCAACGATTGAATAATTTCCCCTTAAAAGAAAAGCACGTTAGCCAACGCCAACGTGCTTTTTTTATGGGAAAATTTTCCAAAATCTTACCGCTTGCAAGCGGTAGGATTTTTGCAAGTTTTAAGCTCGTTTACATTTGCAAATGAATTTCCTCAAAAACCGCAATGCCTTTCACGCCGATGGCGGTGGCGATGCCGACAAAATCCGCCCCGACTGCTTTCATTCGGCGGTAGCCGTGAATGTCGCTGACACCGCCCACGCCGAGTATCTGAATCGATTTGAGGGCTTCGTGCTGGTTGAGCATTTGGCGTAGGGTGTAAACGTTGCCGAGGGAAAGCGGGTGGATTGCCGATCCAGCCATTCCGCCAATGCCCGTGCCAGTCATTGAGTTCAACACGGCGGTGGGTAAATCTTCGTGGTTCATCAACAACGAACTGCCGAGGGTGTTGGTGGATGCGATGTAGCAGAATGGCAAGCGGTCGTTTTGTTGGGAAAATTGCACGAGGGCGTGGATAAAGGTGTCGAACTGCTCTTGATAAGTGAATGGCGGTGTTTTAATCCCGACCGCAATGGCGTGATCTTGCCCTTGCTGTTTGAGTTGGTCGATTTGCGTTTTTAAGGCACTCAAGTAACTGAGCAGTTCCGTTTGATCGTAGGCGGGCGAGACTTTGCCAGGGATATTCGGGCAAGAGAGGTTGATTTCCATTGCAATCGGCATCGACACGCGGGCGGAAAAGGCGTTCACTCGCTGATAGGCTTCCGCCACTTCTTCGGGCGTGCCGGTTACGGAAACTATCACGGTTTTGAGGTTGTCTGGGTTGGTTTCGGCAATGGTTTGGATAAATCCGAGATAATCATTGAGGGTGTAGGGGCTAAATCCGATGGTGTTTAAACTGGCGTTTTGTGTGGGAAATTGGCTAATTTGGTTGGGTGGGGAAGATTGCTGGGAAGTGGGTTCAAATAAAACGAATTGATTAACATCGGGATTGTGGGGGAAACCGTTTAGCATTGCCGTTCGGGTGGTGATTGCCCCTAAATGGGGGCTGGCGTAGAGGGCTTGTAGCATTTCGAGATCGCTCGCCCACGGGCAAGGGGTGTTGAGAAGCGGTGGGTTAATCTGTAATTTTTGCATAGTGTGTTCCTCTTGAATGATAAAGTAGAAAGTGAAATAGAAAGATAAATCCGACAGTTTGGCTGGGCGGTTAAGCCCAGCCGTGCAGAGATTAGGCTTGCTCTGCTTTTTTCTCTTTTGGTAGCACAAGGTTCATAATGATGGCGGCAATCGCACAGAGGCTGATTCCTTTGAGGGAAAATTCGCCGATGTTGATCCACATTCCGCCGATGCCGAAAGTCATCACCACTGACACGATACAGAGGTTGCGAGGTTCGCCCATATCGACTTTGGCTCGGATTAGGGTACTCATTCCCACTGCGGCGATTGAGCCGAACACTAACATCATAATGCCACCCATTACCACCCCTGGGATCGTTTGCAAGAACGCCCCAACTTTTCCGCAGAATGAAATCGCAATCGCCCAGCAGGCTGCCCACGTCATAATCACAGGGTTGAAGTTTTTAGTGAGCATTACCGCCCCCGTTACTTCGGCGTAGGTGGTGTTTGGTGGCCCGCCTAAGAACGAGGCGGCAGAGGTGGCAACGCCGTCCCCCAATAAGGTGCGGTGCAAACCTGGTTTTTTCAGGAAGTCTTTGCCTGTTACTGAGCTAATCGCCATAATGCCGCCAACGTGTTCCACCGCAGGGGCGAGGGCGATTGGCAGTAAGTAGAGAATGGCTTCGAGCTTAAATTCTGGGGTGGTTATGTTTGGTAAGCTGAACCACGCTGCATTAGCGACAGGGCTGAAATCAATCACCCCAAAGAAGAGTGAGAGCAGATAACCCACCACAATCCCGAACATAATCGGCACTAATTTCATCAAGCCTTTGGCAAACACCGCCACTACGAGGGTGGTAATTAAGGTGGTCATTGAAATGAAGATCGCTTGATCTTGCGTAATCGCACCGTTAGCCGTTTTGCCGAGAGCCATATCTACCGCAGTTGGGGCTAAACCTAAGCCGATGATGATAATCACAGGGCCAACCACCACAGGCGGGAACAATTTTTCCAAAATTTCCGAGCCTTTCCATTTCACTAAGGCACTCAATGCGAAGTAAATTAAGCCCGAAAAGACTAATCCGCCCATTGTAACGGGAATTCCCCATTGTTGGACACCATATTGAATCGGGGCAATGAAAGCAAAGGAAGAAGCGAGGAAGATAGGGACTTGACGTTTGGTACAGAGTTGGAAAATTAAAGTGCCGAGACCAGCGGTAAGGAGGGCGGTGTTGGGGTCTAATCCAGTAATTAACGGCATTAGCACCAAAGCACCAAAGGCTACAAATAACATTTGCAAGCCCACAAACGCCTGTTTCGGCGTGCTGATAGGATTGTTTGACATTGTGTTTTCTCTCAGTTGTTGATTAGACGAATAGTTATCTTTATCCAGACAACTGAAATCACATTATAGCTGAAAACGCAAACGTTTGCATTTTGCGGATTGTAATAAAACGTAAAGAAAATAAGGGTATTTTTACAAGCGGTGGGATTTTTGAAATTTTGCCCCCTACCCCGCCTGTGGCGGTACTTCCCCCGCAGGCGGGGGAAGATTTTAAAACTACCACAAAACCAGATCTGCCCCCGCTTGCGGGGGAAGTGGTCGAGCAGAGCGAGACCGAAGGGGGCAACACTTGCAAGCGGTTAGATTAAATAAAAAATCACTTTTTTTGCATAATTATTCATTCTGAACTTGAAATCAAAATCGAAAATGCCTAGACTAATCCCCATTCAAATCAAGAAAAACAGGAAATGAAATGGCACAATATAAAATTTTTGTGGACGGTGTGGTCGGCACAACGGGCTTGCGAATCCACGAACGGCTGAGTGGTGATCCGACCATTCAGCTTTTAACCCTACCCGAAGCGGAACGCAAAGATCTCAACGCCCGCCTTGCTAAAATCAGCGAGGCGGATTTAACCTTTCTCTGCTTGCCCGATCAAGCCTCAAAGGAAATTATTACCCTCGCACCGCCTACTGCTCGTATTTGCGATACCTCAACCGCTTTCCGCACCGCCCCCCAATGGGTTTACGGCTTGTGTGAATTAACGGGGCAGGCAGAAAAAATCGCCCAAGCCAACCGCGTCGCCGTCCCTGGTTGCCACGCTACGGGCTTTATCAGCCTTGTGCGTCCGCTGGTGGAAAAAGGGGCGTTGGCGGCGGATTATCCGCTGAGTTGCCATTCCCTCACAGGCTATTCAGGCGGCGGCAAAGCGATGATCGCCGATTATCAAAACCCCGATCGAGCCAACGAATTTAACGCCCCTCGCATTTACGGCTTAACCCTCAGCCACAAACATTTGCCCGAAATGAAAGCGATGACGGGCATCGCCCACGCCCCGATTTTCAGCCCGATTGTGGCGGATTTTTACAGCGGAATGATCGTGAGCGTCCCCGTGCCGTTTTCAGCATTTTCCGCCGACTATCAATCGGGATCGGCGGTGGTTCAACTGTTTGAAAAATATTACGCCAACCGACCGCTTGTAACCGTCCACTCTTACGGCACAAGCCCTGAAAACGGAATGTTGGCGGCGAATGGCTTGGCAGGGCGAGATAATTTGGAAATTTTCGTGTTTAGCAACGCAGATCATCTGGTGCTAACCGCTCGTTTCGACAATTTAGGCAAAGGGGCTTCGGGGGCGGCGGTACAATGTATGAATTTAATGCTCGGCAGAGCCGAAACCGCAGGCTTAGTGTTATAAAAGAGGCAAAAAATGATTGAAACGCTAAAACAGATTTCCCCGTTCATTCAGCAATATCAAGGTCAAACCATTGTGGTGAAATATGGCGGCAATGCGATGATTAACGCTGAACTTAAACAAGCCGTAATGGCGGATATTCTGCAACTGCACCAGCTTGGAATGAAGATCGTCCTCGTACACGGCGGTGGCCCTGAAATTTCGCAAGGCTTGAAATTGCTTGGCAAAGAGAGCCAATTTATCAACGGCTTGCGAGTTACCGATCAAGATACCATTGATGTGGTGCTACAAATGCTGGCGGGCAAAGTGAATAAAAGCCTCGTTGCACAATTACAGGGCAAGGGCATTGGCTTGTCGGGGATTGACGGCGGTTTGTTGCAATGTGAGAAATTAACGGGCGAGGTCGATCTCGGCTTTGTGGGCGAGATCGTCAAAGTGAATAGCAAGGTGCTAGAAATGGCTCTTGCAAGCGGTCTGATCCCCGTGATTTCTACGGTGGGGGCGGATCAAAACGGCACGATCTACAACATCAACGCCGACACCGCCGCCAGCCAAATTGCGATTGCGTTAAAGGCGACAAAATTGGTGAGTATGACCGATATTGCAGGGCTGTTGCGGGATCGCAATGATGAAAGCACCTTGATCCCTCACGCCACTTTGGCGGAAGTGGAAACCTTGATCGCCGAGGGCGTGATCGCAGGGGGAATGATCCCGAAAATTGCCTGTTGCACTGATTTCATCAAGGCAGGCGGACAGCAAGCGGTGATTTTAGACGGGCGAGTACCGCACGCCATTTTAACCGAAATGTTGAGCGACCAAGCCAACGGCACGCGTTTTTCTCGGAATTAGGTAAAAAAGATGACAGATAATCAACAAATTAAACAACTGGATAGCGATTTTATCGCCCAAACTTACGGCAGATTTGAGCTCGCTCTTTCCCACGGTAAAGGGTGCGAAGTGTGGGATTTTGAGGGGAATAAATACCTTGATTTTACTAGCGGAATCGGCACTAATAGCCTTGGTTGGGCGGACAATAATTGGCTTGAAGCGGTAACGGCACAAGCAGGTAAATTACAACATACGTCCAACCTGTTCTACACCGAACCTGCTGGGCGTTTGGCTCAAACCCTCGTCAATGCAAGCGGTCTGAAACGGGCGTTTTTCTGCAATAGCGGGGCGGAAGCCAACGAGGGCGTGATTAAAACCGCTCGCAAATATAGCTTCGACAAATATGGCGAAGGGCGAGCGACCGTATTAAGTTTGCAAAATTCCTTTCACGGACGAACGATTTCCACCCTCGCCGCCACGGGGCAAGCGGTGTTTCATCACTCTTTTTTCCCGTTCACACAAGGCTTTGAACACTTGCCTGCCAACGATCTCAACGCCCTTGCCGAACGCCTCAAAACAGGCGATGTGTGTGCGGTAATGTTGGAAGTTGTGCAGGGTGAGGGCGGCGTTTGTGCCTTATCGCCTGAATATCTGCACGGGGTGCAAGCCTTGTGTGCCGAGCAAGATATTTTGTTGGCGATTGATGAAGTGCAAACGGGGATTGGTCGCACGGGAACGTTGTTCGCTTATCAACAATTTGGCTTAAAACCCGACCTCGTTTCCCTCGCCAAAGGCTTAGGCGGCGGCTTGCCGATTGGGGCGTTTTTGTTGGGCGAAAAATGCCAAACCACCCTCGGCAAAAGCGATCACGGCTCAACCTACGGCGGAAACCCTGTCTGCTGTGCGGCGGCAAATGCAGTGTTGGCAAAATTAGATGAAACCTTTCTTGCGGAAGTCAAACGCAAAGGCGAAAAATTACGCACCGCCTTGCTCGCTTTACCCAAAGTGAAAAGCGTCAGCGGATTAGGCTTGATGATCGGGGTGGAATTTGAGGACGGCACCACCGCCAGCGAAGTGGTCGCCAACGCAATGGCACAAGGGGTGCTCACCCTCACGGCAAAATCCAAATTACGCCTCTTGCCACCACTGATTATTTCAGACGAACAGATCGACCACGCTATCGCTGTGTTAAAATCGGTGCTAAATTCAGCGAATTAACCTTGAATTAGTTGTGGGATTTAAACAGGATTTTCGGTATCATAGTGCCAAAATCCTGTTTTATTTTGGATTGCAAGCGGTGTGATCTGCCCCCGTTACGGGGGAAGTACCACCGAAAGGTGGGGTAGGGGGCAACAAGCGGTTAGCCCCCTTCGGTTTCGCTACGCTCAACCACTTCCCCCGCCAGCGGGGGCAGATTTTAATCAATAACTAAACAACAAGGAAATCCTATGCTACAACAAGCAATCATTGACAAGCTCAATGAACAAATCAACCTTGAATTTTATTCTTCCAACGTCTATTTGCAGATGAGTGCGTGGTGCTCGGCGAATGGTTTTGAAGGGGCGGCGAAGTTCCTACTTCGCCACGCAGACGAAGAATTAGAGCATATGCAAAAATTGTTCGACTACGTTTGCGAAACAGGGGCGTTGCCGATTTTAGGCAAAATTGAAGCCCCTCGCAAAGCGTACGGCTCGCTCAAAGAGCTGTTTGAAATTGTGCTGGCTCACGAAAAACACGTTACCGACAAAATCAACGAACTCGTTGAAGTTACCTTTGCCGCCAAAGACTATTCCACCTTCAACTTCTTGCAATGGTATGTCGCCGAACAGCACGAAGAAGAAAAATTATTTGGCGAAATTATGGACAAATTTACCCTCGTGGGCGAGGGCGGAAAATCCCTCTATTTCGTGGACAAAGATCTTGAAAACCTCGATCAAGGAGCTGAATAATGTTATCGCAAAATATCGTCAAATCACTCAACGACCAACTCAACCTCGAATTTTATTCGTCTAACGTTTACCTGCAAATGTCGGCGTGGGCGGATAACAACGGCTTCGCAGGGGCGGCGAAATTCCTCAAAGCCCACGCCACCGAAGAAATGGAACATATGCGTCGCCTGTTTACCTACCTCAATGAAACAGGTGCGTTAGCCGAAATCGGTGCGATTGAAGCCCCAAAAGCGGACTACGCCAGCCTCAGACAGCTGTTTGAAATTGTGTTTGAACATGAAAAACACGTTACCGCCAAAATCAACGAATTAGTCGAAATGACCTTCGCCCAAAAAGATTATTCTTCGTTCAACTTCCTACAATGGTACGTTGCCGAACAACACGAAGAAGAACGCTTATTCAAAACCATTTTGGATAAATTCAATCTACTCGGCGAAGACGGCAAAGCCTTATACTATATCGACAAAGATCTCGAAAAATTAGCGGAAACGTCGCACTAATAAAAAACTTCACAAGCGGTCAGATCAGCAAAAATTTCCCTGATCTGACCGCTTGTTTTTTCTGCTTGAAATTTAACGCAACCGTTTGCTTTTTGGCGTAAGTTAAGCGAAAATTCGCCCCTCAAATTTTTCCTTGATTTTCCTTTCTTTTTTGAGGTTTTTTATGTCTTTATTTCAGCTTGAAGAACGTGGTTCTTCGGTGCGTCAAGAAGTGGTGGCAGGTTTAACCACCTTTTTGGCGATGGTTTATTCGGTAATTGTTGTGCCGAGTATGTTGAGCAACGCAGGTTTCCCTGCGGAATCGGTGTTTATCGCCACCTGTTTGGTGGCAGGGCTTGGCTCGATTTTAATCGGTTTATGGGCGAACGTGCCAATGGCGATTGGCTGTGCGATTTCGCTTACCGCCTTTACTGCATTCAGCCTCGTGCTAGGGCAGGGCATTTCCATTCCTGTCGCACTCGGGGCGATTTTCCTAATGGGCGTGATTTTTACCCTTGTGTCCGTAACGGGCGTGCGTAGCTGGATTTTGCGTAACCTACCGTCTAGCATTGCCCACGGGGCAGGGATCGGCATCGGCTTATTCCTACTGTTGATTGCGGCAAACGGCGTGGGCTTGGTGGTGAGCAACACCGCTGGGTTGCCGGTGAAAATGGGCGAATTTATGTCGTTCCCTGTGATTATGTCGTTGCTCGGCTTGGTGGCGATTATCGGCTTGGAACGCTTGAAAGTGAAAGGCAGCATTTTATGGGTGATTATTGCGATCACGATTGTCGGCTTGATTTTCGACCCGAACGTGAAATTCGGCGGTCAAATCTTCAAATTACCGAGCTTCGGCGAAAATTCCCAACTGTTCAACCTTGATATTATGGGGGCGTTGAACACCGCCATTTTGCCCGTGGTTTTTGCCCTTGTGATGACCGCTATTTTTGACGCAACAGGCACTATCCGTGCGGTGGCAGGTCAAGCGAATTTGTTAGACAAAGACGGTCAAATCATCAACGGCGGACGTGCTTTAACCTCGGATTCGGTCAGTAGCATTCTCTCGGGCTTATTCGGCACAGCCCCTGCGGCGGTTTATATTGAATCAGCGGCAGGTACGGCAGTCGGTGGCAAAACAGGTTTAACCGCTGTGGTGGTGGGCGTGTTGTTCCTCGTGGTGCTGTTCTTCCAACCCCTCGCGTTCTTAGTACCAGGTTACGCCACCGCTCCAGCGTTAATGTATGTCGGCTTGTTGATGTTGAGCAACGTGTCAAAACTCGACTTTGACGATTTTATCGGGGCAATGTCGGGCTTGGTGTGTGCGGTGTTTATCGTACTAACGTCCAACATCGTCACGGGCATTATGCTTGGCTTCGCCACCCTCGTGCTTGGTCGGATCGTGGCAGGCGAGTTCAAGAAATTGAACCTCGGCACGGTCGTGATTGCGGTGGTGCTGGTCGCTTTCTATGCTTTTGGTTGGGCGATCTAATTTTTAAACCTTAAAACAAGGGGGTAGATTCTTGAAATTTTTCAGAATCTACCCCCTTGCATTTGGGCTATCGGATTATTGCCCTTTGATTCCCCCAAATTCTTCGCTCAATTTAGCGGTAAACAGGCGAAGTTCTTCGGTCATTAGTAAGAAATCGGCATCGAACCGTTGAGCCACATCTTCTTTGAGAATATCATCATTTTTCTCTCGCACTTCATCGGCAAATTTTAGGCGTGAGAATGTGCCGTCCTCATTTAACATCAGTGAGAAATGGCTTTCCCAATCCAAGCCGAGCTTGGTGATTTGCTTGCCTGCGGACAGATGCCCGATCATTTCCTCACTTTCCAGATCTTGCCGTTTACAACGGATCACACTGTCCGTCTCGAACGATTTTAATTCTGCTTCTTCCAACAAATTCAACCAACTTGGGGTATGCCCTTTGGCGATCCACGCCGTCATCACTTCGCTTGGCGACAAATTAAACGCCAACGGCACAACAGGCAACGAGCCTAAGGTTTTGCGTAACAGGGCGAGGGTGTCTTCCGCCCGTTTGGACGAAGCACTATCCACATAAATCAACTGATTTTCCAAATCCAACCAAAGGGCGGTGAATTGATGCTTACTGAACGCACGCGGTAACAACATCGCCACCACATCATCTTTAATCGCCTGTTTTTCGATCTTTTTCAGCTTGCGAGCCTCTTTCTGTTCAAGGGCTTCAATGCGAGACTCACTCTCTTTTTTGACCACATTGGCGGGCAGGATTTTTTCCTCTTTGTGCGACACCAACAAAAACTGCTTGCCCTGCGAAAAGTGCAACAATTCGCTGGTGGCAAGGGGTTCGTTCCAGCCAAATTTACTCATATCGCTCTGCTGGCAAGGGTGGAATCTGGTGGCTTGCAGTTGTTGATCGAGTTCCTCACTGCTCAAAGAAAGGGGGCTAGTGAGGCGGTAAATCATCACATTTTTAAACCAAAACATATCAAAAAGTCCTATTTAGGGTAGAATGTGCCTATTTTACCGAAGATAAGCGATAAAAGGGGAAAACTTTATGCAACAGAAAAAAATCGCCTTTATTGGGGCGGGCAATATGGCGATGGCGATCATTTTAGGGCTGGTAAAAAGTGGCTACCCAACTGCTCAACTGGCGGCGTGCAATAAGAGCAATCAAGCTCGCCGTGCGGAATTGGGGGCGATGGGGATTGCGGTCAATTTGAGCAATCGTGAGGCGGTGGAATGGGCGGACGTGGTCATTTTGGCGGTCAAACCGCAGATGATGGCGGATGTTTGTGCCGAATTTGCCGATTTGGATTTAAGCTCAAAGTGGATCATTTCGGTGGCAGCAGGGATTTCGGTGGATCGTTTGTCGCAAATTTTGCCAACTGCTACCCAGATTATCCGCACAATGCCGAACACGCCTGCCTTGATCGGTGAGGGAATGACGGGGCTATTTGCAAAAAAATCCGTTGATCCGGCCGCTTGCGAGTTCGCTCAATCGCTGTTGTCGGCGGTGGGCAAATGTTACTGGGTTGAGCAAGAACCTCAGCTCAATCAGATTATTGCGATTACGGGGTCGAGCCCTGCCTATTTTTTCCGCTTTATGGAAGCGATGCAACAGAGTGCGAACAAAATGGGATTTAGCGAGGCGGACGCTCGCCAACTGGTGCAATCGGTGGCGGTCGGGGCGGCTCAAATGGTGGTGGCGAACCCTAATTTGTCTTTGGCGACTTTACGCGAAAATGTAACCTCAAAAGGTGGCACAACAGCGGCGGCGTTGGCGGTGTTTGAGCAGGCGAAATTGGCGGAAACCGTTGAAAACGCAATGGCGGCAGCTATCGCAAGGGCGGAGGAAATGGAGCGTTCCTTATGATCAAACTCACGCCATTCCAATGGTCGTCCTTTAACTTTTTCGGCTTTTTTTGTGCTTACGGCGTGTTGTTGCCGTTCTTTCCCGTTTGGTTGAGCCAGCAAGGGTATAGCACCGAAACGATCAGCTTGCTGATCGCCCTTGGCTATCTGTTCCGCTTTTTTGGGGGAATGTTACTCTCGCAACGGATTAAAGATTCCGCCCAACTGATTCCGTTCACTCGCTTTTTAGCGTGGTTTACCATTGCGATTTTGCTCGGCGTGATGTGGGCAGGCGGTCAGTTTTGGCTGTTGTTGCCGATTTTGGGGCTTTTCCACATTATCAACGGCGGGGCGATGCCGATTAACGAAACCATTGCTTCAACGTGGCAACGAGAGGTGGGAATGGATTACGGCAAGGCTCGGCTGTTTGGCTCGGTGGCGTTTGTGGTTGGTTCGATTAGCACGGGCTACCTCGTCAGTTGGCTGGGTGAGCAGGCGATTGTTTGGATTATGGCGAGTTTTACCCTACTTCTTGCAAGTGGTCTGATGTTGCCCGTCAATCACCGTTTCGCCCCCTCGCAAACCAAGGCGAGCGACACCGCTCAACTCAGTTATTGGGAAATTTTCAAAGATCCGACCGCTTGCAGAATGTTGCTGGCGGTGTCGTTCGTGCAGGCAGGACACGCCGCCTACTATGCGTATAGCACCTTGCATTGGCAAGCGGCAGGCATTTCCACCCAAACGTCCAGCCTACTTTGGGGGGCGGCGGTGGTGGCGGAAATCGGGCTATTTTTCTTCGCTACCCGCCTGTTTACCAATATCCGCATTTACCAACTGGTGCTGATCGGCACGCTCGGGGCGATGATCCGCTGGGCGATAATGGCGTCCACCACCAACGTGGCGATTTTGCTGTTCGCCCAACTGCTACACGCCCTCAGTTTCGGAATGACCCACTACGCAATGATCCGCTACATCGCCACCCAAGAAGCGAATAAAATCGCCAAACTGCAAGGGCTTTACTTCGGCTTGGCAAGCTGCGGCGTAATGGCATTATTCACCCTCTTTGCCGGCATCGCCTACAACATTTCCGCCGAAACCAGCTTCTGGCTAATGGTCGTGCTAGTCGTCCCTGCGATTTTCCTCACCCCGAAAGTGGTGGCTTCCAAGATTTCTTCGCAGTAGGCAAGCGGTGGGATTTGAGGAATTTTTCAAAGATGTTATTGATCACCCCCTTCGGTCTCGCTACGCTCAACCACTTCCCCCGCAAGCGGGGGCAGATCAGCTAGTATCTTTCTAACGAGGGAAGATCTTAAAATTTCCGCAGAATAGATCTGCCCCCGCTTGCGGGGGAAGTCCCCTGCGAAGCAGGGGGTAGGGGGAAATTTTTTCAGAAATCTCACCCCTTGTAATACTTATTTAGACAATAAAAAACCGCCCATTTAGGCGGTTTTTTAGGCTTTTTCCTTAGGGAATTTAGCCCATTCTATTCACAGCAATATGAGGAAAACAATCTTGAATATCTTGCTGTAATTTTTCTAGCATTGCGTAGCGTTTGCGGTACATTGAACGTTTATTACTCGCAATTTCTTCTAAGGATTTTAATTGTAAGTCCGTTGGAATATGCCAATAATTGTCGTTTAATGTGGCATTATTTTCTTCCCAAAATTTATCATAATTAAATAATAATTTAGAACGATCATTCCAACGATATTTAGCTTGATTGGAATGAGGAATGCCGAATAATTCTAGATCAAATAATTGACTGATCTGTTTTGCCGCTATCACTAACATAAACATCGGTCTGATGCCGTGCATTTTTTTCGTTACCGTTTTCATTAGGGTAACAGCATTTTCTTCTTTTGAGCCTTGAATAGAAGAAATTAAAAGCTGTTTTGTATTTAAAAATGAAAAAGTGGCGTTATAAATAATTCTATTTTCATTATCTTTGAGATTGATTGCCCAAAAACCTTCCGTTGGGTCAATATCATTGATTGTTAAGCAAAGGCGTAAATCATCGGTCAGCGTAGAGAGTACAATCTCTTCATTATTCAATAATTTTAAACAAAGTGGTGTTGAAAATAATTTTTCCATTGTGTCAAAATTATTGATAATGGCTTCCAAACGTCGTTTTTTATTAAATGATTTATCGCAATAGATATTGAGCAATGCATTTAGTCTAAAATAATCTTGACGAAAGAGCAGTTTCCAATGGCGATGTTTTTCAAGATAGTTGACAAGCTGATCACATTGTGTGCAACACCATCTTTTCCGATATTGGTAACGAATATATTCTCGTAAAACTTTTATTTTACGTTTTTCATTATGAAGAAATTGATTAAAAGTTGGAAAAGTAAATTGTTGATCCATTTTTCCCCTCAATTAAAAATTTATAAGATGTTGTATTGAACCAGTGAGTTAAAACAAAATTACCGACTATTTTAGCACAATAACCACAAATTAAATATGGTGTTGTGAGTTTTTTGTGAGCATTTAAAAGGTTAGCAAAGAAAGGTGGATTTGAAATAATTAAAGGGCAGACAAAAGTCTGCCCTAATATCAGAGAAGAATGAGTAGATAAGTTATTATTACCACCCTAGGGCTTGGTTTGCGAGCCATTTGCGGGTGGGGGTATGGTGGGTGAGGGTGAGTAAGCCGAGGTTGCGTAGGGCTTGGACGGGTAGAAATTCGCAACCAAAGAGGGAAATCAGACCGCTGGTTGAGCGGATGATGCGGTCTTGATCGGCTTTTCGGTGGCGTTCAAACTCGCTTAATAATGTGTAGTCGCCGAGATCGTTACCTGCTTGGAAAGCAGTAGCGACTTGTTGGGCGAGGGCGAAGAGATCTCGCATTCCGAGGTTGAAGCCTTGTCCTGCCACGGGGTGTAGCAGTTGAGCGGCGTTGCCGACAATCGCAAGGCGATGATGAATATGAGCTTCCGCTTTTTGGGACGTGAGCGGATAAGCGAAGCGTTGGCTGGCTCGTTCAAATTTGCCTAATTTCCAACCAAATTGCTGTTGCAGTTTGGCGAGAAAATCAGTTTCGGAAAGCGTGAGCAAATCCTCAGCCTGCTTGACGCACCAAACCAACGACATTGTTTGATCGGCAAGGGGCAATAAGGCTAACGGACCTTGCGAAGTAAAGCGTTCAAAGGCTTGTTGATGATGAGGTTCGCTGATTTTGACATTGGCGATAATTGCCGATTGTTGATAATCTTTCAGCAACCGCGTTTCCACCCCGCATTGCTTGGCGATTTGGGATTGAATCCCGTCCGAACACACCAGCAACGGCGTTTCAAGCCTTGTGCCGTCTTGCAAGGTAAGTTGGCAAATTTGGGGCGTGCGTTCAATTTGCTGAATCGTATTCGGGCAAAACAGGCTGATATTCAGCTGTTTGGCAAGGCAAGCGGTCAGTTCCTGCCCAATTTTTGCCAGTTCGACCACCCTGCCTAAATAGGGTAATTTCATCTCGGCGGCGGAAAGGGTGGTTTTGCCGAAATGCCCTTGATCAGAAACGTGGATTTGCTCAATCGGGGTGCTGATTGGCTCAATTTTTTCGAGTAAGTTACCCCTTGCAAGCGGTAGGATTTTACGAAATTTTTGCAATGTGCCGTAAGCGAGGGCGATGGAACGAGCGTCAAATCCCCCCTGCTCAGCGAAATTAGGTGGGCTTTTTTCGATGATTGCAATCTGCATTTGGTGCGAGCTGAAACTGCTCAACGCCAAGGCTAACACCGAGCCTGTTATCGCCCCACCGTTGATTACCACGTCAAATTTTTGTGCCATTAGCGAACCTCAATCAACGGCTTTGTGGAATCCGCCGTACGCAGATAACCCACGGGGAAAAGTGGCACATTGGCTTGTTCCGCAAGAGTTTGCACCGCAGAAATGGCGTTCGGTTTCACCGCAATCAATAATCCACCTGAGGTTTGTGGATCGCACAAAATCGCTTTTTGTTGTGGGTTGAGGGGCGAAATCAGATGCTCGTAGCTGTTGAAATTGCGTTGCGTTCCGCCTGGGATTGCCCCCTGTTGCAGATAATCTTCCACCCCGTCTAAGGTTTGAATTTGGGCGAAATCGACTTCCGCTCGCAAGTTCGAGCCTTGACAAATCTCGCTCAAATGCCCCAATAAGCCAAAGCCCGTAACGTCCGTCATCGCGGTTACGCCCGCTAATTTGGCAAATTCCGCCCCGATTTTATTCATCTGGCACATCGTATCCCGTGCCAAATGTTGATGTTCGGCTCGCAATTTGCCCTGTTTTTCGGCGGTGGTCAAAATGCCGATACCGAGGGGTTTGGTGAGAAATAAGGCACAATCCGCTTCGGCTGAGGCATTTTTCTTGATTTGAGCGGTGTCCACCACGCCTGTTACCGCCAGCCCAAAAATCGGTTCGGGCGAGTCAATAGAATGTCCGCCTGCGAGGGCGATCCCCGCTTCGGCACAGGCGGCTCGTCCGCCCTCTACAATCTTTTGAGCCACTTCCGCAGGTAACTTATTGATTGGAAAGCCTAAAATCGCAATCGCCATAATCGGCTTGCCGCCCATTGCGAAAATATCGCTGATCGCATTGGTCGCCGCAATTCGCCCGAAATCAAAGGGATCATCGACAATCGGCATAAAAAAATCGGTGGTGCTGACAATCCCAATGCCGTTGCCGAGATCGTACACCGCCGCGTCATCTTTGGTTTCGTTGCCGACCAACAAATTCGGGTCGATAAATTTCGCTTGTTCGGTGGCGAGAATTTGTTCTAACACTTTCGGGGAAATTTTGCAGCCGCAACCTGCCCCGTGGCTGTATTGGGTCAAGCGGATAGATTCGTTCATTTTTTGCCTCTTTCGTTGTCGAAAATGCCGATATTTTACGCCATTTCCGCCCAAAAACGAATGTGATTTCGTCGTGTAAATCCGCTTTTTTTGTAGGGGAAGATTTTCTATAATTACGAACCATTCTCAACTATAAAAATAAAGAGGTCGCAAAATGGCGAAATTTTTTTCGATTTTTTGGGTGGCATTAGGTCTGCTTTTTAGCCAACCTTTATCCGCCAAAGTCAATGTTAGCCCATTATTTGTACAGCTTTCAGACGCAATGGAAGCCGTGAAACAGGGCGAATCGGCAAAATCCCGGCCGATTTTAGCCACTTTACAGCAAGATTTTCTTGCCATTGAAAATCACAATTCCGAAAAGGGGCAGATTGTTTCTGCCGAGTTGGGGCGAGCCTTGCAAAATCCCGATCTCGCTAATTTGGAAAACCTTTCCAAAGCCCTTTATGCCTTTGAAAAAGAGCAAAACCCTGTCGATTACGCCCAAAAACGACAACAGTTCGCCAAGCGAGTGATCCCCGTTTATCAACAGCTCAAAACGGCGGTAATGGCGAAAAATTTGGACGAAGTGCAGGATCTTTACAAGCGTTTTAACAGCGTTTGGACGATGAACGAAAAAGTGGTGCGAGAAACCAGCTTGGGGCATTACGGGCAAATCGAAACGGCGATGACCTTTTTGCGAATTGCGATGCTTGCCGATCCGCCGAATTATGCGGAAATGGAAAAACAAGCGGTGGCTTTGGGCGAATCTTTGGCGGATTTCAAAGCAGGCAAGGTTTTGCAACCGCAAACTTCCACCGCCAGTAATGCCCCACAAAATTTGCGTGAGGGGATCAAACTGCTCGAAAAGGCGTATCAAGCCTTGCAAAATGGCGATCAACATCAAGCCAATGCGGATATTTCTCTGTTTATTCAGCAATGGGCGATTTTTGAGGGCGAGGTCAGCACCCGTAGCGGTGCGTTATACGCCAAAGTGGAAACGGATTTACCCGTGATTATGGCGAAGGGTAGCGAGCCTGCCAATTTGCAACAATTCCAGAATTTGATTAACGAATTAAATGGCTTAGACTTAGGCGGCAGCTACGGCGTGCTTGACGCGATGTTGATTTTATTGCGAGAGGGCGTTGAGGCGTTGTTGATTATTATGGCGTTGCTGACCGCCCTCAATGTGGCAAATCAACCGCGTGCCAAAGGCTGGATTTACGCAGGGGCAGGGCTTGGCGTAGGGGCGAGTTTGTTAGCAGCGGTCGCGTTGCAACAGTTCTTCCCTGCGGTCTCAGCTGGCACAAATCGAGAAATGATCGAGGGTGGTGTCGGCGTGTTAGCGGTGGCGATGATGTTGGTTGTGGGGGCGTGGTTACATAGCAAAGCGTCCATTTCGGGCTGGCAAAAATTCGTGAAAAAACAGGTGGCACAAGCCTTAGCCACTGGCAGTTTGCTCTCAATGCTTTCGTTGAGCTTCCTTTCCGTATTCCGTGAGGGGGCGGAAACTATTCTCTTTTATGTAGGAATGTTGCCGTTAATCAGCCTTAATGATTTACTGGTCGGCATCGGCTTGGCGTTGCTGCTACTCGGCGTACTGGCGTGGGCGTTAGCGAAATTCAGCACCAAATTGCCGATTCATCATCTCTTCAAAGTAATGACCGCCTTGATTTACCTGCTCGGCTTCAAAATTTTGGGCGTGAGCGTTCATTCGTTACAACTCACCAACGTCCTACCAAACAGCGTGATTGACAGCTTGCCAAATATCCCCGATCTCGGCATTTTTGCCACGGTGGAAACTTTGGTGGCTCAGGTGGTTTATCTGGTGTTAATTCCGCTGGTGGCTAGGGTGTTTAAATAAAGTTGGTATTGAAGAGCAAGCGGTAGGATTTTAAAAAATTTAAGGGCATCAAATGATGCCCTTTGGTTTAGTAATCTAATTCGTCTTTGTAGAGTAAATAATCCGCTTTTAAGGCTTCGATCAGCTCGACAAAATCCTCGGGTAAGGGGGCGTGCCATTCCATTAGTTCGCCTGTGATCGGGTGGTTGAGGCGAAGCATTGTGGCGTGTAGAGCTTGGCGTTGGAAGTTGCGAAGCACGCTTAAAAATTCCTCGCTCGCCCCTTTCGGTGGGCGAGGTCGTCCGCCGTAGAGTTGGTCGCCGAGCAATGGGTGGGCGATGTGTGCCATATGCACCCGAATTTGGTGGGTTCGCCCTGTTTCTAAGCGTAGGCGTAATCGGGTGTAGTTGCGGAAACGTTCCATAATGCGGTAGTGCGTTACCGCTGGTTTGCCGAGAGGGTGAACCGCCATTGCGGTGCGTTTGGTCGGGTGGCGAGCCATTGGTTCATCAACCTTACCCCCTTGGGTCATAATGCCGCTGGCGACCGCTTCATATTCTCGGGTAATTTGGCGTTTTTGCAGGGCGGTTACCAAGTGAGTTTGGGCAGGGATATTTTTCGCCACCACCATTAAGCCCGTGGTGTCTTTGTCGAGTCGGTGCACGATCCCCGCTCGTGGCACTTCCGCAATCGGCGGATAGTAGTGAAGTAGGGCGTTCAGCACCGTGCCGTCTGGATTGCCCGCACCTGGGTGAACGACCAGATCTTTGGGCTTGTTGATCACAAGAATATCGTCATCTTCATAGACGATATTGAGCGGAATATCCTGCGGTTCAAAACGGATCTCTTCTTCAATTTCCGCTTGAATTTCAATCAGTTCGCCGCCGAACACTTTTTCACGGGCTTTATTCACTATGTTACCGTTTACGCTGACGCGATCGTTTTCAATCCACACTTTGAGGCGTGAGCGAGAATAATCGGGGAAAAGTTGGGCGAGGGCTTGGTCGAGCCGACTGCCTAATAAATCGGCAGAAACTTCTGCGGTTAAGGTTTTTTGTTGGGTCATTGCGTGATTTCCAAAATTTGTAGTTTTCTTATTGGGCGATGTTCTATAAAATAGGCGAATTATTTTGATGAACTTAACAAGTCCTTGTCGGTCAAAAGTTGGCATTTTACATTAACTTTCGATCATAGACACTTTTTATAGGAAAAATTATGCGTAAATTGACATCGCTAGCGACCCTGTTGCTTGCTACTTTGGTTGTAACGGGTTGTTCAAACTCAAAAAATGAATTAGCGGATCAGCCTGTTCAAGATCTTTATGAGAAAGGTCAAACTTATTTGCAAGACGGCGATTATAACTCTGCGATTCGCTACCTTGACGCGGCAAATGGGCGTTCTAACATTTATGGTGAACAAACCCAGTTAAGTTTGATTTATGCACAATATAAAGTGGGCGAATACTACAAAGCCCTTGATGCGGCAGAGCGTTTTGCTCGTACTTATCCCGACAGTGCCAATATGGACTATGTGTTTTACCTCGCAGGTTTAGCCAATGCACGTTTGGGCGATAACTTTATTCAAGATTTCTTCCGTGTAAACCGTTCTTCTCGTGCGGTGGAAAATGTGCGTAATGCTTACGGCAACTTCCAAACTATCGTGCAAAATTTCCCACAAAGCCGTTATGTGCAAGATTCACAAAATTGGATGGTTTATTTGAAAAATCGTCTTGCGGAACACGAATTGGCGATTGTGAAATTCTATATGCAGCGTGAGGCTTATGTGGCGGCAGCGAATCGTGTGGAAGAGATGTTGAAACTCTATCCAGACAGCCAAGCGACAAGCGATGCGTTACCAATGTTACAAAAAGCCTTTGAGCAAATGGGCATCAAAGATTCCGCTGAGAAAACTGCTCAGTTGATTGAAGAATATAAAAATAAAACGTTCCCAACCATTACCAAACCAGCTTATGGGGAACAATTCTAGCGGTCAGATTTTTGATTTTTTCCGCAAATGAAAGAGGGGCGATTATCGCCCCTTATGCCTTTTCATTCTTAGCCTCAAAACAGATCAACCAACAATGCGAATTTTAGGAATTGAAACCTCTTGCGATGAAACGGGCGTTGCGATTTATGATGAGCAACGCGGGCTTATCGCCAATCAACTTTACAGCCAAATTGAAATGCACGCTGATTACGGCGGCGTTGTGCCAGAGCTTGCTTCACGGGATCATATCCGCAAAACCTTGCCGTTGATTCAAGCTGCATTAAAAGAGGCAAATCTCACCGCTTGCGAGATTGACGGCGTGGCTTATACCGCAGGGCCGGGCTTAGTTGGGGCGTTATTGGTGGGGGCGACCATTGCTCGTTCCCTTGCCTATGCGTGGGGCGTGCCAGCTTTGGGGGTTCATCATATGGAAGGGCATTTGCTCGCCCCAATGTTGGAAGAAAATCCCCCACAGTTTCCGTTTGTGGCATTGCTAGTGTCAGGGGGGCATACCCAATTAGTCAAAGTGGACAACGTGGGCGATTATCAATTATTGGGCGAATCCATTGACGATGCGGCAGGCGAAGCCTTTGATAAAACCGCAAAATTACTCGGCTTAGATTACCCTGGCGGGGCAGCACTCGCGAAACTTGCCGAGCAAGGCACGCCAAATCGCTTTATTTTCCCTCGCCCAATGACCGATCGCCCAGGGTTGGATTTCAGCTTTTCAGGCTTAAAAACTTTTGCAGCAAATACGATTAACCAAAATCTCAATCCACAAGGCGAACTCGACCAACAAACCCGTTGCGACATTGCTCACGCTTTTCAACAAGCGGTAATTGATACGTTGATTATCAAATGCAAACGAGCCTTGCAACAAACGGGCTACAAACGCCTTGTGATCGCAGGGGGTGTGAGTGCCAACAAACAACTACGCACCGACCTCGCCCAACTAATGCAGCAACTCGGCGGCGAAGTGTTCTACCCACGCCCACAATTCTGCACCGACAACGGGGCAATGATCGCCTACGCTGGTTTCCTACGCCTTAAAAACGGCGAATGTACGGATTTGAGTGTGAGTGTCAAACCGAGGTGGAATATGACGGAACTCGCAAAAATTTAGATATTTTCCTTCATTCTTTGATTTATAGGGCTACACTTATGCACACACAGCACAATTATGTTATTAGCGTAAAAAATAATACGCAACGTCGAAATCATATTATTTCAGAATTTGGAAAACAGAATATTCCTTTTGAGTTTTTTGATGCGATTACGCCTGATTTAATTGAGGCAAAAGCAAAAGAATTTGATCTTGATCTTTCTAGTAGCTCTTTAACCAAAGGAGAAATTGCTTGTGCATTAAGCCATATTGCTTTATGGCATTTAGCAAAAGAAAAAAATTTAGATTACATTTGTATTTTTGAAGATGATATTTATTTGGGAGAAAATGCGATAGATTTTCTAAGTAATAGTTATGTAAATGAAAATGTGGATGTTATTAAGCTAGAAAAACATTACGCTAGAATTAAATATAAATCTAACCCAGATGTTATTTTCAAAAATAGACAGCTTCATCGTCTCAAACTAAAACATACAGGTGCGGCAGGTTATGTTTTGACAAAAAAAGGGCTAACATTTATTTTAGATAAGTTAAAAAACTACCAACTTTCAAGGGCAATAGATGACTTGATGTTTGATAAATTATTAAAAGAGCCTGAATATAATGTTTTACAGCTTATTCCTGCGGTTTGCATTCAAGATTATGTGCTTAATAATGATATAACATTTAGTAGTGCGTTAGCTAATGAACGAGATAATAGAAGACGTAGTGTTTCTATTCTATCTAAATTACGCAGAGAATTAATTCGTCCTTTTTATCAATTAAATAAACGATTATTTGGTAGAGACCTTGAATTTAAATAATAAAGTATTTTCATAAATTATTTGGAGCAGTAAATGAATGTAGCAGAATTTCATCAACAAATCGAAAATGTATGGCAAGCGATTGAAGAGCAGATTGACGAGCAGGGCTATGATATCGATTGCGAGGTGCAAGGGGCGGTGATGACACTGACCTTTGAGGACGATTCGCAAATTGTGATCAACAAGCAAGAAGCGATGTTAGAATTATGGCTGGCGAGTAAACTCGGTGGTTTCCACTTTGCTTACAAAGACGGTCAATGGCAAACGGCAGAGGGACGTTCGTTCTGGACGCACCTTAACGAAGCCTTTGCACGCCACGGCGAAACGGCGAATTTCGGCTAATGCAATCGCCAACCGCCCGTATCAATCAAGCCAAAGAGGTGTTGAACCACGTCTTTGGCTATCAATCTTTCCGTCAAGGTCAGCAGGAAGTTATTGAGGCAATCTTGTCGGGCCAGGATTGCCTTGTGGTGATGACGACGGGCGGTGGAAAATCCCTTTGCTATCAAGTGCCAGCCCTCTGTTTAGAGGGGATTACGCTGGTGATCTCGCCCTTGATCTCGCTGATGAAAGATCAGGTGGATCAGCTGCTTGCCAATGGCATTGAAGCCGCTTATCTCAATTCCAGCCAAACCCTCGAAGAACAGCAAGCCGTTGAGCAAAAAGCTCTGTCGGGGCAGTTGAAATTACTCTATCTTTCCCCCGAAAAAGTGATGACAGCGGGCTTTTTCCATTTTATTTCCCATTGCAAAATTTCACTGATTGCGGTGGATGAAGCCCACTGCGTTTCCCAATGGGGGCACGATTTCCGCCCTGAATACACCTTGCTGGGCGGTTTGCGAAATACCTTTCCCAACATACCGCTTGTCGCCCTCACGGCGACCGCTGATCCGACTACCCGTGCTGATATTTTGCACCATTTGCGTTTGAACGAGCCACACACCTATCTCGGCAGTTTTGACCGCCCGAACATTCGCTACACCGTGCAAGAAAAATTTAAGCCAATGGAACAACTCGCCAAATTTATTGCGGGGCAAAAAGGCAAAAGTGGCATTGTTTATTGCAATAGTCGCAAAAAAGTGGAAGATATTACCGAAAAACTGGCGGCTCGCAAGGTGGCAGTGATGGGCTACCACGCAGGAATGAGCGTGCAGCAGCGAGAAGCGGTGCAGAATGCTTTTCAGCGAGATAACATTCAAGTGGTGGTGGCGACCGTGGCGTTTGGAATGGGGATCAACAAATCGAACGTGCGGTTTGTGGTGCATTTTGATCTGCCGAGAAGCATTGAATCTTACTATCAAGAAACGGGGCGAGCAGGGCGTGATGATCTGCCTGCGGAAGCGGTGCTTTTTTATGATCCGTCTGATTACGGCTGGTTGCAGAAAGTGCTACTGGAAAAGCCCGAAAGTGAGCAACGCCAAATTGAACAGCACAAACTGCAAGCGATAGGGGCATTTGCCGAATCGCAAACCTGTCGCCGTTTAGTTTTACTTAATTATTTTGGCGAATTGCGTCAAACGAGCTGCCAAAATTGCGATATTTGCCTTGATCCACCGAAAAAATATGATGGGCTGATTGATGCACAAAAAGTGATGTCGGTTATTTATCGCACGGGGCAAACCTTCGGCTTACACCACGTTATCGGCGTGCTGCGAGGCTTGCATAATCAGAAAATCCGTGATTTTCAGCACGACAGCCTTTCTGTTTATGGGATTGGCAAGGAAAAATCCCAAGAGTATTGGGTGAGCGTAACTCGTCAGTTGATCCATTTGGGGCTGATTCGGCAAAATATCGTCAATCATTCCGCCCTTGAACTTACCGAAAACGCTCGCCCGATTTTGCGAGCAGAACAGCCGTTGCAACTTGCCACGCCTCGCTTGAATTTTTCCAGCTCAGCCTATCTGCAAAAACAAGCGGTGCAACGCTACGACAAGGATCTCTTTGCTCGCCTGCGTTTCTTACGCAAACAGATTGCCGACAAAGAGAACATTCCGCCCTATGTGGTGTTCAACGATGCCACCTTGCAAGAAATGGCGGAATACACCCCAACCACCCCTGCCGAAATGCTCGACATCAACGGCGTGGGCGAACGTAAATTAGAACGGTTTGGGGAAGCCTTTTTGCAGTTGATTCAAGAACATTTAAAGGCACGAGCCTAAATTTTAAAAAATCTACCCGCTTGTAACCTGAATTATAGAAAAAATCCAGAGAGCTTTCTGAACAAAATATGAATTTGTCGATCGAGATCGACAAATTTAATTTTGCCCCTCGACTTTTGTTTTAATCCTTGCAAACTAATGGTGCGTGAATGGCACGCTTATGCAAGGAAATTTAAAATGAAATTCTCAACCATTAAACCACTCAAAAAAGCTTTTACCTTAATTGAACTGATGATCGTGATTGCGATTATTGCAATTTTGGCAACGGTTGCGATCCCCTCTTATACCAATTACACCAAAAAAGCCGCATTATCCGAATTATTAAATGCGTCAGCCTCTTATAAATCGGATGTGGAAATCTGTATTTATAATTTGGGGGCGGCAACGAATTGTTCTGCTGGCTCAAATGGGATCCAAGCAGATAAAACCTCAACGGACGAATTGAAGTATTTAAAATCCGTTTCCGTTAGTGCTGGTGTGATTAGTGTTGAAGGAAAATCCACCTTAGAGGGATATAGTTATTCTTTAACCCCTACCTTTAAAAATAATAATATTAGCTGGAAAGCAACCTGTGAGGGCGATGATGTTAGTTTATTTCCCGCAGGATTTTGTACCGCGAAATAGCTAATTAAGGGGAAATCAATGTCGTATTCTGTTTGTGAATTAAATAGCCAAAAAATTTATCAAATTTCTGAACAACAATGGCAAAAAAATTGTAATGAAAAGCAACTTTTATTACGTTATTTAGCCGTTCCATTATTAGAAGATGAGAAAAAACTTTGGTTAGCGATTGATGATGAGAAAAATCTTAATGCTTGTGAGATCTTTTCATTTATTGTCAATAAACAGATTGAACCTGTATTGATTTCCTCTGATGAATTGAAATATCTGTTAAATGAACTTTCCCCCGAAAATTCTTCGCAGAATGAATATACGGAAATTGTTTATCAGCAAGAGCAACCAGCGGTGCAAAATGAGATAGAGATTGATTTTAATGATCCTATTATTCAACTGCTCGATAATTTATTTAAATTTTGCTTACAGAAAAATGTTTCTGATATTCATTTAGAACCACAAAAAGAGTATTTTTTAATTAGAATTAGAGTTGATGGTGTTCTACATATCTATAAAACCTTGTCGTTAAATTTATCCGCTCGCATTATTTCTAGAATTAAGTTATTGGCTAAATTAGATATTAGTGAGTCTAGATTACCCCAAGATGGACAATTTACCTTTACAACAGCATTATCGGAAACCTTAGATTTTCGTGTTTCTACCTTGCCGATCAATTATGGCGAAAAAGTTGTATTGCGTTTACAAAAAAATAAACCGACCAAATTTGATTTTTTAGATTTAGGTTTAACTGAAAAACAAAAAGATATTTTTATCAATGCATTGAAGCAACCGCAGGGATTAATTTTAGTAACAGGCCCAACGGGAAGTGGAAAAAGTATAACCTTATATAGCGGATTAAGTTATTTAAATCGTCCAGAAAAGCATATTTTAACTGCCGAAGACCCTATCGAAATTGAAATTGAGGGGATTATTCAATCCCAAGTCAATCGCAGTATTGATTTAGATTTTAGCCGATTATTACGTACTTTTTTACGCCAAGATCCCGATATTATTATGCTAGGGGAAATTCGTGATCAAGAGAGTGCAGAAATTGCCTTGCGAGCAGCACAAACAGGGCATTTAGTTTTATCGACTTTACACACCAATGATGCTTTATCAGCGGTAGAACGTTTAATGCAATTTGGCATTAAAGAATATGAATTAAAAAATAGTTTATTGCTCGTTATTGCTCAACGATTAGTAAGGCGTTTATGTGTTGAATGTGGCGGAAAAAGTTGTCAAGCCTGCTATCAAGGCTATAAAGGTCGGATTGGTATTTATCAATTTTTAGCCAGGCAAGGCAAAATTTTTGATAAAGAGACCGCTTGTTTAGATTTTGAAACACTTTTATTGAGTGCGAAACAGAAAATTGCAGAAAATAAAACGAATTTATCAGAGGTTTCAAGGGTTTTAGGCGATGAATAAGGTTTATGAATATCAATGGAAAGGGATTAACCGTTTCCAACAAAAACAAGGGGGTAGATTATTATCAATAAGCCGAGAAAAGGTTGAAAGTGAGTTAATCAGTCAAGGCTATTCTAATATAAAAATTAGCCGTAATTTCAGCTTTTCTTCAAAACCTAAATCAGAAGAAATCAGTAAATTATTGACCCAATTTAGTTTATTACTCAGTTCAAAAATCCAGTTAAAGAAAGTATTAGAAATCTTACTCAAAGGCTGTTTAAATAAACCTCTATATCTTTGGCTTAATGAAGTTAAGAAATTGATTGAGTCTGGTTTCTCTTTTTCAGAAGCATTGGATAAAACTAATCAAAATGGTTATTTAAAATCACAAGAAATTCAGCTCATCAAGATCGGCGAGGTTAGCGGAAGACTAGCTGAAATGATGAAAAATATCGCTCAATATCGAGAAAAATCGGATAAAATGAATAAAAAAGTGAAGAAAATTTTATTTTATCCTCTGTTTATTTTAAGTATATCCTTAATTATTTCTATTTTTCTCTTGATAAGCATTGTGCCACAGTTTGCTGATTTGTATCAGAGTAAAGGACAAAACTTACCCTTTATTACTGAAATGCTTTTCTCATTGTCTTCATTTCTACAAGAAAAAGGAAAATTTTTGTTAATTTCTTCTTTTGTTATTATTATTTTGATCAAGGTTTTAGCTAAAAAAACAACATTTATTTATCGTTTAAAATTCAGCATTTTAAGTTGCCTGCCATTACTAAATCAAATTATTTCCTTTGCCCGTATTATCTATTTTAGCCAAAGTTTAGCGTTGATGTTAAATGCTAAGGTGAGGATTGATGTCGCATTATCTTCCTTTTTAACTAAAAAAGGTAGTGATCCTATTTTGGAAAAAGAGATCGATCAGATATTAAGTTTATTAAAACAGGGTTATCAATTTTCAGATGGGCTAAATTCGGTAGTTTTTACTGATGAAGTAGTTCAAATGGTTTCCGTTGCAGAGAAAAGCGGTAATTTAGCGGAAATGTTAGCTTATATTAGTGAAAATTATCAGACAAAATTGGATTATCAGATTGATATTTTATCGCAATTATTAGAACCAATGTTAATGTTGTTAATGGGATTGATTGTTGGGGTAATCATTACGGGATTATATTTACCGATTTTTGATATGGGGGCAATTATTGAATGATACTGTTTTTGTTTTCTTTTATTGTTGCTTTTTGGTTTAATCGATCATTAGTTAATTTCCCACACTATATCCATCGTCAAACTTATGACGATTATACTTATTTAGTAAAACCTGAAATCAATTTCCAGCAATTTTGTGAATTATCTCGCTTGAAACCTAAAATAACACATTATGGTTATCTGTTATATTTTTTATGTCCTTTGGTAAGTTTATTATTTGAACAGCCTATTGTTGTGGTGGTGCTATGGATTTTATGCTTTCTTTCCATATTGGACAGCTATTATCTTTTAACGGATATTCGTTATGTTGGTTTGATTTTTGTTTTATCTCTTATTTATCTTTTGATTGAAAGGGTAGAGTTCTATGATTATTTATTCAATTTGCTTGCTATTATTATCTTTTTTATCGCTTTTTATTTTGTAAGTTCAATCGTATGCAAAAAAGAGATGATAGGCAATGGTGATCTCTTTCTGTTGTTTTCCCTTTGTCTGTTTTTTAAGTTAGAACAGATGTTAATCTTAATTTTTATGGCTTGTTTATTTGGGATTCTATTTTACTTCATTTATCTTTGGCTTAAAAAAGAAAAGATAAATAAATTACCCTTTATTCCTTTTATTAGTTTATCAAGTTTTATTATGTTTTTTGTTATATAGAAAAAACGTAAAATTTGTGGGATAATAGCCATTAAAATAATAATGAGGATAATAAAATGGCATATATTGTGGGTTTAACAGGGGGAATTGGCAGCGGAAAAAGCACGATTGCCGTTCTTTTTGTTGAATTAGGGGTAAAAATCATTGATGCGGATATTGTGGCAAGGGAAGTAGTGGCGAAAGGAACGCCACTTTTAGCTGAAATTGTTAATCATTTTGGCGAGCAGATTTTAACGGAACAAAAAGAGCTAGATCGAGCAAAATTACGCCAAATTGTGTTTAATGATCCAAAACAGAAAGAGTGGTTAAATCAGTTATTACACCCAGCAATCCGACAAGAGATGTTAAATCAACTTCATCAAAATAATGATGATTATGTGATTTGGGTTGTGCCTTTATTGATTGAAAATAATTTAACAGAATTTTGTGATCGTGTTTTAGTGATTGATGTGTTACCCGAAATTCAATTATCAAGAGCATTAGCACGAGATAAAAGTAATATTGAAACCATTAAAAATATAATGGCGGCACAAGTTAGTCGAGAAAAAAGATTAAGTTATGCCGATGATATTATTGAGAATAACTTACCCCTTGCTCAAAATTTTTCAAATATTAAAGAACAAGTGCTGGAATTACACCAAAAATATATTGCGTTAGCTTTACAGAAAAATAAATAAGGAAAGCAATAAAATGTCAGAAGTAATAGTAAATTGCCCACAATGTGAAAAAGAAGTGATTTGGAATGAACAAAGTAAATATCGCCCTTTTTGTTCTGAACGTTGTAAGTTAATTGATTTAGGTGAGTGGGCGGACGAAAATAGAAGAATTGCAGGCAGTTTAGATGAATCTGCGTTAGAAGAATTGATCGATCAATACTAATTAAACTGAGCCGAAAATCTGGCTAATAAAACCCAAATATCTTCACTAAATTCTTGTTTTGTTTGGCGTTCTAATTCTGCCAGTTGTTGAATAAGTTGATATAGTTTTTTATAGGTTAAACGGTTAATCGCATTTTGATAAATCGCTCGTTTATTTTGCCAAATTTTTAAACGGTCAAATTCGGCTCTTAAATTGCCATTAAAGAGCGGTGTTTGGCTATTTTTAATCGGATTTGGCGAGCGAGAAAGTTCAACTAATAACATCAATTCTTTTTGAATAATTCGCAGTAAAACCACCGCTTGCACGTCTTCCTGTTGCAGATGTTTTAAAATGCGTTCGGCTCGAATAATTTTTCCTTCGAGCAGGGCATCAATCCATTGAAAAGGGGTAAATTGGGAAGATTGCTCAATAATTTCTTTGGCTTTATTGAGACTAATTTTATTTTCGCCAAAGCGAAGTTGTAGCAGTTGCAATGTTTGTTTGAGGGCAAGCAAATTTCCCTCATAATTATAAGCAAGTAGTTGAATCGCATCGGGTCCAAATTGCAAATTCATTGACCTAGCACGTCCGCTGATCCATTGAGGCAACTTGGTCATTTCAGGCGTTTGGCATTGAACGAGAACGCTATTTCCGTCAATTAAACTTAACCATTGTTGCTTTTCAATGGTTTTATTCCACTTCGGCAAATGGAAAATCAGCAGTAAATCGGGATTATTGAGAGAAATCAATTCCGCAATTTGCTTTTGCTGGGCGGTGGTAAGGCTTTCTGGCAGGTTGAGGATAATGATTTGACGAGCAGAAAACAGCCCCTGCGATTGTGCCATTTCGTAGAGCTGTTCCCAACGAGTTTCGTTGTTGATGGTAACTTCAAATTTTTCATCAAAACCGAGCGTGCGAGCTTGTTGCACGATGTGATCTTTGCTTTCGCCCACGAGCAACAAATCCGCCCCCCCGAGTAAATAGAAAGGGGCGAGATTTTTTTGCAATACAAGCGGTAGGTTTTCGGGAAAAATTCGTTGCATCGTCAAATCACTATCTTATTGATTTGAAACTGCTTTTTGCAAGCCAGCCATTTTGATGATGAGCTGTTGAGCCGCTTGCTGATACATATCTTTCATAATCATTTCACGTTCTGCCGATTTGGCGAGTGCCGCACGAGAGTCGTCAAAAAATGAACGATAAACAGAAACTTCAAGCGGGTAAGCCCCTTTATTTGGCATATCCACAATCGCTTGAACGTGTAGGGCTAAACTTTTTTCTGCCTCACGAGCCTGTTTGAACACGGAAACCACACGGCTTTCCGATGATGTGCCGACTAAGCGTAATTTTGCCACACCCGCTTGGCGATCAACGATTTTGACATCGTTCAATAAGAGTTGATTACGCAAAATTCTGGACATTTCGCTGTATTGATCGGCACTTTCAAACGAGAGGGTGCGTAATTCAGGCGGAAGTTGTTCGCCGTTCTTGAAATGCCAACCGCAAGCGGTCAGGAATAAGATGAGCAGTAGAGAGAGTTTTTTTAACATTGTTGATCCCTTTTGGATTAAAAACAAAAAGCAAAATGAACAAAGGCGAGGGCAAACCTCGCCTGATAATTAGCCTTTTACCACAAAATTCAACATTTTGAACGGAATGTAGATTTCTTTCACGATTTCTACGCCGTCTAAGAATTTTGCCACGTTGTTGTCGGCTTTTGCTGCCGCTTTGACTTCGTCCTCGCTAGCGGTGGCTGGCACGGTAACTTTGCCACGCACCTTTCCGTTGACTTGCACCACCACGAGTTTTTCGTCTTCCACCATTGCGGTTTCGTCTGCTTCCACCCACGGGGCGAAGTCGATTGAGCTTTCGTTGCCCAACGCTTGCCACAATTCAAAGCAGATATGTGGTGTGATAGGGTAGAGCATACGCACCACCGCACTCAACGCTTCCGCCATAACCGCTTTGTCTTGATCGCTTTCGAGGCTGGCTTTGGTAAGTTTGTTCATCAATTCCATAATCGCCGCAATCGCGGTATTAAAGGTTTGACGGCGACCAATGTCATCGCTCACTTTGGCAATCGTTTTATGCACATCACGGCGAAGCTCTTTTTGGGCTTTGGTTAAAGTGGTCGGATCGAGGGCGACTTTTGCAGGATCTTTGCGGTATTCATACACCAAATTCCACACACGCCCTAAGAAACGTTTCGCCCCCTCAACGCCCGATTCTTGCCATTCGAGGGTCATTTCCGCTGGCGAAGCGAACATCATAAACAGACGAACGGTGTCCGCACCGTATTTTTCCACCATTTCTTGTGGGTCGATCCCGTTATTTTTCGATTTCGACATTTTGGTCATACCTGTATGCACCAATTCACGCCCCTCTGGGTCGGTGGCTTTGATGATACGACCTTTCTCATCACGCTCTAAGCTCACTTGGGTTGGGCTAACCCAAATTCGTTCATTGGTTGGGCTGGTGTAGTAGAACGCATCGGCTAACACCATTCCTTGACACAACAATTTGGTGGCTGGCTCATCGCTATTCACTAAGCCTGCATCACGCATCAATTTGTGGAAGAAGCGGAAGTAGAGCAAGTGCATTGTGGCGTGTTCGATACCACCGATATATTGATCGACAGGTAACCAATAGTTGGCTTCCTCGCTATCGAGCATTCCCTCGTTAAATTGTGGGCAGGTGTAGCGAGCGTAATACCACGAAGATTCCATAAAGGTGTCGAAGGTATCGGTTTCACGCAAGGCAGGCTTACCGTTGTAGCTGGTTTTCGCCCATTCTGGATCGGCTTTGATTGGGCTTTGTACGCCGTTCATCACCACATCTTCTGGCAAAATCACTGGCAGATCCGCAAGCGGCACCGTTACCACTTCGCCCTCTTCGGTGGTCATCATTGGGATTGGCGCACCCCAATAACGTTGGCGAGAAACGCCCCAATCACGCAAGCGGAAATTCACTTGACGTTTACCCACGCCCATTTGTTCGAGTTTATTCGCTATGCCATTAAAGGCTTCATCAAAACCTAAGCCGTCAAATTCGCCCGAATGGATCAATTTTCCGTGTTCCGTGAATGCCGCTTTTGAGAAATCCCATTCGGCATCATCAAGCGGTGCGATTACTTGTTTAATTGGCAAATTGTATTTATTCGCAAATTCAAAATCACGCTCATCGTGGGCAGGCACTGCCATTACTGCCCCTGTGCCGTAGTGCATTAACACGAAATTTGCTACCCAAACTGGCACTTCTTCGCCTGTAAGCGGGTGGATGGCGAATAATCCTGTCGCCATACCTTTCTTTTCCATTGTGGCAAGTTCTGCTTCCGCCACTTTGGTGTTTTTCGCTTCTTGAATAAATTGAGCGAGTTCAGGATTATTTTCCGCCGCCATTGTCGCTAATGGGTGAGCCGCCGCCACCGCCACATAGCTTACGCCAAAGAATGTATCTGGACGGGTAGTGTAAACAGGCAAAGTCGCATTTGAACCTGCGATCTTAAAGGTAATTTCCACCCCTTCGGAACGCCCGATCCAGTTGCGTTGCATTGTTTTCACTTGATCTGGCCATTGCGGTAAATCGTCAAGGCTATTCAGTAACTGCTCGGCGTAATCGGTAATTTTGATAAACCATTGCGGAATTTCACGCTGTTCCACAGGGGTATCACAACGCCAGCAACAGCCCTCGTGAACTTGCTCATTCGCCAACACCGTTTCATCGTTCGGACACCAGTTCACCGTTGAGGTTTTCTTGTAAACCAAGCCTTTTTTATACAACTCGGTAAAGAACCACTGTTCCCATTTGTAGTATTCAGGACGGCAAGTGGTAACCTCACGATCCCAATCGTAAGAAAAGCCCAACACTTTGAGCTGATTTTTCATATATTCGATATTTTCGTAAGTCCACTTGGCAGGGGCGGTATTATTTTTGACCGCAGCCCCTTCCGCAGGCAAGCCGAATGCGTCCCAACCCATTGGTTGCAACACATTTTTGCCGATCATACGCTGATAACGAGAAACCACATCGCCAATGGTGTAGTTACGCACGTGTCCCATATGCAAACGACCAGACGGATACGGCAACATCGACAGGCAATAATATTTCTCTTTGGTTACATCTTTAACGGCTTTAAACACCTTATTTTCAGCCCAGTATTGTTGAACCTTCGGCTCAATCTCACTCGGGCGATACTGCTCTTGCATAGTCATACCTTAAATTTAATCGAAAAAAATTGTGCTAAGGATACCGTAAAACGGGCTTTTTTTGAATTACAAGCGGTTGGATTTTTGCGATTTTTTCAAATAAATGTGGACAACCCATAAAATTCTTTTGCTTTATTAATTAAAATCAAACCTATTGCTAGAACGATTTAGCCAAAATAGAGTACAATCCACCCCGTTTCAATTTTGACAAAATAGAGGAATTTTTATGCTTAATTTATCGGCACAAAATATCTGCCTGAACGCAACGGCACAAAGCAAAAACGAGGCGATTTCCCTCGTGGCGAAAGGGCTGGTGGCGAACGGCAATGTGGCACAAGGCTACGAAGCAGGAATGTTGGCTCGTGAGCAGCAAACCAGCACCTTTTTGGGCAATGGGATCGCCATTCCCCACGGCACGTTAGACACCCGTGATTTGGTGCAACAAACGGGCGTGCAGATCTACCAATTCCCACAAGGGATCGAATGGGGCGAGGGCAATATCGCTTATGTGGTGATCGGGATCGCCGCCAAATCAGACGAACATCTCGCCCTGTTGCGTCAGCTCACCACCGTCCTCAGCGATGAAGCCGCTGCCGAAACCCTCGCCAAAACCCAAGATCTCAACCTGTTCATTCAAACCCTCAAAGGCGAACAAGCCAAACCAGCCATTACAAGCGGTCTGATTTCATTAAATATCGACAGCAACAGCTTGCTCACCCTTTGTGCGATTAACGCCGCCAACTTGCAAGAGCAAGGCTATGTGAACCAAGCCTTTATCGCCGAAGCGATTGCTCAACCTGCGTTATCGCTTGGTAACGGCGTATGGCTTAACGATAGTGGTATCGGCAACCTCGCCAACGGCGTGGCGGTGGCTCGTGCGGTGTCGCCGTTCCTCGTCAATCAAAAATCGGTGCAAACCTTGATTACCGTGTCTGCCGTAGATGAAAAAGTACAACCGTTATTGGCGAAATTACTCGATAAAAATACCCAGCAACAATTTGCCACCGCATCAAGCGAGCAGATTTTAGCCCTGTTCGGCACGGCGGAAACGACTAACGAAATTTCGCAGAATCCTACCCCTTGTAATCAGGTGATCGGCACATTTACGGTGCGTAACGACAACGGTTTACACGCTCGCCCAAGTGCGGTGTTGGTGCAAACCTTGAAGCCGTTTGAAGCGAAAGTGACGGTGGAAAATTTAGATCGCCAAACCGCCCCAGCCAATGCGAAAAGCACAATGAAAGTGGTGGCGTTAGGGGCGAGCCAAGCCCACCGTTTACGCTTTGTCGCCGAAGGGGCAGACGCTCAACAAGCGATCGAAGCCCTCGCGAAAGCGTTCGCCGAGGGCTTAGGCGAGGAAGTGAGCTTTGTGCCGAGCGTAGAAGATGTGATCGAACAAGCTCAAGCACAAGCGGCCAGTTCCGAGCAAAATTCTGCACCGCAAGCGAACGCCGAGGGGCAATTTGAAGCGACTTTCACCATTCAAAACGAACACGGCTTACACGCTCGTCCAAGTGCGGTGCTGGTCAATGAAGTGAAAAAATATAACGCCACCATTGTGGTGCAAAATCTCGACCGCAACAGCGAATTAGTCAGTGCGAAAAGTTTGATGAAAATCGTGGCGTTAGGCGTGACCAAAGGCACTCGCTTGCGTTTTGTGGCGACAGGCGATGAAGCGGAAAAAGCCCTCGCAGGCATCGGCGAAGCGATCGCCGCAGGCTTAGGCGAAGCGGCTGGTTCGCACGATTAAGGGGGCAAAATGAGTTTACGCATTGCAACTGTAACCCTTAACCCTGCGTTGGATTTGGTCGGGCGTTTGGCTCGGATTGAAATTGGCGAAGTGAACACGGTGGAAACCCTCGGGCTTTACCCCGCGGGCAAAGGGATCAACGTGGCGAAAGTGCTTGCCGATCTCGGCACGAAATTGACCGTTACGGGCTTTTTGGGCGAAGAAAATCAGGGGGATTTTGTCCGTTCGTTCGAGCAAAACGGCTTGACCGACCAATTCCAACGAATTGAGGGCAAAACCCGCATCAACGTGAAAATTACCGAAACCGAAGCGGACGTAACCGATCTCAACTTCTTAGGCTTTGAAATCGCCCCCCAAGCGTGGGCGGATTTCGTGGCACAATCGGCACAATGGCACAATCAATTTGACCTTGTGGCGGTATGCGGATCATTGCCGAGAGGGGTATCGCCACAACAGTTCGCCGACTGGCTACAATCCTTGCACAATCAAGGCTTGAAAGTGGTGTTAGACAGCAGTAATCAAGCCCTCACTTACGGCTTAAAAGCTCAGCCGTGGTTGGTAAAACCGAATCGCCGCGAGCTAGAAGTATGGGCAAACCGACCGCTTGCTACCCTCGATGAAGTGATCGCCGCCGCCCAAGAATTACGTTCGCAAGGGATCGAAAACGTGATCATCTCAATGGGCGAACAAGGCTCAATTTGGCTCAACAGCGAAGGCGTTACCCAAGCCCAACCGCCCCGTTGCGAAAACGTGGTTAGCACCGTAGGGGCAGGCGACTCAATGGTGGCAGGCTTAATCTACGGCTTATCCCAAGGCTGGGACAAAACCCAAACCCTCGCTTTCGCCAGTGCCACCTCCGCCCTCGCCGTATCCCAAAGCAATGTCGGCATTAGTGATCGACAGGTGTTAGAGGATATTGAGGCAAGAGTGAAAATTACGGCACTTTAATTTGCCCTCTCCCTCCGAAAATCCTACGGATTTTCTCCTCCCTCTCCCACGAGTGGGAGAGGGGTTTAAATTTAGGGCAAGACAAAAAACTCTCTCCCACTTGTGGGAGAGAGACAGCGATAAATACGTTCAGTATTTATCGCAGAGAGAGGGAACAAGCGGTGTGATTTCCGCAGATTTTTGCAATGTACACCCCTCTTTGAAAAAGAGGGGCAGGGGGAGATTTTAGCGATCTTAAATCTCGTACGAGCGTGATTTGAGCTGACAAATCTCCCCTAACCCCTCTTTACTAAAGAGGGGAACTGAACTAGCAAGGGGTAGGATTTTTGAAAATTTCCCCATTTCAAAAAATAATTTTATCAACTCAAACAGGAACTCAATATGAACATTTCCTTTGTATTTCCTTCTCAACTCGGAAAGGCGAAATCTTTCTTAGTGAATGAAGTGCTATCCGCTGCGGCGAAACAGCAGGGGCATAGAGTGGTGTCTGTCGAGCAGGCAGATTTTGTGGTGCTTTTTGATGAGCAAGTGCCAGCCAATGTGGTGGGTAAGAAAGGGGCGACCCTTTCCCTCGAACAGGCGTTCGCTCAGCCTGAAAATGCGATTGAACAAGCGGTGCGTTCTTCGCAAATTTTTGCACAGGCAACCACCCCAGCGGTGGCGGCTGGCGGTGTGAAAAATATCGTGGCGGTTACCGCTTGTCCGACTGGGGTGGCTCACACCTTTATGTCGGCAGAGGCGATTGAAAATTACGCCAAAGCCCAAGGCTGGAACGTGAAAGTCGAGACCCGCGGTCAAGTGGGGGCGGGCAATCCGATTTCGGCGGAAGAAATTGCGGTGGCGGATTTAGTGTTCGTGGCGGCGGATATTGATGTCGATTTAGACAAATTCAAAGGCAAGCCGATGTATCGCACCTCAACGGGTTTGGCGTTGAAGAAAACCGCCCAAGAATTTGAAAAAGCCTTTGCGGAAGCGAAAATCTATCAAGGCGGGGCGACCACCGCCCAAGCGGAAAGTGCGACCACCGAGAAAAAAGGTGTGTACAAACATTTGATGACAGGCGTATCCCATATGTTACCACTCGTGGTTGCAGGGGGCTTGTTGATCGCCGTTTCCTTTATGTTTGGGATTGAAGCCTTTAAAAATCCGAACATCGCAGGCGGTTTGCCAACGGCGTTAATGGACATCGGCGGTGGTGCGGCATTTAAATTGATGATTGCGGTGTTCGCAGGTTATGTGGCGTTCTCGATTGCCGACCGCCCTGGGCTTGCCGTCGGTTTAATCGGCGGTATGCTCGCCACCACCGCAGGGGCGGGGATTTTGGGCGGTATCGTGGCAGGTTTCCTCGCAGGTTATGTGGTGAAATTCCTGAACGACATCATTAAATTACCCCCAAGCCTGACCTCGTTAAAACCAATCTTGATCCTACCGCTATTAGGCTCGGCGATTGTCGGTTTGGCGATGATCTACCTGATCAACCCACCAGTGAAAGGCTTAATGGATAGCCTTGTAAACTGGCTCAACTCAATGGGGCAGACCAACGCAATTATTTTAGGCGTGATTTTAGGGGCGATGATGTGTGCCGATATGGGGGGGCCGATCAACAAAGCGGCTTATACGTTCGGCGTGGGCTTGATCGCTTCGCAACAATACACTCCAATGGCGGCGGTAATGGCGGCAGGTATGGTTCCCCCAATTGGTATGACGATTGCGACCTTACTCGCTCGCCGTAAATTCACCACCAACCAACAAGACGCAGGCAAAGCCTCGTTCGTGTTGGGCTTGTGCTTTATTTCGGAAGGGGCGTTGCCATTCGTGGCAGCTGACCCAGTGCGTGTGATCGCCAGCTCAATCATCGGCGGTGCAACCGCAGGGGCAATCTCAATGAGCCTCGGCATCACCCTACAAGCCCCACACGGTGGTTTATTCGTGATCCCATTCGTTTCACAACCGTTAATGTACCTCGCGGCAATCGCCATCGGCTCAGTGGTAACGGGCGTGATTTATGCGGTAATCAAACAAAAAGCGGAATAATCCTGCG
This sequence comes from Haemophilus paracuniculus, assembly GCF_002015115.1. Lineage (GTDB taxonomy): Bacteria > Pseudomonadota > Gammaproteobacteria > Enterobacterales > Pasteurellaceae > Haemophilus_E > Haemophilus_E paracuniculus. The sequence continues at coordinate 59,586 of NZ_MUYA01000003.1, forward strand.
GTAATTTCCACAAAAAACCTCTCAGAGTTGAGAGGTTTTTTATTTCTCGGGAGAATTTTAAAAATTTTGTCAAAAGACACTGCCTTGATTTTAGCCCTTATTCACTTGTTCTGCCGTTGGCTTTCTTCGCTTGCCGATATTTTTGGTGTCTTTATGGCGGATTTTCACTTTTTTCTTTTCCGCCTCTTTTTTGTCGGCTTTTTTCTGTTTAATGCGAGCCTTTTGCTTTTTGGTTACGCTGTTGTTTTCGCCGTCTTTCGGGGCTTTGGTGCGGGGTTCTAAGCCTTCGATAATACGGGCTTTTAGAGCTTCGTCCGTGTAGCGTTTGATTTTGCCGAGTAGCTTGTAATCGTGAGCTTCCACCAACGACACCGCCGAACCTTTTTTGCCCGCACGGGCGGTGCGTCCGATACGGTGCAGGTAGGTGTCGGCACTGTATGGTAGGTCAAAGTTGATCACAAAATCCACATCGTCCACATCAATCCCCCTCGCTGCCACATCGGTGGCAACTAGCACGTTCACCATGCCCTCTTTGAGGCGAGTAATCGCTTGATTGCGTTGGGTTTGTGCCATTTCGCCCTCTAAATAAGTGGAACGAATGCCCCTTTTGCGTAGGGTTTCGCTCAATTCACGCACGCTTTCACGGCGGCGGACAAACACAATCGCCCGCTCAATTTCAAATTCGCTGACTAAGCGAGCCAATAATTTGGTTTTATGTTCAAGGCTGTCGGCGTGGTAGTACCATTGTTGGATTTTCTTGCGTTCACGGCGGCTTGGTTCGGCATCGACCTGCACTGGGTCATTGAGCAAGCGGTCGGCAAAATCGGCTAATAATTCGCCCTCTAAGGTGGCGGAAAAGAGCCAAGTGTGCTTACGCCAGCGAGTTTCGGCGGCGATTTTTTCGGCGGTCTGCCCGAAGCCCATTTGCAACATTCGATCCGCTTCGTCAAAAATCAAAATTTCCACCGCACGGCAGTCAAAATTTTCCTCTTGAATATATTGCAACAAACGCCCCGGCGTGGCGACCACCAGATCTTGATTGCTGTTAAACACCTCGCCGTGATTTTGGTAGGCAACGCCCCCCGTAATGGTGGCAATGCTCAGTTTAGTAAATTGGGCGAGCTGTTCCGCCTGTTCCGCCACCTGCATTGCCAATTCACGGGTTGGGGTTAAAATCAAAATGCGTGGTGCGCCCGGTTTACGGCGAGGGTAGTCGAGCAAATGCTGAATCGCAGGCAACAAAAAGGCGGCGGTTTTACCCGTGCCAGTCGGGGCTGAACCGAGCAAATCACGCCCTTCCATTGCAACGGGAATGGTCTGTTGCTGAATGGCGGTCGGGCGTTGATAGCCCTTGTGGGCTAAGGCTTTCAGTAATTCGGGGCTTAAATCTAAATCTTCAAAGGTTGGGATTTGGCTCATTGTTGTTCTCAAATGTAGTTATGATTTGGCTAAAATAAAATCGACCGCCATTTTGGAATGTAAGGTGGCGGTGTCGAAAAAAGGCAGTTCGCAATCGGCTTGTTGAATCAGTAAGCCGATTTCGGTGCAACCTAAAATCACCCCCTCTGCCCCCTGCTGTTGCAAGCTGCGAATGGTGTCGAGGTAAAAGGCTTTCGATTGCGGGCGAAATTCGCCAACGCATAATTCTTCAAAAATAATGCGGTGGATCTCTTGTTGAACGCTTTCGGCTGGCACAAGGGGCGTAATGCCACGAGCCTGCAAACCGTTTCGGTAAAAATCGTCCGACATCGTAAACGCCGTGCCGAGCAGGGCGACTTGGTGTAAATGTTGAGCTTTAATGCTGTCGGCGGTAATGTCTAAAATATGTAAAAACGGCACGGAAATCGCTTGCTGGATTTGGTCTGCCACCTTGTGCATTGTGTTGGTAGCAAGCAAAATGCCTTCCGCCCCGATTTGTTCTAACTTACGGGCGTAATCAGCTAATAATTCGCCTGCTTTGTGCCATTCGCCCTGTTTTTGATATTGCACAATCTGTTCAAAATTGACACTCGCCAGCAGTAACGGGGCGGAAAAATTGCCGCCACATTGTTGGTTAATTTGGCGGTTAATTTCGTTGTAATAGGTGGCGGTGCTTTCGGGGGACATTCCGCCTAAAATGCCGAGGGTTTTCATTCTGTTTCCTATAAATAAAACGCCATTACCACCGCATTTTCCCGTTTGCCGTCTGGGGTGGGGTAGTAATTTTTGCGGACGGTAACCTCGTTAAAGCCGAGAGCTTGGTAAAGGCGTTGGGCGGTGTGGTTGCTTTGTCGCACTTCTAGCCACAGGGTTTGCACGGCGTTTTCCGCGAGTTGCGAAATTAACGCCGAAAGTAACCGCTTGCCAATGCCTTGCCCTTGAAAATCGGGATCGACCGCAATGTTGAATAAGGTCGCTTCGTCTAGCACCATCTGGCAAATGGCGAACGCCACGATCTTGCCGTTTTCGCTATATTTGAGGTTGAGATAACGCTCGCCTTGATTGTTGAGCAACGTGCCTTTGGTCCACGGTACAAGGTGAGCGGCTTGTTCAATTTCAAACAGGCGATCAAAATCCGCAGGCTCAATCGGGCTAATCATTCGTTTTCCTCAAAATGGTGGCAAAATGGTTGCATTTGTTGCCAAAGTTGGCGTTTTTGGCTGGATTTTGCGAGATCTTGCCAACTTTGATGATGCCAAATGGTGTGATCGGCAAATTTTTGGCGGAATCTCACCGCTTGATCTTCGCCCATAATCAGCCAAAAAATCGGTTGATGATCAAAATGTAGTCGCAACGACTGTTCCAAATCGCCATAAAAATAGTAGTTCGGTTGCAGTTGCAAGGTGCGTAAAATATCTTGAAACAGACCGCTTGTTTGGCGATTTTCCTCGCTCACCACCACCAATTTCACCTGCGGATCAAGCCGAATTTGGGCATCGCCTTTCAGCACTTGCGGTTTGGCAAGCACCCATTGCGGAATGTTCATTTCGTGTAGCAATAAATCTCGGCGGTTCATTTTTGAAATAGACAAGGGCAGTCGGACAATAGATAATAAGCCCCAAATTATCCATTATCCCTCGTAAATTCGCAATGATGAAATTAGAAAGTGAAGTTTTGGCACGCCATTTGCCCCTGTTCGCCAACAAATCGGTGCTGTTATTTGGCGATGTGCGAGACCATTTCGCCGCCGAAATCCGCCCGCTGGCAAAAAGTGTCGCGGTGTTTAGCAGTTATTTTGATGTAGCACGTTTCGATCCAACCATTGAATTTGGCATTGATTGCCACCTATCCGCCGATCTCGGAGTCTTTTATTGGACAAAAAACAAACAAGAGTGCCAATATCAACTGCTGCAATGGCTTTCAGAAGCCTCAATCGGGCAGGAATTGTTGGTGATCGGCGAAAATCGTGCAGGGGTGCGTTCAGTGGAAAAAATGCTCGAACCCTTTGGCGAGATCGGCAAAATCGACTCGGCGCGCCGTTGTGGGCTTTACCATTTCAAATTGGATCAAGTGCCAGCGTTCGATCGCCAAAAATTCTGGAAATCCTACCGCTTGCAAAGCCTCAATGTGTTCGCCCTGCCTGCGGTGTTCAGCTCGGCGGAACTGGACGGCGGCACGCAGTTGCTACTTTCCACGTTCCACAAGGAAGATCGCCTAAACGGAAAAGTGCTGGATCTCGGCTGCGGGGCGGGCGTGATCGGGGCGAGCCTCAAACAGCAATTTCCGCAGATTGAGATCACGATGTCCGACATTCACGCAATGGCGATTGAATCTAGCCGCTGCACCCTTGTGGAAAATCAACTCTCGGGCAGAGTGGTGGCGAGTGATGTGTTTTCGCACATTGACGAACGTTTTGACCTGATCGTCTCAAATCCCCCGTTCCACGACGGCATCGACACCGCCTACCGAGCGGTGCAAGAGCTGATCACCCAAGCCAAAAATCACCTCAACCGCGGCGGCGAATTACGCCTTGTCGCCAACGCTTTCCTACCTTACCCCGATCTACTCGACCAAGCCTTTGGCTCGCACAAAGTGCTGGCGAAGTCGAGTAAGTTTAAGGTTTATTCGGTAAAAGTTTGATTCAGCAAGGGGGCGGATTTTTAAAAATTTCCCCAACCAAAACACTAATAACAAAAATGCTGAATTAGCTTCCGTAGCAAATCCCTTGTCGGTTCGATAAATTGGCTATCTAAAAACTCATCGGGTTGGTGGGCTTGTTCGATTGAGCCAGGTCCTAGCACGAGGGTAGGGCAGAGTTGTTGAATAAAGGGGGCTTCGGTGCAGTAATTGACCGCTTCGCATTTTTCGCCGAGCAGTTTTTCCACCACTTGCACCACTTGGGCGGAATGTTCGCATTCGTAACCTGGGATACCCTCGTGCAAGGCTCGGATTTCGATCCGATCCCCATACTGCTCGATCAGCGGTCGCAGATGTTGATGCACCAATTCGTTCAGAGCATTGAGATCTAAATTCGGCAGCGGTCGTAGATCAAACTGCAATTCGCAACAGGCACAAATGCGGTTGATCGCATCGCCGCCGTGGATATTGCCGAAATTCATTGTGGGATAAGGTACTTGGAACAGCTCGTTGTGATATTTTTCCCGCAATAGATCCCGCATTTTCATCAGCTCGCTGGTGGCGTGGTGCATTACTTCAATCGCATTGATCCCACGGTCGGGATCGCTCGAATGCCCGCTTTTTCCCGTGATTCGCACCGCTTGTCCGATATGCCCTTTGTGGGCTCGGATTGGTTGTAGCGAAGTCGGCTCGCCGATAATCGCACAATCGGGGCGAATGTGGGTGTGTTGGGCGAAGGTTCTCGCCCCGAGCATTGTGGTTTCTTCATCGGCGGTGGCGAGAATGCGTAACGGCTTGCGTAAATTTTTCAGATCAAGCTGGCTGACCACATCCACGATAAAGGCGAAAAAGCCTTTCATATCCGCTGTGCCTAAGCCGTAGAATTTGCCGTTTTTTTCCGTGAGTTGAAACGGGTCGAATGTCCATTTGCCTTCGTCAAACGGCACGGTGTCCGTGTGCCCTGCCAATAATAAACCGCCTTTGCCCTCGCCGTATGTGGCGAGTAGGTTATATTTCTCTCGGCTTCCCTCGACTTTGATGATCTCTGTTTTAAAGCCATAATCGGCTAACCAACTGGCGAGAAGATCGATTAACGGCTTGTTGGATAAATCTTCACTCGCCACAAGGCTGCTAATGGTTGGCATTGCAATCAGTTGGCGGTAACGTTCGGTAAATTGCATTGTTCCCCCTTATAGTGGCAGCGGTTTGCGTTGGGCAATCGCAAAGCCTGCCAAAATTTCCCAAATCATAATGGTATAAATGCTGATTCGTTCTAACATCGGGCTAAATTCGCTTTGCCAAAAGAGGGTCGTGATCACGCTAACAAAGCCGATAAAGCCTGCGATTAAGCTATATTTTTTGAAGTAGGCGAGTTTTGGATTTTTCAGCTCTAAGCCCGTAATTAGCAGGGTTAAGTTGCCGAATAAAAAGGTCAAACTTGCCCCCATACTTTGCAATCCGCCTGCGGTAAATTTGCCCCCTTTTGAGGTGGCGATTAGCATACAGCCCACCGAGAAGAACAAGGCGAATAACAAGCCGAACAAGCGGTATTTTCGGTCGGAAATATGGGAAATCCCCAAGGCATAAAGGAAGAAAAACAGTAAGGATTGAAACACAAATTGCGAATTCATTACCAACCAAAGGGGCGAGAGGGTAATCTCTTTTTCCTCAATCACTGTGCCGACTGGGGTTAATAATTCTAAGGTGGAATGGCGGAAGTAGGCGGTTAATCCCGCCTCGCTAAAACTGGCGGTAATCAATTCGCCAAACAGATAATAGACCCCTAAAAAAGAGGCAAGCACCGCCAAACATTTGAGGAACAACGCACAACTTTTGCGAAAGCAAGGGTGCATTAAAAAAGGATAAACGGCAACGCCGAACGAACCGTCTTTAAAATAGGTATGCACTTTGTGCGAAATTTCCGCCGCTTTATTCAGTAGGCGAGTAATTTGTGGATGATTGACCAGATTTTTAGCCCATTGCATATTGATCTTCTTATGATGAAAAGCGAAAAAGGTAAGAGATTAAGGAGCATAATTTACCACAAAAAGCGGCGGCGTGAATAATCAAATTTTTTAGGCAACATCGCCGTTGCAAGCGGTCAGATTCCCTAAAATTTTTCTTATTTTGTTGGCTTTTAGCTTTCATCTTCGCCGATGTTCTACTAAAATATCGCCATTCTTTTCCCGATCATCAACCTTGAATGAAACTCAACATTCCAACCTACCTCACACTGTTTCGAGTGGTGCTGATTCCGCTGTTTGTGATTGCTTTTTACCTGCCCGTCAGCTACGCCCCCGAAATTACCACGTTGATTTTTTTTATTGCCTGCATTACCGACCTGTTTGACGGCTTTCTCGCCCGAAAATTAAACCAAACCACCCGCTTGGGGGCGTTTTTAGACCCCGTGGCAGACAAAGTATTAGTGGCGATTGCGTTGGTGTGTGTGGTGGAATATTACCACGTCTGGTGGATCACCATTCCCGCAGGGATTATGATTTCCCGCGAAATCATCATTTCCGCCCTGCGTGAATGGATGGCAGAACTCGGCGAACGTGCCAGCGTAGCGGTATCCATTTGGGGAAAAGTCAAAACCACCGCCCAAATGCTTGCCCTCGGAGGCTTGCTCTGGCGACAAAGTTTCGCAATGGAAGTGCTTGCCTTTATCCTACTCTATGTCGCCGCCATTTTAACCCTGTGGTCAATGTTCCAATACCTCAAAGCCTCGAAGCAGAGTTTGCTGAAACCTTAAATCTTCGTTCTAATCGGGGCATAATTGTTCAACATTTTAGTGAAAATGCTCGAACAATTTCCCCGTCATTTTGCGTTGAGCGATTTCGTTAATTTCAAGAACGATTTGTACTGTTTGAGCTTGCGAAGCAAGCGAGTTTACAAATCGTTCGTAGAAATTAGAAATCGGCGAAACAAAAGCAAAATGTTCGGGGTCGCCTTTCTTTTGGTTACTTTTCTTTGGCGAAGCAAAGAAAAGTAACAATCTTAAACAAGCGGTAAGATCTTAAATTTTTTTTATAAAACAAAATATGACCACCACCTTCGATCCCAAATCCTTCCTCGCCGATGTTCCCCACCTACCAGGTGTGTACCGAATGTACGACAGCAAAGGCACGATTATTTATGTCGGCAAGGCGAAAGATTTGAAAAAACGGCTGTCGAGTTATTTTCGTAGCCAGTTGGCGAGCCGTAAAACGGAAGCCTTGGTCGCCCATATCGCCCATATTGAAACCACTATCACTCACTCGGAAACTGAGGCGTTACTGCTCGAACATAACTACATCAAGGAAAATCAGCCGAAATATAACGTGCTGTTGCGTGATGATAAATCTTATCCCTATATTCTGCTGACCAAACATCAACACCCTCGCATTGTCAGTTTTCGTGGCTCGAAAAAGGTAGCGGGCGAGTATTTCGGTCCTTACCCCAACGCAGGGGCGGTGCGGGAAACCTTGAATTTGTTGCAAAAATTGTTCCCGATTCGCCAATGTGAGGATAGCTACTACAAAAACCGCTCTCGCCCCTGTTTGCAATATCAAATCGGGCGTTGCCTCGCCCCTTGCATTGAGGGCTATTGCACGCAGGCGGAATACGATCAGCAGGTGCAATTTGCCCGACTTTTCTTGCAGGGCAAGGATCAGCAGGTGATCGAGCATTTGATCCAAAAAATGGAAAACGCCGCCGAAAATCTGGATTTTGAGGGGGCGGCTCGCTTTCGGGATCAGATACAAGCGGTGCGATCCGTGCAAGAAAAGCAGTTTGTTTCCAACGAGCGGCTGGACGATCTCGACATCATTTCCATTGCCTATCAACACGGCATTGCTTGTGTGCATATTCTGTTTGTACGACACGGCAAGGTACTGGGCAACCGCAGCTATTTCCCGAAAGTGCCGAACAATACCGATTTAACCGAGCTTGCCGATACCTTCGTGGGGCAATTTTATTTGCAGATGAACCAACATCGCACCGTGCCGAATCAAATTGTGATCGACCAACCGTTGAGCGAAGCGGTGGCTTTGGCACAATTATTGAGTGAACAGGCAGGGCATAAAGTTACTATTCAAGACAAGGTGCGAGGCGAAAAAAGCCGTTATCTCGCCCTTGCCAAAACCAACGCGGAAGTGGCACTCGCCCTGCAACTCAAACAAGAGAGCCAAATTCAGGCACGCTATCAAGCCTTGCAAGAACTGTTGCAACTGCCTGAAATCAAGCGAATGGAATGTTTTGACATCAGCCACACAATGGGCAATCAAACGGTGGCGTCCTGCGTGGTGTTCGACCAAAACGGCATTTTGAAATCCGATTACCGCCGTTTCAACATTGAGGGCATTACGGGCGGCGATGATTATGCGGCAATGGAACAGGCGTTGCTGAAACGCTACGACAAACCGCTTCCGCCCGAAAAAATCCCCGACATCATTTTTATTGACGGTGGCAAAGGGCAGTTAAACCGAGCGTTGGCGACCTTTGAAAATTTGAAGGTGGAATGGGACAAACGCAAGCCGTTGCTGATTGGCGTGGCGAAAGGGGTGAAACGCAAGGCAGGGCTGGAAACCTTGATTATCAGCAAGTGGGATAAAGAAATTCACCTACCGCCCGACAATCTGGCGTTGCATTTGATCCAACAAATTCGAGACGAAGCCCACAACCACGCGATTACAGGACACCGCAAAAAACGCCAAAAAGCCTTTACCGAAAGCGGTTTAGAAGCGATTGCAGGCGTGGGGGCAAAACGCCGCCAAGCCCTGCTCAAATACCTCGGCGGAATGCAAGGGGTCAAATCCGCCACCCTCGAAGAAATCCAATCCGTCCCGGGTATTTCCAAAGCACTGGCGGAAGTGATTTTTGATACCTTGCAGAATGAGTAGAGAAATTTTCAAAATCCCACCCCTTGCAATGATCGCTAACCTTCCACTCGGTTAATCAAAAACTGGGTCAGTAACGGCACGGGTCTGCCCGTTGCACCTTTTGTCACACCCGATTTCCACGCTGTGCCTGCGATGTCGAGGTGTGCCCAGTGGTATTTTTTGGTGAAGTTTGACAGGAATTGCCCTGCGGTGATTGCACCGCCCAAACGTCCGCCGATGTTGGCGAGGTCGGCGAAGTTGGATTTGAGCTGTTCTTGATATTCCTCGCCGAGGGGTAATCGCCACGCTTTGTCGTCCGCTTGTTCAGCGGCGTTGAGTAGCTCGTGGGCGAGTGGGTTGTGGGTGGACATCAATCCGCTGTTGTGCGAGCCGAGGGCGATCATACAAGCCCCCGTGAGGGTGGCGATATCGATCACCAATTCTGGCTCAAAGCGTTCCACATAGGTTAAGGTGTCGCAGAGTACCAAACGCCCCTCGGCGTCGGTGTTCAACACTTCCACGGTCAAGCCCGACATTGTGGTCAGAATATCGCCAGGGCGGTAAGCGTTGCCGTCCGCCATATTTTCGCAACCAGCCAACACGCCGATTACATTGAGCGGTAAATTCATTTCGGCAATCGCTTTCATCGTGCCGTAAACAGACGCCGCACCGCCCATATCGTATTTCATTTCGTCCATACTCTCGGCAGGTTTGATCGAGATCCCGCCCGAATCGAAGGTTAGCCCCTTGCCGACCAACACAATCGGTTTGGCATTTTTGTCGGGGTGATTTTTGTATTCGATAATCGACATAAACGCCTCGTTGTGGCTGCCACGCGAGACGGCAAGATAGGCGTTCATTCCCTCTTTCGCCATTATTTTTTCATCAATAATGGTCGTTTTGATCGTGCTGTACTCTTTTGCCAAACCTTTGGCAAGTTCGGCAAGATAGGCGGGGTTGCACACATTTGGCGGGCAGTTCGCCACATTTTTGGCGAAATTCACGCCACAAGCCACCGCTTTGCCCTGCTCAACGGCTCGTTCCGCTTCGGCAAGTTCTTTGCGATTTGCCACGTTGAACACCATTTTTTTCAGCTCACGGCGAACTTCGGGCTTAATGCTTTTGAAATCGTTGTAGGCGTAAAGGCTTTCGTGGATCGCCTCAATCGCAAAACGCACGTTCCAGTAGGTTGAACGCCCTTTGACGTGCAATTCGGTCAAGAAACTGACCGCTTCCATTGAGCCAGTTTCCTGCAACACTTGCACCGATTTTTGGATAATTTGCTTATATTGACGCTCGTTCAGCTCACGCTCTTTACCACAGCCGACCAGTAAAACGCGATCCGCCAACACATTCGGCACGCTATGCAATAGCAAGGTTTGCCCTGCTTTGCCCTCTAAGTATCCCCGTCTTAACAAGCCACTCAAATAGCCCTCGCTCAGTTGGTCGAGTTGCTCGGCAGCGGCGGATAAACGGCGGCTTTCATACACGCCCACCACCACGCACGCGGTGCGTTGTTTTTCAACGCTACCATTTTTTACACTAAATTCCATAATTCCTCTCGTGATTTTTTGGGTTGAAAAGGGTATCATTACGCTTTTTGCAAGCGGTCGGATTTGACAAAATTTCCGCAAAACCCACCGCTTGCAAGCCTGCTAAAACTACCCCCTTGCACAAAAATTGCAAGTGATAAATTGTAAAAATGAGAATTTTATCGTGATTTTAAGTCGTTATCTCACCAAAGAGATCTTTAAGAGCCAAATTGCTATACTTTTCATTCTGTTAATGATCTTCTTTTTTCAACAATTAGTGCGAGTGTTGAGTTCTGCCGTGAGCGGCAAAGTGCCGACCGATTTGGTGGTTAGCCTGCTCGGGCTGGGAATGCCCGCCCTCTCGCAACTGATTTTGCCGATTTCCCTTTATTTTGCTCTGGTGCTGACCTTAGGGCGATTCTATGCGGAAAGTGAAATTACCGTAATGCGAGCCTGCGGTGTGGGGCAACGTTTATTAGTGAAAGTAGCGTTGTTTTTGTCGATCTTTACCACCGCCCTTGCGGTTTACAATGCCTTTTGGCTAACCCCGTGGGCAACCAATAAACAGAGCGAAATGCTTGCGGAAGCCAAAGCCAATCCCCGTTTTAGTGCGTTGAGTGCAGGTCAATTTATGACCGCAGGGGGCTATGTGCTGTTTATTGATAACATCACGAATAACAAAATTAACGATATTTTCGTGTTCCAGCCGACTCAACAGAAGAAAAATCGCCCGTCCGTGGTGGTTGCTGAATCGGGCGAATTGCAAGGCTTACCGAATGGTGATCAACTGCTCACCCTTGAAAATAGCACCCGCTACGAGGGCACGCCAAAAACGGCGGACTTCCGAATTTCCCGCTTCGACACCTACACCGCCTATTTGGGCTATCAAGATGCAAACTCGGACGAAAAATTAGTGCAACGTGCCGATTTCAACACCCTCTGGAAAGATAATTCCAAAGAGGCAAAAGCGGAATTTCAGTGGCGATTAGCCTTGATTTTCGCCGTGCCGTTACTCGCTTTAATCGCCGTGCCATTAAGTAGCGTAAACCCTCGTCAGGGGCGATTTGGCAAAATCGTGCCAGCGATTTTGGTCGGCTTAATTTACTTTTTATTGCAAAGTTCCCTCAAATCTTCGGGGGCTTCGGGCAAAATCGACCCAACCCTGCTAATGCCGTTGGTGTCGGTGGGCTTTTTGTTGCTCGGTATTTTGTTGAACTCTTGGGATAGCAAATGGATGTCGAAATTGCGTTATGCGTTTTCAAGTAAAAAGGCGGTAGCATAAGATGAATGTTTTAGAGCGTTATATTAGTCGCACCATTTTAGCCTCAATTATGATGACCCTGCTTTTCCTGATCGGAATGGGCGGGATCATAAAATTTATTGAGGAATTTCGTGATGTGGGCGTGGGGAAATATGACGGCTTGCACGCCGCTTACTACACCCTTTTAACCATTCCGAAAGATATTGAAACCTTTTTCCCGATTGCCGCACTGATCGGCTCACTGTTGGGCTTAGGGCAACTCGCCAGCCGTAGCGAATTGGTGGTAATGCAGGCTTCGGGTTTTTCCCGTTTTCGGATCGGGTTAGCGGTAATGAAAACCGCCATTCCGCTGGTGATTTTAACAATGGTAATGGGCGAATGGGGCGTGCCGCAAACGGAACAATTTGCTCGTAATATGCGTTCAATCGCCCAAAGCGGTGGCTCAATGCTTGCCACCAAAGGCGGCTTTTGGGCGAAAGACGGCAATCAATTCGTTTACATCAACCGTATCAATAACGAACGGAATTTGAGTAATGTGTTGATTTACCAATTTGATCAACGTGAGTTGAAATCAATGTTACAGGCCAAAAGTGCCACCTTTGATAACAACCAATGGACGTTAAAAGGCGTGGAAAAAGCGGTGATTAGCCCTGAAAAAATCGAACAACGCAAAGAAAAAGATCAGAAATGGCAAACCAGCCTTACCCCGAGCAAATTGGGGGTCGTTTCCCTCAAACCAGAATCCCTTTCGATTTCGGGCTTGGCGGATTATGTCGGCTTTTTGAAAGATACGGGGCAGGATTCCAAGCGGTTTGAAATTACCTTTTGGCGGAAACTTTTCCAACCGATCTCAATGGCGGTAATGATGTTATTGGCGATCTCGTTTATTTTCGGGCCACTACGCAGTTCCACCACGGGGGCGAAAATTGTGATCGGCATTATGGCGGGCTTTGCGTTCTATGTGGCGGACATCGTATTCGGCAACATTAGCCTAATTGTGTCGTGGCTGCCTGTGCCAGTCGGGGCATTGATTCCAAGTTTCATCTGCCTTGCGATTGTCTGGTGGCTACTCGCCAAAAAACGAGATTAAGATGATTAGCCGAGCCGAATTATTGGATTACGCCCGCCAACAATATGGCGTAGAACCCGATTATCCGTGGCAAAAATTTCCCGATTATGCGGTGTTACGCCACTCAAACAAGGGCAGAAAGTGGTTCTGCCTGATTGCCACCATTCCTGCCGAAAAACTCGGGCTTTCCCCCGATCTCGGCAGGATTGAAATCGCCAATTTCAAAGGCGAACCCGACTTAATCGGCAACCTACGCCAAGACGAAGGCATTTTCCCCGCCTACCATATGAACAAAGAGCATTGGTTTACCCTCAAACTCGACAGCCCATTCCCCGCCGAACAGGTTTACGCCCTAATGGATTGGAGCTATCGGCTGACGGCATAACAAGGGGTAGGATTTTACGAAATTTAAAAGAAAGGATGCCAGCGTGGCGTCCCTACGTAGGGTCGCGATGCTCGCGACCCCATACATTTGATGAAATAAGCACATTTTCCCATAGCCCAAACAAGGAAACCCAACCCAATGACCCAACCCCGTTTTGTACATCTTCGCACCCATAGTGATTTCTCGATGATTGACGGTTTGGCGAAAGTCAAACCTTTGGTAAAAGCCTGCGTGCAGAATAATATGGTCGCAATGGCTCTGACGGATTTCAGCAACTTTTGCGGTTTGGTGCGGTTTTACGGCGAGGCGTTGGGGTCGGGCGTGAAGCCGATTATCGGGGCGGATATTTTGGTGCGAGCCGAGCCGAACAGCGAAGATCGCTTTGAGCTGACCTTGCTCGCCAAAAATAACAAGGGCTATCACAACATTACCCTTTTACTTTCAAGGGCTTACCAGCAGGGCTATGTGGATTTGCCTGTGGTCGAAAAGGAGTGGCTGGCGGAACTGAACGAGGGGATTATCGTGCTGTCGGGCGGTCGCAATGGCGATGTCGGGCGAGCCTTACTCAAAGAAAATCAAGCCGAGGCGGAACAATGCCTTGCCTTTTATCAACAACATTTTGCCGACCATTTTTACCTTTCCCTTTGTCGCACAGGGCGACCTGACGAAGAAACTTACATCAAACAAGCGGTGGCTTTCGCTCAAAAATTTGCCTTGCCGTTGGTGGCGGTCAATGATGTGGTCTTTTTGCAGGCGGACGATTTTGACGCCCACGAAATTCGGGTGGCAATCCACGACAGTTATACCTTAGACGATCCCAAACGCCCAAAAAAATACTCGCCGCAACAATACTTCCGTAGCGAGGCAGAAATGTGCGAGCTGTTCGCTGACTTGCCGAATGCGATTGAAAACACCCTCGAAATCGCCAAGCGTTGTAATGTAACTATCCGCTTGGGCAAAAACTTCCTACCGAAATTCCCGACAGGGGATTTATCAGAGAGAGATTTCCTCGTCAAAAAATCAAAAGAGGGGCTGGAAGAACGACTCGAATTTCTGTTCCCCGATCCCGAAGAACGCCAAAGCAAGCGGTCGGTTTACGATGAGCGTTTGCAAGTTGAGTTGGACGTGATCAACCAAATGGGCTTCCCTGGCTACTTCCTAATCGTAATGGAATTTATCCAGTGGTCGAAAGATAACGATATTCCCGTCGGGCCGGGGCGTGGCTCGGGGGCGGGTTCGTTGGTGGCTTACGCCTTGAAAATTACCGATGTTGATCCCCTTAAATTTGATCTGCTCTTTGAGCGTTTCCTTAATCCTGAACGGGTGTCGATGCCCGATTTTGACGTGGATTTCTGTATGGACGGGCGAGATCGGGTGATCGAACACGTTGCCGAAACCTACGGTCGTCAGGCGGTGTCGCAGATTATTACCTTCGGTACAATGGCAGCAAAAGCGGCAATTAAGGACGTGGCTCGTGCCTTGGGACATTCTTACAGCTTTGGCGACCGCTTGTCGAAGCTCGTGCCATCAGCCCCAGGGACGACCTTAGATGATGCCTTTGAAGCCGAACCAAAATTACAAGAATTGTATGACAGCGATGAAGATGTACAAGGCGTAATTGATATGGCTCGCAAGCTGGAAGGGGTTACCCGTAATGCAGGTAAACACGCAGGGGGCGTGGTAATATCCCCGACAACAATTACCGATTTTGCCCCACTCTATTGCGACAGCGAAGGCTTGCACCCCGTTACCCACTTCGACAAAAACGACATCGAACAAGCAGGGTTAATCAAATTCGACTTCTTGGGCTTGCGGACGCTCACGATCATCAAATGGGCGTTGGAAATGATCAACGCTCGCCTCGCCAAAGAGGGCAAGGAAGCAGTGCGGATCGAGAGCATTCCGTTAGATGATCCGACCGCTTTCGCCCTGTTGCTCAAAGCTCAAACCACCGCCGTGTTCCAGCTGGAATCAACGGGGATGAAAAAGCTGATTATTGATCTACAACCTAATAACTTTGATGAAATCATTGCGTTAGTGGCATTATATCGCCCTGGTCCGAGAGATGCTGGAATGATTGATAACTTTGTTGCCCGTAAACACGGTAGAGAACCTGTTTCTTACCCTGATGTTCAATATCAGCACGAATGGTTAAAGCCGATTTTAGAAGCAACTTACGGCATTATTGTTTACCAAGAACAGGTAATGCAGATTGCCCAAGCTCTGGCGGGCTACACCCTCGGTGGGGCGGATGAATTACGCCGTGCGATGGGTAAGAAAAAGCCCGAAGAAATGGCAAAACATCGTTCAATATTTGAACAAGGGGCGGTTAAAAAAGGGGTGGATGGCGAGTTGGCGATGAAAATTTTCGACCTCGTGGAAAAATTCGCAGGCTACGGCTTTAATAAATCCCACTCAGTAGCCTATGCGTTGGTTGCTTACCAAACACTATGGCTCAAAGCCCACTACCCTGCGGAATTTATGGCGGCGGTAATGACCTCGGAACTGGACAACACCGATAAAATTGTGGGCTTTTATGATGAATGTCTCAATATGGGCTTAACCGTTGTGCCGCCTGATGTAAATACAGGTAAATACCATTTTAGCGTGAATGATAAAGGTGAGATCGTTTACGGCTTAGGGGCGATCAAAGGGGTGGGCGAAGGCCCTGTTGAGGCGTTGCTTTCCGCTCGTGCAAGGGGTGGGATTTTCAAAGATTTATTCGATCTTACCGCTCGGGTCGATATTAAGAAAATCAACCGTCGCACCTTTGAGGCGTTAATTAAGTCAGGGGCGTTCGACAAACTTGGGCCACACCGTGCCGCCCTAATGAAAAATTTGGAAGATGCCCTCAAAGCCTCGGATCAGCACAACAAAATGGAAGAATTGGGGCAAAGCGATATGTTCGGCTTGCTGACCGAAACCCCCGAAGAAGTGCAACAAGCCTACGCCAATACGCCGAAATGGACGGAACAGGTGGGGTTAGAGGGCGAAAAAGAGACCCTCGGGCTTTATTTGAGTGGACACCCCGTTGGGCGTTATCTCAAAGAGTTAAACCATTACGCTTCAACCCGATTGAGTGAATTAGAACCTTTACCGAAAGGGAAAACGATCACGGTGGCTGGACAGGTGATGTCTTATCGAGTGGTTCCCACTAAACAAGGTACTAATCTCGGCATTGCCACCATTGATGATCGCTCGGGTGAGAAGGAAATCACCCTCTTTTCCGAAGCATTGGAAAAATATGGCGGTCTAATACAGACCGATGACATTATTATCGTTACAGTCTCGGTATGGGAAGATAAGTTTAGAGGTGGCTTAAAAATAGCTGCGAAAGAGCTAATGACCCTCGACCAAGCTCGTAGCCAATATGCGAAAAGTTTGGCGTTAGCGATCAGCCAAGATCAACTCACGCCAACCTTTATCAAGCAACTCAAAGAGATCATCGCCCCCCACAAAGACGGCACGATCCCACTGCATTTCTACTACCAAAGCCCCGCAGGACGAGCCTTGCTCAAAGGCGGTATCGAGTGGCGGATTACCCCAAATGACGCAATGATCGACCAGCTCAAAAATATGCTCGGGGAAAATTCGGTGGAATTGGAATTTGAGTAAAAAAATCCCTTGACCCTGTTTTACCTACATAATAGTAGGATTTTGTTGAGATATGACCGCTATTAAAAAATTGATGAGTAATGAGAGATTTTCAGTAGTTATGCCTCGCATAAAATGGGTGAATAGGTTTTCCTGAGAATGTTTTGAGGGTATTTTTCTTATCAAGTAAAGTGAGGGTAGTATATTACGATTCTCCGTATTATATTTATCCCTCCCCCTTTCCTTTATTTACAGAACTTTTACTTTTCACCCTTTACCGATTTTGGAAAATCGGTAAAATGAACGACCGTTCATTAAGCTGAGGAACATTATGATGAATAGGGCAAATGAGCCGAAAAATCCCGTGGCTTTGCGGATTTTAACGGCTGCCGAGGTGTTAATGGCAAAGGACGGTGTGCAAAATCTTTCCACCCATAAAATCGCCAAGGCGGCAGGAATGTCGGTGGGGACGATTTATTTGCACTTTAAAGATAAAGAGGATTTGCTCGATCAGTTGGTCTATTTTCTGTTTGATCGCTTTCATCAGCATATCGTGCAATTTGATGATCCTGCGTTGCCGTTGTTTGAGCGATACCGTAAATTGTGGTGGGGCTATTGGCAATTTTTGCAGGAAAATCCTGATATGGTGATGAGTATACATCAGTATGAATCTTTGCCTCGTTTTCACGAGATGTTGAAATGCTGTTTTAACGAGAAAAATTTGGTGTTTAATCAACTTTTTCAGCAAGCAACGGAACAGAAACTGATTGCGGATTTACCAAATGCGGTGCTTTTTTCGCTCACGATTAAAGTGGCGTTGAATTTGGCTTATTTGCAGATTATTGAGCAAATGCACTATGCCGATGCTATTTTAGAAGAAACCATTCTTCGCACTTGGAAAGCTATTTCAATTTAACTTTATAGGAGAAACTATGACAACCGAAACCGAAGTAAAAAAACCTTCGTTTTGCAAGCGGTTTGCTTTGTGGTTGATATTATTGTTGGTCGCTGCCGTGTTTGCGGCGGTGGTTGGCTTTAATATGTTTATCGCCCAGAAGAAAGCCGAGGCGGCATTAAATATGCCTGAAAATGTGAGTTTGGTAACGGTAATGCAAGTCGGTTCAAGTGAATGGACACCCGTTATCGAAGCCGTGGGAACGGTTCGCCCAAATCAAGGGGCGATGTTAAGTTCGCAAATGACTGGCACGGTCAGCCGTGTGTTGGTGCAATCGGGCGATTATGTGAAAAAAGGTCAGTTGCTGGTTGAGTTGGATAGTGCGGTAGAGCGTGCTAACCTCGGCGTTTATGAAGCCCAACTGCCTGCGGCGTTAGCCAATTTGAACCGCTATAAAAATCTTGTGGGTTCAAACAGTGCCTCAAAAGCGGAATTGGATGCGGCGCAATCCACATATAGCCAATTAGTGGCAAACATTGATGCGGTGAAAGCGAGTATCAATCGCCGTCAAATTTATTCGCCTTTTGAGGGTGTGGCGGGGATTGTGAAAGTGAACGTGGGCGAATTTATCAACGTTGGCACGGAAATCGTGCGTGTGGAAGATGCCAGCCGTATGAAAGTGAGTTTCACTTTGCCACAAACGGACATTGAGCGTGTGCGTATCGGTCAAAAAGTAACAGTTACTGCCGATGCCATTTCAGGCGAAACCTTTGAAGCTCGCATTTCGGCGATTGATCCTGCGGTGAATAAAACCAATGGTTTGGTTTCATTAGAAGCCAGCGTAGCAGGGCGTAGCAAGCTCAAATCAGGTATGTTTACCCGTTTACGCATTGCGTTGCCAACGGAAACCAGCCAAGTGGTTGTGCCACAAATTGCGGTTACTTACTCAATGTATGGCGAAACGGCTTATGTGTTGCAACCGCTTTCCGATGAAGATCAAGCGAAGCTAAAAGAGCAAGGCAAAGATGTGGCGAAAATGTACCGTGTGAAACAAGTGGAAGTGAAAACCGCTGATCGCCAAGGCATTTACGCTCAATTAGTGTCAGGTGTGAATGTGGGCGACACTATCGTTACCAGCGGTTTCCAACGTTTGCGTAACAATGCGTTAGTGCAAGTGGTGGATAAAGAACCTGCGGGAATGACCCAACCCGCCAAAGAAACCCGCTTATAATTGAGGTGATTGATGTTTACCGATATTTTTATTAAGCGACCCGTTTTAGCGATTAGTATTAGTATCGTGATTGTGATTTTGGGCTTGCAGGCAATGTTTAAGTTGCAAGTGCGTGAATACCCGAAAATGACCAACACGATCATTACGGTTTCGACCACCTATGCGGGGGCGGATGCTCAAACGATGCAGGCGTTCGTTACCTCAAAGTTGGAAGAATCGATCGCCCAAGCGAATAACATTGACTACATTAAATCGGATAGTGCGCCGAGTTCAAGCACGATCACGGTGAAAATGAAGCTCAATACTGACCCTGGGATTGCGGTGGCGGATGTTACCTCAAAAGTAAATGCGGTGCGTTCGGCATTGCCTTCGGGGATTGATGATCCGTCAATCAGTGCCTCAACAGGTTCAATGGAAGCGATTGTATTTATCCGCTTCGCCTCAAAAGAACTTTCCGCCCCACAAATCACCGACTACATTGAGCGTGTGATCAAACCACAGCTCTTTACCGTGCCAGGTGTATCGAAAGTGAATAACTTCGGTGGTGCGGAATTTGGTTTACGCATTTGGCTCGATCCCGACAAAATGGCGGGCTTAGGTTTATCTGCCCCAGAGGTTAATTCAGCCCTTGCGGCAAATAACGTGCAAACCGCCGCAGGTAATGCGAACGGCTATTACACCGCTTACCGTAACAAAGTGGAAACCTCAACCAACAGCGTTAAAGCGTTGGAAGATTTGGTGATCAAAACCACCTCAGACGGTCAGCAAATCAAACTCAGAGATATTGCCAAAGTTGAACTCGACAAAGCGAGCGATAACTACCGTGGGATCGTAAACGGTGCGGACGCAGTGGTGCTGGCGATTGAAGCGGCGAGTACTGCCAACTCACTCGATGTGGCGGCGAATATCTACCCGAAATTTGAAGAAATTAAGCAGAATCTACCCGCTTCCATTGAAGCCGAGATTATGTATGACAAAACCATTGCGATTAACAGCTCGATTAAAGAGGTGGTAAAAACCATTGCGGAAGCGGTGGTAATCGTATTGGTGGTGATCATTATGTTCCTCGGCTCATTCCGTGCAATGGTGATTCCAATTATCACGATCCCAATTTCTTTGATCGGCGTGTTAATGGTGTTGCAAGGTTTCGGCTTTACGATCAACCTCTTGACTCTACTCGGCTTGATTCTTGCGATCGGCTTGGTGGTGGACGATGCGATCGTGGTGCTTGAAAACGTGGATCGCCATATCAAAGAGGGCGAAACCCCATTCCGTGCGGCGATTATCGGGACGCGTGAAATTGCCGTGCCAGTTATCGCAATGACCATTACCCTTATGGCAGTTTACTCGCCAATGGCATTGATGACAGGGATCACAGGCTCACTATTTAAAGAGTTCTCGCTCACCCTTGCAGGGGCGGTGTTTATTTCAGGGATTGCGGCATTAACGCTCTCGCCGATGATGTCGAGCAAAATCTTGAAGAAAACCGACAAACCATCTTGGTTAGAAAGACGCGTAGAATCCACCCTACACTGGATCACCGAACTTTACGCCAAACTGTTAGGCGTGGTAATGGCAAGCCGTGTGGCGGTGTTATTATTCGCTATCGCTGTTTTTGCGACTTTACCGATGTTATTTAACGCCCTTTCAAGCGAAACCGCCCCAACGGAAGACCGTGGGATCGTAATGGGAATGGCAACCACCCCAGCCAACACCAACCTTGACTATGTGCAAGAGGTGCTAACCCCTGTGGCGAAAGAGATCAACAAATTGCCTGAGGTAAAAGCGACCCAAATTATGCCTGGGATTCCATCGGCAAACGGTGCCTTTATGCTTGTGCCGTTAGTGGATTGGAACGAGCGTAGCCGTTCCCAAAAAGAGATGATGGCGGAAGTGAACAAAATCGGTGCAGGCGTTACCGAAGCCTCAATTATGGGCTTTGCTTTCCCAGAAATTTCCACAGGGGAAAGTGGCTTGCCATTTTCATTCGTGATTACCACGGCGAACGATTACACCCAGCTCGCCCAGGTGGCAAGTGAGTTCTTAGTGGAAGCCCAAAAATCGGGGCAATTCTTCTTTAACCAGCTTGACCTCAAATTTGACACCGCCTCAATGACGATCAAAATCGACCGTGATAAATTGGGGGCTTACGGCGTAACCGCCCAGCAAATTAGTGCCACCCTTGGTAGTTATTTATCGGGTGCGACCCTTGCCCGTGTTGATATTGATAGCCGTGCTTATCAAATTGTGTCGCAGGTGGAACGCAAAAATCGCCTGAATCCACAAGATCTCACCAAGTATTTTGTGAAAGCGAGCGATGGTTCGTCCGTGCCACTTAGCACTTTCATCACAATGGAACTGAAAGCCCAGCCAAAATCGTTACCGAAGCTCAACCAGCTTAATGCGGCAACGATTTCAGGGGTGCTTGCAGGTTCAATGGGCGATGCGGTGAAATGGGCGGAAGCCAAAGCCGCCGAGATTTTGCCAACGGGTTATTATTACGACTTTATGAGCGAATCTCGCCAATACAAACAAGAGGGCAACGCCTTAGCGATGACGTTCTTGCTTGCGGTGATTATGATTTACCTCGTATTAGCGATTCAGTTTGAATCGTGGCGTGATCCGCTGGTTATTTTGGTTTCCGTACCGCTTGCAATCAGTGGGGCGTTATTGGTGCTGAATATTCTCAGCCTACCGATGATCGCCAAAGATGGCTCAACCCTCAACATCTACTCACAGGTGGGTTTAATCACCCTCGTGGGCTTGATTACCAAACACGGTATCTTGATGTGTGAGGTGGCGAAAGAAGAGCAGTTGCACCACGGCAGATCCCGCTTTGACGCGATCTTCTACGCAGCGAAAATCCGCTTGCGTCCGATCCTAATGACGACCGCTGCGATGATCGCAGGTTTGATCCCGCTACTTTACGCAACGGGTGCGGGTGCAGTAATGCGTTTCAGTATTGGTATCGTGATCGTGGCAGGCTTGGCAATCGGCACAATCTTCACCTTGTTCGTATTGCCAGTGATCTACACCTTCCTCGCCAGCGAACACAAACCGCTACCAGAGTTTGATGAAAACCAACCAAAAGCCGTTGATCATCAAACCCCAACCGAAAGCAACCAGCACGCTTAACCTAAAAAATCCCCACTGCTATGTGGGGATTTTTATTTACAAGGGGTGAGATTACGAAAATTTTCTAATCTCACCCCTTGCTAATCAATCCTATTTTCGAGTCCGATTCCACAAATCCGCATACTTCACAAAGGTAGAATGGCTGGAAAGTACGGCTAATAGAAAACCCTGTTTGCCGTCCAAAAAGCCTGCTTTGAGTAGATACATTTTGACGAAACAGCCGAGGGCGTGGCTGATGCCGTCAAACAGGCTGGCGGTTTTGCCGGCGTTCTGTTTTTGGATCGCCCACGCTTTGGCGTAGTTGGCGGATTTTACCAAATAGTGATGAATATCTTTGTAGGTAAAATGCAACAAGTCGCCCTGTAATTTTTCGACTTTTGCCGTTTTCGGGAAGTGGACTTTTTCGTGCACCAATTCATCGCCATATTGAGCTAATTCGGTCGGGTAGAGGCGAACCACATAGTCGGGATACCAACCCGAATGGCGGATTTGTCGCCCAAAGACTTCGCTTAATCGCCCGATTTGGTAAACGCTATTTTTTTCTGATTTTCCCACCGCTTGTTTGATCGATTGAGCCAGTTCTGGCGTTACTCGTTCGTCTGCGTCAAGCCATAGCACATAATCGCTGGTAACATATTGTTGAGCCAGTTGGCGTTGTTTGCCGAAACCTTGCCAGTCGAGATTTTCATAAAATTTTGCCCCGAAACTGAGGGCGATTTGTTTGGTGTTGTCGGTGCTGCCGCTGTCTAAAATCACAATTTCATCGACCAAATCTTTGACCGAATTTAAACATTCCGCTAAATCTTGGGCTTCATTTTTGACAATCATCGCAAGGCTGAGGGTTGGCATAACATTTCCTTTTAAAATTTGGGTTAGGCTCGCTATTTTACTTTAAAAAAGGGCGGGTTTGTGTTATTTTCTCGCCCGATTTATTTTCTTATTTTTATTGACAAGGTAATTTTATTTCAATGAGTTTAACAACAAAACAAAGACAATTTTTAAAAGGTTTGGCACATCATTTAAGCCCAGTAGTAATGCTAGGTGGCAACGGTTTAACCGAAGGGGTGTTGGCGGAAATTGATAACGCCCTCGACCACCACGAGTTGATTAAAGTGAAAATCGCAGGGGCGGATCGTGAAACGAAACAGCTGATTATTGATGCGATTGTGCGTGAAACCAATGCCGAGCAGGTGCAAACCATCGGGCATATTTTGGTGCTTTATCGTCAAAGCGATGAGAAAAAAATCGCTTTACCAAGAGCCACAAAATCAATTTAATTTGATACGTCCCCCTTTTGGGGATTCTTTTTAACCGTGAATTTTATGGGGTTTTAACGTGATTACACGACTCTCTTTTTATACTTTTTTGATGTTACTGGTGCCGATTGGGGCGTGGTTAGTCGGCTGGCAATGGACGGGCGATGAAAATATCATTGTGCCGTCAGTGGATTATCCGCTCTATTTCTTAACGGAAACGGGTTCTGTGCCTTACGCATTGATTACCTGCGTGCTGTTGATGTTATGGTTAATGTGGCTGGCTCGCAAACGTTATTCGTGGTTGTTGGTCGGGGCGATTTGTGCAGGGTCGGTGCTTGGCACGCAAGTGATTAAGCAAGTGGCAAAAACAGGTTTTGCCGAACCTCGCCCGTTCGTTACCCAAATGATGGGCGAGCAATCCGAGCAGTTTTATGAGTTGCCGCGTAGTGAGCGTGCCGTGTTGGTCAAAGAGTATTACAAAGATAGCCCTTATCCGCTGTTCGCCCAACATCGTGCCGATCAAACAGGCTATTCGTTCCCGTCTGGACACGCAATGTTCTCGGTTTCTTGGTTGCTTGTTTTCGGCGGATTATTGCTCGGATTGCGTGGACAAGCGGTGGTTTTCGCCCAAATTTTTGTGGTAATTTGGTCGGCGTTGATGATGATTAGCCGTTTACGCTTGGGAATGCACTATCCAGTCGATCTCTTTACTAGCACCTTAATCACCTTAGTTTTCCATATTGTGTTATTTGTCTGGATCGTGCCTTATTTAGAAACGTGGAAATTCTTCCAAAAACGAGGTAACTAAAATGGCGTTATTATATGGTTTGGATATTGGCGGAACGAAAATCGAACTCGCCGCCTTTAATGAAAATTTGGAAAAATTATATAGCGAACGTGTTCCCACCCCGCAAACCAGCTATGAAGATTGGCTGTTTACTATTGAAAAATTGGTGCGTGATGCGGATCAGAAATTCGGCGAACAAGGCTCGGTGGGCTTAGGTTTACCAGGGTTTGTAAACCGTGAAACGGGGCTTGCTGAAATTACCAACATTCGCGTAGCGGATAATAAGCCGATTTTAAAAGATTTGACCGAACGCCTAGGGCGTGAAGTGCGTGCCGAAAACGATGCGAACTGTTTTGCGTTATCGGAAGCGTGGGACGAAAATAACCGCCAATTCAAAACGGTGTTAGGCTTGATTATCGGCACGGGCTTTGGGGGCGGTTTAGTGTTTGACGGCAAAATCCATTCGGGCAAAATCGGAATGGCGGGCGAAGTGGGGCATTTACAGCTCAATTATCACGCTTTGAAATTGCTCGGCTGGGATAACGCCCCGATTTATGAATGTGGTTGCGGTAATCGTGCTTGCTTGGATACTTACATTTCTGGGCGAGGCTTTGAAATGCTTTATCGTGATTTGGTGGGCGAGGCGTTATCGGCGAAGCAGATCATTGAACAATTCTACGCAAATGAGCCGAAAACGGTGGCATTTGTCGAGAAATATATCGAATTGATGGCGATCAGCATCGGCAATTTAATCACAGTGTTAGATCCCGATATGATCGTGTTTGGCGGTGGTTTGTCGAATTTCGATCATATTTATGAGGCATTACCGAAAGCGTTACCACCGCATTTAATGCGAACCGCCAAAGTGCCTGTGTTCAAAAAAGCCTTTTATGGCGATTCTGGCGGCACGCGTGGTGCAGCCGCTCTATTTTTGAAATAAATTTAAATGGACAATCTTGTATTGTCCATTTTGCTATAAAGGACGAAAAAATGCTAAAAATTACCCCCATTCCCGCTCGTTCGGATAATTATATTTGGCTGATTGAGCAAGGCTCGCAAGCAATGGTAGTTGATCCTTCCCTTGCTGAACCCGTTTTGAACGCATTAGCCGAAAAATCGCTGGATCTTACTGCGATCCTTTTAACCCACAACCACGCTGATCATACGGACGGCGTGGCGGAAATTGTGGCGAACTATCCGAATTTGCTGATCTACGGTTCAAGCGAGGTGGCGGAATTTGCCAATCATATTGTGCAAAAAGGCACTACATTTGCGTGGTTAGATCACCAAATTGAGGTGTTAAAAACCGCAGGGCATACCGCTGAACATATCAGTTATTTGGTTGATGAGCGTTATCTGTTTTGTGGCGATGCGTTGTTTTCCGCAGGCTGCGGTAGGGTTTTTACGGGGGATTATCAAGCTCAATTTGATGCCTTACAGCAATTCAATGCCCTTACTGATGAGGTGGTGGCTTTCCCCGCTCACGAATATACCCTCTCAAATTTGAAATTTGCCCAAGCCGTTTTGCCCGACAATCGGCAGGTTGCCGAGCATTTACAGCAGGTTGAGCAGTTACGCTCGCAAAATTTACCGACTTTGCCAACCACGATTGGCTTAGAAAAGCAGATCAACCCGTTTTTACAAGCGGTCAGTTTGGACGAATTTATTGCTCTACGTCAGCATAAAGATCGCTTTTGATGAAAACAGCCTAAACTTTGCTAAATGATGCGGGTCTGAATGGGGTGTTATTCCTCTTTTCCGCTTATTCCACAAAAGCGGAAGCTATGGTATAGTTACGCCTATTTTTCATCACGATAAACCAAATTAGAGCGAGTATTTTAGTGAACTTTGATCCAACCCAAATGCCCCAGCACGTTGCCATTATTATGGACGGTAACGGACGTTGGGCGAAACAGCAGGGAAAATTGCGTGTGTTTGGACACCAAAATGGGGTCAAAGCCGTGCGTGCTGCCGTCAGTTTTGCAGCCAAACACGGCATTAAAGTGCTAACTTTATATGCGTTCAGTAGCGAGAATTGGCGGCGTCCAGAGCAGGAAGTGTCGGCATTGATGTCGCTTTTTATGCGAGCCTTAGATTCAGAGGTGAAAAAACTGCATAAAAATAACATTCGCTTGCAAATTTTGGGGGATAAATCCCGTTTTAGTGAAAGTTTGCAGCAGCGAATTGCACAATCAGAGGCTTTAACCGCTCAAAATACGGGGTTGATTTTAAATATTGCGGCGAATTACGGCGGCGATTGGGATATTCTACAAGCCACCAAACAGATCGCCGAAAAGGTTCAGCAAGGTCAGTTAAGTCTCGATCAAATCAGCCTTGATTGCTTTCAACGCCATTTATCCACGGGGGATCAGCCCCAAGTGGATCTGCTAATCCGCACCAGTGGCGAACAACGCATTAGCAATTTTTTACTTTGGCAAATCGCTTATGCCGAGCTTTTTTTCAGCCCCGTGTTGTGGCCTGATTTTAATGACGAAGTTTTTGGTGAAGCGATTGTGGCTTATCAGCAACGTGATCGCCGTTTTGGTGGTTGCTAATCTAATAACAAAAATAGGACGGAAAAATGCTTAAACAACGAGTTCTTTCTGCAATCGTAATGGTTTTGGTAGCGTTATTGGCACTCTTTTGGTTGCCACCGTTGCCGTTCACCCTCGTATTGGGGGCGATTATCGTACTGGCGATGTGGGAATGGGCTCAATTTGTTGGCTTTAAACGACCGCTTGCACGGGCGATTGTGGCTTTTGTTACGGTCTGTTTGCTGATTTTCCCGATTATGGTCAATACGGATTACATTCAAGCGGGGCGTTTTTTGACTAGCGAAACCATACCATTGCTGTTTGTCGGCTGTATTTGGTGGCTGGTGGCGTTAGCCTTGGTGGTAACTTATCCGAACAGTGCGAATAAATGGGCGGGTTCGGTTAGTGCGAAATTTATTTTTGGTTTTTGCACCCTTGTTCCGTTTTTCATTGCGACTCTTGCCTTGCGTTTTCATCAATACGCGTTAAATCCTTATCAAGGCACTTATTTATTGCTCTACGTCTTTTTATTGGTGTGGGGGGCGGACTCGGGGGCTTATTTCTTTGGGCGAGCCTTTGGCAAACGCAAACTTGCCCCGAAAGTCTCACCAGGCAAATCGTGGGAAGGGGCTATCGGCGGTTTGCTCACTTCTGGCGTAATTGCGGTACTCTTTTTAACCCTCGCACCTGCCAATGTGTTTGGGCGAGAAATGGCAACCACGCCGTTTATCCTTGTTTCAATGGCAACGGTGGCGATTTCCGTGTTGGGCGATTTAGCCGAAAGTATGTTTAAACGCCAAGCGGGAATTAAAGATAGCAGTAACCTGATTCCAGGACACGGTGGCGTGCTTGATCGTATCGACAGCCTCACCGCTGCCGTGCCATTTTTTGCGACTTTCTTTTTCTTCGTATTGTAAAAGTATTATAAAAAATGACCTCAATTATCGCCTTTTTCATTCTGATCTGCGTCCTCGTTTTCGTGCACGAATACGGGCATTTCTGGGCGGCGCGTAAATGTGGCGTGAAAGTCATTCGTTTTTCCATCGGTTTCGGCAAAGTGCTGTTTCGCCGCACCGATAAACACGGCACAGAATTTGCTTTTTCGCTGATTCCGCTCGGTGGCTATGTGCAGATGTGGAATGGCGAGACGGATATTTCTGCCCCTGCCGACCAAGCCCTTAATCGCAAATCGGTGTTGCAGCGTATTTTTATCGTATTAGCAGGGCCAGTGGCGAATTTTCTATTTGCGATTGTGGCGTATTGGGCGATTTTTGTCGCTGGCGTGCCAACAGTTAAACCAGTGATCGGGCAGGTGTTGCCAAATTCCATTTCAGCCCAAGCAAAACTCGTGCCAGAGTTACAAATTCAGCGAGTGGCAGGGCAGAGCGTGCGAGATTGGGAAGAAGTTTCCCTTGCATTGGTGGCGAATGTTGGCAGTAAAGCGGTGGAAGTGGAAGGATCGTTGATCGATGAAGATCGCCCACAACGCTTTCAATTAGATCTTTCCCAATGGGACATTGACGGCACCAAAGAAAGTCCGCTGACCAGTTTAGGTATCCGCCCGCAAGCGGGTAGAATTGAGCCAAAAATTGCGAAAGTGGTGGAAAATTCCCCTGCTCAAAAAGCAGGGATCAACGAGGGGGATCTGATTTTAGCGATCAACGATCAACCTTTCGATTGGCAATATCTACTGGAAGCGGTGAAAGAGGGCAAATCTCTCTCTTTAACGGTGCAACAACAAAATGGACAGCAAACCCTTTCGCTTACCCCTGAAAAATCAGAAAAAACGGGGCGTTATTTGATTGGGCTTTCGCCAACTTACCAACCCCTTGCAGACAAATACCGAACCGAAATCAAATACGGTGCGTTTGAAGCGATTGGCAAGAGCGTTGAAAAAGTTGGGGCGTTAATTAAAACCATTTTGCAGTTTGTGGGGAATTTACTCACGGGCGATTTGTCTTTAAAGAATATGGGCGGCCCGATCTCAATGGCGAAAGGGGCAGGGGCGACCGCTGAAATTGGCGTGATCTATTATCTTAGCTTTATGGCGTTGATTAGTGTCAATCTTGGCGTGATGAACCTATTCCCGATTTTGCCGTTAGATGGTGGGCGTTTATTATTGTTGATCGGCGAAGGCATTTGGCGTAAACCCTTGCCAGAAAAAGTGGAAATGCGTTTCCAACAACTGGGGATTGCGTTTGTGCTAGGTTTAATGGTGTTTGCCTTTATCAACGATATTATCCATTTTTAAATCCGCTGATTGGCTGTGCAAGCGGTTAGTTTGGCGTTAATTTTTGTAAATCATAGGATCTTTTCAATGAAAAAATTGTTACTTTCCTCTCTTTTGTTGGCAAATGGTGTGGCAATGGCTGCACCTTTTGTGGTGAAAGATATTCGTGTTGATGGTGTGCAACCAGCAACGGGTGCGGGCATTATTTCGAGCTTGCCGATTAAAGTCGGTCAAAAAGCGACCGATAGTGATGTGGCAAGAGTGGTGCAACAGCTTTATTTCCAAAATCGTTTTAACGATGTGCGTGCGACCCGTGAGGGCAACACCCTTGTGATTAAAGTGGTTGAGTTTCCTGTTATCAATAGTGTCAAAATCGAAGGTAACAAAGCGATTCCAAACGATGCCTTAGAGCAAAATTTGCAAGCGAATTTGATCAGCAAAGGCGAAATCTATAACGCCGAGCGTCTTGATGCGTTCCAAAAAGGGTTGGAAGATCACTACCGCTCAATGGGTCGTTATAACGCCAAAGTCAATAAAGAAGTTACCAAAGCGGAAAATGGTCAAATCAACGTGCAATTAAACGTTGAGGAAGGCGATGTTGCTTACGTTAAAACCATCAATTTTGAAGGTAACAATGCGTTCAGCTCAAAAGAATTAACCAAACAGCTTGATATTCAGCCTGATGTTTCTTGGTGGAATATTTTCCAAAGCAGTAAATTTGAGCAACAGCCGTATAACAAAGATTTAGACAATATCCGTGATTTCTATATGAATCGTGGTTATGCGAAATTTGCGTTGGAAGATACCAAAGTCGATTTCAGCGAAGACAAAAAAGACGTGGCTTTAACCTATAAAATCAACGAAGGCGAGCAATACAATATCAGCGAAGTGCGTATTGTGGGTAACACCGCCAAGTTTGATAAAGAGTTAAATGCGTTATTAAAAGACATTAAACCAGGTCAATTATTCCGCAAAGATGAATTACTCAAAGTGGAAGAAGGCATTAAGCAAGTGCTGGGCGACAACGGCTACGGTGCGGCGAAAGTCGATTTAATGCCAACCTTTGATGAAGCCAACAAAACCGTGCGTTTAAACTTTGTGGTGGACGCAGGGCAACGCATTTATGTGCGTAAAATCCGTTTTGAGGGCAACAGCGTAACCGCCGACTCAACCCTACGCCGTGAAATGCGTCAGCAGGAAGGGGCTTGGTTATCAACAGGGGCTGCCTCATTGGGTAAAGCGCGTTTAGAGCGTACAGGCTTCTACGAAAGCGTTGATATGTCAATGCCGAACGTGCCAAACGTAAACGACCAAGTTGATCTCGTGTACAAAATCAGAGAGCGTAACACGGGGAGTATTAACTTCGGTATCGGTTATGGTACAGAAAGCGGTTTCAGCTACCAAGCAGGGATCAAACAAGACAACTTCTTAGGTATGGGTTCAACCATTAGCCTAAGCGGAACTCGCAACGACTACGGTACGAGCGTAAACTTAGGCTACACCGAACCGTATTTCACCAAAGACGGGGTAAGTTTGGGCGGAAACGTATTCTATGAAGATTACGATAACTCAAACAGCGATTCACTTTCTCGTTATCAACGCCGTACCTACGGGGCGAACGGCACACTCGGTTTCCCTGTTGATGAAAACAACTCATACTATCTCGGTTTAGGCGTGGTGCGTGATAGCTTAAAAGGCGTACAACGTGAATTTACCCGTGAGAAATATGTGAACTCAATGAAGTTCAAAAATGCGATCATTGACGGTCAAGAGTATTACGGCAAAATGAAGTCCACCGACTTTGAATTTTCATTCGGTTGGAACTACGACACCTTAAACCGTGGTTACTTCCCAACTGAGGGAACGGCGGCAAGCCTCGGCGGTAAAATTACCGTACCAGGTTCGGATAACAAATACTACCGTTTAAGTGCCGATTTCAGAAAATATATCCCACTTAACCGTGAACACAAATGGGTGATCTTAACCAAAGCAGGGCTTTCTTACACCAACGGTTTCGGCGGTAAAGAAGTGCCGTTCTATCAACTGTTTACCGCAGGTGGAATCGGTTCACTGCGTGGTTTTAGCTATGGTGCAATCGGGCCGAAAGCGGTTTACTACAACAAAGATTCAAAAACATTTAGCAACGCAAGCTACGATGTTATCGGTGGTAACGCAATGGCAACCGCCAGCCTTGAATTGATTACCCCAACCCCATTTGTGAGCGAAAAATACCAAAACAACGTCAGAACCTCGTTGTTTGTGGACGCCGCAAGTGTATGGAACACCAAATGGAAACAAAGCACAGTGGTTGGCTACAACGGCAACAATCAGCCTGTAACAATGGCGAACTTAGGTCTTGAAAACTTCAAAGACTACAAAAAAGTGCGTGCCTCAGCAGGTGTGGCGTTCCAATGGCAATCGCCAATCGGGCCTTTGGCGTTCTCTTATGCGAAGCCACTTCGCAAATATAAAGGCGATGACATTGAGCAATTCCAATTCAGCATTGGTAGCTCGTTCTAACATTTAACCCTTGCAAGCGGTCGGATTTGAAAAATTTTCCACAATCCCACCGCTTGCAATCTGATTTACAGAGGATTTTCAGATGAAAAAATTATTTAAAGTAGCCGCATTAACCACCGCTTTCGCCCTCGCTGGCTTTGCTAATGCGAACGACAAAATCGGCTTCGTTGATGCCCCTTATTTAATGCAAAACCACCCGCTTGCGATTGATGCGGCAGCGAAATTTGAAAAATTTGCCAAAGCGAACGATCAATTCACTGGCGAAGAAAAAAAATTGGCGGAAGAAGATAAAAAACTCGCCCAAGAAAGCCAAGGTTTAGCCGCAGAGCGTAACAAATTAGAAGCGGATGCGAAAAAATTAAAAGCAGAGCAAGATGCCGTTGAAGCCTCATTGAAGAAAAAAGTGGCAGCGTTAGAGAAAGATGCACCACGTTTACGTTCAAAAGAGATCCAAGCTCGCCAAAATGCGATCAACGCAGAAGCTCAGGCTTTCCAAAAGAAAGTAGCCGCATTGCAAAGTCGTGAAGCGGAATTTGCGAAAAAAGGTCAAGCATTCCAGAAAAAAGGGGAAGTTTTCCAGAAAAAAGTTCAAGAATTCCAAGCGAAAATTAACAAAGCACAAAAAGATGCGGGCGGTTATGATCCAGTTGCGGTGAACAAACAAGTGGTGGACGAAATCAATGCAGCGATTAAAGAAGTTGCCGAGGCAAAAGGCTACACCCTTGTGTTCCCACCAAGTGTGGCACTTTATGCCAAAGATGAATCGGCGGACATTACCGAAACTGTCTTAAAATCTTTACAAGACAAATTTAAAGCGGGTGCTTCTGCACCAAAAGCAGAGCAAAAAGCCCCTGAAAAAGCAGAAGAAAAACCTGCTGACAATGCAGAAAAATCTGACGCACCAAAAGCCGAAGACGTTAAACCAGAAGAAGCGAAAAAATAATGGCGAATTTCCGTTTAATGGATTTAGCGGGGCAGATCGGCGGTACTCTTAGGGGTAACGCCGATTTGGCTATTTCTAGTATCGCTGCCTTAGAAAAAGCAAAATCCGATCAAATTACTTTTATTTCCAATCCGAAATATCGCTCGCAACTTGCCATAAGCGAAGCGGGGGCGATTATTGTCAGCGAATCGGATATCGAATTTTGTAACGCACAGCAAAACCTGATCGTGGTGCAAAATCCTTATCTTGCCTACGCTCTGTTGGCTCAATATATGGATTCCACCCCAAAACCTGCCGAGCAAATTGCCCCCTCTGCGGTGGTTTCCCCTGAGGCGAAATTAGGCAACAACGTTTCGATTGGGGCGAATGCCGTGATCGAAAGTGGGGTAGAGTTGGGCGATGATGTGGTCATCGGTGCAGGTTGCTTTGTCGGCAAAAATAGCAAGATTGGGGCGAGAACCAAACTTTGGGCGAACGTGTCCGTTTATCATAATGTGCAAATCGGCACGGATTGTTTAATTCAATCTTCGGCAGTGATCGGCAGCGATGGTTTCGGTTACGCCAACGACAAAGGACAATGGATCAAAATCCCACAAACAGGCGGTGTGATTATCGGCAACCGCGTTGAAATTGGGGCTTGCACCTGTATTGACCGAGGGGCGTTAGATCCAACGGTGATCGAAGATAATGTGATTATTGATAACCTCTGCCAAATTGCCCACAACGTTCACATCGGCTTCGGCACGGCGGTGGCGGGCGGCGTGATTATGGCGGGTAGCCTTAAAGTGGGGCGTTTCTGCCAAATCGGTGGGGCAAGTGTTATCAATGGACATATGGAAATCTGCGATGGGGCGATCATCACAGGAATGGGAATGGTGATGCGACCAATCACCGAAAAAGGCATCTATTCTTCGGGGATTCCATTACAACCAAACAAAGAGTGGCGTAAAACCGCCGCCCTCACAATGAACATTGATAAAATCAACGAGCGTCTCAAAGCCGTTGAAAAACGTTTAAGCGAATGATTTTAGGAGTTTGAAATGACGATTGAAGTGCAAGAAAATCGAGAGCCAAGAATTATTGAAGTTACCGAAATTATGCAAATGTTGCCCCACCGCTATCCGTTTTTATTAGTGGATCGTGTGGTGGATTTTGAAGAAGGCAAATGGTTGCGTGCGGTGAAAAATATCAGCGTAAACGAGCCTTGTTTCACGGGGCATTTCCCTGCCGCCCCAATCTTCCCAGGGGTGCTAATTTTAGAAGCAATGGCACAAGCCACGGGGGTGTTGGCGATCAAAAGCTACGGCAAACTTAACGAGGGCGAACTTTACTATTTTGCCTCAATCGACAATGCCCGTTTTAAACGCCCTGTCGTACCAGGGGATCAACTTGTACTTGAAGTCGAATTTATTAAAGAACGCCGTGGGATCACCCTTTTCACGGGCAAAGCCTATGTGGACGGCAAAATTGTCTGCGAAGCAGACTTAATGTGTGCTCGCAAATAAAAGAGACAACAAAAGGAGAAATGCGATGAGATTGATTGACTCTACCGCAAAAATCAGCCCGCTTGCTGTGGTTGAAGAAGGGGCGGAAATCGGTGCTGGTGTGGAAATTGGGGCGTTTTCCGTGATTGGAAAACACGTCAAAATTGGGGCGAAAACCAAAATCTATTCCCACGTTGTGATCAATGGGCATACGGAAATCGGCGAGCAAAACGAGATTTTTCAATTTGCGAGTATCGGCGAAGTGAATCAAGATCTCAAATATGCAGGCGAGCCGACCAAAACCATTATCGGCAACCGCAACCGTATCCGTGAAAGCGTTACCATTCATCGTGGCACGGTGCAGGGCGGCGGCATTACCCGTGTCGGTGATGATAACCTGTTTATGATCAACAGCCACATCGCCCACGACTGCCAAATCGGCAACCGTTGCATTATCGCCAATAACGGCACGCTGGCAGGACACGTTACCCTTGATGATTTTGTGATTGTGGGCGGAATGTCCGCCATTCATCAATTTGTTGTGATTGGCTCGCACGTGATGCTGGGCGGTGGCTCAATGGTCAGCCAAGATGTGCCGCCTTATGTAATGGCACAAGGCAACCACGCTCGCCCGTTTGGAATGAATATCGAGGGGCTAAAACGCCGTGGCTTTGATAAATCCACAATGCACGCTATTCGCAAAGTGTACAAATTGATTTACAGCAGCGACAAAACCCTCGAAGAAGTGATGCCAGAAATCCGAGAAATGGCGGAAACTGAACCAGCGGTGGGGTTATTCCTCTCATTCTTTGAGCGTTCAACCCGAGGCATTATTCGTTAAGCTATACAAGCGGTCGGATTTCCAAAATTTCCCGAAATCTGACCGCTTGTTTTTTATTTTATAAGGAAAGACAAATGAAAAAGTTGATGACCTTTGCCATTCTCTGCTTTTCTGCGGTGGCGGTGGCGAGAAATCCGTTTTTATCCCCTGAATTTCAAAACTTGTTAGAGCAAGCCGAGGCGGACAACGCCGAAATGCAGTTTGAAGTGGGCAAACGCTACTATATGGGCGAGGGTGTGCCAAGCGACAAGCCACAAGGGATCAGTTGGTTAGAAAAATCGGCGGCCGCAGGTTACATTCCCGCTCAACGGGCGTTGGGGATTTTGTTCCTTGACGGGGACGGCACGAGCGTGCCAGCCAATGCAACCAAAGGCTTAGAGTGGCTGACCAAAGCGGCAGAGAAAAACGACCTCAATGCAATGACCTTGCTCATCGCCCTTTACAAAGAGGGCAAACTCGTGCCACAAGATTACGCCAAAGCGATCAGTTGGGCGGAAAAAGGGGCGGTGCTGGGCGACCGTGATGCTCAATATTATCTCGGCACGTTCTACCATTTCGGCTTAGGCAAAGAGAAAGATATTAGCCTCGCCGCCAAACTTTACACCCAAGCGGCAAACCAAGGGCATTTGGAAGCTTTGAACAACATCGGGGCGATGTATTTTGGTGGGATCGGCGTGGATAAAAACCAAGTGCTAGGCTACACTTACTGGCTATTAGCGAAAAGCCTCGGCAGCCCCCACGCGGAACGCAATTTACAAGCCAAAGCGGGCGAGCTTTCTGATCAAGAGAAAGCCAAAGCGGAAAATGCCGTCCGCCGTTTGGTGGCTCAAATGAATGGCGAGCCAGAGCCGCAAGCTCAACCGCAACGGAGATCCAAAAAATCGAAAAAGAAATAATGATAAAAAAGGACGCTGAATTGCGTCCTTTCTTTTTCCTCTAAAATTTAGGCGAATCGCACCGCTTGCGTTGCCAGCTCGCGGGCGAGTTTGTCGATATGCAACACATCATCAATTTGGCAGATTGCAATAGGGGCGATATTTTCCACCACCGAGCGATTGATCTGTTCAATCTCCGTAAAGCGAATTTGCCCGTTGAGGAACGCCTCGACCGCCACCTCATTCGCTGCATTCATTGCGGTGGTGGCATATTGCCCCTCGGCGAAAGCGTCAATCGCTAACTTCAAATTCGGGTAGCGTGCGAAATCAGGCTCAATAAAAGTCAATTCTTTGAGCTGGAAAAAATCCAGTGGGGCAACGCCCGCGTTAATTCGAGCTGGGTACGCCATTGTATGAGCAATCGGGGTTCGCATATCGGGATTCCCCATTTGGGCGATCACCGAACCGTCAATATAACGCACCATTGAATGAATGATCGATTGAGGGTGGATAATAATTTCCATTTCGTCCGCCGAGGCGTTGAACAGCCAGCGAGCCTCAATATATTCCAAGCCCTTGTTCATCATTGTGGCGGAATCCACCGAAATTTTTCGCCCCATTGACCAGTTCGGGTGAGCCACCGCCTGCTCAGGCGTGATCGAGCCAAATTCCGCCAAAGGTTTGGTGCGGAACGGGCCACCCGACCCCATTAGCACGATTTTTTGGATCCCTAAATCCGCAAGGGGGCAGAAACCGACCTGCTGTTGAGCCTCTGGCGGTAGCGATTGGAAAATCGCATTATGTTCGCTGTCCACGGGCAACAATTTCGCCCCCGATTTTTTCGCTTCATCAATAAAAATCTGACCGCAAGTTACCAGCGACTCTTTATTCGCCAAAAGCACCCGCTTGCCAGCCTGCACCGCCGCAAGGGTCGGCAACAAGCCTGCCGCCCCGACAATAGCCGCCATTACCATATCCACTTCGGGGTGAGCAGCAAGATCGCAAATCGCCTTTTGCCCTGCCACCACTTCGGTAGCGATTTGCCGTTGTTTCAGCTGCTCGGCGAGTTGTTGAGCCGCAGGTGCATCATCAAGAGCGGCAAATTGTGGACGGAATTTTTCGCACTGTTCCACCATCTTCGCCACATTTTTACCCCCTACCAGAGCGAAAACTTGATATTGTTCGGGATTTTGTTCCACCACCGAAAGGGTACTGACCCCGATTGAGCCAGTTGAGCCGAGAATTGTGAGTTTTTTCATCTTTTATTCCTGTGAATTTTTAGAAATCCTACCCCTTGCTATTCTTCTCTTAACGCCTGAGAGAAACTTTGCAACCCTTGCGAATTGCTGGATTTTGCCATTGCTTGCAGGGCTTGGGTGGGGGCGTGTAGTAGGCTGTTGGTGAGTTTGTAGCTCAACTCTTGTAGCACTTTTTCGCTCTCTTGCCCTTGCTGAATGGCTTGGATTGCCTTGGTGAGTAAATCAAGGCGAGTCTGTTCCGCTTGTTGGCGGTAGCGTTTGATCAGGTCGCTGGATTGCAACTGTTTTAGCCATTCAAAAAAGGCTTTGCACTCTTGCTCGACAATCTGTTTCGCTTGTTCCGCCGCTTGTTGGCGTTGTTCAAGATTGCGTTGAATGATGTTTTGCAAATCATCAACGCTGTATGCATAAACGCTGTCTAATTCGCCCACTTTTTCATCAATATCACGCGGCACGGCAATATCAATCAGTAGCATTGGGTCAAAGTGGCGTTGCTTTTGAGCCTCTTTCACCATTGCTTGACTAATCAACAGATCAGGGCTGCCCGTTGAGCTAATTACCACGTCCGCTTGGTTCAAGCCTACCTGCAACGCACTCAGCGACAGAATTTGCATCGGCGTGTTTAGCCGTTCGGCAAGATCTTCCGCCCGTTGAGCGGTGCGGTTGGCGATCATAATGTTCTTCGCCCCGTGCTGTACCAAATAGCGAGCCACCAGCTCAATGGTTTCGCCTGCCCCTACGAGCAAAAAGCGTAATTTGCCGAAATTGTCAAAAATTTGGCGAGCCAATCCGCACGCAGCGTAAGCCACAGACACCGCACTATTGCCGATTTCCGTTTCAGAACGCACCCGTTTTGCGGTGGCAAAGGTGCGTTGGAACAGGCGAGAAAGTTTGGTCGAAATCGAAAGATTTTGCGATTGATAGAATTCTTCTGCGTCTTGGTAGGCTTGTTTTACCTGCCCCAAAATTTGCGGTTCGCCCAAAATCAACGAATCCAATCCGCACGCCACCTGCATTAAATGGCGAGCTGCCTCAAAATTCTGTTTGAAATAGAGGCATTGGCGAAGTTCCGTTTGGTCGAGCTGATGAATTTCGGCAAACCATTGAAAACAGCGTTCCCGCCACGCTAAATTTTCGGGGTGATCCTCTTGGGGGGGAATTTGCGACTGATGAAAATAGAGTTCGGTGCGGTTGCAAGTGGACAAAATCACCACGCTTTCAGCCAGTTGCTGCTGTTGAATTTGCGAAAAGGCTAATTGACGCTTG
The DNA here is from genome assembly GCF_002015115.1 of Haemophilus paracuniculus. Classification (GTDB taxonomy): domain Bacteria; phylum Pseudomonadota; class Gammaproteobacteria; order Enterobacterales; family Pasteurellaceae; genus Haemophilus_E; species Haemophilus_E paracuniculus. The sequence goes on from NZ_MUYA01000003.1 coordinate 97,598, forward strand.
TTTTCCACAAACGCCACTTTTTCCCGCAAACCGACTGACGCCGTTTTATGATTGATGCCTAACGCTAAAATTGTCATCTTGCCCACACAAAAAGAAAACAGTGAAAAATCACTGTTAAAAAAGGGTTACATTTTAATGAAATCAAGGAATAGGTGCAAATAAATTGGCAAAATATGTTTATTTGGCATTATTCCCCGATTTCAGCATCGCCATCAAATTCGCCACGTTGTTGGAAACTTTTTCTTGTTTTTGGGTTTCAGTAAGTTGCGGTTTGTCGCGTTCCCATTGTAGATCGTCTTGGGGTAATTCGAGCAAAAAGCGGCTGGGTTCGGGTTTGATGATTTCGCCGTATTGTCGCCGTTCTTTGCAGAGCGAGAACGTGAGGGTTTGTTGGGCGCGGGTAATGCCCACATAGGCGAGACGGCGTTCTTCTTCCACGTTGTCTTCGTCAAGGCTGGTTTGGTGGGGCAAAATCCCTTCTTCCATTCCGATCAAAAAAACGTGGGGAAATTCCAGCCCTTTTGAGGCGTGTAGGGTCATCAGTTGTACCTGATCGCTCTCGTCATCGTCTTCGCCCCGTTCGAGCATATCTCGCAAAGTGAGGCGATTAACCACTTGCACCAAACTCATCGGGGCTTCAATTTCATCGCCCTCTAACATTCCTTCCACCCACTCAAATAGGGTTTGCACGTTGCGGCTCTGCATTTCCGCCGCTTTCGGGGTGGTGGCGGTTTCGTAGAGATACGCCTCATATTGGATCTTCGCCAACATTGCTTGAATTGCATCTTTTGGCTCGGATCGCACCGCTTGATCGCTCAATTCCACAATCCAACGCCCGAAATCTTGCAGGGCTTGATAAGGTTTGGGCGTGAGGCGTTGAATCAGCTCAAAATCAAAAATCGCTTCAAACAGGCTAACCTGCTTTTCATTCGCCAACTGCCCTAATTTTTCGAGAGTCGCCGCCCCGATTTCTCGTTTGGGGGTATTGACGATCCGCAAAAATGCCGCGTCATCATCTTGATTCACCAGCAACCGTAAATAAGACATCATATCCTTGATTTCCGCCCGTGAGAAAAAGGACGTGCCGCCCGAAATTTTGTAGGGAATACGGTTTTGCATTAGCAATTTTTCCAGCAGGCGAGATTGGTGGTTGCTGCGGTATAAAATCGCATAATCTTTATATTTGGTTTTGTGGGAAAAACGGTGGGCAATCAGCTCGCCGACAATCCGTTCCGCCTCGTGTTCTTCGTTTTTCGCTTCAATCACATTCAACTTTTCGCCCTCGCCCAGTTGCGAGAACAGCCGTTTTTGGAAGATGTGATCGTTGTTGTCGATCAGAATGTTGGCACAATGCAAAATCCGCTGGCTAGAACGGTAGTTTTGTTCCAATTTAATCACGTTCAAATGGGGAAAATCGGTGCGTAGCCGCTGCATATTTTCGGGCTTCGCCCCCCGCCACGAGTAGATCGACTGATCATCATCGCCCACCACGGTAAAATTCGCCGCCGATCCCACGATCAACTTAATCAACTCGTATTGGCTAGTGTTGGTGTCTTGATATTCATCGACCAACAAATAACGAATTTTCGCCTGCCAACGAGCCAAAGCTTCCCCATTTTGGCGGAACAGCAACACGGGCAACATAATCAAATCGTCAAAATCCAACGCATTGTAGGCTTTGAGCTGATTTTGATATTGCAAATAAAAGTGGGAAAACACCCGCTCGCGATCATCTCGCACACGGCTCACCACCATTTCAGGCGAGAGCAGATCGTTCTTCCAGCGAGAAATGGTGGAAATCAAAGCTTTGAGCAGATCTTTATCTTCCGTTACATTTTCAGGCAATAGGTGTTTGAGCAGGGCAAGCTGATCGTGTTCGTCAAACAGCGTCATTCCCGCCTTGTAGCCGAGGGTTTTATGCTCTCGTTTCAAAATTTCAAAGCCGAGAGTGTGAAAGGTGGAAATGGTTAGCCCCTTGCTATTTTCCTTGCCAATCGAATGGGCGACCCGCTCTCGCATTTCGCGAGCGGCTTTGTTGGTAAAAGTAACGGCGGCGATCTGCTTCGGCGAGTAGCCACAATGGGCAATCAAATGGGCGATTTTGTTGATAATCACCCGAGTTTTGCCCGATCCAGCCCCTGCTAAAACAAGGCACGCCCCCTCGGCATATTCCACCGCTTGTTGTTGTTGTGGGTTGAGTTTCATTCTTTGATTTTTCGCTAAAATTGACGGATTGCAAGCGGTAGGATTTTAAGGATTTTTTGGGAATTGTCGATACGCAATCGTGGATTTGTTACGCTATTGTTAGCCGTTGGTTATTGGCGTTATAAGAAAATTTTTCCAATTTATTGCATAAAAAATAAACGTTGATCTAGATCATTTCGACTGCATTTCAAGGGCGAAAATGAAGTCAATTTGGGTAATAATTTCATCAGATAAATTATTTCAAATTAAGAGGAAGTCCTTATGGCAAACAATCCAAAAAATGCACAACCCTATGATGCACAAGCCGAAGTGAATCAACTGGTTGAGAACGGTTTAAAAGCGTTGGAAAAATTCCGCGAGCTAAACCAAGAGCAGGTCGATTACATTGTGGCGAAAGCCTCAGTCGCCGCCCTTGATAAACACGGTGTATTAGCGTTACACGCCGTGGAAGAAACGGGGCGTGGTGTGTTTGAAGACAAAGCCACCAAAAACCTGTTTGCGTGCGAATATGTGGTAAACAATATGCGTCATCTCAAAACTGCTGGTGTGATTAGCGAAGATGATGTAACAGGCATTACCGAAATTGCCGATCCCGTTGGCGTGATTTGTGGCATTACCCCAACCACCAACCCAACTTCAACCACCATTTTCAAAGCGTTAATCGCCCTCAAAACCCGCAACCCGATTGTGTTTGCGTTCCACCCGTCTGCTCAACAATGTTCTGCCCACGCGGCGCAAATCGTGTATGAAGCAGCGGTCGCCGCAGGCGCGCCAGAACATTGTGTACAATGGATTCAAACTCCGTCAATGGAAGGCACATCGGCGTTAATGAAACATTCAGGCATCGCCACCATTCTTGCTACGGGCGGTAACGCAATGGTTGAGGCGGCTTACTCTTGCGGTAAACCCGCCCTTGGCGTAGGGGCAGGAAACGTGCCAGCCTATGTGGAAAAAACTGCCAACGTGAAACAAGCGGTTTACGATATTGTAATGTCGAAATCTTTCGATAACGGGATGATTTGTGCCTCTGAACAGGCGGCGATTGTGGATAAAGAAATCTACGCCGAGTTTGTGAAAGAGATGCAATCTTACGGCGTTTATCTCGTTAATAAAAAAGAGAAAGCCTTGCTCGAAAAATATATTTTCGGGGTGGATAAAGCCGACAAAGCAAGCTGTTCTGGGGCAAAACTCAATTCAGCGGTGGTGGGTAAACCTGCGGCGTGGATTGCCGAACAAGCGGGCTTTTCTGTGCCAGCCAAAACCAACATTTTATTAGCCGAATGTAGCGAAGTGGGCGAAGCCGAACCTCTTACCCGAGAAAAACTCTCGCCAGTGCTTGCCTTGCTTAAATCAGATTCAACCGAAAATGGTCTCGCCCTTGCCGAAGCAATGGTCAATTTCCACGGCTTAGGACATTCCGCGGCGATTCACACCCAAAATAAAGATCTCGCCAAAGAATTTGGCGAACGTGTCAAAGCCATTCGTGTGATTTGGAACTCTCCGTCAACCTTTGGTGGTATCGGCGATGTGTATAATTCTTTCTTACCGTCCTTGACCTTAGGTTGTGGCTCTTACGGTAAAAACTCAGTCGGCAACAACGTGAGTGCCGTGAATTTAATCAACATCAAACGTGTGGGCAGACGGAGAAATAATATGCAATGGTTTAAAGTGCCATCAAAAATCTACTTTGAGCGTGATTCGATTCAATATCTAAAATCAATGCACGATGTGCATAAAGTGATGATTGTAACCGACCGCTCAATGGTGGATCTCGGCTTTGTGGATCGCATTACCGACCAACTTCGCCAACGCCGTAACAAAGTGATGATTCAACTCTTTACCGATGTTGAGCCAAACCCAAGTTTACAAACGGTGGAAAGAGGCACAGAGCTAATGCGTAGCTTCCAGCCTGATACCATTATCGCCCTCGGCGGTGGCTCGCCAATGGACGCGGCGAAAATTATGTGGTTATTCTATGAACAGCCAGAAGTGGATTTCCGTGATTTGGTGCAGAAATTTATGGACATTCGCAAACGTGCGTTCAAATTCCCACAATTAGGTCGCAAAGCGAAATTTGTCGGTATTCCAACCACTTCGGGTACGGGTTCAGAAGTCACGCCATTTGCCGTAATTACAGACGGCGATATTAAGTACCCGCTTGCGGACTACTCACTTACCCCAACGGTGGCGATTGTTGATCCCGCCCTTGTTATGAGCGTGCCAGCTCACGTTGCGGCGGATACGGGCTTAGACGTTTTAACCCACGCCACTGAGGCTTACACCTCAATCTTGGCAAACGACTACACGGACGGTTTAGCCCTACAAGCGATCAAATTAGTGTTTGAAAACCTTGAAAAATCAGTGAAAGAGTTCGATGAAGTGGCTCGCGAAAAAATGCACAACGCCTCAACAATGGCGGGAATGGCATTCGCCAATGCATTCTTAGGCATCTGCCACTCAATGGCTCACAAAATCGGCGGCAAATTCCACACCGTACACGGTCGCACCAATGCGATTTTGCTACCGCACGTCATTCGCTATAACGGCACTCGCCCAACCAAAGTGGCAACGTGGCCGAAATACAATCACTATGTGGCGGATGTTCGCTTCCAAGATATCGCCCGTACCTTAGGCTTACCTGCCTCAACCCCAGCGGAAGCGGTGGAATCTTACGCGAAAGCAGTACACGATCTCGCCGTGCGTTGTGGGGTGAAAATGTCCCTGCGTGATCAAGGTGTCGATGAACAAGCCTTCCTCGCTGCCCGCCGCGAACTCGCCCTACACGCCTTTGAAGACCAATGCACCCCTGCCAACCCACGCTTGGCAATGGTGGAAGATATGGAAGAGATTATGACAAAAGCCTATTATGGGAAATAATTTCTTTTAAAATCAAAGGGATAAAAATTTAACCAAGTGTAAAATATCTATTTTGTGCCTATATAGCAACGTGCTGTATAGGCATTTTTATATTGAATATAAAAAACCGCCATTTTAGGCGGTTTATATTAAAATTCATCTGTACTAATTATCATACTCTGATGAAATTTCTGCTTGTAATTTATCCAGTTGCTTGATAAATTCTTTACATTGTTTAGATTGTTTTGCTTTACATTCTACATAAAGTTTTTCACAAGCTCTACCCGCCTTAGTTGCACTAGCATCTTGCCCCATTGCTTCTATGCAGTAATTTGCTGTTTTCTTACTTGGTTTAAGAGGTTGTTTTGCTTCACTTGCAAAAGTAGTAGAAGTAAACAACGTTAATAAAGTAACGAATGGAATTAAAGTTTTCATTTTTAAATCCTCAATAATACAGTAAATAATAATTAGAATCCTCTTAATAATTCATAGTCAAAATTAGTATTAATAGGCTTGTTCTTATTACATTCAACATCAGCCAATTGTTTACCATTTTTTAATACAAGAACACCTGATGACTATCCATCAGAATCCCCCCTAATAGCACTAGATGTATAAATAACATAAGAATACTTTCCATTTACCATTTCTAATGATGTATTTGTATATCCAGTACCAATAGAATGCTGACTTTGCTCACGCCCTATAATTTGTGAAATAGGGTTTTTAAAAGTAAGTTCTTTGGTATTTGAACCTACTTTACCAAAAGAATAAATATAATCATTGCCTGATTTCAAAACTGAAATCATCTTATTATTTTTAGTAATACAAGAAAAAACAGTGTCTGCTGCACTCGCAATTGACGGCATCACTAAAAAAGATGCTAAAATAAGTTGTTTAATTTTCATAAAATCATACTCCTAAATTTATTTTGCAGGGGGGATATGTGTTATATCTGTCAAGATATAACACACCCCAGTATACTGGGGTGCCTTGCACAACGATAAGGTGGTTAAAAATTAAACCCACTAGCAAAACGTCCTAAATAACAATTCCTAGCATTTTTGTGTTCTTCCTTGCTTGTGTTTTTACTCAACTATCTCAAAATAATCCTTAAATTACTTTCTAAGGATAAGTTATCTTTTCTTAAACCACCCGCTTGTTTATTTAATCAGCGAGTAATGCCAATCGTAAAACAATACTTTCGCCGTTTTGTAATGGGCGGTCGATACTTCCCGTTTCAAGGCAAATCATCTGTTGGTAGTCATTAGGGGTCATATCGCTCATTGCTTTATGCCACGGATTCCATAACACCAAATTACTCGCCCCTTGCTGTTCAAGCATAATTTGGCGTTTTAAACTGTCATCCACAATGCGGTTTTGCTTGTGTGAGGGTGGGATCGAATAGACACAATCAATATGCTGATCAATTTTTCGTGATGAAGGATAATTTTCTTGCTGTTGCGTAACACAGTTCAAACCCTGCTGAGGTAAATGGGTTACTTCCACTTGATGAATATCGCCCACTCTAAAATAGCTATGTAGCACCGCTTGTGCCAGCTTTTCGCCATAATGGGTGAAAGTTAATTCACAATCTTGCGTAAAATTGATTTCTAATTGGGCTTGTCGTTGATTTTGCTGATTAAGATAATGAAATTGCAACCAGACACTATTTTCGTTCACTTTATAATCATTTAATGCCCATAAATCAAGGCGTGCGGTGCCGTGAGCGGGTTGCTGAATACCGCCAAACCAAGGATAGCAAAGGGGAATACCACCACGAATTGCGGTGCCTCGTTGAAAAGAGGCGATGTTGCTCAGCCATAATATATCGTGCTTGGCTTTTTGGGGCTTCCAACTTAATAATTGTGCCCCCTGCAAAGCAATTTTTGCCTCGCCCACGGAATGTTTAATGACTAATACAGGAATGTCATTATAGTGAAATAAATTCAGCTCTGGGGTGAGAGATTTAATATGAGTAATTTTTAGCATAGTGGTTAATAAAAAGATTGCCCTGTTCGGATTTGTTGGCTCATTTTTTTCATATCGTTAGAAGTATGTTGATAAAAATAACGATAAGAAGCACACAAATAATTATGTTTAAACGATTCATTTGGCAATTTAACAATACGATGTTTGGGGCAACCGCCATAGCATAATGTTTTAAATTCACATTGTAGGCAAGTTTGCGTTAATTGGTTAAATTTTGCATTACCAAATTTTTTTTGTGAGGAAGAAAGTACTAATTCTGTTAAAGATTGCTGATTTAAATTACCTAGCTGATAATCGGGATAAACAAAATGATCGCAACTATACACATCACCATTGGCTTCCACCACCAGCGATTTTCCGCAAGTAGGCTGATGCACACAACTGCTAGACGGATACCCTAGCCATTGCCCTAATAAATTATCAAATTCCAAGACAAAAATACGCCCAATATCTTGCTTTTTCCACTCATTAAAAACATCAATTAAAAATCGCCCGTATCCTTCGGGTGGTACGGAAAATGGTTGCATTTCCGTCTCGCTCTTCTGTTCAACAATAGGAATAAACTGCATAAAAGTAGAACCCAGCTCTTTCAATGCAAGGTAAGTTTGTTTGCCTTTTTGCCAATTTTGATCATTGATGACCGTCAGTGTATTGAAATCCACCTGATACTGCTTTAACAGTTCAAGGGATTTTAGCACCCGTTCAAAGGTGGGTTGCCCTTGTTGGGTAATTCGATAACGATTATGCACGGCGCTTAGCCCGTCAATGGATAGCCCAATCAAAAATTGGTGCTGTTTAAAAAATTCGACCCACTGCCGATTTAATGCGATCCCATTGGTTTGAAAAGCATTGGTGATAGTTTTGCCATTAGCAAAAATTTGTTGAAAACGTACCGCTTGTTTAAAAAAATCTAAGCCTAATAAGGTCGGTTCGCCCCCTTGCCACGCAAATTCCACCCGATTTTCTGAATGTGATTCAATATAATTTTTGATATAATTTTTTAAGGTGTCCAACGACATAAAAGGCGTTTGTTTGCCAAAATGTTGTTCTTTTTCCAAATAAAAACAGTACTCACACTGAATATTACAATGAAAACTACTTGCTTTTGCCATTAAATGAAAAGAAGTTTTAGCGTTGGAAAATGACATTTTTATTCCTTAAAAAACAATATCACTCTTTTTTTCTTTGTCGTGGTAAAACATCATTAAATAAATGATTCTGTTTTAATTTTTTACTCATCCGAATGGCGGTTTCTGTTTCACAACCTGCATATTCGGCAATTTCTCGATAAGTCCAATTATAATGGGGGAAGTTGGTGGTTAAAAAATGTAAACTATCCGCAATACGATCGAGGGTATTTAAATACGCACTTTTCGCCAATCGTTCTTCCGCATCTTTTAATTCGTTTGCCAATGTTTGCATTAGCATTTTATTAAACACCACATTTTGATCCCAAAATTTATCAAGATTATCGGGGCGAATTTGAATAATATCTGCCTCAATTAACACTTTTGCACAACAGTGATATTGTGAATCACCCAGTCCAAATAATGTACGAAAACCAAAATAATCCCCCTGTTTATCAACGCGAGCTAAACACTCTTTACCATTGTCGAGGGTATGAAAAAGCCCGACTAATCCTTGCTTAATAAAGTAGAAACCTTGTGCGGTTTGCCCTTGTTGATAAACCACCATCCCCTTTGACATTCGGTGTAGATTGGTTAATTTGCAAGCATTAAGAGATTCTGGATAAATCTGATTTTCATTCATCATCGCGTATCCTTTTGCAGTGAGACATTTTGGTGCTAAATCATATCGGTAAATCAAAAGCGATCAATTTTGTTACAATTTGATCGCTTTTTTAACCATCATAGCCGATATTGTTAGCAGATTTCAATCACACTTGCAATGAGAGTCGCGTCAATAAATGCCATCGAAATTTAACTAGATCTCGTTGATAATTCGATATACCCAATTTTCAAGGGGATCGTTAAGGCGTTGCATTTCGGCTCGCATTTCTTCTAACATCTCTTTTTTGATCGCACGATAATTGTCGTCATAAAATAAATTATGCATTTCTGCGGGATCTTGACGAATATCGTAAAGTTCGCATACATCCGTGGCATTAAACACTAATTTATAATCTTTCCGCCGCCACATTCGTTGCTCAAAATAGACAAAATGCCCAGCTAATTGCCCCAAAACCCCTTTACGTTGATTAGCTTGATTTTGGCGAGTGATCGGCAAAATCGTTTCGCCTTGGAAAGCCTCGGGGATTTTTTGCTCTGCAACATCGTAAACCGTTGAGGTGAGATCGTGTAAATAAACCAGATTATCATCTTCCTGATTCACCCGATTCGACTGAGGATCTTTAATAATCAACGGAATATTGTAGGTGGATTCAAACATAAATTCACCTTTCTCAATCATTCGATGTGCGCCCATTGCATCGCCGTGATCTGCGGTGGCGACAAGGAAAGTATTTTCGTACAAATTATTTTCTTCTAAGAAAGCAAATAATTCGCCGATCGCATCGTCGATCATCGTGATGTATCCCCAGAATTTAGAAATCACCTCACGCCAACGATCTTCACTGGCTTCCCACATTCCCCACATTTTAGAAATTGTGCGGAAATGCCCTGGTTTGCCTTCAAGCGGTGTGAAAAAACTTTCATCTAGCACGATCTGATTCGGATCATACATTGAATAATAAGGCTCTGGCACTACGCAAGGTGTGTGCGGCCCCCAAAAGTTGATCCACGCAAAAAATGGTTTGCCCTCATTCAGCGATTCTTGGATATAACGTTTCGCTTCATCAATAATGAAGTATTCAATCGTTTCTTCCCTCGTCCCCGAAAGCAAGCCACATAGCTCTTGCGTACGCAAATGGGGATTATCGCCAAAATAGGCTTTACTCACCGTGGGGGCTTCATAGCCTTTTTCGAGCAACCATTCTCGATAGCGATTGGAATGGGTTGGGGGTTGATTAAACACCAAATTTTTGTACACACCACTTCCAGGGTAGCCATAACCATCAAAATTATGCCCTTTAATCTCATAATCTTCGGGAACGGATTTCGTGCCAACGTGCCATTTGCCGACAACATAGGTGTTATATCCCTCTAAACGGGCAATATTTGGCGATGTTTGGCTAATTTCACCAATCCCGCCTTTTTCCCCATTTTTGATAATGCCGTGGCTAGACGGCATTAACCCAGTAAAAAGCGAGGTTCTGGCAGGGCCACAGACGGAAGCAGGCGTAAAAGCGTTGTTAAATCGAATCCCATCTTTGGCGAGTCGATCTAAGTTGGGCGTTTTAACGAGTTTATGCCCATAAGTTCCCAACATATCTTTTCGCACCTGATCTAACAGAATATAAATAATGTTATTCATAGCCTAACCTTTTTTTGGACGACCAAACAAAATAATCGTTGCCACTTGTAACACTGCATAAATACCTAAAATTAAGGTCGCATTTCCCTCTGGGGAAGCCAATCCAAGCGGTGATAAAACAGCGTAAAGTGTGATTAACCCTAAAACGAGTGAAATTACCGTTACTTTCGCATATTCCCAATGGCTTAAATCAACGTCAGAATGATTCACGGTTGATTCTTGATATGGGGTGGCACGTTTTAAGAATTGCCCTAATACGAGCATTAACACTACATCAAAGACGAATAGCGATGCCATCACATAAACGAAATTCCATTTCACTTGGAAAACCCAAACAATACAGAAGTAAAGGATAACGTGTACTAATAATGCAATGCGAGCTGCCAAGCCTGATACGGTTTTATTAAATAATCCCACCGCAAATAACGCCACAATCGGAATATTCACAAAGCCAGCAAAACGTTTTGTCAGCAAGAAAATCCCTTCTGTGCCATACATCAATAAAGGGGCAATAATAATGGTTACTACTGCCATTATTGCCGACACTTTTTTGGCTAATAAAATCAATTCTGAATCAGAACGTTGTTTTTTACTGATAGATGGCAATAAATCTTTACAGAAAATAGTTGCCGCAGAATTTAAAAATGAATTGAACGTACTTAACACTGCCCCAAATAAGGCGGCAACAAAGAAACCTTGTAATGCGGTTGGTAGCACTTTATTCACTAATTGTGGATAAGTACCATCCATTTTTTGCCCTTCGCCTAAAATATGGAAACTGAGCAAGCCAGGTAAATTCAGAATAATTGGCAATAACAGCAAGAAAAGTGCCGCAATTAAAATACCTTTTTGACCCGCTTTTAAATCTCTTGCCCCCAATGCACGTTGCACAATGGCTTGGTTGGTGGTCCAGTAGAAGAAGTTTACAATTAAAATTCCCGTAAACATCGCAGGCCAAGGCACAGCATCAGTTGCACTACCAATGGCATTGAATTTTTCAACGTGGGTGGTAGTAATGATTTTCAATCCCGCAGAAATACTGCCATATCCCAAATAGCTCAATGCAAAAATCGGCACTAGCAAAGCCCCGATGACCAAAATAATCGCATTCCAAGTGTCCGAAACCGCAACCGCTTTCAGCCCACCAAAGATCGCATAAATTGCCCCCACAATTCCAATCGCAACCACCGTATAAACAATCGCCTGTCCATAACTTAGCCCAAAAATCGTTTCTAAATTAAAGACTTTGTTAAAAGCGATCGCCCCTGTATAAAGTGCGGTTGGGATCACAATAAACAGATAGAACACTAAGAAAAGCGTGGACATAATTAAGCGTGTTTGACGGTCAAAACGATTTTCAAAGAATTCTGGGATCGTGGTGTATCCATTACGAATGTATTTCGGTAACAAATAAAGTGCCAAGAAGCAGAGGGGGATCACCGATTGAACAGTCCAAGCAATAATTGAGAAATTCCCCGTGTAAGAGTTGGCATTCACCCCAATAAGTTGCTCAGTGGAAAGAGAAGTCAAGACCATTGAACAGCCGATCACGACCGCACTTAACCCTCGTCCCGCCAAAAAATAGCCCTTAGATGTGGTTAAATCATCATTGCGGGTTTTATACCACGAAATCCCCGCAACAAGCCCCGTTACAATTAGAAAGCTGATTATAGTGAGAAACATACTACCCTCCTTATGTTTATTCAACTAAATCATTAAGTACCTCACAGTACGGGGCGAGCATAAAACATATACAACCGAAAATTTATGATCTTTGTCATAAGTAAAGATTTTTTATTATCGTCAATAATGTCATCAAAAGCCATCTCAAACCCTAGAACTTATTTCCACCCCATCTAGCAATTCCCCCCAAACTTCATTATAATTACGAACGATTTTCAACAACATTTTTACTTTTATTGAGGAAACTATGGAACAGTTATTCCAATTTTTGCAACAGTACATCGACTACATCATTCTCGGATTGCTCGCTTTAATGAGCGTGGTTTTAGTTTGGAAAATCGTAGAACGCGTGATGTTCTTCAAACAGCTCAACGTAAGCAATTATCAAACGGTGGAAGAGCTGGAAATCGACACCACTCGCAACCTCACCACCATTTCCACCATCGGTGCGAACGCCCCTTACGTTGGCTTGCTCGGCACGGTTATCGGCATTCTTTTAACCTTTTATCAACTCGGTCAATCGGGGGGCGACATTGATGCTGCGTCCATTATGGTGCATTTATCTCTTGCCTTGAAAGCTACGGCGGCAGGGATTTTAGTCGCCATTCCAGCGATGATGTTTTACAGCGGTTTTAATCGTAAAGTCGAAGAAAGTAAACTCAAATGGCAAGCCCTCAAAGCTCGTAAAACGGCGGTGTAAGCGGTCGGATTTCACAAAATTTTACGAGGCAAAAAATGAAAAAGTTTGACGAAATTAACATCATTCCGTTCATCGACATTATGTTGGTGTTGTTGGCGATTGTGCTGGTTACCGCCTCTTTTATTTCGCAGGGCAAAATTCAGGTAAACATTCCGCAAGCCACCACCACCCAAGCGATGAAAGCGGACGATCTCGCCAAATTGCTCACCATTAACGAGCAAAATGAATATTTTTTAAACGATAAACCGATTGAGAAAACCCAACTCGCCACGGAAATCGCCAGCTGGGACAAATCGCAAAAAGTTACCCTCAAAGTGGATAGTTCCGTGAAGTTTGAGAAATTTGTGGAATTGACCGATCTACTCGCCACCAATGAGATCAAAAACGTGGCAATCGTTACCAAAAAAGCCGCCAAATAGGATCGCCAATGAATAAGAAAAACTCTCGCACAGGGCTGGCAACCTCGCTATTACTGCACGGGGCGGTTTTTTCGGGGATTTGGTGGGTGATTAATCAACCACAGGAAAAGCCACCCGAGGAAGTCGTTACCAGTATTTCAATGGAAATGTTGGCGGCAAATTTGGAACAGCCCCAAGTGGCAGTCGCCCCCCCACAACCAGAGGAAACGCTCGCCCCCGAGCCTGAACCTGAACCCGAAAAAACGGCAGAGCCAGAACCTGTGGCTGGACCCGTTGTGATGCCAAAACCGCTTGAAAAACCAATAGAAAAACCGAAACTCAAAGAGAAACCAAAAGAGCCACCAAAGGAAAAGCCAAAGGATAAACCGAAAGAGAAGCCAAAAGATCCACCGTTGGGAAAACCGAAAGAAAAAGTGAAAGCGGAAAAGCCAGCCAAACCGATTAAGGCACTCGAAACGGGGACTGTGGCAAAAGAGGGCATTGTCGCCAAAGCCATTCCAAACGCAACGCAAGGGATCAAAGCCCAAGCAGGCGTGCCGAATGCCAAAGCAGGTGGCACATCACCAACGGGCAGTGCGACAGGCAATCCGACTGCAAAGGCAAATTCCGCAGGTAACCAAACGGCAAACAATGCCAATGCAGCATCGTCTGGCGACAATTACGCAGCCTATGTTCAAGGCTTGCAACGGCTACTGGCTCGCAAGGCGAAATCTAATTACCCGCCTCGTGAAAAAATGATGCGGAAACAAGGGATTGTAACGATCAGCTTTACCGTTTCACCGTCAGGACAGCTCACCAATGCCACGGTAATATCCTCATCTGGTGTGGCAGGGCTTGATGCTGCGGCAGTTAAAATCGCCAACAGCACAATGTACGAACCGCCAATAAACGGAAAAAATCAATTTACCGTGCCAGTAAAATTTGAAATTGAGTAGCTTGCAAGCGGTGAGGTTTTCAAAAGTTTTATATTTTTAAAACTTTTGTCTATATAGGAGTGTTAAGGGGAAAGGTATCCATTTCCCCTTAATTTTTTTGGTTATTTGACCTCTCGGATCATAATTTCAGACGGAATTACGCTGCCTTGCCAGTAGAGTTCTGCGGCGACTTGGGCGGCGAGTTTGGCGTAGGCTTGGCTGATTTCGTGTTCAGGGGCAACGGCAACCGTTGGGGTGCCTGCGTCTAAGTCTTGGCGTAGGCGGATGTGTAACGGCAGTTGCCCTAGCACTTCAACGCCATATTTCTTCGCCACTTTTTCTGCCCCGCCCGTGCCGAAAATGGTTTCGTGGTGTCCGCAGTTTTCGCAGATATGCACGCTCATATTTTCGATAATGCCGAGAACAGGCACGGATACTTTTTTGAACATTGAGATGCCTTTGACCGCATCAAGCAAAGCAATATCTTGTGGGGTGGTAACCACCAACGCCCCCGTAACAGGGATTTGCTGCGAAAGGGTCAGTTGAATATCGCCCGTGCCTGGGGGCATATCGATCACAAGATAATCCAACTCATACCACCAAGTTTCGTTGAGCAACTGGCTTAATGCACTGCTCGCCATCGGGCCTCGCCAAATGGTGGCGTTGTCGGCATCCATTAGGTAACCAATCGAATTGGATTGCAAGCCGTAAACTTCAATCGGGGTGATGTGTTGATTGTCTGGCGAGGTTGGGCGTTGGTCGGTCGCCCCTAACATATGGGGAATGGACGGGCCGTAAATATCTGCATCTAAAATTCCCACTTTCGTCCCTTGGGCTTTGAGGGCGAGGGCAAGATTTACCGCAGTGGTCGATTTCCCTACCCCCCCTTTGCCAGAGGTTACCGCAATGATATTTTTCACGCCGTTTACCGCAGGGTGGTTGTTGGCACGTTTGAGGGTGGCGATTTGGTAATTTATCACCCATTTCACACCGCTTGCATTGGTGATCTGTTTCAATTTTTCGCTGGTTTCTGCCTGCAAAGCCTCAAAACCGCTGTTCCACGCAAAGGGCATTGTCAATTCAAGGCGTAAAATCCCCGCCCCTAATTCCGCTTTTTTGAGGGCATTTAACTCAATCAAATCTTTTTTGAGGGTAGGGTGCGAAAAGTTTTGCAATACTGCACGAATCTCGGCAAGTTGCTGTTCAGTCAGTTGGTTCATTGATAATTCCTATTTCGGTTGGTTGTTCAGGTTTTTGGCGAGAAAGATCTCGACTATAAATAATTTCGCTCTGGTTACTGCTTTCAATGCCCGTCAGGCTTGGATCGACCATCACCTGCCGTTGTAGTTGGAATAACGGTAATACGACAACATCATTTTGCAACTGTTGCACGATCTGTTGGATCAATTTTACTCGATCTTCATCGGTCAGGGCTTTTGACGTCAGTCGTTCCAGTTTTTCATCCAGCTCACTATTGTGATAGCCGTTAAAATTGTTCGGATCTTTGGAATGAAACGGCATCAAAAATTGGGCGGGATCGGGGTAATCCGCACAAAAAGTGGAATGAATAAGCTGAAATTTGAATCTTTTCCGTTGAATTTCAAGGGCTTGCGGATCTTGCATTTGGGGAATAATGCGAAACAGATCCGACTGCATTAGCGAGCGAACCAGTTGATCCGCCACGGCGTTATGTAGCGGTTGCTCGTTATAGCTCAAATTGAGGCGTAACGGATCATCGGGGGTAACGCCCGCTTGGGTTAAAAGCTGTTCCACCAGCATTGACGGCGATTTGTTGTTACTTTCAATCGCAAAGGTGTCGGGCAACACGTTGAAATTGAGTTTGCCAAAACGAGCGTGAAAGGTGGTGGACATCACGGCGGTTTTAATCGCTTGGCGAACGGCTTTTTGGTTTAGTAGCGGATCTTTAAAGTTAAATTCGTAGCTGTAACGGCATAAACGAGGCAAATTGACGATATTTTGCTTCTGTTTTGGCTCGGGGTTTTCCAGCAAATCTAGATCGTTCGGGTTTTTATTATTGTGCGGATCGAGCAGATGATAATTGACCTGCTGAAAAGCCGTTTCTGCTTGGCGGGCTTTTAAGGTTAGCTGGTGCGGATTGCGTTGCACAATTTTGTAATCGCCATTGCTGATAAATTCGCCCTCGGGGTTTGGGGTTTTGCCCTCAAAGGTGGGAAGCAGGGCAGAATGGGCGAGCATTTTGGCAAGCTGAAAATTCGGGCGTTCTAAATCAATAATCAAGGTGTGGGCGTTGAATGCCGATACGCCGAGATTTTCCAACGGCATTTTGCCACGTTGGATTTTTTCCGCATTAAGCAAGCCCATTTGGATCAGATAAGCCGCGAGGGGCGAGCGATTTTTCGGATCGATTAAACGTTGCCAACTCGCCACAAAATCTTGGGCGGTAACGGGTTGCCCGTTCGACCATTCAGCAAGTTCGTTCAGCATAAAAATCCACGTTTTGCCGTCATCGGTAAACCATTCGCTCGCAATACCAGGTACGATTTCGCCCGTAACGTTAAATCGCATTAAGCCGATAAAAAGATCGCGGATCGGGGCGGTGTCGGCGGCAGTGGTGGCGAACAGCGGATCAAGCTCAAACGCCGTGCCGTAAAGCCCGCGATTGAGGATTTTCGGCGAACGGCTTTCTGTTTCGGTGGTTGGCTCGATTTGCTGTTCAATTTGTGGTTCAACTTGTGGGGTTACGATAGTTTCGCTAGTTTGTGGATCAAGGGATTTTTCGCAACCCGTAAGGCTCAACATCAGCAGACAGCAAGCGGTGAGATTTGCCAAAATTTTCGCAAATCTTACCGCTTGCATTGTTAAACGTGAGCCGAGTTTTATCATTTTAATTCAGTGAAGTTAAGCCTGGGAAAAGGTTGCTCAATCCCGCCACGATAATTTCAATCCCCAACGCCATTAGGATCAAGCCCATAATACGGGTAACCACGTTCGAGCCAGTTTTACCCAATTTTTTCACGAGGGGGGCGGAAAAGCGGAACAGAATGTAACAGATCATCGCAAACACAATAATGGCAACGCTGAACCCGATGTAATCCACCCAGTTGTTGTAACGTGTTCCCCACACAATGGTTGAGCCGATTGCCCCCGGCCCTGCCATAATCGGCATCGCCAACGGCACCACGCCGATGTTTTCGTAATCTTTCACATCTTCGTTTTTTTCTTCTTTATTTTGTTTATGTTCGCCGAGTTTTCCGCTGATCATCGTCATCGCAATGCTCACAATCAAAAAGCCACCCGCGACACGGAACGAGTTCAACGAAATGCTAAATGCGTCAAGGATAAATTTTCCAAAATAGAGGCTGACTAATAAAATAACCCCAATGGATAGCGAAGTGATCAGGCTGGTGTGGTTGCGTTCTGTTTCGTATTGATGAGCTGTCATACTGAAAAAAATAGGCAAACCGCCAAAGGGATTGACGATAGCAAACAGCCCGATAAAAAATTGCAAATAAATGGCGAAGTTGATCACAATATCCACGTTGAAAACTCATCAAAAATAGCCGACAAAAGGGCGTTTATTATAGCGAGGAACGGCTAAGAACGGAAATGTTTGCCGAAAAAAAGCCCCTCAAAAGAGGGGCGAATAAACTTACTAATGGAGTCATACTTATGAAAAGTATGGGGGGATTATAATCCCCTCGGCTTGGGTTGCAACTTTTTTGTAACAAAAATGCAAACCAATGTTCAAATTTGTGAACGAGATCACGCTTTGTGCGGATTACGGGTGTTAGCATCCACCAAATTTCGCATCAACAAGGCGAAATCTAATTCCACATCCGCTGGCACATCAAGGAACACAAAATGCCCGTCCCCCAATGCGGCTTCCACCGCTTCATTTTTGCGGTTGAGCATTTTTTCGATTTTGAACACGATATTCCCTTTCGGGGTCATCATTTCCACTTCATCGCCGAGTAGGAATTTATTTTTCACGGCGACTTCCGCCATTCCTTGCTCGTTGCGTTTGCCTGTAAATTCGCCGACAAACTGTTGGCGTTCCGAAATCGAATAGCCGTAGTCGTAATTTTGATATTCATCGTGGGTGTGGCGACGTAGGAAACCTTCGGTGTAGCCACGGTGGGCAAGGCTTTCGAGGGTGTCCATTAGGCTTTCGTCAAACGGCTTGCCCGCAGCGGCATCGTCAATCGCCTTGCGGTAAACCTGTGCCGTTCTCGCACAATAGTAGAAGGATTTGGTACGCCCCTCGATTTTGAGCGAATGTACCCCAATTTGAGCCAACCGCTCAACGTGTTGCACCGCACGCAAATCTTTCGAGTTCATAATGTAAGTGCCGTGTTCGTCCTCGAAAGCGGTCATTTGGTCGTCTGGTTTTTGCGATTCGGTCAGCAAGAACACTTTTTCAGTGGTGCTGCCCTCGCCAAGGGTTGGGGCGACATTTTTGATCTCAATCTGTTGGCTCGGATCGACTTTCGAGACGATATTACCGACTTCGTCCGTTTTGCCCTCTTGCACCTGATATTCCCAACGGCAAGCATTAGTGCAAGTGCCTTGGTTTGGATCTCGCTTATTGATATAGCCCGACAGCAAACAACGCCCCGAATACGCCATACACAACGCCCCGTGCACGAAAATCTCGATTTCCATTTCGGGCACTTGCTCGCGGATTTCGGCGATTTCCTCAATCGACAATTCACGGGAAAGGATCACTCGGGTCAAGCCCATTTGTTTCCAAAACTTCACGGTCGCCCAGTTCACCGCATTCGCCTGCACTGAAAGATGAATATCCATTTCAGGGAAATGCTCACGCACCAACATAATCAACCCTGGGTCAGACATAATCAACGCATCGGGCTTCATCGCCACCACAGGTTCGAGATCTTTGATAAAGGTTTTGAGCTTGGAATTGTGCGGGGCGATATTGACCACCACATAGAATTTCTTACCGAGGGCGTGGGCTTCGTCAATCCCGATTTTGAGGTTGGCGTGGTTAAATTCGTTGTTGCGAACACGCAAACTATAACGAGGCTGACCCGCATAAACTGCGTCCGCCCCATAGGCGAAAGCGTATCGCATATTTTTCAACGAGCCAGCTGGCGATAAAAGTTCTGGTTTATTTTGTAGCATATAGTTCTCTTTCTGATAACAAGTCAGGACTTTCCGCACGGGAAAGCGTAAAAGGGCGGTATTTTCAAGCAATTAGCGATTTTTGGCAAGGATTTGATCCGCAAGCGGTAGGATTTCTTGAAATTTTGCCAATAAAAAACCGTGCCAAGCACGGTTTTAAGATAATCCTTTATTTTTGTTCCGATTTTTTGGAATCTGGGGCAACTTCCACTTTGCTGACCATATAGCCAAAAGTCCAAATAATGATATTTAGAATAATCAATCCAATCGTGAGTTCCATTTTAATCCCCCTTTTTGGTGGTTAGCCGAATAACTCGGCTCACAATTAAACAACCATAAGCACATAACGTCAATAGGCTAATGTTAAATAATTTTTGTGCAATCGGATCTTTGCTATAAATCATAACAGGTATGGCTAAAATAGCAACCTTTGCGACATCAAGGCACAATTTGCCCCAATCTTCGAGGGTTTCTTTTTCTATCGGGGAACGAAACAGATTCAGCATTTTGATGACCTTTGTGGTTGAACATTTGAGGAAAATATAGGCGTTTTTGTTTTTTGAGCAAGGGGCAATGTTTAATTTTTCGATCACGATCGACAAATTTGTGGGATAATTAGCCGTTTTATTTTATGAGCGGTAAAATTTGCCAAAATCTTACCCCTTGTTTTTCTCTATCCAATTAAGGAATTTTTTATGAAATTAAAACATCTTTTTTCCGTGGGATTACTTGCCGTTTCAGCGGTAGCGGTGGCAAATGGCGTAATGATGGAAATGTTCCAAATGAAACGTCAGCTCAATGAATTAACCCAAGCGGAATCCGTTGAGGCGTTCCGTGCTTCGGCGAAAAATTTTATTGAAGTGTCGGAAAAAGCCCAAGCCACAATGCCTGCCAGCTTAGACGGCGATCAAAGTCGTTTTGTAGGCTATCAAAAAGGAATGCAGGAAGTGATTGATGTGGTGAAACAGGCGGATAGCCTTGCTGAGCAGGGCAAGCTCGATGAAGCCAAAGCCTTAACCGAGAAACTTAACGATCTGCGTAAGCAATATCATAAAGAATATAAATAAACGCAAGCGGTGAGATTTCGTGAAATTTTTGAGAATCTCACCGCTTGTTTTTTAAGGAAGAAAATGACCGAATCTACTTCATTAACTCGCATTTTAGTCGCCACCGCTGCGGTAGTGGTGATCCTCGCAGGGGTCAAAGCGGCGGCGGCAATTATCGTGCCGTTTTTGCTCTCGCTGTTTATTGCGATTATCTGCTCGCCGCTGATTAAGCAAATGACCAAACGGAAAATACCGCTAGGTGTTGCGATTGGGGTGCTATTTGTGCTGATCGTGCTGGTATTTACCTTTTTGGCGGGCTTGATTGGTAGCACCATTCAAGAGTTCACCGCCTCAATTCCGCAATATAAAGTGCTACTCGCCGAGCGAATCAGCACGCTGCAAGCCTTGATCGAGCGTTGGAATTTGCCGTTTAACATTTCTCGTGAAACGGTGCTGGCGAATTTTGATCCGAGCGTGCTGATGAATTTCGTCAGCCGTGTGCTATCTAGCTTTTCGGGCGTGGTGTCGAACGTGTTTATTTTGCTGTTGGTGGTGGTGTTTATGTTGTTGGAATCCCCCGTGGCGAAATACAAACTCGCCCTTGCCCTCAGCCCCGATGATGATCTTTCCAACGAAGAATTTTACATTGAGCGAGTGCTGGAAGGCGTGATCGGCTACCTCGGTGTCAAAACCTTGATGAGCCTACTCACGGCGGTTTTGGTATGGGGCTTGCTCACTGTTTTTGATGTGCAGTATGCGGTATTGTGGGCAACTTTGAGCTTTTTACTCAACTACATTCCGAATATCGGTTCGATCATCGCCGCCGTGCCGATCATCGTGCAAGCCTTGTTGCTCAATGGTTTTTCGATCGGGCTTGCGGTTACGGTGGGGGTGATCGCCATCAATATGGTGATTGGCAACGTGTTAGAACCTAGAATGATGGGCAAAAAATTGGGGCTTTCCACCCTCGTGGTGTTTCTTTCCCTCTTATTTTGGGGCTGGTTGCTCGGCACGGTGGGAATGTTGCTTTCCGTGCCACTCACAATGGCGATCAAAATCGCCCTTGAATCTAGCCACAGCACCCGCCGTTATGCGGCGTTGTTGAGCGATGCGGTGGAAATTAAACATTAAGAAAAATGCCACGCAATTTGCGTGGCATTTTAGTTGGGATTAACCGTTCAGCAATTTATTCATTCGCTTGATAAACGCCGTTGGGTTTTCGAGTGAGCCGCGTTCGGCGAGTAGGGATTGTTCAAACAGCAATTCAAGCCATTCGTTAAATTCCGCTTCGTCCGTGATGTCGGCAACCCGTTTGATCATTGGGTGATCAGGGTTGAGTTCAAAGGTGTATTTCACCTCTGGGGCGGATTGTCCCATTGCAGCGAAGAGTTTCGCCATTTGGGTAGTCATTTCATCGCTGTCGGTGGACACAATCGCAGGGGTGTCGGTCAAGCGGTGGGTTAGCACCACTTTTTTAACCCGCTCGCCGAAGTAGCCGTTCGCTCGTTCGAGGAATGAGCCAAATTCCGCTTGCTGGGCTTTTTCCGTTTCTTCCGCAGGTTTGTCGGCGAGGTCGCCTAAATCCAAATCAGATTTGGTAATACTTTGTAGCGGTTTGCCGTCAAATTCAGTGAGGTGTCCGACTAACCATTCATCAATGCGATCGGAAAGTAACAACACTTCGATCCCTTTCTTGGCGAAAATTTCAAGATGTGGGCTGTTTTTCGCCGCTTGGTAGCTGTCGGCGGTGAGGTAGTAAATCGCTTTTTGCCCCTCTTTCATTCTCGCAATATAATCGGCGAAACTAACCGCTTGTTCGCTGCTTTCGCTCTGGGTTGAAGCAAAACGTAACAAGCCCGCCACCTGATTTTTGTTGGCAAAATCTTCGCCCACGCCCTCTTTCAGCACTAAGCCAAATTTACGCCAAAACGTTTGATATTTTTCGCTGTCGTCTTTGGCGAGTTTTTCCAACATTTGCAACGCACGTTTAGTGAGTGCTGAACGCAACGAAGCGGTTACGCGATTTTCCTGCAAAATCTCACGGGAAACGTTGAGCGGCAAGTCGTTGGTGTCGAGCAAACCACGCATAAAACGCAGGTAGTTCGGCATAAAGACTTCCGCATCGTCCATAATAAACACACGTTGCACATAGAGCTTCAAGCCGTGTTTTTGCTCACGTTGGAACAGATCCCACGGGGCTTTGCTCGGCACATAAAGCAAGCTGGTGTATTCCTGTTTGCCTTCCACTTTGTTGTGCGACCAAATCAGCGGATCGGCAAAATCGTGGCTCAAATGTTTGTAAAATTCTTGATATTCTTGCTCGGAAATTTCATTTTTAGCACGCGTCCAAAGGGCTTGGGCTTTGTTGATTTTTTCCCATTTCGTACCGCTTTCTTTGCCCTCGTCATCATATTCTTTGGTTAAAATTTCCACCGGTAACGCAATATGATCCGAGTATTTGCCGATAATTTCACGCAAACGCCACTCGCTCAAAAAGGCTTTTTCATCTTCACGCAGGTGCAAAATCACGTCTGTGCCACGCCCCGTTTTTTCGATGTCGGCAACGGTGTAATCGCCCTCGCCAGCGGATTCCCACTGCACCCCTTGGCTCTCGCCAGCGGCACGGCTTTTTACCACCACTTTATCCGCCACGATAAACGCCGAATAAAAGCCTACCCCGAATTGCCCGATCAACTGGCTATCTTTGGCTTGATCCGCCCCGAGGGCGTTCAAAAATTCCTTCGTACCCGATTTAGCAATCGTGCCTAAATGATCGATGATCTGCTCACGGTTCATTCCGATACCGTTATCGCTGATCGTAATTGTGCCAAGGGTTTCGTCCACGCTGACACGCACCCGCAACTCGCCGTCCCCCTCGTAAAGTTCAGGGTTGGAAAGAGCCTTAAAGCGAAGTTTGTCGGCAGCGTCTGAGGCGTTGGAAATCAGCTCACGCAGGAAAATTTCTTTGTTGGAATAAAGGGAATGGATCATCAACTGTAACAGTTGTTTGACTTCCGACTGAAAGCCACGAGTTTCTTGGTTTTGAGTCATTGTTGTTCCTTATTATTTGCAAAAAACACACCCAAAATGGGGGATTTTTTAAGGATTTCAAGGGCAAAAGTTGCTACAATGCGATTTTTTATTTTATCGGTGCAATTATGGAACTTCGTTATTATTTTATTTTTGCAGGGCAAATTTTAGTCTTGCAACTTTTTCTATGGTGCTTAAACAAAACTATTGCGTGGCTATTTAATTTAACACCAAGTAGTTATAAAAAAATCTCTCTCTTTACCTTTATAACAGGTAATATATTCGTCATTTTAAGTCTGCTAAGAATTAGCCCCTTTGACTTTAAATTTATCGGAAGAATGTTATCAATTTTACTGTTTGTCTTTTTTAGCAGTTTTCTTACCGCTTGTCTTTTAAAAATAGGGCGACATCATTCCACCTTAAATCGCCTATTAAAAATCGCCTATCCCTTTATTTTTAGCGGATTTATTGGGCTTGCCATTTATAATGCTTATACGCCGAGGGTAGTTTCTTATTCGGTACAAATTGATAAACCCCTTACCAAACCTTTAAAAATCGGCATTGCCAGCGATCTACATTTAGGTAAATTAGTCGGCAAACAGCAGATTGATAAATTGGTTAATTTATTTAATCAGCAGCAAGTCGATCTGATTTTATTGGCGGGCGATATTATGGACGACACCACCCAAGGTTATTTGGCAGATAATTTACAACCAAATTTATCAAAATTAAAAGCACCTCTCGGGGTTTATGTTGCTTTGGGAAATCACGATTATTTTGTCGAGCCTGAAAAAATCCGCCAAGAATTAGAAAAAGCAGGTTTAACCGTATTAGAAGATGAAACGGTTAATATCAACGATCAATTTTATATTATTGGACGAAAAGATGAACTGGTTAAAAATAGACAAACAAGCGGTCAGTTATTGGCAAATTTAGACCAAACCAAACCGATTTTTTTAGTCGAGCATCGTCCCTCACAAATTGAGCAAAACAGCCAACTGCCGATTGATTTAGCTGCAATGGGGCATACCCACAAAGGGCAAATTTTCCCTGCCAATTTCATCACCAAACTGGTGCATTTTATGGATTACGGCAGCCAAAAAGTCGGCAATGGAAACTACATCGTAACCTCAGGCTTCGGCTTCTGGGGAGTACCGTTCCGCTTAGGCTCGCAGTCAGAAGTAGTGGTGGTTGAAGTAACGGGCAAGCAGTAACTTTTTAAGTGTCTTACCGCTTGCCATTTTATTTTAGTGGATTTCCGCCAAAACCTGCGTCAATAATTTCCAATAAATTTCCACCGCGGGGATATGCACTTTTTCGTCTGGGGAATGGGCGTTGCGGATTGTCGGGCCGATTGAGACGAGATCCATTTCTGGGTAGGCTTTTTTGATTAAGCCACATTCTAGCCCGGCGTGGATTACTTTGATTTTTGCCTCGTAGCCTAAAATTTGGTCGTAAATTTGCTTGGTGAGGGCGGTGATGTTTGAGGTTGGTTCGGGTTGCCAACCTGGGTAGTCGCCCGAAAATTCGACTGTCGCCCCAGCGAGTTGGGCGAGGGATCGCAATTTGGCTCGCACGTCCGCTTTGCCCCCCTCGATCAGCGAGCGAGAGAGGATCGTGCCGATCAAGCGGTCGTTTTCAATCGCTAAAATGCCGATGCTTAACGAGGTTTCCACCACATTTTTCACCACATCACTTTGGCGGATCACGCCGTTTGGTAAGGCGTTGAATAGGGCAATCGCCTGTTGGGTGGATTGGGCGGTAAGCACTTGATTTGGCTTGTCCGTTGGTTCGATTAACAGGGTGAAATTCGGCTCGGCGAATTGTAATTCTTGCTTGATTTGTTCGCCCAGTTGCGCAATACAAGCGGTGAGATTTGGCTGATTTTCTGCGGATACCGCTAAAATCGCCACCGCTTCTCTTGGGATCGCATTACGCACCGATCCGCCTTTGAACTCAGCAAGTTGGAACGAGGCAGGCAAATCGGCGAGCAGGCGAGCTAGCACCTTGATCGCATTGGCTCTATTGGTGTGAATGTCGCAGCCAGAATGTCCGCCCTGCAAGCCTTTGAGGGTAATTTTGAGGGCGTTGGCAAGGGCGTTAGATTCTCGCTCAATCGGCAATTCAAGGCTGACATTTTCGCCCCCTGCACAGCCGATGTAGATTTCGCCGTTGTCTTCGGTGTCGGTGTTGATCATTATTTTCGATTGCAACCAGTTGGCTCGCAAGCCAATCGCACCGCTCATTCCCACTTCTTCGTCCATTGTCAGCAACACTTCCAACGGTGGGTGGGTGAGGTTGTCGCTATCCAACACCGCCAAGCACGAAGCCAGCCCGATGCCGTTATCCGCCCCCAGCGTTGTGCCTTTGGCTTTGACCCACTCGCCATCAATGTAGGGCTGGATTGGGTCTTGCTCAAAATTGTGCGGGGTGTCGGCGTTGGCTTGGGGAACCATATCCAAATGGGCTTGCAACGCAATCGGGGTGGCGTTTTCCATTCCTGCGGTGGCAGGTTTGCGGATCAAAATGTTGCCGACTTCATCTCGCTCAACAAAAAACGCCTTGGCTTTCGCCCAGTCGATGATGAATTGTGCCAATTTTTCTTCGTGATAAGAGGGGTGCGGAATCGCACAAATTTTGTCGAACCATTGCCATAACAGGCTTGGGGAAAGGCTTGAAATCTCAGACATCGTTGATCTCCGTTCGTTGATTGGGGGAAACAAGCGGTGGTTTTATGTAAAATTTTGCAAAATCTGACCGCTTGCAAGGTAAAGAATGGGCGAAATGATAGCACGAAAGCGGTTTTTGGGTTATCATTCGGCAATTTTTTTATCTAGCAACTTTGACCTGAGGGATCTCAAATGAGTGAAAAATATACCAACGAAAAATATATCGTAACCTGGGATATGTTCCATATGCACGCACGCAAATTGGCGGAACGCTTATTGCCAGCGACACAATGGAAAGGCATTATCGCCGTGAGCCGTGGCGGTTTGTTCCCAGCGGCGGTGTTGGCACGTGAATTGAACATTCGCCACGTGGAAACCGTCTGTATCGCCAGCTACGATCACGATAGCCAAGGCGAATTAAAAGTGTTGCACGCAGCAGCTGGGGACGGCGAGGGCTTTATCGTGGTGGACGATTTGGTCGATACGGGCAACACCGCGAAAGAAATTCGCAGAATGTATCCAAAAGCGAAATTCGTAACGGTTTTCGCCAAACCGCAAGGTGCGCCGTTGGTGGATGATTATGTGATCGATATTCCACAAGAAACGTGGATCGAACAGCCGTGGGATTTGGGAATCGTGTTTGTGCCACCTCTCGCGCGTAAATAAGATGAGTTTAGGTAATCTTTACATCATTTCCGCCCCGAGTGGGGCGGGTAAATCTTCGCTGATCAATGCGTTGTTGGCGGATTTGCCCCGTTCCGAAGTGCAACTCTCGATTTCGCACACTACTCGTTCGCCACGTCCAGCCGAGCAAGAGGGCGTGCATTATTACTTCACCAATCACGATGAATTTAAGTCATTGATTGAACAAGGGCATTTTTTGGAATGGGCGGAAGTGTTCGGCAATTATTACGGCACTTCATTACCGATGATCGAAAAAAGCCTTGCGGCGGGAATCGATGTGTTCCTCGATATTGACTGGCAAGGGGCGAGACAAATTCGCGAAAAAGTGGCAAATGTGAAAACCATTTTTATTTTGCCACCGTCCAAAGCGGAATTGGAAAAGCGTCTGATCGGGCGTGGGCAAGATTCCGCCGAAACTATCGCCAAACGAATGGCGGAAGCGGTGTCAGAAATGAGCCACTACAACGAGTTTGATTATGTGATCGTCAATGATGATTTCCAAACCGCATTGGGCGAATTAAAGAGTATTTTAATCGCCGAGCGGTTGAAACAAAGCTCACAAAGCGTGCGGCATCAAGACTTAATCGCACAACTTTTAGCCTAATGAATGATCGTTCATTTTGAACTAGCAAGGGAAAGCATATTTGAGTAGAATATGCTTTCTTTTTATTTATCCACCCCATTCCAACAGGAAAGCGAAATGAAATTAACTAAATTAGCCCTTTCAATTTCGTTCAGTTTGGTGCTGTCAGCCTGTACCACCACCCTTGAACCGAAAATGAGCCAAGACGGCTCAATCGAACAAGCCCAAGAAACCTACCAACAATACGATGAAATCACCAAACAATACCGTATTAACGAGCAATGGTGGCAAGGCTACCGTGATAGCCAGCTCAACCGTTTGATCGATACTGCAATGGCGAACAATATCAACCTCGCCAAAAGTGCGATTGCGGTAAACAAAGCCCTCTACAACGCTAACCTCGTGGGGGCAAACCTTGTGCCAACATTTAGCGGTTCAGGTTCAAGTTCCATTTCAAAAGGCTTAGGCTCAACCTCAAACCTCGTTTCCACGGGCGTATCCAACATAGCCAACCAAGCAGCTTTCAATTTAAGCTACACCCTTGATTTATGGAAACGCCTTGCGGATTCAGCAAGTGCCGCCGAGTGGGAACACAAAGCGACAATGGAAGATTTGAAAGCGACCCGATTGTCGATCATCAATTCCGTGGTTACCACCTACTACCAACTTGCCTACTATCGTGATGCGATCCGCATTACCGAGCAAAGCATCAAAAATTACGAGCAAATCAATCGAATTCTCGTGAACAAACTCAACGCAGGGGCGATTGACCGCTTGGCGGTGGATCAATCCCAACAAGCGATTATCGCTGAACGCAATAACCTCGTGAATTTGCGTACCAACCAAAAAAATGCGGAAAGAACCCTACGTAACCTGTTGAATTTAAAGCCAAACGACCCGCTTGGTTTGCGTTATCCGAGTATTCTTAGCGTGAAATTGCAGGGCGTTGATGTAAACGTGCCAGTTTCCGCGATTGCGAATCGCCCAGATGTGGTTGCCGCATTGCAACGCCTGCAAAGTGGCTTCAAAAGCCTGACCGCAATGGAAAAAAGCTGGTATCCAACTATCACCCTCGGGGCGGGCTTATCAAGCAGTGCCAGAAAAGTGCACGACACGCTGGATAACCCAGTCGGCAACGGTTTAATTTCGGTGAATTTACCGTTCTTAGATTGGAATCGTGTGCAAAATAACGTGAAATTGTCGGAAAACGACTACCTTGCCACTCGCCTCAACTACGAGCAAGTGATTACCAGTGCGTTAAACGAAATCGACAATTACTACTACGCTTATCAACAATCTAAACGCAACCTCGCCAACTTGCAGAAAAAATATGATTACGATAAACG
Source organism: Haemophilus paracuniculus (assembly GCF_002015115.1). GTDB lineage: Bacteria > Pseudomonadota > Gammaproteobacteria > Enterobacterales > Pasteurellaceae > Haemophilus_E > Haemophilus_E paracuniculus. The sequence goes on from NZ_MUYA01000003.1 coordinate 126,242, forward strand.
CATCAGCAATTACTACAAAAACCGCTACCAACAAGGCGTTGCCGAGTTCCGTGAGTGGCTAAATGCAATCAACACCGAACGCAATTCTGAACTCGCGATCATCAACGCCAAATACACCATTTTGTCGAACGAAAATGCCGTGTATCAAGCAATGGCAGGGAAATATCGCCGTTAATTGAGGGCAAGGGGGGGTAATTTCGTAGGATCGCACCGCTTGTTGCCTGCTCCCCTTGTCAGCGGGAAGATCTTGCAATTCCTTATATTTCAAATTCTTGCACGAATAAAATTCCCCCGTCATTTTGCGTTGAGCGGTTTCGTGAATTTCAAGGTCAATTTGTATTGTTTGAGCCAGCTTGCTGGCGAGTTTACAAATTGACCGCAGAAATTAGAAACAAGCGAAACATCAGCAAAATGCTCGGGGGCGTGTTTCTTTGGTTACTTTCTTTGCACGAGCAAAGAAAGTAACAATCTCAAACAAGCGGTTAGATTTTGTAAAAATCCCTACCGATACTCAAAAATCACCCTCGGGGTGAGTTTAGTAATCAACTCATAACTAATCGCCCCAATCGCAGTGGCGACTTCTTCGATCAGCAGTTCTTCGCCCCAGAGGATCACTTCATCGCCCACTTTGTCTTGGCTGTCTGCACCGAGATCGACGGTCATCATATCCATTGACACTCGCCCGACAATCGGCACTTTGCGACCATTAATAAACACGGGCGTGCCAGCAGGGGCGTTGCGGGGGTAGCCGTCGCCGTAGCCGATTGCCACCACGCCGAGCTTGGTGTCATGGGGGCTAACCCACGCACCGCCGTAGCCCACGGGTTCGCCCGCTTTATGTTCTCTCACTGCGATCAGCGAAGAGGCGAGGGTCATCACGGGTTTGAAGCCCAAATCGGTGATCGGGGTGCTGTGGGGGGAAATGCCGTGCATAATAATGCCAGGGCGAATCCAGTCGTAGTGAGCTTGTTTCCAATACAAAATACCGCTTGAAGCGGCTAAACTGCGTAATTCGTGGTAAGGGGCGGTGGCTTGCTCAAAGGTGGCGATCTGTTTTTCGGTGTAGCCACAATCGAGTTCGTCCGCACGGCTGAAATGGCTCACGAAATTGACGCTTTTCACCAGCGAACAGGCTTTCAAACGTTGATAAAACAGCTCAACTTGCTCGGGGTGAATCCCCAAGCGGTGCATTCCCGTGTCGATTTTTAGCCACACATTGACGGGGAAATAGATACGCGTTTTGCGTTTCCAAAAACTTTTTTGCTGTTCCGCCTCTTGCTCTCGGGCGACCGTTTCTAACAATTCCAACTGCTCAATGCAATGCACCACCGTATCAAAACGGCGAGAGAGGGTTTTGAGCAATTCGCCACGGTCGAAAAAGCCCTCGACCAGCACAATCCGCCCAGCGTAGCCACTTTCTTGAATTTCCAACCCCTCTTTGAGACGAGCCACGCCGAAGCCATCGACCAAATCTTCAATCGTTTTCGCCGCAGGCAATAAGCCCTGCCCGTAGGCGTTGGCTTTAACCATTGCCAACACGTTACATTGGGGGGCGAAAGATTTAATCAGTTGAATGTTATGGCGAAGTGCGTTGCTGTTGATGATTGCTGTTGCTGGTTTCATTTCGGTTATCTGTTTCAAAAAATAGGCGAATTATACGCTTGAATGGCGGAAATGAAAAAGGGATAATTTCGCCCATTGTCGATTTGCAAAAGGTGTTGCAATGCTTGAATTACTTCACGAACTTAAAACGGAAAAATTAATTTCAGAATTGGATTATCAATTCGCCAAAATGATTGATAAAAAACAGCAACCTTACGATTATGCCGAAACGCCACGAAATTTGGCGGTGTTACTGAGTGCGTTGGTGTCGTTCAATGTGATGAAAGGCAACACGGCGGTGCGTTTGCACGGGGCGGCGGAAATGAACCTCTTTGATTTGAAAGGCAAAAAAGCCAGCCAAGAGCGGGATTTTCTCAGCGAGATTTGGCAAAAAATCGGCAAAATCTCACCCCTTGAATGGCAGTCTGCATTGCAAAATCATATTGCGTTCAGTCAAGATCCGAGCCAGATCGCCCCAATGCTATTCCAAAATGGTTTGCTCTATTTTTATCGCTACTGGAAAGCGGAAAATCGGGTGGCGAATTATCTGCAACAAGCGGTCAGATCCTCGCCAATTTCCAGCGATATTGAGCAAGATCGAGCCATTTTGGCTCAACTTTTTCCGCACAAAAATCCCCAAATCGACTGGCAAAAAATCGCCGTTGCCACCGCCTTAACCAAAAATTTCTGCCTGATTTCAGGCGGGCCTGGCACGGGCAAAACCTACACAGTGGCACGTTTGTTAGCCGCGTTGCAACTGAAACTCCTCAAACAAGATTTGCCCCTGCTCAAAATCGCCCTCGCCGCCCCGACGGGCAAGGCGGCTTCTCGTTTGAAAGAGTCGATTTCATCGAGCGTGCAAGGGCTGGATTTACCGCAATCCCTCAAAGATCAAATGATCACCGAAGCCTCAACCATTCACCGCTTGTTGGGGATTCGTCCGTTGCAGGATCTGCCGAAATATCATCAAAAAAATCCGTTGCATATTGATCTGTTGGTGGTGGACGAAGCCTCGATGATCGACCTCACCCTAATGGAAAAATTGATGAATGCCCTCAAACCCACCACCAAATTGGTGCTGTTGGGCGACAAAGATCAGCTCGCTTCGGTGGAAGTTGGCTCAATGATGGGGGATTTGGGATCATTCCTTGCCCAAGGATACAGCCCCGCCCATTGCGACTATTTGCGAGCCGTAACGGGCGAGGCAATTGAGCCGAAACAGGCGAATGTGCTGCCGATTTGCGATTCCCTCTGCCACTTGGTTTACAGCCGCCGTTTTGGCGAACATTCGGGCATCGGCAAGCTTGCCCGAGCGGTGAATGCTCAACAAGCGGTCGGATCGTGGCAAATTTTAAATGAATCTTTGGCGGATCTCGCCCTTATTGCTTACCCTGAACAAACTCAATTTGCCGATGAACGAAAATGGCAACAGCATTGTGTGGCAATGGTGGTGGATAAGGCGGTTGAGCTTTATCGCCGCTACCTTGATTTGGTTAAAAAACGGGTAAAATCCCCCGAAAAAGTGGACGTCAAAGCGATTTTTGAGGCGTTTCAACAGGTGCGTTTGCTCTCGGCATTGCGAGTGGGGGAATTAGGGGTAGAGCGATTAAACCAAACCATCGCCGAAACCTTGAAAAAAGAGGGGTTGATCTTCTTTCAGCAACCCCGTGAAAACTATTTCGGCAAACCGATTTTGATTACCGAAAACAGCCCGCAACTGGATATTTTCAGCGGCGATATTGGTATTATCCTGCCCGATGAACAAGGCGAAAGCCGTGTTTATTTCAATCAAGGGGAAACCACCTTCCGCTCAATTTCTCTCAACCGCCTGCCAGAATATGAAGTGGCGTATGTGATGACGGTGCATAAATCGCAAGGCTCGGAATTTGACCACACCTTGCTCATTTTACCCCTCAAAGCCAACCCGATTCTAACCAAAGAACTGATCTACACTGCGATCACCCGTGCCAAAAACCAATTTACCCTATTTGGCAACGAAAAAATCTGGAAACAGGGCGTGAGAACGGAAATTGAACGCCAGAGTGGGTTAAGAGAGCAGTTGGGGGTTAGGGAATAATCATTGCAAGCGGTGGGATTTCTCAAAATTTGATAAATCCTACCGCTTGCAATCGTTAGGCCTTCCGCCAAGTCGTGCCGTTTGCACCGTCTTCGAGGACGATGCCCATTTCGGTGAGTTTGTTGCGGGCTTGGTCGGCGGTTGCCCAGTCTTTGTTAGCTCGGGCTTCGTTGCGTTGTTTGATTAACGCTTCGATTTCGGCGACTTCATCGCTGTCCGCTTCGCCTTGTAAGAAGGCTTCGGGCTGTTGATAGAGCAAGCCGAGGACGCCTGCTAACTCTTTCAAACGCACGGCTAAACCGTTGGCTTGGCTTGGGTTTTCCGCTTTTAATTTGTTGATTTCCCGGGCAATTTCAAATAATACCGCAAGAGCGGCAGGGGTGTTAAAATCGTCATTCATTGCGGTTTTGAATGCGTCCACATAGTGTTCGCCACCAATGGCTTCGCCTGAGAGGTCGCAGCCACGTAGGGCGGTGTAGAGGCGTTCGAGTGCCGAGCGAGCCAGATCAAGGTTCTCAATGCTGTAATCGAGCAAGCTACGGTAATGGGCGGTGAGGAAGAAGTAACGCAAACTTTCCGCATCGTAAAGCCCTAACATATGGCGGATCGAGAAGAAATTGCCGAGGGATTTCGACATTTTCTCTTTATCAATCGTCAACATTCCCGTGTGTAACCAATAATTGACATAATCACCACCGTTGGCACAGCAAGATTGAGCGATTTCATTTTCGTGGTGGGGGAACATCAAATCCGAGCCACCGCCGTGAATATCAAAATGTTCGCCCAATTCTTTGCTGTTCATTGCGGAACATTCGATGTGCCACCCAGGGCGGCCTTTGCCCCACGGTGAATCCCAGCTCGGTTCGTTCGCTTTCGACATCTTCCAAAGCACGAAATCCATTGGATTTTGTTTGACGCTTTTAATTTCAACCCTTGCCCCCGCTTGTAGCTGTTCGAGATTTTGGCGAGATAACGCCCCATATTTGGCGAAACTTTCCACCTTAAACATCACATCGCCATCTTCGGCAACGTAGGCGTGGCCTTTGGCGAGCAGGCTTTCCACCATTTTGATGATTTCAGGAATGTGCTGGGTGGCACGGGGTTCGACATCAGGGCGAAGAATGTTGAGATCGTCAAAATCCTTGTGCATTTCGGCGATCATTCGATCCACCAGTTGATCGCAAGTTTCGTTATTTTCTAAGGCACGTTTGATGATTTTGTCGTCCACATCGGTAATGTTACGCACATAACGCAAATTGTAGCCAAGATAACGCAAATAGCGTGCGATCACATCAAAAGAGACAAAGGTGCGACCGTGTCCAAAATGGCATAAATCGTAAACGGTTACGCCACATACATACATTCCCACTTGATCGGGGTTAATCGGTTTAAATTCTTCTTTTTCTCGTTTGAGGGTGTTATAAATTTTGAGCATTTTGACCTCTAAATATATTGCTTAACGCTAAAATAGTGGAAGTATAGCGAAGAAAGCGGTGGGATCGTGAAAAATTTTTGCAAAATTTGTTTTGAATAAATTTTTTTTATGAAAAAAATTAGTTCTATTTATTTTGAGCGTTTGACAAATGGCGGCTGTTGCTCTATATTCAAATTCCGTCAATTTTTTACACAACAGTAACAATTTAGGAGAACGAATGGAACCCATCGTACTTAATGGCTACCATACGCTTATTGCAGCAACACTCGTGTTACTACTCGGGCGTTTTTTTGTAAGCAAAATTAAATTTTTACAAGATTTTAATATCCCAGAAGCCGTTGCCGGTGGTTTATTTGCCGCAGCGATTATCTTCTGCTTATACAAATTTGGTGGCATCACGTTCAAATTTGAATCTTCCCTACAAAGTGCCTTTATGTTGGCATTCTTCTCATCCATCGGGCTTTCCGCCGACTTCTCTCGCTTAAAACAAGGCGGTTTACCACTCGTGATTTTCCTTGTGGTGGTAAGCGGTATGATTATCGTGCAAAACGTGATCGGCGTGAGCTTGGCGACTGTATTGGGCTTAGATCCATTACTTGGCTTGATTACTGGCTCAATAACCCTCACGGGCGGACACGGCACAGGTGCAGCTTGGGGTAAAATTTTTACCGAAAAATATGGCGTAGCCGGTGCAGTAGAAATGGCAATGGCGGCGGCAACGTTTGGTTTGGTTGCAGGTGGTTTAATCGGTGGTCCAGTGGCTCGCCGTTTAGTCAATAATATGAAATTGACCCCGAAAAAACACGTTGCGAAGAAAGATGTGGAAGAAAAATACAGTGGCGACACCTTTGAAGATAAAGGCAACGTTCGCTTTATTACCGCCACCTCAACCATTGAAACAATGGCATTATTCGCGGCGTGTTTAGCGTTTTCTTCGGTGATGAAAGATCTTTTCCCAAATAGTGGTTTACCACAATTCGTGTGGGCGTTAGGTTTCGGCGTGGTATTGCGTAACGTTTTAACCCTCGTGTTTAAATTCGATATGTTCGACCGTGCGATTGATGTATTCGGCAACGCCTCACTAAGCCTGTTCTTAGCGATTGCGTTAATGAGCATTAAACTTTGGGAACTCTCAGGTTTGGCAGGTTCAATGTTGATTATCTTAATCGTACAAACTATCGCAATGGTGCTTTATGGCTATTTCGTTACTTTCCGCGTTATGGGAAGCAACTATGATGCTGCCGTGCTTACCGCAGGACACTGTGGTTTCGGTATGGGTGCAACCCCAACCGCCGTAGCAAATATGCAATCGGTAACTGAAACCTTCGGCCCTTCACACAAAGCGTTCTTAATCGTACCGCTTGTTGGTGCATTCTTCATCGACTTCATCAACTTCGGTGTGATTACTTCCATTGTGAATTTCTTGCGTTAATTGAAGTAAAACATAAAAGATAAAAAAAGCGAGCATTTGGCTCGCTTTTTAATGTTTTTTTAATCTAAAAAAACAAGGGACACATTTGTGTCCCTTTTTGATCGATGTTTAATTAGAAAATGTTAATCGCGAAAGCTACGATCATTCCGAGTGAAAGTAGCACGGCTAACATTGAATAACCAAAAGTACCCATTTTTTGTTCCTCTTTTGTCGTTAAAAAACAGGGCTATTTTAAGCGGATTTTTGCAAAATGCAAATTAGCCTTTGGATTTTCTGGCTAAACCGAGGGCGAAAATGAGCAAGCTCAGTCCGTAAATCAGTAGGTTGCCCGTTTGGCTGAATAGGGTTTGCCCTTTGGCTTGGTTGATTTGAGTGTTTAGCACGGTGGCTTCAAATTGTGGGATTTGAGCCAGCACTTTGCCGAATGGATCAACCACCGCTGTTACCCCTGTATTGGTTGAGCGAATCAGCGGTTTGCCGAGTTCTAAGGCACGCATTCGTGCCATTTGGAAATGTTGCCACGGCCCGATTGAAGTGCCAAACCACGCATCGTTAGAAATGGTCAGCAGATAATCGGCATTTGAGGCTTTTTGGTTTTGTTGCACTTGGTCGCCGAAGATGATTTCGTAGCAAATCGCCATTGTGAAACGTTGCTGTTTGGCGATCAGCGGTTTTTGGATAAATTCCCCCGCCGTGAGATTCACGGGCAGCACAAACACTTCCCGCAAGAAATCAAGCAGGTTGCCGAACGGCACATATTCGCCGAATGGTACGAGGTGGGCTTTGTTGTAGCGAGGGGTGGTTTCCATTACATAGGGCTGTTGCGGATTGCCTAGCACCACCGCACTATTGAACAATCCTTGCGAGCTTTGGTGTAGCGTGCCGATAATCACTTCACTGCCACGATTCGCCCCCGCTTGTTGAATTTGTTGTAACAGCGGTTGGATACGAGATTCCACATCGGGAATGGCGGATTCGGGCAAAATAATCAGATCGCTTTTGCCGATCAGCGGTTTAATCAGATCCACATAGGTTTGCACCGTGCTGTTAAAAAACGCAGGATCCCATTTCATTTTTTGTTCGATATTGCCCTGCACAAGGCTCACCGTAAGCGGTGCGTTCGTGCCGTTTTTATCCCATTCGATAAATTGAACAAAGCGAGAGCCAAAACCAGTAGCGATCACAATCACAAAGGTCGCCAGAGCGGTTCGCCACTGGGTTGAGTGTTGGGCGGATTGGGTAAAAATTCGCAATAAGTAACCGCTTGCAACCACCACAAAAAAGGTTACGCCTTCCACCCCAAAAATCGGGGCGATGTTGGCGAAAGGGCTGTCGATTTGGCTGTATCCAAATTGTAGCCACGGAAAGCCGGTAAACACCCAGCCACGCAGGTATTCAGTAAAGGTAAACAGGCTTGCCAGCACGAATGGATTTTTCAAGCCGAAGCGGTGGGAAATAAAGGTAAATAACAAGTTGTAAAGGGATAAATAGCACGCCAAGCCGAAAACGGCGAGGTAGCTGACGAGTAGCGGCACATCGCCGAATTGAATCATACTGACGTGAATCCAGCTAATCCCAAAACAGAAATAGGCGATTGACCACGCAAAAGTCCCCCACATTGCCGTTTTGCGGGTGGGGCGAGTAGCGACCCAAATCAACCCTGCCACTGAAAGATAGGAAAATGCCCAAAGATCAAAGGGCGAGTAAGCGAGAACGCCCAATCCCCCCGTGATTAACCCCACAATGCAAGGGGTAAGATTTTGAAAAATTTTGCTCTGTTTCATTTTTTCTCACAAAAAAATCTCTCACCGCAGTGAGAGGATTTGATTATTCATTTTCTTTTTCGGCTTTCTCTGCTTTTTCAGCTTGGCGTTTTTCCATTCGTTCAAGTTGCTCGTCTGAAACGGTGGCTCGCAGTTGGATTAAACGGCGACTGTCGGCAGAAGTTACTTTAAAATCAATGCCTTGCAACTCAATTTGTTCCCCTCGTTGCGGTAAATGCCCGAACGCTTGCATCACTAAACCACCGATAGTATCCACTTCTTCATCGTCAAATTCGGTGGCAAAAACCTCGTTGAATTTTTCAATGTCGGTCAAGGCAAGTACCGCATAAGTATGGCGAGAAAGTTGGCGGATTGGCTCAACTTCTTGCTCGTCAAATTCGTCCTCAATGTCGCCGACAATCTGTTCCAAAATATCTTCAATGGTTACTAAGCCTGAAATTGCCCCAAATTCGTCCACCACCAACGCCATATGAAAACGCTCGGAACGGAACTCTTTTAACATTCGATCCACCCGCTTGCTCTCTGGCACAATCACCGCAGGGCGAAGAATGGCTTTCATCTCAAAGGGTTCAGAATCGGAACGCAGATATTTGAGCAGATCTTTGGCGAGCAGAATGCCTTGAATGCTGTCTTTGCCGTCATTGAGCAGGACGGGAAAGCGTGAGTGAGCGGATTCAATAATGGTGTCCACGCAGGATTCAAGGGGCTGATCGATATTGAGCGAAATAATTTGTGGACGCGGGATCATAATATCTCGCACTCGCAATTCGGCGATCTCGATCACGCCCTCGATCATCTCTTTGGTATCGCTGTCGATCAGCTCGTTTTCGGCGGAATCGCGGATCACTTCCACCAAATCTTCACGGTTTTTCGGTTCAGATTGAAATAAACCACCAAATAACGATTGCATCAGCGATTTTTTTTCTGTTAGGTTTTGTTGTTCGTCTGCCATTGTATTCTCTTGTTTTATCGGTTTTGGGCGGGAAAATTAGCATAAATTCGCCCGTTTGATAATAAATTTTTATTCCTATTTTGTTGAAATTGGCATAGCATAGACAGCGTTTTTGACAATTTACTCACTTTCAAGGGGATATTTTATGAAATTAGCAAAAATCGCAATGGGTTTAACCGCATTGGTAGCAACCTCTTTCAGTGTGGCTGGGGGATTGAAAGCCTCGTCAAGTGTCGATATTTTGGCGTTTGACGGGGTAGAAGTGAAGAAAAATGCCACGTTGCAAATCAACGATAACAAACCGCATCAAGTGGTGGTGAGCGTTTCTCAACTGATTGATAACAGTTATTTTTCGACTGATCCGATTGTGCTGACCTTTAACGGCAGTAACGAAGATACTTTAATTTTCGTGCCTGATTTCAACAGCAAATTTGAGGCGGAAAAATATCGCAGCAAACCGACTTTCCAAATCAAAACCGCTTCTGGCAAAGTGCTTGAACATAAGCAAGATTACCTCAAAGGCGAGGGTTTTGCCCCGAATAGCCGTATTGAAGATAATTTGGCGAAATATAATGCCAGCAAAGCCATTGCTGCCGTGCCTCCCTTTACCAACGCAACTTGGGAAAAAAATGATCGCATTGTGGTGCAAACTAGTAACGTAACGGAAGAGCAGTTGCAGCTACTATTCAAAAAAGCCGACAAAGCCACCCAAAAACGTTTCTTAGAGTGGGCGAAAAAGCAGTAATTTTCCCATTATAGAAATAAACCCAATCGAATGATTGGGCTTATTTTTTGTTACAAGGGGTGGGATTTTTTTAAATTTATAAAAGAATGGGACGCCAGCGTGGCGTCCCTACGTAGGGTCGCGATGTTCGCGACCCAAATTGATCTGCCCCCGCCTGCGGGGGAAGTACCGCCGTTAGATAGGGCTACAAGCGGTTACTTCGTACCGAAAATCTTATCCCCTGCATCGCCTAAGCCAGGCACGATGTAGCCTTGTTCATTGAGATGGCTGTCGATTGAGGCGGTGTAGAGTTCGATATCTGGGTGGGCTTTTTGTAGGGCTTCGATCCCCTCTGGGGCTGCAACGAGAACAAGAACTTTGATTTGCTCGCAACCCGATTGTTTTAACAAATCAAGGGTGGCGATCATTGAGCCACCCGTTGCTAACATTGGATCGACCACAATCGCTAAACGCTCGCTGATGTCGTTGGCAAGTTTTTTGAAATATGGCACGGGCTGTAATGTTTCTTCATCACGGTAGATCCCCACCACGCTGATTCTCGCACTCGGAATGTGTTCTAGCACACCGTCCATCATTCCTAAACCTGCACGCAAAATCGGCACAACGGTTACTTTTTTTCCTTTGATACGGTCAATGCCAACTTTGCCGCACCAGCCGTCAATTTCAACGATTTCCGTTTCCAGATCTTTGGTCGCCTCATAGGTCAAAAGGCTTCCGACTTCGGTGGCAAGTTCACGGAAATCTTTGGTGCTAATGTCGGCGGCACGCATTAAGCCGAGTTTGTGTTTAACAAGCGGGTGTTTTACTTCAACAATTTTCATACCTTTCTCCTATGAGTGAATAAATTGGCTAATTTTAAGCGAGATAGCAAAAAATACCTAGCGTTAAATCAAAGATTCGGCGATTAGCGGAAAAAAATGGTTTGCCATTTTGATTAAAAATGACGATTGAAAATTGATTTTTAATTGTCTTTTTTGATTGATTTGATAGTTTTACAACAGATCGCCAATCCATAATAATGCCGCCGTTATGATTTTTTACCACCCAACATAAAGGAAATTGTTATGTCTTCTAAATGTCCATTTCATCACACTTCTTTAACGATGAATAACGGTGCGCCTGTGGTTGATAACCAAAACAGTTTAACCGCAGGTCCGCGTGGTCCTTTATTAGCCCAAGATCTTTGGCTTAATGAAAAATTGGCAAACTTCGTGCGTGAAGTGATTCCAGAACGCCGTATGCACGCCAAAGGTTCAGGTGCGTTCGGTAAATTTACCGTTACCCACGACATCACCAAATACACCAAAGCGGCAATTTTTAGCCAAATCGGTAAGGAAACCGAATTATTCGCACGTTTTACCACCGTAGCAGGCGAGCGTGGTGCAGCGGATGCCGAGCGTGATATTCGTGGTTTCGCGGTGAAATTCTACACCGAGCAAGGTAACTGGGACTTAGTGGGTAACAACACCCCGGTATTCTTCTTGCGTGATCCGCGTAAATTCCCAGATTTGAATAAAGCGGTAAAACGTGATCCTCGCACCAATATGCGTTCGGCAACAAACAACTGGGATTTCTGGACGTTATTACCAGAAGCATTCCACCAAGTAACGATTGTAATGTCTGATCGTGGTATCCCAGCCAGCTACCGCCATATGCACGGTTTCGGCTCGCACACTTATAGTATGATCAATGCGAACAACGAGCGTTTCTGGGTAAAATTCCATTTCCGCACTCAACAAGGGATCAAAAACCTCACAAATGAAGAAGCGGCGGCGATCATTGCTAACGACCGTGAATCACACCAACGTGATTTATATGAATCAATCGAAAAAGGCGACTTCCCGAAATGGACACTTTTCATCCAAGTAATGCCAGAAGAAGACGCAGAAAAAGTGAATTTCCACCCGTTCGACTTAACCAAAGTGTGGTCGAAAAAAGATTACCCATTGATTGAAGTGGGCGTAATGGAATTAAACCGCAACCCAGAAAACTTCTTTGCCGATGTGGAACAATCTGCGTTCGCCCCAAGCAACTTAGTGCCAGGGATCAGCGTTTCGCCAGACCGTATGTTACAAGCTCGCTTGTTCAACTACGCCGATGCACAACGCTATCGTTTAGGCGTGAACCACCACCAAATCCCTGTGAATGCACCTCGTTGCCCAGTTCACAGCAATGCCCGTGATGGTCAAGGTCGTGTGGACGGCAACTACGGCTCAACCTTACACTATGAGCCAAACAGCTTCGGTCAATGGCAAGAGCAAGCTCAATTCGCTGAGCCACCACTCAAAATCAACGGCGATGCCGCCCATTGGGATTACCGCCAAGATGATGCAGACTATTTCAGCCAACCGCGTGCCTTGTTCAACTTAATGAGCGATGCGGAAAAACAAGCGTTGTTCAACAACACTGCGGCAGGAATGGGCGATGCGTTAGATTTCATCAAATATCGCCATATCCGTAACTGCTACTTCTGCGACCCTGCTTACGGCGAAGGCGTGGCAAAAGCATTAGGAATGACCGTCGCTGACGCAATGGCAGCCTACGCAACTGATCCAGCAATGGGACAACCCGGTTTATTAAAACCGAATTTCTAATTCCCTTAGCGTAAATAAATTAAGCCCCTATATGGATGTAGGGGCTTTTTTTATTTTAGATGAAAGGAAAATGATTTTATCGGAAATACAAAAAAACGCTTATTACAAGCGGTGAGTTTAGGGAAAAAATCTAATGGAATGATTTGGTGCCTAGGGTCGGACTCGAACCGACACGGTTATTCACCGGCGGATTTTGAATCCGCTGCGTCTACCAATTTCGCCACCCAGGCACGAGGGCAAGTAATTTTTGAAATGTAATTTGGTTTGTGTTCCGTGCTGTGGAAAACGGGTGTATTCTAGCGAGTTCAAACGCTAAGAGCAAGGATAAAATTCACAAAAAAATTTGATTGTTGAATTTTTCTGCGTTTTGCTTGCAAGGTTATTCACAATCTCTGTGGATAACTCTGTATAAAACTTTTGAAAAAGGGATTTATCCCCTTGATTTTATTGATTTTTATTTTGCCAAAATCGCATTGATGAAAGAAGCACCAATTTTTGTGGGTGGTATAAAAATTCATCGGGGCGATTTTGCTCAAAATAAACCATTCTATAATTTGGCAAAAAATGCTATATTTCATCCGTTTTTGACTTTGAACCAAAAGAGAGACTATGGCGGATTATAAAGAAATTACCATCGCCCTCGCAGGGGTGTGCCAAGCGGCGACTTTGGTGCAACATTTTGCCCAAAAAGGCTCGGCGGACAGTGCCGTGTTCGAGCAATCCCTCAAAAGTTTATTGGTAACGCAACCTGAAAATACCCTCAATGTGTATGGCGATCAGCTCGCCCATTTGAAGACGGGGCTGGAAACAGCACTCGCCCAATTTGGCGGCGGCAAAGACGGCAAACTCGACACCGAAGTCGGGCGTTATTGGATCAGCTTACTCGCATTAAGCCGTTTGCTCGACCAAAATCCCCAAGCGAAAACCGAACTCGCCCAACGTCTCACCCAAATTGAACGCCAACTTCCCCTCTACGACAATCAGATCCTCAACGAACAAATTATCAGCAATTTCGCCAGCATTTACAGCGACATCATCAGCCCCCTCGGCAACCGAATTCAAGTGTTCGGCAAGCAAGATCTACTCGCTCGCCCCGATATTCAGGCACGCATTCGTGCCGCGTTATTGGCGGGCATTCGGGCGGGGATCTTGTGGCACCAAGTGGGTGGCACACGCTGGCAGTTATTGCTTTCACGCCGTAAAATTTTTAACACCACAAAATCTTTCTATCAATCTATCTTTGGAGAATCTCAATGGAATTAACCGCTCTCACGGCTCTTTCGCCGATTGACGGACGCTATCAAGACAAAGCCACCGCCCTTCGCCCGATTTTTAGTGAATTTGGCTTGTTGAAATTTCGGGTAACAGTGGAAGTGCGTTGGTTACAAAAACTCGCCAGCCACCCACAAATCGGCGAAGTGCCACAGCTTTCCGCCGAGGCGACCGCCTATTTAGATCAAATCGTGGCGAATTTTTCCCTTGCGGACGCCGAGCGAATCAAAACCATTGAACGCACCACCAACCACGATGTGAAAGCGGTGGAATACTTCCTCAAAGAAAAATGCGAAAGCGTTGCCGAATTGGCGAAAATCAGCGAATTTATTCACTTCGCTTGCACCTCGGAAGACATCAACAACCTTTCCCACGCCCTAATGCTCAAAACCGCCCGTGAGGAAGTGTTATTACCACAATGGCAGACCTTGATTGATGCGATTGCAGCCTTGGCGAAAGCCTACCAAAACGTGCCATTGCTCTCTCGCACCCACGGTCAGCCAGCCAGCCCGACCACCCTCGGCAAAGAAATGGCGAACGTGGCGTATCGCCTCAAACGCCAATCTCAACAACTGCAACAGCTTGAAATTCTTGGCAAAATTAACGGTGCGGTGGGAAATTATAACGCTCATCTATCCGCTTACCCTGAGATTGATTGGCACTCATTCAGCCAAGAATTTGTAACCTCACTCGGCGTGAATTGGAATCCGTTCACTACCCAAATTGAACCCCACGATTACATCGCCGAATTTTTTGATTGCGTGGCACGTTTTAATACGATTGTGATCGACTTCGACCGTGATCTCTGGGGCTACATCGCCCTCAACCATTTCAAACAACGCACTGTCGCTGGCGAAATCGGTTCAAGCACAATGCCACACAAAGTGAACCCGATTGATTTTGAAAACTCAGAGGGCAACCTCGGCTTGGCAAATGCAATTATCGGGCATTTAGGGGCGAAACTGCCGATTTCTCGCTGGCAGCGTGATTTAACCGATTCAACAGTATTGCGGAATCTTGGCGTGGGCTTGGGCTATGCGTTAATCGCTTACGCCTCAACCCTCAAAGGGATCAGCAAATTAGAAGTAAACGAAGCCCACTTGCGTGAAGAATTGGATCAAAACTGGGAAGTGTTAGCCGAACCGATCCAAACCGTAATGAGACGCTACGGCATTGAAAAACCATACGAAAAACTGAAAGAACTCACGCGAGGCAAACGGGTGGACGGCGAGGGAATGAAAGCCTTTATCGACACCCTCGAAATTCCTGCTCACGAAAAAGACCGCCTCAAACAGCTTACCCCAGCGAGCTATATTGGTTATGCGGTGGAGTTGGTGGATAAGTTGTAAGTGTGGGACAAGCGGTGGGATTTTCGAAAATTTTCGTAAAATAATCATCGAAGAAAAAATATCCCCCGTCATTTTGCGT
>NZ_MUYA01000003.1:141605-183619 GCF_002015115.1 Haemophilus paracuniculus
ATCAGCAAAATGCTCGGGGCGTGTTTCTTTGGTTACTTTCTTTGCACGAGCAAAGAAAGTAACAATTACAAGCGGTCAGATTTGTGAAATTTTCTGCATATTAAGAATAATAAACAGGTACAGCAATGAAACAATCCATTCGCCACAAAAAAATCATCGATCTGGTGAAACAACTGGGTTACGTTAGCACCGAAGAGCTGGTGAATCAGCTTGGGGTGAGTTCGCAGACGATTCGCCGTGATTTAAATGAACTGGCGGAAAATAACCAGATTCGCCGTCATCACGGTGGGGCGGCGTTGCCGTCGAGTAGCGAAAATAGTGATTATGCCGACCGTAAATTGTTCTTTTCGCACCAGAAAAATGCGATTGCCAAACAGGTGGCGGAACATATTCCGCACGGGGCTTCGCTGTTTTTGGACATCGGCACGACTTCCGAAGCGGTGGCGTTTGCGTTGCTTTCCCATAAAAATTTACGTATTGTTACCAATAACCTCAACGCCGCCCATATTCTGATGCAAAAAGAGGATTTTCATATCACGGTGGCGGGTGGTAATTTACGCACGGACGGCGGGATTATCGGCGAGGCGACCGTCAATTTTATCAGCCAATTCCGCCTTGATTTTTGTATTTTGGGGATCAGTGCGGTGGATAAAGACGGCTCAATGCTGGATTACGATTATCACGAAGTGCAAGTGAAACGTGCCTTAATGGAAAGTGCCAGACGGGTAATGCTGGTAACGGATCATTCCAAATTTAGCCGTAGTGCGATTGTTCGTTTAGGCGACATTCGAGAGGTCGATGATCTATTCACGGATAGCCCTTTGCCGTTAGAATTACAACAACATTTAACTGCCTCTAACGTCAATTTGCATATTTGCGAATAATGAAGAAAAAATAGATGAATTTTTTGCAACGCCATTTTAACCGAGATAAATTAACCGCTTACGCCCAACTGATGCGGCTCGACAAGCCGATCGGCACGCTGTTACTGTTGCACCCAACCTTGTGGGCGTTGTTTGTGGCGGCTAACGGAATGCCACCCTTGCCGATTTTGCTGGTGTTCGTGCTGGGCGTGATTGTAATGCGTTCGGCAGGTTGCGTGATCAATGATTATGCGGATCGCCACATTGACGGCAACGTAAAACGCACCGCCAACCGACCGCTTGCCACGGGGCGAGCCACCCCCAACGAAGCGAAAGCCCTGTTTGCGGCACTGATTTTGATCGCCTTTGTGTTGGTATTGCAACTCAATGCTTACACGATTGGCTTATCCTTTGTGGCGGTGGGCTTGGCAGTGGTCTATCCTTTTATGAAACGCTTTACCCACTTACCGCAAGTGGTGCTGGGAATGGCGTTCGGTTGGTCGATCCCAATGGCGTTCGGGGCGGTGTCGGAAACTTTACCGCTGGAATGTTGGATTTTATTCTTCGCCAATTTAGCGTGGACAGTCGCCTACGACACTCAATACGCAATGGTTGATCGTGATGATGATCTACGGATCGGGGTTAAATCCACTGCGATTTTGTTCGCCCAATACGACAACAAAATCATTTCCCTACTGCAACTGATCACCTTGATTTTACTCGGCTCGCTCGGGGTGGTAAAAGGCTATTCCCTCGGCTATTTTGTGGTGCTTGCCCTCACCGCCACTCTGTTTATCTATCAATGTAAATTAGTCAAAGACCGCCAACGTGAAGATTGCTTCAAAGCCTTTTTGAATAACCATTATGTCGGGTTGGGGGTGTTGATCGCCATTTGGGTGGCACTTTTCTCGTGATTGGGTGGGTTGTTTATCTGCTCAAAAGTGAGATAATACGCCGATTTATTTTTACGAGATAAAAAATTCAAGAGCTTGCAATTTAATGGTTGATTATCTACTTCTCATCATCAGCACGGCGTTGATTAACAACTTCGTGCTGGTTAAATTTTTGGGGCTATGTCCGTTTATGGGGGTGTCGAAAAAGGTCGAGACCGCCATTGGAATGGGCTTGGCGACCACCTTTGTGCTAACAGTGGCGAGCCTCGCCGCCTATTTGGTGGAACGCTATTTGCTCGTGCCGTTGGATGCCCAATTTTTACGCACCCTTGTGTTTATTTTAGTAATTGCGGTCATCGTGCAATTAACGGAAATGATCGTCCACAAAACTAGCCCCTCTTTATACCGCTTGCTCGGCATTTATTTGCCGTTGATTACCACCAACTGTGCCGTATTGGGGGTGGCGTTGCTGAATGTGAACCTCGCCAATAATTTGGTGCAATCGGTGCTTTATGGCTTTGGGGCGGCAGCCGGTTTTTCGTTGGTGCTGGTGCTATTTTCCGCCCTGCGTGAACGCCTTGCCGCCGCCGATGTGCCGAAACCGTTCCAAGGCACGTCTATCGCCTTTATCACGGCAGGGCTGATGTCCCTCGCCTTTATGGGCTTTACAGGATTGGTAAAAATCTAATGTTCGACCAAAGCCTTTTAACCTATGTGATTTTGATTATTGCGATCATCGCCCTGATTTTCGGGGCGGTGCTGGGCTATTCCTCGATCAAGCTCAAAGTGGAAGCCGATCCGATTGTCGATCAAATTGATGCCTTATTACCACAAAGCCAATGCGGACAATGTGGCTACCCTGGTTGCAAACCCTACGCCGAAGCGATAGCCAACGGCGATCAAATTACCAAATGCGTCCCTGGCGGACAGCCTCTTGTCGTCAAAATCGCCGATTTAATGGGGGTTGAAGTGCCAGAAATGGACGGCGAACCAGCCCCCGAAGCGAAAGTGGCGTTCATCATTGAAGATTTATGTATCGGCTGCACCAAGTGCATTCAGGCTTGCCCCGTTGATGCCATTATCGGCACGAACAAAGCAATGCACACGGTGATCGCCGATCTCTGCACGGGCTGCGAATTGTGCGTTGCCCCTTGCCCGACCGACTGTATTGAAATGAAACCGATTAAAATGACCACCCAAACTTGGAACTGGAAATTCGATCAAAATTTAGTGATCCCGATTGTGAACACCACCGAATTGCAACCGAAATTGGTGGTTGGCAATCAAACAGGGGGCGGCAATGTCTGATGTGATTAGTCGTATCCGCCAAGGGAAATTGTGGGATTTCCCAGGGGGAATCCACCCGCCTGAAATGAAAAAACAGTCGAATCAAAAACCGATTCGAACCTTGCATTTGCCGAAATTTTTCTACGTTCCCGTGTTGCAACATAGCGGCGAGGCAGGCGAACTGATCGTGCAAGTGGGCGATTTGGTGCTGAAAGGGCAACCCCTCACCAAAGGCAGCCACTACCGCCAACTGCCCGTGCATAGCCCCACTTCGGGCAAGATCGTGGCGATTGCCCCTCACGTTTCTAGCCACCCCTCTGGGCTGGCGGAACTGACGGTGGTGATCGAAACGGACGGCAAGGATCAATGGATCGAACGCCAGCCGATTGAGGATTTTTTGAGCCTCACAAGCGATCAGATTATTCAAAAAATTTACCAAGCAGGGATCGCAGGCTTGGGCGGTGCGGTGTTTCCAACATCCAGCAAACTGCACCATGCCGACAAGCGTTGTCGCCTGTTGATTATCAACGGGGCGGAATGCGAGCCTTACATCACCTGCGATGATCGCCTAATGCAAGATTACGCCGTTGAGCTGATCGAGGGCATTCGCATTTTGCGTTATGTGCTACGCCCCGAAGAGGTGGTGCTGGCGATTGAAGACAACAAACCGCAACCGATCAAGGCGATTGAAAAAGCCCTGCGTGGGGCGAACGATATTATCCTGCGTGTGATCCCAACCAAATATCCCTCTGGGGCGAGCGATCAACTGGTGCAAGTGCTGACGGGCTTAGAGATCCCGCAAGGCAAACGTTCAATCGAAATGGGGATCGTGATGCACAATGTCGGCACGGCATTTGCGATCAAACGAGCGGTGATCAATGATGAACCGCTGATCGAGCGTGTCGTAACCCTAACGGGCGATAAAATCCGCAACAAAGGCAATGTGTGGGCAAGGCTCGGCACGCCGATTTTGCACCTGCTCGAACAGGTCGATTATCAAGCTGACGAACGTTTCCCCGTGTTTTTGGGTGGCCCGATGATGGGCTTTATTCTGCCGTCTTTGCAGTCGCCGATTACCAAAACCGCCAACTGCATTATCGCCCCAGACCATTTTGAATACGCACCGCCCGAGCCAGAGCGAAGCTGTATCCGCTGTTCTGCCTGCTCGGACGCTTGCCCTGTCGGTTTGCTGCCGCAACAACTTTACTGGTTCGCCCGATCCGAAGATCACGACAAATCCAAAGCCTACCATTTGGACGCTTGTATCGAATGTGGCGTGTGTGCCTACGTCTGCCCGAGCTACATTCCGTTAATTCAATATTTCCGCCAAGAAAAGGCGAAAATTGCCGAAATTGACCTCAAAGCGAAACAGGCGGAAGAAGCCAAACAGCGATTTGAAGCCCGCGAAGCCCGTCTCAACAAAGAAAAAGAGGCTCGCACCGCACGCATTCAACAAGCCGCCGAAAAACGCCGCGAGGAAATCGCCAACCAACAAGGCGAAGACCCCGTCGCCGCCGCCCTCGCCCGCCTCAAAGCCAAAAAAGAAGCGGAACAAGCGGTTGCTTCCCAAAACTCTCTCCCTCAGAAAGAGGGAGAGAGACAGCTCGACACTGCGTTCAGCAGTGGCGAGCAGAGAGAGGGTAATGATGTAGAACTCGACCCACGCAAAAAAGCCGTCGCCGAAGCCCTCGCCCGAGCCAAAACCAAAACCAAAACCAAAACCAAACCAAACGGCGAACCCGACAACAGCGAACTAATGGCACAACGCCGAGCCAGACACTTAGCCAAACAAGCCGAAAACGAAGCTCAACAAGCGGTCTCTTCCGAGCAAATTTCTGCAACATCTGCCCCCGCTCGCGGGGGAAGTACCGCCGAAGGCGGGGATGGGGGCAACGAACTTGACCCTCGTAAGAAAGTAGTCGCCGAAGCTCTCGCAAGAGCCAAAGCCAAAAAAGCAGCTCAACAAGCGGTCAGTTCCGAGCAAATTTCCACAACGACTGAACCAACGGAAGAATTGGACCCTCGCAAAAAAGCCGTCGCCGAAGCCCTAGCACGAGCCAAAGCGAAAAAAGCGGCTCAACAAGCGGTGAGTTCCGAGCAAATTTCCGCAACGGCAGAACCTGCGGAAACATTAGACCCACGCAAAAAAGCCGTCGCCGAAGCCCTAGCCCGAGCCAAGGCTAAGAAAGCCGCTCAACAAGCGGTGCGATCAGCAGAAAATTCTGCAAAAGTGGAATAAAAGGAGAAGGCAATGAGCGAAGTGATCTCGACCCAATTAGTCAATCGGATTAGCCAACTGCTTGAATTAGCTCGTCAAAAAGTGGTGCAAAGTGTCAACACCACAATGGTTCGTACTTATTTTGAAATCGGTCGAATGATTGTGGAAGACGAACAACAAGGCGAGAAGCGAGCCAGCTATGGAAAACAGCAGTTGCAACAAGTCTCGGCAGTTTTAACGGAAAAATATGGTCGAGGTTTTTCCGTTGGAAATCTGAAAAATATGCGTCAATTTTTCCTGACCTACACCCAACAGCAAACATTAATTGAGGAAGTGAGCAATACTTTACAAATTCGCCAGACACTGTCTAGCGAATTTGAATTAAGCTGGTCGCACTACTTAAAATTGATGCGAATTAACGATCCTTACGAACGCCATTTTTATGAAGTGGAAGCAATTAAAAATCAGTGGAGTTTACGAGAATTAGAACGTCAATATGACACCGCATTATTTGCTCGTTTGGCGAAAAGTAAAGATAAACAAGCCGTTTTAGATTTGGCGTTACAAGGACAAAAAATTGAAAAACCGCAGGATTTAATTAAAGATCCTTATATTTTGGAATTTATTGGTTTACCTGAAAATTATCATTATTCTGAAAATGAATTAGAGCAAAAACTGATTGATAAATTAGAACATTTTTTATTAGAACTCGGTTCTGGCTTTACCTTTGTTGGTCGCCAGCAACGAATGAGTTTTGACGAAAAACATTTTTATATTGATTTAGTTTTTTATAATCGTTTATTACGCTGTTTTGTGTTAATTAATTTAAAATTGGGTGAATTAAAACATCAAGATATTGGACAAATGCAGATGTATGTCAATTATTATGATCGTCAAGTGAAATTAGCCGAAGAAAATAAAACGATAGGCATTATTTTATGTCAAGATAAAAGTCAATCAGTGGTGGAATTTACTTTGCCCGAAGATAATACCCAAATTTTCGCCAGCCTTTATCAAACCGTATTACCGAGTAAAGAAACCTTAATTCAATTACTCGAAAATGAAACCAAAGGACAACTATGTTTAGAATAACCAGTTCCCCCCACACCCACGCCAAGCGTTTAACGGCGAATGTGATGTTGTGGGTTGTGGCGGCGATGTTGCCTGCCCTCGGTGTGCAGAGCTATTTTTTCGGCTACGGCACGCTGATTCAATCCGCCCTTGCGATTGCGTTGGCGGTGACGATTGAGGTGGCGGTGGCAAAACTGCGAGGCAAACCGACCGCTTTCTATCTGGAAGATTTGTCGGGCATTTTGACCGCCCTGATTTTGGCGATGTCGATCCCAGCCTACGCCCCTTATTGGCTGATTTTGATCGGCACGCTAACCGCCCTCGCCCTTGCCAAACATAGCTACGGCGGTTTGGGGCAGAATTTGTTCAACCCTGCAATGGTGGGTTATGCGTTGCTGTTGGTATCGTTTCCGTTGCAGATGACCTCGTGGCTACCGCCTGTGGATTTATTGAGCGAACCACCCACCCTAGCGGATAGTTTTTCGTTAATTTTTACGGGCGTGAGTACGGACGGTTTTACCTTGCATCAACTGGTTAATAGCATTGACGGCATTTCGCAGGCGACCCCCCTCGACAGTGCCAAAACCAGCCTTGCCAAGTTAGGGCTGGACGGCGTACTTGCCTCGCCAATTTTTAGTGGCAGCTTTGCGAATGGTTGGTGGCAAGTGAATGTGGCGTTTTTGCTCGGCGGTATCTTCTTGATTTATAAGAAAATTATCCATTGGCAAATTCCGTTTGCGATGTTGGCGAGTTTTGCCCTGTTAAGCGGATTGACCTCGCTGATTTCGCCGAATTTGCATTTGAACGTATTGAGCCAACTATTGAGTGGGGCTATGATGTTCGGGGCGTTTTTTATCGCCACCGATCCCGTTACCGCCTCGATCACCCCTCGTGGCAAATTGATTTTTGGCGGTTTGGTGGGCGTGCTGGTTTATCTGATCCGCTACTACGGCAACTACCCTGACGGTGTGGCGTTCGGCGTGTTGCTTGCCAACATTGCCGTGCCGTTGATCGACCACTACACCCAACCTCGCTTATACGGCACAAACAGAGGGAAGAAATAATGAACATTTACAATGATCGACCACTAAACCCAACCTCGCTTAAACGGCACAAACAGAGGGCAGAAATAATGAACATTTCCAAAATTAGCGTCCGCTACGGCTTGATTTTAGGGGCGGTTGCCCTCGTTTGCACCGCCGTTTCGGTGGCGGTCTATGGGCTAACCAAGGGGCGAATTGAAGCGGTCGCCGCCGCCCAGCAACGCCAACTGTTGTTGGAAGTCGTGCCACAAAGCGAATTTGATAACGACTTGCTCGCCACCTGCAAAGCCCTCAACTTGCCGAATGCGACCTTTTTAAATCGCCTTTATGTGGCAAAAAAAGCGGACAAACTGACCGCTTACGCCATTCAAGCCACTGCCCCAGACGGCTATTCGGGCAATATCGTGTTGCTCATCGGCATCAAGCCAGACGGCACAGTTCTCGGCGTGCGAACCCTCGCCCATAAAGAAACCCCAGGGTTGGGCGATAAAATCGAAACTCGCTTATCCGATTGGATTTTATCCTTTAATAATCAACAGTTTAGCCTCGAAAACGAATCACAATGGGCGGTCAAAAAAGACGGCGGTCAATTCGATCAATTCACAGGGGCGACCATCACCCCCAGAGCGGTGGTCAATAACGTCCGCCAAACGGCAAAATGGGTGATCACTGAATTGGCGAAATCGCCAGAGGTGGTGGGGGATTTTGCGAATTGTAAGTAAATTCCCCAAAATCTACCCGCTTGTAGATCTACTTTTCTTTGCTTCGCCAAAGAAAAGTAGCAAAAGAAAGGCGACCCCGAGCATTTTGCTATGTTTCGCTTGTTGCTAATTTCTACGGTCGATTTGTAAACTCGCCAGCAAGCTGGCTCAAACAGTACAAATCGCCCTTGAAATTTAACGCAACCGCTCAACGCAAAATGACGGGGAATTTGTCGAGCAATGGTTTAAAATTTTTGGAAATGAAAGTAACAATTACAAGGGGGAGGATTTCTGAAAATTTCGCCCCCTACCCCCTGCTTCGCAGGGTACTTCCCCCGCAAGCGGGGGAAGATCTGTATCTATTGGTGAGGATAGGTCTTAGAATTGTTGAAGAACTAGATCTGCCCCCGCTTGCGGGGGAAGTGGCACGAAGTGCCAAAGGGGGCAAATCCGAGTAAGGATTTTAGATCATAGAAGTAGCACATTTAGTTTTGATAATAGAGAAGAAGATGAATAACGAAAATAGAATTGAAATTCAACAGATTGATACAGCGGATTCAAAATCAACTGTGTGGAAAAACATTTTCACGCAGGGGGTGTGGTCGAATAATGGGGCGTTGGTGCAGTTGTTGGGGCTTTGTCCGCTGTTGGCGGTGTCGAATAGCGTTACCAACGCACTCGGTTTGGGGCTGGCGACAATGGTGGTGCTGATTTGCACCAATTTTACCGTGTCGCTGTTCCGCAAATTTATCCCGCACGATATTCGGATTCCGATTTATGTGATGATTATTGCGACTGTCGTTACTGCGGTGCAGTTGCTGATGAATGCCTTTGCTTTTCCTGTTTATCAATCCCTCGGGATTTTTATTCCGTTGATTGTAACCAACTGTATTGTGATTGGGCGTGCCGAGGCATTTGCCTCGAAAAATAGCCTCGCTCATTCCGTGTTTGACGGTTTTTCAATGGGGCTGGGAATGGCATTTAGCCTTGTGCTACTTGGCTCGATTCGTGAAATTATCGGCAACGGCACGCTGTTTGACGGTTTGGATCAACTTTTCGGCAGTTGGGCGAAAGGGCTGAAAATCGACCTGCTCAATTTGGATTTTGGCTTATTACTCGCCATTCTGCCACCTGGGGCGTTTATCGGTCTGGGAATTATTTTGGCGGGCAAAAATCTGATTGATCAACGTAAGAAAAAATAAGTAAGGGGAAAGAAATGGCAGACGAAAATCAACGTTTAACCGCTCGCACGGGCTATCAACATCAATTTTCCCTCTCGTTTTTGCACCCGAAGTATTGGGGCGTGTGGCTCGGCATTTTCGGCTTGGTGCTGCTTGCTTTTGTGCCGTTTCGCCTGCGAGACAAATTCGGGGCGTGGTTGGGCAAAATTGTGGCAAAAAAATTGAAGGGCAAAAAACAGTATCATCGTGCAGAGGTCAATTTGCGTTACTGCTTTCCCGATTGGTCGGCGGAAAAGCGAGCCGAAGTGATTGAGCAGATGTTCATCACTGTGTCGCAAACGATGCTGGCGATTGGCGAAATTGCGATTCGCTCGACCAAACACCTGCAACAACGTAGTGAATTTAAGGGGCTGGACTATGTGAAAGCGGTGCGATCTTCGGGAAAAAATGTGATTTTGCTGGTGCCGCACACTTGGGCGATTGATGCGTCTGGCATTATTATGCACACCTACGGAATGCCGATGACCTCAATGTATAATCCGCACCGCAATCCGCTGGTGGATTGGCTTTGGAACCGCACCCGTGAACGCTTTGGCGGCAAGATGCACGCCCGTCAAAATGGGATTAAGCCCTTTTTGGCGGACGTTCGCAAAGGCGAGTTGGGCTATTTTCTGCCCGATGAGGATTATGGCGAAGAATTGAGCGTTTACACCGACTTTTTCGCCACTGAAAAGGCGACCCTGCCAGGACTGAATAAAATGGCGAAAGTGGCGAATGCGGAAGTGATCCCGATGTTCCCGATTTACAATGCGAAAGCGGGCAAATACCAAATCGAAATCTTGCCACCCCTTGAATTTTCAGGCTTGCCAGAGCAATCGGCACGCGAAATGAACAAAGTGATTGAGTATTTCGTGAGCAAAAATCCTGAGCAATATGTGTGGATTTTACGCCTGCTCAAAACTCGCCGAGACGGGGCAGACATCTATGCTTAACATCTATGCCTAGCAAGCGGTCAGATTTCACGAAATTTTACGTTTTTACCTTAAACCTCTGCCAAAAGCAGAGGTTTTTTATCGGCTGTTGAATGTGAGTTGAAAATGCTAAATGCACCGATAAAAACCAATGGATTATGCTAAATCATTAAAATTTAACCAAACAATCCACCAAATTCCGCAAAAATGTTAGCGAGATCACAAAATTGAAATCTGGTGCTTGTGGATTTGCCAAATAGGTTTACCATACGCCCGTTTTTTCAACCTTTTTAAGGATTTTGTTATGACAAACCGTCATTTTTCTTTAACGTGGATATTGAACTTATTTGGTACGGCGGTCGGGGCTGGCGTGCTGTTTCTGCCGATTAACGCAGGAATGGGCGGATTTTATCCGTTGCTGGTAATGACGTTACTCGTTGGACCGATGACCTACCTTTCCCACCGTGCCTTGGCACGTTTTGTGCTTTCGTCAAAACAACAGGGCAACGACATTACCAACGTGGTGGGCGAGCATTTTGGCAAAGGGGCGGGTAAGTTGATTACCTTGCTCTATTTTTTTGCGATTTTCCCGATTCTACTGATTTATGGGGTGGGGATTACCAATACGGTAACTTCGTTCATTGAAAATCAGTTGCAAATGGTTGCACCGCCGAGAGCCGTGCTGTCGTTGATTTTGATTGCAATAATGATCGGCGTGATGTTGCTAAGCGAGCAACTGATGTTGAAAATTACCACTTGGTTGGTTTATCCGCTGGTGCTGATTTTGCTTGGGCTATCGATTTATTTGATTCCGCAATGGAATGGGGCGGCGTTAAGCCAAATGCCGACCACGGGCGATTTCCTCACCACTTTATGGCTGACGATCCCTGTTTTGGTGTTCTCATTTAACCATTCGCCAGCGATTTCTTCCTTTGCCCTTTCGCAGCAGAAACATTATCAAGATCCTGCTCGCACCGATGCGGAAGCCAGTCGCGTGCTACGTTCAACGGCGTTGATTTTGGTGCTATTTGTGATGTTCTTCGTGTTTAGCTGCGTGCTAACCCTCACCCCAGCGGAATTGCAACAGGCGAAAGCTCAAAACATTTCGATCCTCTCTTATTTGGCGAATAAATTTGATAATCCGATAATTTCTTATTTCGGACCGCTTGTGGCATTCTTGGCGATTGGCAGCTCATTCTTCGGGCATTATTTGGGGGCGAGAGAGGGCTTAGAGGGTTTGGTGAACCAACTACGTGATAAGCCGATTGAGCCTGCCAAATTCCGCAAAATTACCGCAGGGGTTTTCCTCGTGATTTTATGGATTGTCGCCACCCTCAACCCAAGCATTCTCGGCTTTATCGAAAGCCTTGGCGGACCGATTATTGCGATGATCTTATTCGTAATGCCGATTTATGCGATTTACACCGTGCCAGCTTTGCAACGCTTCAAAGGGCAAATCAGCAACATTTTTGTGCTGATTATGGGGCTAATCGCTATTTCAGCGATAGTGTACGGATTGTTTTAATCCGAGTAAAATAAGCGACTTTTGCAAGCGGTGGGATTTTTCCCTCTCTCTGCAAAAAATGCTGAACGCATTTTTCGCTGTCTCTCTCCCACAAGTGGGAGAGAGTTTTTACCCTCGCCCGCTTGCGGGAGAGGGACAGAAATTGACTTCGTGTAGAAGTCAATTTCAGGGAGAGGGTAACAAAATTTTGAAAAATCCCACCGCTTGTTTACAACAACTGAGTGGATTTTTTTATGATTAGTGTGTTTGATATGTTTAAAGTGGGCATCGGGCCGTCGAGTTCCCATACGGTCGGGCCGATGAAAGCGGGCAAATTGTTCGTTGATGAACTGATTGCTCGTAATTTTATGGCGGAATTAAACCGCTTGCAAGTTGATGTTTATGGCTCGCTCGCCCTCACGGGGCGGGGGCATAACACCGACATTGCGATTGTAATGGGGCTGATGGGCTATCTGCCCGATAGTGTTGATATTGAGCGAATTGAGGGCGTGATTACCCAGCTCAAAGCGGATCATCAACTGACGGTTGCCGAGCCAACCGCCCAAGCGAAAACCATTCATTTCGACTTTTTCGCCGATATGCCGTTCCATTACGACTTTTTGCCTCGCCACGAAAATGGGGTAACCTTTAAAGCGTTCAACGGCGATAAGTTATTGTTTGAAAAGACATTTTACTCAATTGGCGGCGGTTTTATCGTGGACGAAGAAACCTTCGACCAACCCAAACAAGCGGACATCAGCGTGCCGTATCCCTACAAAAATGCGGCGGATATTTTGCAACACTGCAAAGAGCAAGGCTTGCCGATTTCCACCCTCGTGTGGCGAAACGAACTTGCCCTACACCAAAAAGAGGACATCGAGGCATATTTGGCGAACATTTGGCAGACAATGGAAGCCTGCATTGCACGAGGGTTGCACACCGAAGGCTTGTTACCAGGACCGCTGAAAGTAACTCGCCGCGCCAGCTCGCTACGCCGAACCCTTGAAGCGACAGGGCAATTAACCAACGATCCAATGCAAATTATCGACTGGATCAACCTGTTTGCCTTGGCGGTAAACGAAGAAAATGCGGCAGGCGGACGGGTGGTTACCGCCCCAACCAACGGGGCGTGTGGCATTGTGCCAGCGGTGCTTGCCTACTACCAAAAATTTGTCGCCCCCCTCACGCCCGAAACGGTGGAACGCTATCTGCTCACGTCTAGCGTGATTGGCTCGCTCTATAAAATGAATGCGTCCATTTCAGGGGCGGAAGTGGGTTGTCAAGGTGAAGTCGGGGTGGCTTGCTCAATGGCGGCGGCAGGTTTAGCGGAAATTATGGGCGGTACGCCCG
Organism: Haemophilus paracuniculus; assembly: GCF_002015115.1. Taxonomy (GTDB): domain Bacteria; phylum Pseudomonadota; class Gammaproteobacteria; order Enterobacterales; family Pasteurellaceae; genus Haemophilus_E; species Haemophilus_E paracuniculus. The sequence continues at coordinate 154,688 of NZ_MUYA01000003.1, forward strand.
ATCAAGTTTGCATCGCCGCCGAAATCGCAATGGAACACAACCTCGGCTTAACCTGCGACCCCGTGGGCGGACAGGTGCAAGTGCCTTGTATCGAACGCAATGCAATTGCGTCTGTCAAAGCGATCAACGCCAGCCGAATGGCACTTCGCCGCACCACCTCGCCACGGGTAACCCTCGACAAAGTGATCGAAACAATGTACGAAACCGGCAAAGATATGAACGCCAAATACCGCGAAACCTCAACGGGCGGATTAGCGATTAAAATTGTGCCGTGTGATTAGTGCTTTTCGTAAGAGGTAAGATTACAGGAAAATTTAAGTAAAAAATAATGGGGCTTTCGCCCCATTTTTATCATCATTAGAATTTATAACCAAAACCTGCGAAGTAAACCATTGGATCAAGTTTGAGTTTCACTTCGTGAACGCTTTGACCCGTAACCGCTGGGGTTTTGAATTTTGCGGTGGTTTTAATGCGGGTGTACCAAGCGGCGGCGTTGAAGTAGAGTTCGTCCGTTAATTTCACGTCAAGACCTGCGTTCACAACAGGGGCGAATGAGTGTTTTTTCACGTTCAACTCTTTGACTAATGGATGCACAGATCTCGCATTGTAGAAACGAGTGTAGTTCAAACCTGCCCCAACGTATGGGCGAACAGGCGATTGTGCGTTGCCAAAATAGTATTGTGCGTAAAGGCTTGGCGGTAGTTGTTTCACAATCGCCACACGACCTAAATTCGCATTCAAAGCGGGTACTTTGGCTTTAATTTTGTGTGAGAATGGGGTTGCACCGAGTAATTCCACCCCGATGTTATCGGTCAGCATATGGGTGGCGGTTAAGCCTAATTGTGCGTTGTTTTGCACTTTGAGCTTAATTTCGGTCGCTGTTTTTGTGGTGGATGTTGAATTTGCTTGAACAATCACGCCCCCTGCACGCACAATGGTGCTGCCTGCTTGATGTGCCATTGCTGAACCCGCTACGAGTAAGCTACCTAATGCGATAGTTAAAACCGCTTTTTTCATACCTAAGTCCCCTCAAATTGGTGTTGAACATTGAATTTTTGCCACGCAAACGATTGCAAGCGGTTACATTCTAAAAAATTTTTGCAGAGCATTTTTTGATTCTTATCAATAATCCTTGATTTTAAAGGGGTTTTTGCCAACCAATTTCTTTTTTTGTGATCTTGTTCACATTTTTCCTTGAAATCCTCTTGACAAGCACCATTTATGGTGTCGTTGAGCAAGGCGGTGAGCCTGCTCGAAGAAATCCATTTTACAGAGGAACAGAATATGAACTTTGATAAATTTACCACCAAATTACAAGAAGCGATTGCGGAAGCCCAATCCCTTGCGGTTGGCAAGGATCAAGCCTACATCGAACCAGCCCATTTACTTTATGCGTTGTTGAAGCAAAACGATGGCTCAATCGCACCGCTTGTTACGGCGTTGAATGTGCAGCCGAGCCAGTTGCAACAAGGGTTGGAAAATATCTTAAACCGTTTGCCAACGGTGCAGGGCGTGAATATCCAGCCGTCTCAGCAGTTAATTCGCTTGCTGAACCAGTGCGATAAATTGGCTCAACAGTTTGGCGATAGTTTTATTTCGTCTGAATTGTTTGTGTTGGCGGCGGTGGACGACAGTGGCGATCTCGGCAAATTACTCAAACAACTCGGCTTAACTAAACAGAACGTAACCCAAGCCATTTCACAAATTAGAGGGGGTGAAACCGTGAATAATCAAAATGCAGAAGAAACCCGTCAAGCGTTACAAAAATATACGATTGATTTAACCGAACGAGCGAGATCAGGCAAGCTCGACCCTGTAATCGGGCGTGATGAAGAGATCCGCCGTGCGATTCAGGTGCTACAACGCCGCACCAAAAATAACCCTGTGCTGATCGGCGAACCAGGGGTGGGGAAAACGGCGATTGTTGAGGGCTTGGCTCAACGCATTGTAAACGGCGAAGTACCAGAGGGCTTGAAGAACAAGCGGGTGCTTTCCCTCGATATGGGGGCGTTGATCGCAGGGGCGAAATACCGTGGCGAATTTGAAGAACGCTTGAAAGCGGTGCTGAACGAGCTTGCCAAAGAAGAGGGGCAGGTAATCCTGTTTATTGACGAGATCCACACAATGGTCGGGGCAGGCAAAACAGACGGGGCAATGGACGCTGGCAACTTGCTCAAACCGTCCCTCGCCCGTGGCGAATTGCATTGCGTTGGGGCGACCACTTTGGACGAATATCGCCAATATATTGAGAAAGACGCCGCCCTCGAACGCCGTTTCCAAAAGGTGTTGGTTGATGAGCCAACGGTGGAAGATACCATTGCGATCTTGCGTGGCTTGAAAGAGCGTTATGAAATTCATCATCACGTTCAAATTACCGACCCTGCGATTGTGGCGGCGGCGACCCTTTCCCACCGTTACATTTCCGATCGCCAGTTGCCTGATAAGGCGATTGATTTGATCGATGAAGCTGCGTCAAGTTTGCGTATGGAAATTGATTCTAAGCCAGAGCCGTTAGATCGCCTTGAACGCCGTATCATTCAGCTCAAATTGGAACAGCAAGCGTTGCAAAAAGAGGACGATGAAGCCAGCCGCCAACGCCTTGCAAAATTAAGTGAGGATCTGACCGCTCGTGAGCGTGAATATGCGGAATTGGAAGAAGTGTGGAAAGCGGAAAAATCTGCCTTGCTCGGCACGCAGCACATCAAAGAGAAGTTGGAACAAGCCCGTTTCCAAATGGAACAGGCTCGCCGTGAAAACAATTTCGAGAAAATGTCGGAATTGCAATATGGCACAATCCCCGCCCTTGAAAAACAGTTGCAAGAGGCAAGCAAACGTGAGGAAGAGGCCGCGGCAAATCAGCTACTTCGCACCAAAGTAACCGATGAAGAAATCGCCGAAGTGCTTTCACGAGCTACGGGGATTCCTGTTGCCAAAATGATGGAAGGCGAAAAAGAGAAATTGCTCAAAATGGAAGAGGTGTTGCACACCCGTGTGATCGGGCAAAACGAAGCGGTGGAAGCCGTGGCGAACGCCATTCGCCGCAGTCGTGCTGGGCTTTCTGACCCAAATCGCCCGATTGGTTCGTTCCTGTTCTTAGGCCCGACTGGGGTCGGCAAAACCGAGCTTTGCAAAACCTTGGCGAATTTCCTGTTCGACAGTGAAGAGGCAATGATCCGCATTGATATGTCGGAATTTATGGAAAAACATAGCGTTTCACGCTTGGTTGGGGCGCCCCCTGGCTATGTCGGCTATGAAGAGGGCGGTTACTTGACCGAAGCCGTTCGCCGCCGTCCTTATTCAGTGATTTTGCTGGACGAAGTGGAAAAAGCCCATAGCGATGTGTTCAATATCTTGTTGCAAGTGCTTGATGACGGACGTTTAACGGATGGGCAAGGTCGTACGGTGGATTTCCGCAACACGGTGGTGATTATGACTTCCAACCTCGGCTCGCATTTAATTCAAGAAAATGCGGAAACGATGAATTATGAAGAAATGAAAACCCTTGTAATGTCGGTGGTGGGGCAACATTTCCGCCCAGAATTCATCAACCGCATTGACGAAACCGTGGTATTCCACCCGCTTGGGCAAGAACATATCCGCTCAATCGCTCAAATTCAGCTACAACGCCTAATCAAACGAATGGCGGAACGTGGCTACCAAGTGAGCGTAACGGACGCGGCGTTAGACCACATCGGCAAAGCAGGCTTCGACCCACTGTTCGGGGCAAGACCGCTCAAACGTGCAATCCAACAAGAGCTTGAAAATCCGCTCGCCCAGCAAATTCTTAGCGGTAAATTGCTACCGAATTTGCCAGTCAAAGTGGATTATCAAAATGAACAGATTGTGGCGGTGCAATAATCGCTAAAATCCCTTAAACAAGCGGTAGGGTTTCCAAAAATTTCGCGGAATCCTACCGCTTGCTTTTGTAAGAAATTTACAATAATTTCGCCCTGTTATTGCGAAAAATTCTTATTTTGGCGGAATAAAACCGCTAAAATGGTTCAATTTTTACAATTCTTTACGCTAATTTACCCCCCCCTAATCGTGATTTTTACCACCTTTTTGCTAAAATCTCGCTCACTTTTGTGTGCTGTATTTGCAAAAGAAAAAGCGTAATTTTTTTGAAATGAAGGATTTTAATTTATGAATAACATCTTTAAAGTAATTTGGAATCAATCAACTCAAACGTGGGTGGCGGTTTCTGAATTAGCACGCGGTGTCGTGAAAAGCTCATCAAACAACGGCGAAAAACCAACCCGCCACAGCAAAAAATTAGTGGCGACCACTATTGCTCTTTCCTTATTAGGGTTTGGGGTGGCGAATGCGAATGAACCTGATGGCATAAGTTTTGATGATGAAGATGTTTCATCAATTACTGAAAACGTTAATCAGTCAAAACCTAAGACATCTTCTCGCCCAAGCCCAACCGCAGAACAATTAGCCAGATTAAAAGCCCAAGCAGCAGCTAATAAAGTTCCTGGTGCACATTCAGTTTCAGTTAATGTTGGTGAAGATGGCAGTGATGAAGATGATGAAGATTATGCTTCAACAACAAACAATCCAACAAATAATACTTCTCAGCCACAACCTAGCAATCAGGCTACGGCTACCCCGCAACCAGCGGAAGCAGAATCTGTTCCAGCCCCAGCTCAACCACAATCTAGCGAGCCAGTTGAAACTACCGCTCAACCAACGGTAACAGAAACTGCTTCAACCCCAGCTCAACCACAACCTAGCGAGACAGTTGAGGCTACCTCTCAACCAACGACAGCGGAAACAGAAACCGTTTCAGCCCCTGCACAGCCAGAGAGTTCAACCGATGTTGAAGACAAGGAACATAAGGTTGAAGTTGAAGGTCAAGAAAATCAGTCCGAAGAAGAACCTCGCCGCTTGACAAGAAAGGGAACGACTACCCCAGAACAAGAACAGCGAATGAAAGAACAGGCGAAAAATCATAAAGCGGATGATGTAACTTTCGAGCCAGAAACGCCAGCAGAAAAAATGAAAGAATTGGCGAGAGATGCTGTTGAACACAGGGTAACAGTGGAAGGACAAGACGCAGAGGAAGATTCTGCAACCAAAGGAAATCCATCAGAGCCATTACACAGTGTAAGCTCAGATGATCCTAATGTTGAGATTGGTTCAGTCGGCAATCCAAACAGAAAAGATCCTGTTCTTACCGCCAAAGATGTACAGAAATTATCTCAACGTGCATTAAAATCAGCCCAAGATGCTACAACCCAAGCAGATAAAGCGAAAAAATTAGCCGATACTGTTACAGAGCAAACGATTCTAGCAGTCGATTCAGCATTTACTTCTGCAATTGGTGCGTCAGAGTCTAAAAAATCTGCTAAACAAGCGGCTACTTCTGCGAAAAATGCAGCAGATTCAGCAACAACGGCATCGAATAAAGCAGAAGAAGCAACCGCACAGGTTGGTTTAGCTCAACAACAAGCCGAGCGAGCAGAGACAGCCGCAAGAGCCGCAGAACAATCTGTTACAGCCGCACAAGGCAAAGTTGAAGATGCTGCTGAACAGGTTCGCCTTGCCAAAGAGCAAGCAACTAATGCAGCAAATTCAGCGACAGAAGCCACTACCCAAGCAGGCAAAGCGAAAGAATTGGCGGATCAAGCGGTAGCTTCTGAGAAAAATGCTGCCAAATCTGCGGAAAGTGCAAGAACCGCAGTTTCAGATGCAACAAGAAAAGTTGAAGAAGCGACAGAACAAGCTGGTTTAGCCAAAGCCCAAGCAGACCGTGCAGAAACTGCTTCAACAGCCGCACAACAAGCTGTTACAGCCGCACAAGGCAAAGTTGAAGATGCAGCTGAACAAGTTCGTTTAGCCACAGCACAGGCAACTAGTGCAACAAATTCAGCGGCAGCCGCTACTACCCAAGCGGGCATTGCGACAGACAAAGCACAATTGGCAAGAAACGCAGCAGGTGAAGCATTAAGAAGCCAACAAAGTGCAGTAAATGCTCTGAAAGATGCAAACCAAGCTGTCGCAAATGCTAATAATGCAGCAGTGGGGGCATCTATTTCCGCAGGCAATGCATTAACAGCGAAAAATCAAGCAGAGCAAGCGGTGTCAGCAGCGAGAGAGCAAGCGAACAATGCTCAAACTCACGCTCAATCAGCTCAAAATGCATTGACAGCGGCTCAATCTGTGAAAGAAGCTGTTGATGGTGTGAAATCGCAAATCGAACATACAGCTAGTCAAGTTGAATCACAGTTAGACCAAGCAAGAAGCCAAGCAGAACAAGCGACAAATCAAGCGGAAGACGCTAGATTGAAAGCTCTGATGGCGAAAGCTAACGCAGACTTTGCCGTAACCCAAGCTAAAAATGCAGAGGGGTCAGCAAGAGCTGCGAGTGATTCTGCGACTGATGCAGCAGGTTCAGCCACAACAGCATCAAACAAAGCCAAAGAAGCAACAGCACAGGTTGGTTTAGCAACAGAGCAAGCGGATCGTGCAAAAACAGCGGCAGATAACGCAGCGGGATCGGCAGAAACTGCTACTACCCAAGCAGGCATCGCAACAGACAAAGCACAGTTAGCCCAAGATGCAGCAACAGAAGCCTTGGCAAGCCAACGTGGTGCAGCGAATGCAGTGGGTGATGCAAACCGAGCAGCGACAAGTGCAAATCGTTCAGCGGTAGATGCGTCTGTTGCGGCAGGTAATGCATTAACAGCGAAAAATCAAGCAGAGCAAGCGGTGTCAGATGCGAGAACCCAAGCAGATAATGCTCAAACTCACGCTCAATCTGCTCAAAGCGCCTTGACAGCGGCTCAATCTGTGAAAGAGGCTGTTGATGGTGTGAAATCACAAATTGACCGTACTGCAAATCAAGTTAAATCGAATTTAAGTCAAGCCCAAGCACAGGCATTTAAAGCGACCACAGAGGCAGGTAACGCCAAATCGCACGCAGGTGTAGCAGTTGCCAGAGCGAATAAAGCAGCAGAATCAGCAAAACAAGCGGGTATTTCTGCAACTAACGCAGCAAACTCAGCAACCACTGCAACAGAACAAGCAGCGGTAGCGGCAGAATCAGCTTTAACCTCATTAGCGGGTTCTTCATCGGCAGGTAAATCAGCAGAGCAAGCGGCAACTTCTGCAACGAATGCTGCGAACTCAGCAACCACAGCAATAGAACAAGCTGCGGTAGCGACAGAATCAGCCTTGACCTCATTAGCAGGTGCGTCATCAGCAGGAAAATCGGCTGAGAAGGCAGCGGCTTCTGCAAGCACAGCGACTGAACAAGCAGCGGTAGCGTCAGAATCAGCCTTGACCTCATTAGCGGGTGCTTCATCGGCAGGTAAATCAGCAGAGAAAGCGGCAGTTTCTGCGAACAGTGCTGAAACTTCTGCGACCAATGCAGCAAATTCAGCAACGACCGCGACAGAACAAGCAGCGGTGGCAGCAGGCTCTGCTTTGACATCCTTAGCGGGTGCTTCATCAGCAGGCAAATCGGCAGAGAAAGCGGCAGCTTCTGCGACCAATGCAGCAAACTCAGCAACCACAGCAACAGAACAAGCAGCAGTAGCGGCGGAATCAGCTTTGACTTCATTAGCGGGTGCTTCATCGGCAGGTAAATCAGCTGAGCAAGCGGCGACGTCTGCAACGAATGCAGCAAACTCAGCAACCACAGCAACAGAACAAGCGGCAGTTGCAGCGGGATCTGCATTGACCTCATTAGCAGGTGCATCGTCAGCAGGTAAATCGGCAGAGAAAGCAGCAACTTCTGCGACGAATGCAGCAAGTTCAGCAACGACTGCGACCGAGCAAGCGGCAGTAGCAGCGGAATCAGCTTTAACCTCATTAGCAGGTGCATCGTCAGCAGGTAAATCAGCTGAGCAGGCAGCAACTTCTGCGACCAATGCAGCAAGTTCAGCAACCACAGCAACAGAACAAGCGGCGGTGGCAACGGAATCTGCATTGACTTCGTTAGCTGGTGCATCATCGGCAGGAAAATCAGCCGAGCAAGCAGCAACTTCTGCGACCAATGCAGCAAGTTCAGCAATCACAGCAACAGAACAAGCGGCAGTTGCAGCGGAATCAGCTTTAACCTCATTGGCAGGTGCTTCATCAGCAGGCAAATCAGCCGAGAAAGCAGCTGCATCTGCAACCAATGCGGCAAACTCAGCAACCACAGCAACAGAACAAGCAGCGGTGGCAGTGGAATCTGCATTAACCTCATTAGCAGGGGCTTTATCAGCAGGCACATCAGCCGTGCAAGCGGCGACGTCTGCAACCAATGCGGCAAACTCAGTAACCACAGCAACAGAACAAGCAGCGGTAGCAGCGGAATCTGCATTGACCTCATTAGCAGGTGCATCCGTCGCCGTGGAATCGGCAGAGAATGCGGCGGTATCCGCAGAAAAATCGGCTGAGTCGGCACAACAAGCGGGTGTTTCTGAATTAAATTCAGGAAATTCTGCGGAACAAGCTGCAACTTCTGCTACGAATGCGGCGAAATCGGCTGAAATGGCTAAGGCTCAATCTGCGGTAGCGGTTGAGGCGGCTGAGATGGCGGTAAGTTCGGCGGATCAAGCGGTGGTTTCAGCGGAAACCGCAGAGCAGTTTGCGAAGCAAGCGGAATTGAGTGTGCTCGCCTCAGAGAATGCGGCAGTTAATGCGAGAAAAGAAGCAGATATTGCCTTCGACAATGCCGATATTGCGATTGAGCAAGCGAATATCGCCAAAGGGGCGGCAGTTGTCGCAACGGATAAAGCGAATTTTGTTTCGCAAAAAGCGGAAGAAATTTCTCGTGTAACCATTGAGGCGATGGGCGTGGCTCGTTCAGCGGAAAATACGGCGAACCAAGTGTCGAAAGCGGTGAATGATCCAACCACGGGCTTGAACAGCAAGGCAAGCCAGGTGTATGTGGATTATGAGCTGGCGAAAAAAGCGAACAAATCAGATGTTGAAGTGGTGAGAAATACCGCAAATCAAGCGTATAGCACTGCTCGTCAAGCGAAATCGGCATTGAAAGCCTCGGGCATTGTGGACGAACAAAATAATGTTACGGTGGCAATCAAAGAAGGTTCGGTGGCGGTGGGTCGCAAGGCGGCAGCTCAACGTAAAAATAGCACAGCTGTGGGTCAAAATGCCAAAGCAAGTGCAGAAAATGCAACGGCACTGGGGGCAAATAGCCAAGTAACGGCAACCAATGCGGTGGCGGTGGGTGCTGGCTCGGTGGCGGATCGTGAAAATAGTGTATCCGTAGGGCGAGCAGGGGCAGAGCGTGTGATCACCAATGTCGCTGCGGGATCGAGAGACACCGATGCGGTCAATTTCTCGCAATTAAAACAAACGAATCACCGTGTTGATAAGCTAGAAAAACGCGTGGATAAAGTGGATAAAAAATTGCGTGCAGGCGTGGCTGGCGTTACCGCAATGGCGAATTTACCGCAGGTTTCTCGCCCTGGTAAAGTAATGACCTCGGCGGCGGTTGGCTCATTTGCAGGGCAAAGCTCTGTGGCGGTTGGGGTAAGTAAAATGTCGGCAGACGGCAGAATGATCCTCAAAGCCTCAGGCAGTGCCAACACACAAGGCAACGTAAGCGTAGGTGCTGGTGTGGGCTATGAGTGGTAAAATGAGTTAATTCGCCTTTAATAAGCGGTGGGGGGCGCAAAATTTTTTGGAATCTCACCGCTTGTTTTTCATTTCCGTCAAAAAAGTGGGTAATGCAGAAGTAGAGAGTGAAAGTCTGAGGTGTAGTATTATTTTAGCTTATAATTTTACGTTGAATTTTGAAAAATGTTTGATAGCTAAATGTTAGATAGCTAAATGTTAGATCGGTGGTTTGTCAAATTCCAAGGGGATATTTGGGACATAGAAAAAGTGGATATTTAGCAAAAAGAGCCGTTTGGCTCTTTTTTATAGCAGATCCCAAAAGGCTTTGATGATTGGCTCTTGCAAACGGCGTTGTTGAACGCAGATGCCGAGTTCAAAGGCGTGAATCGGAATCGGCAAATTAAAATAGGCAACTTGATTATTGACGGGGCTGTGTCGTACTACAATATCGGGGATCAACGCCACCCCAAAGCCGAGAGCCACCATTGGCACGATTGCTTCGTGTCCTGTTACGGTGGCGTAAATTTGTGGCTCTCTAATTTTTTGCGATTTAAACCAATGATCTATCCGCTTGCGAGCAGGGCCGTCCACGGGCAGAATGAACGGTACATTTTGCCAATCAATCGGGTTTTGTTGCAGTAATTGGGTGGCGAGACAAGCCACTTTCGGGGTAATCAACGAAAGGGGAATATCATCAATATAATGGAAAGCGATATTATTCGGCAGATGTTCTGGCTTGCCCGTGAGGGAAATATCCGCTTGTAAAGATTGCACCTGTTCGAGGGCTTGGGCAGGGTCGCCGGTGGAAAGTTTAATATCGACTTTCGGATAATATTGGCGGAATTTGGCGAGAATTTGTGGTAAATGGCTGTAAGAAGCGGTTACCGAACAAAATAAATTGAGTTCGCCCTCTAATTCCCCTTTTTCGGGGGAAAGATGATGTTGAATTGCCAACCAATTTCCCCAACTTTGTTGAGCAAAAGATAAAAAACGTTCCCCTGCTTCCGTTAATAATACTTGGCGGTTATCCCGTAATAAAAGGGGCTGCCCGATTTCTTGCTCAATCCGTTGAATATGACGTGTCAAGGTGGGGGCGGACATATAATTTTTTTCCGCCGTTCGTTTAAAATTTTTGGTTTGAGCAAGATCTAAAAAGAGTTTTAAACTTTGGAAGTCCATTCTCGTTAATTTTTTAAATAGGGTGCTTTAAAGCGGTCGTAGATAAATTTATTGATAATATCTTTAAGTTTAAATAGCTCTCTATTTAATTTTGTTAAAAGGGTTCTTTGTGATCTGCCTTTATCAACGGGAATGTTACTTTCTAAATTAAAATTAGGTTCAACACAAGCGGGCGTAACAGCGAGATAATCTAGCCCATTTTCCCAATATCGATCCATTGAAATATCCACATCATAAATCCACTCTTGTGTGTAATTGATAAGTTTTTGTGCAGCATTTTGGGTTATATAATAACCTGTTGCATTTCCCCAGCCTTGATAGAAGCGAGCAACTTTATTGTTTGTATTTTGAATATCAAGAATAATATCGCCTTTTTGATTTCTTCTCGCAGGGGCTGGTGGACTTAGCCATAGAAATTCAAAGTGATTTTGAGGAGAGGCTAGGAAGTCGTTTATTTCAACAAAATTAGAATGAATAATTGCATCATCTTCCAGAATAATTATACCTTGATCTAATTCTATACATTTTTGCCATAATAAATAATGGCTTGCAAAGCAACCTAGTTGAGAAAGGCTCATTTTATGCCCTTTTCTTAATAACCTTTTACTTTCATTATATTTTTGAAAAAGAGGGTGGTTGGGATTTTATTTGCCGTATACGGCAGGAAAGAATTGGTATGCGATATTAAGTGGATTTAATTGTTGTTCGATATGAGAACGTCTGTCAGCAGATTTGGCTAAGTTGATGATAAAAATAGGGCAGTAATTATTCATACATATTCTCTTTATATTCTATATACAATAAAACCCTGCATAACAGGGTTTTATTGATGAGTTTTTTAAATAACTTATTTTGTGCTTGGAATGCTGAAACGTTTGTTAAAGCGTTCAACACGACCACCAGTATCAACCACACGTTGTTTACCAGTGTAGAATGGGTGGCAGTTGCCACATACGTCTAGGTTTAAGTTTTTACCTACGGTTGAACGAGTTTTGATGACATTACCGCAAGAGCAAGTTGCTGTAATTTCTGTATATTCTGGGTGAATACCTTGTTTCATTATGGATAACCTCTGATGAAGCCATATCGCCACTTATTTTGTTGTGCATTTTGTGGTTGCACACCGCATATAAGCACCATATGTGATGAATAAAATGTTGAGCCAAAACTCAACGCCTAAAAAAGAGTGCGTATTCTATTTGATCTTTTCGATCTTTGCAACGGCTAAATTTATGTGATTTTGATCACACTTTTTCACGCAACATTTTGAGTTTTCCGCTAGAAATGGTGTAGAATCGCTACACTTTTTGTCGCTTTTAGATTTGACTTTACTAAGGAGTATAAAAATGGCTGAACGCAAAGTGTTAGCGAATGCAATTCGTTTTTTAAGTATGGATGCTGTCCAAAAAGCAAATTCAGGACATCCAGGGGCGCCAATGGGAATGGCGGATATTGCCGAAGTGTTATGGCGTGATTTCCTTTCACACAATCCAACCAACCCACAATGGGCAAACCGCGACCGTTTCGTGCTTTCTAACGGACACGGCTCGATGTTGATTTATAGCTTGTTGCACCTCACAGGCTACGATCTTTCGATTGAAGATTTAAAACAGTTCCGCCAACTTCACTCTAAAACCCCAGGCCACCCAGAATATGGCTACGCACCAGGGGTTGAAACCACCACTGGCCCACTCGGTCAAGGGATCACTAACGCCGTGGGTATGGCGATTGCGGAAAAAACCTTAGCGGCTCAATTTAACCGTGAGGGGCATAACATTGTTGATCACTATACTTATGCTTTCCTCGGCGATGGCTGCTTAATGGAAGGGATTTCCCACGAGGCTTGCTCGTTGGCGGGGACGCTCGGTTTAGGCAAGTTGATCGCTTTCTATGATGATAACAATATCTCGATTGACGGCCACGTTGATGGCTGGTTCTCTGATGATACGGCTCAACGCTTTGAAGCCTATGGCTGGCAAGTGATCCGCAATGTGGACGGCCACGATCCTGACCAAATCCAATTTGCGATTGAAAATGCCCGTGCGGAAAAAGATCGTCCAACCTTAATTATCTGCAAAACCATTATCGGTTACGGTTCGCCAAATAAATCAAACTCGCACGATTGCCACGGTGCACCATTAGGCGATGCGGAAATTCAAGCGGCACGTGAATTCTTAAAATGGGAACACGCACCATTTGAAATTCCTGCGGATATTTATGCGGAATGGGACGCAAAAGCCAAAGGGGCGATTGCGGAAAAAGAGTGGAATGCAAAATTTGCCGCTTATGAGACCGCTTACCCAGAGCTTGCCGCTGAATTTAAACGCCGTGTGGCAGGCGATTTACCTGCAAATTGGGCGGCAGAATCACAAGCCTTTATCGAAAAATTACAGGCAAATCCAGCCACTATCGCCAGCCGTAAAGCCTCACAAAATGCGATTGAAGCCTATGCAAAACTCTTACCAGAGTTCTTAGGCGGTTCGGCTGACTTAGCAAGTTCTAACTTAACTTTATGGTCTGGTTCAAAACCAATCCGTGCCGATCACAATGTGGACGGCAACTATATCAACTACGGCGTGCGTGAGTTCGGTATGTCAGCGATTATGAATGGTATCGCCCTACACGGCGGATTCATTCCTTACGGTGCAACTTTCTTAATGTTTATGGAATACGCCCACAACGCAGTGCGTATGGCGGCGTTGATGAAACAGCGTTCATTATTCGTTTACACCCACGATTCCATCGGTTTAGGCGAAGACGGCCCGACCCACCAACCTGTTGAACAAACCGCAACTTTACGCTTAATTCCAAACTTGGAAACCTGGCGTCCGTGCGATCAAGTGGAATCAGCGGTGGCGTGGAAAGCGGCGGTTGAGCGTAAAGAAGGCCCGAGTGCGTTAATTTTCACTCGTCAAAACCTTGCTCAACAAGAGCGTAATCCAGAGCAATTAGCCAACATCGCACGAGGTGGCTACATCTTAAAAGATTGTGCAGGCACGCCAGATTTGATCTTGATTGCAACAGGTTCAGAAGTGGAATTAGCGGTGAAATCTGCCGAAGTCTTGGCTGGCGAAGGCAAAAACGTGCGTGTGGTTTCAATGCCAAGCACTAACGTGTTCGACAAACAAGACGAAGCCTACCGTGAAGCGGTATTGCCAAGCTCAGTAACCAAACGTGTGGCGATTGAAGCGGGTATTTCAGACTACTGGTACAAATACGTTGGCTTCGGTGGCAGAATCGTTGGAATGAACAGTTTCGGTGAATCCGCCCCTGCGGATCAATTATTCAAATTGTTCGGCTTTACCGTTGAAAACGTAGTCGCAAAAGCGAAAGAAATTCTCTAATTGAGAATGAAAAAAGGCGAGGTAACTCGCCTTTTTGTTTTTTTATTCAATTTGCAAGAAAATTCCTTGCAAAATATAGGGGGTGGCTTAAAATGCCCCCGTCTTTCCTTGTGAAAGGTCAGTGAAAAAACGGCGTAATCTTACCGCTTGTCTTTCTTTTTTATACGGAGAAATCTTAAATGAAAAAATTAGTTGCACTCGCTGTGGCAGGTGTTCTCTCGGCAACATTAACAGGTTGTAACGACAAAGAAACCAAAACAGCTGAAACCAAAGCCCCAGAAGCTGCACCAGCACAAGGCGGCACGGTTCATCTTTACACTTGGACAGAATATGTGCCAGACGGTTTATTAGATGAATTTACCAAAGAAACGGGTATCAAAGTTGAGGTTTCAAGCCTTGAATCTAATGAAACGATGTACGCGAAATTGAAATTACAAGGTAAAGACGGCGGCTACGATGTTATCGCACCAAGTAACTACTTTGTATCAAAAATGGCGCGTGAAGGAATGTTAAAAGAGCTTGATCACAACCAATTACCTGTGATCAAAGACCTCAACCCAGACTGGTTAGACAAACCTTACGACAAAGGCAACAAATACTCACTACCGCAATTATTAGGTGCACCAGGTATTGCTTACAACACCAACACCTACAAAGCGGATAACTTCACCTCGTGGGGCGACTTATGGAAGCCAGAGTATAAAGGCAAAGTTCAATTATTAGACGATGCCCGTGAAGTATTCAACATTGCGTTGTTAAAATTAGGTCAAGATCCAAACACCAAAGATCCTGCGGTGATTAAATCGGCTTACGAAGAATTGTTGAAATTACGTCCAAACGTGCTTTCATTCAACTCTGACAACCCAGCGAACTCATTCATTTCAGGCGAAGTGGAAGTGGGTCAATTATGGAACGGTTCTGTACGCATTGCGAAAAAAGAGCAAGCCCCAGTAAATATGGTGTTCCCGAAAGAAGGCCCTGTACTTTGGGTTGATACCCTCGCAATCCCTGCGAATGCGAAAAACCCAGAAGGTGCGCACAAATTGATTAACTATCTATTAAGTGCAAAAGTAGCTGAAAAATTAACCTTAGCTATCGGCTACCCAACTTCTAATATGGAAGCGTTGAAAGTATTACCGAAAGAGATCACCGAAGATCCTGCAATCTACCCACCAGCGGAAGTATTAAAAACCGCCCAATGGCAAGATGACGTAGGCGATGCGATTGAACTCTACGAAAAATACTACCAAGAATTAAAAGCGGCGAAATAATCAGGAAACTGACCGCTTGAATCATAAAAAAGCACTACGAATGTAGTGCTTTTTGTTTGCGTTAAACCCACCCCAACTGCCTTAAAACAAACAGTCCAATACTGGATGTAAAAATTGAACCAATGGTGGTAATGCCGATTAGGTTCGCCGCAGCAGTGGCATCGCCGCCGTAGTTTCGCACCATTGCGTAAGTGGCGGAAGCGACTGGAGTAGCCGTGGTTAAAAACACCACACCGAGGGACATTGGGTCAAGCTGGAACACAAATTTGCCGAGCATTAACATAAACATCGGGGCAATCAGCAAGCGGATAAAACTTGAAGCCCACACGATTTGGCTAACTTGATTGCTCGTTTGGCTGGCGTTTTCGTCCTCACTTTGAGCTTTAAATTTGCGTAACTGCTTAAAATTCAGGCTTGCCCCCGTGCAAATTAACGCAAGGGGTAGGGTAATGTTCGCCAAATAGCTACCCGTTTGCATTAGCGATTTTGGAATCAGCTCTTGGACAGGATTCGCCAACATTCCGAGTAGGGTGGCTAAAATCAGCGGATTTTTCGCAATCGAAATCAGTAATCGCCCGATGTTTGGTTTATTGTCGCTAAGAGAGAGGGTTAGGGTAATCACGCCAAAGGTGTTGAACAGGATAATCAACATCGCCGTGTAAACGGACACCGCCCCAATCACACTATTGCCGTAAGCGTTAATCGCCAACGCTAGCCCCAAAATCGCACTATTCGAGCGAAACGTGCCTTGCACAAAAATGCCCCGATAACGTCGCTCTTTCACATATTTCGCCGCCCCCATTTCCGCCAGCAGATAAATCAGCACTGTGCCGACAAACCCAGTCGCCAGCAACGAAAATTGCCCCGTGTATTCGCTTGGGCTTTTGAGAACGTTAAGGAAAATTAAGGTTGGCAGGGAAAAGTTAAAAATCAGTTTTGACGCCATTTCACAAAACCGATCATCTAAAATTTGCCGCCTGCGTAAGAAAATCCCGAGTAACATCATTAAAATGGTGGGTAGGGTTACGCTAAGGCTAAATTGTAAGGAAGATAACAGCATAATAGTTCCTGTCATTTATAAAAGATTAGCGGAAGATTTATCGTTTGGATTGTTTCTAATTTCTGCGGTCTTGGGTCGCAAGCATTGCGACCCTACGGTAGGGACGCCACGCTGGCGTCCTTTCCGCTTGAAATTTCGCTTAATCCCACCGCTTGAAAATTACAATCCCGCCTTTAAACTCGCTTCAATAAAGCGATCCAAATCGCCGTCTAGCACCGCTTGGGTGTTGCGGTTTTCGACCCCTGTCCGCAAGTCTTTAATGCGAGAATCGTCCAGCACATAAGAACGAATTTGGCTGCCCCAGCCGATGTCGGACTTGCTGTCTTCCATCGCCTGTTTATCAGCATTTTTCTTCATCATTTCCAGCTCGTACAATTTCGCTTTGAGCTGTTTCATACATTGATCTTTATTTTTGTGCTGGGAACGGTCGTTCTGGCATTGCACCACAATCCCCGTGGGAATATGGGTGATCCGCACCGCCGATTCGGTTTTATTGACGTGCTGACCGCCCGCCCCCGAGGCTCGGTAAACGTCAATCCGCAAGTCCGCAGGGTTGATTTCAATATCGATATCATCATCAATTTCAGGGTAAACGAACACCGCACTAAACGAGGTGTGGCGGCGGTTGTTTGAGTCGAACGGACTTTTACGCACCAAGCGATGAATACCCGTTTCGGTGCGTAGCCAGCCGAACGCATATTCGCCCGACACGCGAATGGTTGCCGATTTCAGCCCTGCCACATCGCCGTCCGACACTTCCATTAGCTCGGTTTTGAAACCCTTGCTTTCCGCCCAACGCAGATACATTCGCAACAACATTTCCGTCCAGTCTTGGGCTTCCGTTCCGCCCGAACCTGCCTGCAAATCCACATAGCAATCGGCACTGTCGTGCTGACCGCTAAACATACGGCGAAACTCTAATTTGGCGAGTTTTTGTTCTAATTGGTTCGCCTCATCGCACGCCTCTTGAAAAGTATGCTCATCTTCCGCTTCAAGGGCGAGTTCCAGCAAGCCCTCAACGTCCTCAATGCCTTGCTCTAAGGCTTTGATCGTCTCGACCACCGCCTCTAATTCCACCCGCTCTTTGCCGAGGGCTTGGGCTTTTTCAGGGGTGTTCCACACGTCAGGTTGTTCTAATTCTGCATTGACCTCTTCCAACCGCTCGACCTTGTGATCGAAGTCAAAGATACCCCCTAATCACGGTGGTGCGTTCGGTTAAATCGGCAAGTTGGTTTTTTAATGGATTGATTTCAAACATTTTCTTTCCTTATTTTTCATTTTTAAGGGCGAGATTATAGCCTAAGCGTGCCGCAAGCGGTAAGATTGTGGCATAATTTTTCATCATTCATTTTTATTTGAGGATTTTATGCTTTCCGAACGTTGGACAGAACGCTTTTTAGCGGATAAAAAACGCGAGCAAGATCACCGTTCCCCCTTTCAGCGAGATCGGGGGCGGATTTTGCACTCTGAGGCTTTTCGCTGTTTGCAAGCCAAAACCCAAATTCACGCCGTGGGCGAGGACGATTTTTACCGCACTCGCTTGACCCATTCCCTCGAAGTGGCACAAATCGGCAGCAGTTTGCGAGCCAAATTGGTGGGCGATAAAACAGGCTTTCAAGCGGTCTGTTCCTTGCCAGAATTGCGAGGGTTGGGGGAAAATCTATCCGCGTTGTTGCCCTCTCGCAGTTTGATTGAAAGCCTTTGCTTCGCCCACGACATCGGGCATCCGCCCTTTGGACACGGTGGCGAAACTGCCCTCAATTACAAAATGCGACAACACGGCGGCTTTGAGGGCAACGCCCAATCATTTCGGATCGTTACTCAACTCGAACCCTACACCGAAAAAGCAGGAATGAACCTCTCTCGCCGCACCTTGCTCGGCATCATCAAATATCCTGCATTCCTCGATGAAACCGCCCCCAAAGATCTGCCACCGCCAGCGGAAAGCCGTTACATCAACCTGCACGCTTACCCCGCCAGCAAAGGGCTTTACCGTGATGATGAACCCTTTTTAGATTGGGTGTTAGATCCCCTTTGTGCAGCGGATAAAGCCTTGTTCCGTACCCTGAACGACAATCCCGATCCGACTAAACCGACCAAAACCCGTTACAAATCCCTCGATTGTAGCCTAATGGAATTGGCGGACGACATTGCCTACGGCGTACACGATTTGGAAGATGCGATTGTGGGCGGAATGGTTACGCCTCAATCGTGGGCGGTGGCGGAACAGCAACTTGCCGAATGTTGTTCAACGTGGGTCAAAGCAATGTTGCCCGATCTTCGCCAAAAATTATTTTCCGATCATCGCTATGAACGTAAAGATGTGATCGGGGCGTTGGTCAATCATTTTGTAACCAATGTGAAATGGAAAGAAACCGCCGATTTCGCCGAGCCGTTGCTACGCTTCAACGCCTATTTGCCCGAAGACGTGCAATGCGTTCTCGATATTCTCAAAAAATTCGTGTACGAATATGTGATCTGCGATGTGAAAACCCAAAGGGTAGAGTACAAAGGGCAACGCATTTTAATGGAACTGTTCGATATGCTTAGCACCGACCCCGTGCGGCTGTTACCTAAATTGATTGCAGAACGTTGGCAACAACAGCAAGAATCCAAACGAGCCAGAGTGATTTCCGACTACCTCGCCAGTATGTCAGACGGACAGGCGTTTAAGCTTTATCAAATGCTCTAAACGGGCAAAAATAAAGGGGCATAAAGCCCCTTTTTCATTCACTAAATTACCAATTTCGGCAGATTATTCACGATCTTCATCGTCTCAATGCTTACGGTAATCACCCGTAGCAATAATTCGAGCGGGTAGCGAGGGTTGTTCATTGTTTCCTTCGCCCAGTCGTTCGCATCATTGACGATACCGCTGGCTTTGTCGATTTTGACCCCTTGTCGCTCCATTACCCATTCAATCGCTGATTTACCGTTTACGATGTAATCAAACGCCTGTTCAGGGATATTTTCCACTGTGATTTTTTTATTGTAGAGAATTTTGCTTTTCTCTTCTTTGCTAGCAAATTTCATTTTTTCCACATAAAAATCTTCGGGAACGCCGCCCAAAATGCCATTTTCGGTCAGTTTTCCGCCCCCAGAGAGTTTCACGCCTTGATAAAGCGGTGCATTTTCATAATTTAAATGCCATTCCGCTAAGGCTCGCCCCGCTTCACAAAAGGCTTGAAAATCTTCCACTTTTTTGACGCACGGAATACGAGGCAGCTGTTTACTGAGGTTATCCGCATATTTTTGGCGATAATCTTCCGAATGAAGCAAGCCGTAGATATAGTAGAAAATATCTTCCTTGCTGATCGGCTGATTTGGGTAAGCCGTTTGGAAATGGGCTAATGATTCATCAGTAATTGCCTCTTTCCGCTGATAGCCTTCCACCGCTTTGCCATTTTCTTCCTCAAACAGACCGCTTGTTGTGCCAACTTTTGGCTCGGTTTTTTCGTAGAGGTAGAGGGGGAAGCATTGATTTGTTGAAATGAACCCTAGATCGGGAATTTTATCTGTAATTAAAATAGAAAATGGTGTAGTAGCCCCTCTTCCTGTAATACAAATTACTTTATTTTCTGTATTTTTAGTTGGAAAAATATTAAACATTTGATAGACCATATCATTAAATGTTCTATTAAAGTAAATATTGGATTGAGTATAAGGTCTATACATTCCTAATCTTATTGAATTATCATCAAAATTAAATTTTCTAGCTTTTGATAGATCGTTTTTTAGACTTCTGTTCCAACTTATTTTTGTTGGATCTAGATCGATAATTTCATCAATGTTTATATTTTCATTGTTTTCTCTTTGAACTAGGAAAAATAATACTTGTTGGTTATAAAATTTAATCATTGACCGCATATTGGATGTTAAGTTTTCTTTTGAAAAGTTATAAACCCACGCATCTCTGGCAGTTGCGACACCTCTTGAATAATTTTCAAAAATAGTAATAACATTTTTATCTTCTTTATTACCTAATTCAATATAGCTGTCAAAATTTGGATCACGTTGATTTAACCAGTCGTTAAATTGATCGGGGATAATTTGTGTCCATTGATCTTGCTCGCTGATCCCTGCAATTGAGCGGAATTGCTGAATTTTTTCCAATTTTTGCTCACGGGTTAAATAATCTCCAATATCGTGGAAATAGATTTTACCCATTTCACAAGCGGTCGGATTTTTAACTAAAATGGCAATTGCAATCGGTGCTCGGCTTCCTGAACCGAAAATTTTTCCACCCTCTTTACGAGAACGCTCGCCTGATGTTCGTTGATTGCCCCTTAAATGGAAAATATAGAGCGAGCTAAATTCTTCCGCAAGGCATTTGCGTAAACCATCAGCGGAATTACTTTCTAAATAACCCCCATTGGTAACAAAGCCAATAATGCCACTGCCTTTAATACGATCACTTGCCCAGCGAATGGCTCGAATATAGCTATCATACAACGCATTTTTATTGGTTGAGGTGCTATATTCGGCATAGGTTGAGCGAATTTTTTCATCTAAGTGAGGGTAAGCGATATTGGCATTATTATCGTTTGCCGACTCTTGCCCTGCGGAATAAGGCGGATTGCCGATAATCACTTTAATATCCAGTGTCTTTTGTTTTTTACGGCGTTTGCTGTTTACCTCTAAAATTTGATCCACCATATCTTCTTTTTCATACATTTGGAACGTATCCGTTAAACAAATGCCCTCAAAAGGTTGATATTCCGCTTTGCCGATTTGATGCTGTTCCAATAAAGCGTGATAAACGGATTCGATATTGATTGCCGCAATATAATAGGCAAGTAACACCATTTCGTTAGCGTGAATTTCTTTATATTTTTCAGGCAGTTTATCTGCTGGAATAATGCCACTTTGTAATAAACGTGTAATAAATGTGCCAGTTCCCGTAAATGGATCAATAATTTGCACGCCGTTATCTTTTAAAGAGCTATTAAATTCGCTATTTAAAATATGTTCCACACTGTGAATAATAAAATCAACCACTTCCACTGGCGTGTAAACAATACCTAAACGTTCTGCCATTTTCGGGAAGGCTTTATTAAAGAAACTATCATAAAGTTGTTTAATAATATGTTGTTTACCCTCGGCAGTTTTAATGCCTGCGATTTTTTCTTTGATGCTATTATAGAAATAATCCAATTTTTTGGTGTTCGCAAAAGATTTCTTTTTATTTAACACTTCAATCACTTGCTGAATTGCCTGCGACATTGGATTTTGC
This sequence comes from Haemophilus paracuniculus, assembly GCF_002015115.1. Lineage (GTDB taxonomy): Bacteria > Pseudomonadota > Gammaproteobacteria > Enterobacterales > Pasteurellaceae > Haemophilus_E > Haemophilus_E paracuniculus. Next base: position 176,351 of record NZ_MUYA01000003.1, read on the forward strand.
TGGGTAAATTGAGCATTGGCAAATAACGCATTAAAAACAGGTTCAGTAATTTGATGTTGAGCTAACATTTCAACAATTTCACTTTCACTGATTGCCGTGTTTAAATCATCTTTTAATTCTTGGGCAAATTCTTCAAACATTGCTCGCTCTAATTTATTTTCAGGGTTGGCAATGATCTCGTTAATTTCTTGAATATGTTCATTGGCAATTTTTGCCACTTCTTTTGCCCAATCTTCCCAATACTCTCGTTTTCCACAACGTTTGACGATTTTGGCTTTTAAGGCAAGTTCAATATCGCCGATTTCGTAAGGCAATTCATATTGTTCGCCATTGAAATTTTGAGTAGGGTCAGCTTTCCCAATGCTATTTTGTCCTTTGCCATCAGCTTTTTTCTTTTTGTTAGCGGTTGGTTTTTGTTTTTTGCGAGCGAGATGATCCACCACAGCGATCACTTCAATTTTATCGTTCGCGGCTTTATCAAATTCCATTGCGTTGATCATTGCATCAAAGCGATCATCGTGGGCTCGCAACGCATTTAGCACTTCCCAAACCACTTTATAGTTTTCATTTTTATTTAAGGCTTCTTCGGGAGAAAGGGCAGCAGGGATCACCACTGGTAATACAATGTAACCACGTTTTTTGTTCGGGGCATTTCGCATTACACGCCCAACGGATTGCACCACATCAACTTCGGAATTGCGAGGGGTTAAGAATAACACCGCATCAAGGGCTGGCACATCAACGCCCTCAGATAAACAGCGAACGTTAGATAAAATTCGGCAGCAGTTTTCATCGGTTTCTTCTTTTAACCAGCTAATTTTGCTGGCTTTTTCGCTGGCATTCATTGAGCCATCAACGTGCTGGGCTTCACATTTTAAATTGACCGATTGAGCGAGTTCGGCTTGTTGTTCATCATTTTCATCAAGGTGCTGGCGTTCATAGCGTTGGTAAGCGGATACCACCGTATCAAAAATTTCCGCAATCTGTTTTGAACTCACTTTGTGGAATTTGTTTTTGGTGCTGTCCGTTGGCTCAATCACTTGACAGAAAGCCACCGCTCTTTTCATTGCTTGTTTGTCATCATCTAAATCTTCCGTTACGCCATATTTGGAAAGGGCTTTCCAACATCCGACAATTTTCGCCGCATCGTCCACTTCAATTTCACCGTTGGCAACGGATAAATTGGCAAGGTCGAGATGACGGCGAATGTGGCTTTCTTCCACCGCTAGCACTAGCACTTTGTAATCAACTAATAATTTACGTTTAACCGCTTCGGAAAATGAAATCGTGTGCAAGGTTTCGCCAAAAGAGGCAGGATCGTCCATTGAATAAAGTAGTTCAAGATCGTCCGTTTCTTTGGCTTTTTCGCCATAAATACGAGGGGTTGCCGTCATATAAAGGCGTTTGGCTGCTTGAATATAGTCATTATCGTGGATACGAATAAATGGGGACGTTTTTTCGTCTTGTTTGAATTTTGTGCCAGTGGTACGGTGGGCTTCATCGCAAATCACCAAATCAAATTCCCCTAAGCCGAGTTGTTGAGCTTGGTGGATCACATCAATCGAATGGTAGGTGGAAAAAATCACCGTCATTGCAAGATCGTGATTTTGGGCATTTATCGCTTTAATCAGACCGCTTGCGTTGGTGGTGGCAGGGAAGCGTAATTCGTGATTGAGTAATTGCACCCGATCATCGTCAATTTTACCTTTGTTTTGTTTGCCCACATCGCTATCAGAACAGACCGCAAAACTATGCAGTGGCGTTTCGGACTCTTGTGTCCATTCCGTTAAACTTTGCGAAAGAAGGGCAAGGCTTGGCACAAGGAACAGCACTTTTTTCCCTTTGCCTGCCATTTCTTCGGCAATTTTGAGGGAAGTAAAAGTTTTGCCCGTGCCACACGCCATAATCAATTTACCTCGATCTGCCGTTTCCAACCCTTTTACTACATTTTTTAAGGCGGTTTGTTGATGTTCTCGTAGGGTCTTTTTCGTTTTTAATTCAATAGTTTGAGCGGTTTCAAATTGTTGCCAGTCAATCGCACTGTTTTCTAAATCAGAACGGTTGATGAGGGTAACAGGGGGATTTTGATCAGCGAGTGAGGCGTAGGCGTTATCCGTCCATTCATCGGTGGTTGCCACAATAATACGGTGGTCGAAATACTTTTTTCCCGAAGCGGTGAAGAAACTATCAATATCACTTTTGCTGATTTTGTGGTCAATCGCGTAATTTTTACATTGAATGGCGTGGGTTTCGCCTGAATGGGTTAAAGCGACTAGGTCGATGCCTGTGTCATTTGAGGGTAATTCTGGATAGTAGGTTTCAGCCCAATCTTTAAATGTGAGAACTTCTTTGTAAAGGGTTTGGTAGAAAGGTTCGTGTTTGAAGTAGAGTTGCGTTAATTGCTCAAAATAAGTACCTTTTTCACGCTCGGTAAGCGATTTTGCTTGATAATCAGCGAGCAGGCGAGATAATGCTGATGATTGATTGATTGATTGATTGATTGATTGATTGATTGATTGATTGATTGATTGATTGATTGATTGATTGATTGATTGATTGATTGATTGATTGATTGGACATAGTTGTATGCTCTGAATTTTGAAAAAAGTGGCGAAATTTTACTGAATTTGTGTAAAAGAATAAATCGAAAAATGCAAGTAAAATAAGAACAAGCGGTGCGATAGGGTAAATTTTTTACCGTATCGCACCGCTTGTTTTTGTGTTAAATCATTTATTTCATCAATTTAATTAAATCCCCTTGGAAAATCATTTCAATTTAGGGTATATTTGCCCTAGTTAAATTTATGCCAAAGATAGGATTTTTTTATGAATGAACCATATTCTGCATTGCGAAGCAACATTCACTTACTCGGCGAATTTTTAGGCGAGACCATTCGTGAAACCCAAGGGAATGAGATGTTAGAGCTGATTGAGAGTATTCGTCTGCTTTCAAAAAATTCCCGAGAGGGGGATCGGCAAGCCCGTGAGGCATTGCTTGATAAACTCGCCAACATTTCCAATGAAAACGTGCTGCCCGTGGCGCGTGCGTTCAGCCAATTCTTGAATTTAACCAACATTGCGGAACAGTATCAAACCATTTCCCGTCATCATCACGACAGTTCTATGGGAAATCGTTCTCTTGGCTCGTTATTTGCCCGTTTGAAAGAGCAAAATGTGCCGGTGGAAACCGTGATTCAAACCGTTGAAAAACTGTTGGTGGATCTAGTGCTGACCGCCCACCCAACGGAAGTTACCCGCCGTTCCCTCGTGCATAAACACGTTGAAATCAACAAAGCATTGGGCTTGTTGGAACACGATGATTTAACCGCTGCCGAACAGCAAAAACTGAAACGCCGTTTGATGCAGTTGATCGCGTTGGCGTGGCACACCAATGAAATTCGGGCGGAACGCCCAACCCCAGTCGATGAAGCGAAGTGGGGCATTGCGATGATCGAAAATAGCCTCTGGAAAGCTGTGCCAGATTTTTGCCGTGAGCTGAATTTCCAGCTGGAAAAATACTACGGCGTTCAGCACCCCGTTGGGCTTGCACCCGTGCGTTTTTCTTCGTGGATGGGTGGCGACCGAGACGGCAACCCGTTCGTTACCGCCGAAGTTACTCGCCGTGTGTTGCAAATGAACCGTTGGAAAGCGGCGGAACTCTTTTTGCGTGATGTCTCTGCCTTGGCGGAAGAGCTTTCGATTGTGCAATGCACCAACGAATTTAGAATGAAATATGGTACGCACCGTGAGCCTTATCGTGTGGTGGCAAAAGATCTGCGTGCCAAACTCAGCAAAACCCTTGCCTATTATGGCGAATTGTTAGAGGGCAAACCGCTCACCATTGAGCGAAGCGAGATTTTGACCGATGATAACCAACTTTGGGAACCGCTTTACGACTGCTATCAATCGCTACACCAATGCGGAATGAGGATTATCGCTAACGGTGATCTGCTTGACTGTTTACGCCGTATCCGCTGTTTCGGTTTGGGCTTATCTCGTTTGGATATTCGTCAAGAAAGCACCCGCCACGAAATGGCGATTGCGGAAATCACTCGCTACATTGGTTTGGGCGATTATTCTCAATGGACGGAAGATGATAAACAGGCGTTCTTAGTGCGAGAATTAAGCTCTCGCCGACCGCTTGTACCAACCAACTGGACGCCAAGTGCCGAAACCCAAGAGATTTTGGATACCTGCAAAGTGATTGCCGAACAGCCACAGGGCGTGATTTCTGCCTATGTGATCTCAATGGCTCGCGAAGCGTCCGATGTGCTAGCGGTGCATTTATTGCTCAAAGAGGCAGGCTGTAAAACTTCCATTCCAGTTGTGCCACTGTTTGAAACCCTTGACGATTTGGATCATAGCGAAAAAGTAATGAGCGACCTGTTTAGCATCGGTTGGTATCGTGGAGTGATCAATAATTATCAAATGATTATGATCGGCTATTCCGATTCGGCAAAAGATGCGGGAATGTTAGCCGCTTCGTGGGCTCAATATCGAGCACAAGAGGCGTTGGTCAATCTCTGTGAAAAATATAATATTGAATTGACCCTCTTCCACGGGCGTGGTGGCACAGTGGGGCGGGGTGGCGCGCCAGCCCACGCAGCTTTACTTTCCCAACCGCCTCGTTCCCTCAAAACAGGCTTGCGTGTTACCGAACAGGGCGAGATGATCCGTTTCAAATTAGGCTTGCCAGCGGTGGCGGTGGAAACCCTGAATTTATATGCGAGTGCGATTTTAGAGGCGAATTTATTACCGCCACCTGTGCCAAAACAACTTTGGCGTGAGGTAATGGATCGTGGGGCGGAAATTTCCTGCCAAATCTACCGTGGTGTGGTGCGGGGCGAGCCTGATTTCGTGCCTTACTTCCGTTCGGCAACCCCAGAGCAAGAACTCTCAAAACTACCGCTTGGTTCACGCCCTGCTAAACGTAATCCAAAAGGCGGTGTGGAAAGCCTGCGTGCGATCCCGTGGATCTTCGCGTGGATGCAAAACCGCCTAATGCTACCCGCGTGGTTGGGGGCAGGGGCTGCGTTGAAACAACTGATTGAGCAAGGCGATGAACAAACCCTTAAAGAAATGTGCCAAGAGTGGCCGTTTTTCTCAACCCGTATTGGAATGTTGGAAATGGTGTTCAGCAAAGCGGATCTCGGCTTGGCGGAATACTACGATCAACGTTTGGTCGCCCCAGAATTGCACCGTTTAGGCAAATCGTTGCGAGCACAATTAGCGGACGACATTCAAACGGTTCTCGCCCTTTCCCACGATGGACAGTTAATGGCAGACTTGCCTTGGATTGCGGATTCCATTGCGTTACGCAATGTTTACACCGATCCGCTCAACTTACTGCAAGTGGAACTCTTACACCGCCTACGTAGCCAAGGCGACAACCCAGACCCGATTCTGGAACAGGCGTTAATGGTTACGATTACCGGAATTGCGGCGGGAATGCGGAATACGGGTTAGTGTTTCATCAAAGAAAAAGGCGTGAGAAATCACGCCTTTGTTTTTTTATTGCAAGGGGTGGGATTTTTAAAAAATTTATAAAAAGATTCTATTTTTCATACCAAACCCGATTCACATAAAGGGTAACCTTTCCTGTTGGGGTTTCGACTTGGATTTCATCGTCCACCCCTTTGCCGATTAAGGCACGGGCGACGGGGGAATCAATGGAAATCCATTGTTTGGCGGGGTCAAATTCATCGCAGCCGACAATGCGATATTGCTTGATTTCGCCCTCGTCATTTTCCAATTCCACCCACGCCCCGAAAAAAACTTTGCCCTCTTGTTTCGGGTGGTAATCGACAATTTGTAACACTTCTAACCGCTTGCTGAGGAAACGCACGCGGCGGTCGATTTCACGCAAGCGTTTTTTGCCGTAAATATATTCGGCATTTTCGCTACGGTCGCCCAATGCCGCTGCATCAGACACGGCTTGGGTAACTTTCGGGCGTTCTTCCCGCCAGAGGAATTTCAGTTCTTGGTCGAGGGCTTGCCAGCCTGCTCGGGTGATATAGTTTGATTTTGCCATTAGCTTGAAAACTCAATTAAGCCCGTAACCTTGCCCTGTTCATTCACGGCGATCAGCGAGTGAATATGCAACTGCTTCATCACTTCTTCCGCTTTGGCGAGGAAGGTGCTATCTAAAATCGTTTTTGGATTGCGAGTCATAATCTGCTCGGCGGTTTTGGAAAGGCTTTCCGCCCCAAATTTGGCAAGGGTGCGGCGAATATCGCCATCGGTAATAATGCCTTGCAGTTCGCCTTGTTCCATTACCAACGCCACCCCCATTCGCCCCTCGTTCATCACCGAAAGCAGTTGGCTAAAATCGCTGTTCGGCGGGGTGGTCGGCAGTTTAGTTTGCATTACATCTTTGACACGACAAAGCAATTTACGCCCCAAACTGCCCCCTGGGTGGAAGCGGGCGAAATCTTCCGCCTTAAAGTTGCGGGCTTTGATTAACGCAATCGCTAACGCATCGCCCAACGCCATTGTTACCAACGCTGAGGTGGTCGGGGCGAGGTTGTTCGGGCAAGCCTCTCGCTCTATGCCGATATTCAACACCACATCGGCGTGCTGGGCGAGGGTGGAATTGAGGTTGCCCGTCATCGCAATAATGCGGTTGCCGAAATTTTTCAGGCTTGGGATCAATTTATTCACATCATCGGTTTCGCCACTGTTGGAAATCAACAGCACAATATCAATCGGCTTTAACATTCCCAAATCGCCGTGAAAGGCTTCGGTCGGGTGCAGGAAAAAACTCGGCGTCCCCGTTGAGGCAAAGGTCGCCACCATTTTCTGCCCGACTAACCCCGATTTACCAATCCCTGCCACCACAATTCGACCCTCGCAGTTTAAAATCATCTCAACCGCTTGGTTAAATTGCTCATTGAGGTTGCCGTTTAGGTTGCTAATCGCTTGGGCGTAAAGGCTTAAAGTCTCGTTGGCACTTGATAGATAGTTCATAAAAATCCCACAAAAAGAGGTTATCAACGGGGCGGAATTATACGCTAGCTTGGGGGAAAACCAAAGGGAATAAGGGATAAGTTTGGAATATAAGGATTATCAAAAATCGTACCCCTTGTTTGAGATCTGTTACTTTTTCTTTGCTTCGCCAAAGAAAAAGTAACCAAAAAGAAAGGCGACCCCCGAGCATTTTGCTGATGTTTCGCTTGTTTCTAATTTCTACGGTCAATTTGTAAACTCGCCTACTTCGTAGGCTCAAACAGTACAAATTGACCTCGAAATTGACGAAACCGCTCAACGCAA
>NZ_MUYA01000004.1:0-93780 GCF_002015115.1 Haemophilus paracuniculus
TAGGGCATCGCCAGATTTTTATTAACTTAGCTTATTTCTTGAAGTAAGCTAACTTAATAAAGAATTTGTTTAACAGCCAAATTTGATTAACAGCAATAGTGCCGTGGTTCTACCTGACTCCATTCCGAACTCAGAAGTAAAATGCGGTAACGCCGATGGTAGTGTTGGGTTTCCCAATGTGAGAGTAGGGCACTGTTAATCGCCCAATTTGCGGAGCGGTAGTTCAGCTGGTTAGAATACCTGCCTGTCACGCAGGGGGTCGCGGGTTCGAGTCCCGTCCGTTCCGCCACTTATCTTTAAGCGAGTAAGTTACTCGCTTTCCATTTAGGGGCGTAGTTCAATTGGTAGAGCACCGGTCTCCAAAACCGGGTGTTGGGAGTTCGAGCCTCTCCGCCCCTGCCATTCTTCCTTATCTTATTATCATTCCAAAATGGCATATCTAGCTATTCTATTTTTATTTAATATCTGTCTTTTAAAATAGCGTAAATAAATCTCTTACTTTCTTTTTTGCTATAATAGCCAAAATTTCTTGAAATCACACCGCTTGTAAGAGGTTCAATGGCGACAATGAAAGATATTTCGCGGCTGGCTGGGGTGTCGCTTTCGACCGTGTCGCACGTGATCAATAATTCTCGTTTTGTGAGCGAGGAAATTCGTGAGCGTGTCGAAAAGGTGGTGCGAGAGCTGAATTACACCCCCTCGCTGGTCGCTCGTAGCTTGAAAGTCAAGGAAACCAACACCCTCGGAATGTTGGTAACCGCAAGTCGCAACCCCTTTTTTGCCGAGGTGGTGCAGCACGTTGAGCGTTACTGCGAACGGCACAATTATCATCTGATTTTGGTCAATACCAACGGTGATCCGCAGATGTTGGCGAAGCACCTCGATCATCTATTGCGGAAACAGGTGGACGGCTTGTTGCTGATGTGTGCTGAACCGCAAGATTTGGACGATCCCCAATTAGCCAATATCCCCCTGCCGAAAGTGATTATTGACTGGTGGCAACAGCCGTTAAATGCGGATAAAATTCACGAAAATTCGGAATTAGGTGGCTATCTTGCCACGAAAACGCTACTCAATGCAGGCTATCAAGAGATTGCGATTATCACGGGCGAGCTGTCGAAACCCCTTGCGGTCAATCGGCTGGCTGGCTACAAGCGGGCGTTTGCCGAGCAAAATTTACCGTTGCGAGCCGAGTGGATTGTCGAAAGCCGTTTTGACTATCAAGGCGGTTTAGCGGCGGCGACCCAACTGCTCGCTTTGCCGCACCGTCCACAGGCGATTTTTGCGATGAGCGACACCATTGCGATTGGGGCGTATCAAGCGATTTGGCGAGCAGGCTTGCGGATTCCGCAGGATATTGCCGTGATCGGCTACGATAATATCGAAATCGCCGAATTTCTGTCGCCGCCCCTTTCGACCATTCATCAGCCCAAGGCTCGCCTCGCCAAAAATGCGGTGGAACGCTTGATTCAGCGTATCCGCGAGCCAAACACCCCCGTGCAAACCATTCAACTTGAACCCACGCTGGTGGTGCGAGAATCCTTTTTGCCAAAATTTTCCAAAATCTAACCCCTTGCAATGAAGAAATTAGACCCGATTATCGAACAATTTTTAGATACGCTCTGGCAAGAACACGGCTTGTCGAACAACACGGTGGCTTCCTATCGCCTTGATTTAGAACGATTTTCCGAATGGTTGCCCTCGCCGCAAGCCTTTTTGAGCCTTGATCATTTTGATCTGCAAGCCTTTCTCGGCGAGCGGTTGGAACAGGGCTACAAGGCGACCAGCTCGGCACGAATGTTGAGTTGTTTGCGGAAATTTTTTCGCTTTTTGTATCTGGAAAAATACCGCTTGGATGACCCAACCGCCACCCTCACTTCGCCCCGTAAGCCTGCGCATCTGCCGAAATCGTTGAGCGAAGAGCAAGTGATGGATCTGCTTGATTGCCCGAACACCCTCGACCCGATTGAGTTGCGAGACAAAGCGATGTTGGAACTGCTTTATGCCACGGGGCTACGGGTTACCGAACTAGTGTCGCTCACGTTGGACAATTTGAGCCTACGACAAGGGCTGGTGCGTGTGATCGGCAAAGGCGACAAAGAACGGCTCGTGCCACTCGGCGAGGAAGCGGTTTATTGGCTCAACGAATTTTTTCAGTATGGGCGAGCAATGTTGCTCAACGGCACGCAATCCGATGTGGTGTTCCCGAGCAAACGTGGGCAACAGATGACCCGCCAAACGTTTTGGCATCGGATCAAGCATTATGCGGTGCAGGCTGGGATTGACGCGGACAAACTCTCGCCCCACGTTCTTCGCCACGCCTTCGCCACTCACCTCGTCAATCACGGGGCGGATCTGCGTGTGGTGCAGATGTTGCTCGGGCATAGCGACCTGTCCACCACCCAAATTTACACCCAAGTGGCAAAAGCCCGCTTGAAATCACTTCATCAACAATTTCACCCGAGAGGTTAATATGCAACAAGGTTTCTCACCATTTAGCTGGGCATTGGCTCTGTTCTGCTTGCCAACGGCGTTAATCCCTTTGGCGTTACTGGTTTCGCCAAAATTTTCCAGCAACCCGAATTTGACCCCGTTCCAAGTCGATCTCTTTTCCACCGCATTTTGGACTTACCCGTTCTTTCTGTTTTTGATTGCAGGGATCTTATTCAAACTGCATCAATCCCGCCCAGCCCTTGCCAGAGCATTGCTTGCCGTGAGTTTTGTCGGCTTTTATGGCTTTTTGACCTACATTGTGCAATCCCTTTAACCCAATAAAAATGCTCTTGTTTTTACAAGAGCATTTTTTCAAGAAACTAACCGCTTACCTTAGCCAATTCCGCCCGCATTTGGTCGATCACGGCTTTATAGTCAGGCTGGTCGAAAATTGCGGAACCTGCGACAAACATATCCGCCCCTGCTTTGGCGATGTCGGCGATATTGTTAATTTTTACGCCGCCATCGACTTCAAGACGGATGTTGTAACCGCTCTCATCAATCCGTTTGCGAGCCTCTTGCAATTTGGCGAGGGTGGACGGAATGAAAGATTGTCCGCCAAAGCCTGGATTGACCGACATCAGCAAAATCACATCGACTTTATCCATCACATAATCCAAATAGCTCAACGGCGTGGCAGGGTTGAACACCAAGCCCGATTTGCAGCCGTGATCACGGATCAACTGCAACGAGCGGTCGATATGCTCGCTCGCTTCGGGGTGAAAAGTGATGATGTCCGCCCCAGCTTTGGCGAAATCGGGGATCAGACGATCGACAGGTTTCGCCATTAAATGCACATCAATCGGGCAGGTAATGCCGTAATCACGCAACGCCTTGCAAATCGCTGGCCCGAAAGTCAAATTTGGCACATAGTGATTATCCATTACATCAAAATGGATCAAATCTGCCCCTGCTTTCAGCACCTCAGCGACATCATCGCCCAAGCGAGCGAGGTCGGCGGATAAAATCGAAGGGGCAATTAAGAATTTTTGCTCTGTCATAGGGTTTCCTCACGCATAAAAAAATCGGCTTATGCTATCACAAATGGCAATAGCAAAAGCCGATCCAGTTCACATTTTTTGCTTAAAGTTTAGAAAAGAAGCGGTGGCTTGGAATCACTAACGCACTCGCCAACACCGCTTTCACAATGCCGCCTAATACGAATGGGTATAAACCAAATTCAAGCACTTTGTCGGCTGGCACGAATAAGGAAAGTTGAGCCAAGCCGAACGCAAAGGTTACAATTGTCGCTAACAACGCCACGCCAACGCTTTTCACGAATGAATTTAGCACACCTTTGTCGCTGAAATAGCCGAGCAAATAAGCGGTTGGCACGAAGCCGATCAAATAACCGCCCGAAGCCCCGAACAGCACGCCCAAGCCAGATGCCCCGTTGGCGAACACTGGCAAGCCGATTGCCCCTTCGGCGAGGTAGGCTAACACCGCTGCCGTGCCTGCTTTACGCCCCAACGCAAAGCCGACCACGGTTAAAGCAAGGGTTTGCCCCGTGATTGGCACGAGTGGTAACGGAATGGAAATTTGGGCGAATAGGGCAATCAAATTCGCCCCGATCAAGGTTTTTAGCCAAAATGCGGCGGTTTGGTTGGCGAGCAACCATTTTTTTGTTTGAGAAAGGGATTGTGTCAGCATAAAATCTTCCTTAAAGTTTGTGTAAAAAGTGGGCGGATTATGCCCGAATTGTCAAACAATGTAAACCAAAAGAGGTAGAAAAGTGGTAAGACCGATCTTGATTTATGCCGATCTCGGCACGAGCGAAGTGGGCGTGGCGTCTTTATGAAAGGCGTTCCCCATTGGTTAAATCGCCCTGCTCACACGGTGTCGGCGGCAGAGATTTGTCAAGGGGCATTGGCGAACGCAAGCGGTTTGATTATCCCTGGTGGGGCGGATTTGCCCTATTGCGAAAAATTGAACGGCGAGGGCAACCGCCAGATCCACCACTTTGTTGAGCAAGGCGGATTTTACCTCGGCATTTGTGCAGGGGCGTATTACGCCTGCCAAACCGTTGAATTTCAAGGGGCGGATTATCAAGTGCAAGGCGAACGGGAATTGGGCTTTTTCGAGGGGATCGCCAAAGGATCGTTACCGCAACTGACGGGCGGACACTATTACAGCGAAAACGTGCAATCAAAAACAATGGTAAAACTGGATTTTGTGGATTTTCCGCCCGATCCGACCGCTTGTTACTACTATCACGGCGGCTCAACTTTCCTCAAAAGCCCGCAAGCGGTGCGATCCTCGCAAATTTTCGCCTATTTTGCGGACGGCTCACCCGCCATCGTGGGCGGACAATTCGGCAAGGGGCGTTATCTGCTATCGAGTGTCCATTTCGAGCTTGATCCGCAATGTTATGCAGAATTGATTGTCAAAAATTCCCCCGAATCCGACCGCTTGTCAGAGCAGGAGATCCATCGGGCGTTGCAACAATCACAAGGAAAATCGGTTTGGCAACTCGTTCAAAATGGCTTGAAATAATTATTTTCGCTTTTTCGAGAGGCGATCCCACAAATCGCCCTTGCCGAGATATTGTGCTTCGTCAAACTCAAACACGGGCAAGCCAAGTTTGAAGCGAATGGCGAGCAGGCGGATCGAAAAGCCTGAAATTAGGGTTAAAATCACGGCGATATTTTGTGAGATGCCGACTTCGATCAGTCCCACATAAATGCAGGTGGATAAAAAGGCTACGCTGGCGTAAAGCTCTTTTTGGAACACGAGGGGAATGCGGTTGCACAAGATGTCTCTCAGCACGCCGCCAAATGCCCCTGTGGTAACGGCGGACACCACCGCAATCACAAAACCGTAGCCCATATCAAGGGCGACTTGCGCCCCTAAAATCGAAAACACAATCAGCCCCAAGGCGTCCAGCACAAGGAAAATGGTGCGAAAATAGCCGAGCAACGGGGCGATAAACACGGTCAAAATCGCCGCCCCCGCCACAATCAGAAAATATTGCGGATTCGCCACCCAACCGAGGGGATAATGCCCCAACAGCACATCACGCACCGAACCACCGCCAATCGCGGTAACAGACGCAATAATAATCACCCCGAACCAATCCATCTTCTCACGCCCCGCCGCCAACGCCCCCGTGATCGCCTCCGCGGTAATGCCGATAATATAAAGTGTCAAAAGCAACATTGTTTTTCCTTGCTGATTTTTGATAAAAAAGACCGCTTGCATTATACGGCAAGCGGTCAGATTTCGGGGATTTTTTGCTAGATTACAGGCGATTACCACTTCGATCAATGTAGAAAGTTTCGCCCTGATAGGTTACTTTGGTTTTGATTCGCCCTTTGGTATCTTTGCTAAATCCTTGAGCTTCATCGAAAATCGGATCAATCGCCCAATTTCCAGCTTTATTGATAAAGCCCCATTTTCCGCCAACACATTGACCAGCACTATTTTGGTATCCGCCCCAATACACGCCTGCTACACCTTGCATAAAGCGAGCAGAGCAAACAAAGAGAGGATCAACAATCCAATTTCCCGATCTATTTACATAACCCCACAAACCATTTGAGCCTTGCACGTTCGCAATCCCTTCCGAGAAACGCCCTGCTCGGCTAAATTGAGCGGGAATAACGATCCTGCCGTTGGTATCAATAAACCCAACTTTGCCATTTTGTTCAAATTTTGCCAATCCCTCGTAGAAGGTAAATTGGGTAACATCAAAAGTGGGTTGAGTGGCGGTTGAAGATTCATAGCTCGTTTGATTTGTTTGATTTGCTTGATTCTGCTCAGCTTGTAACGCTTTACGCTGTTCCGCTAAACGAGCCTGTTCCGCCTGTTTTTGTTGCTCAAAGGCTTTACGCTCTGCTTCCAGCCGAGCTTTCTCTGCTTTTTGTTTCGCCTCACGTTCAGCAAGCTCTTTTTGACGAGCTTGTTGCTCACGTTCTTTGGCAAGTCGAGCCTCTTCCTCAGCCTTTTGGCGTGCTTGTTCCGCTTGCTTGGCTTTGGCTTGGGCTTCTTTATCCGCTTGCTCACTTTCAAACAAATTCGCACAAGCCTTTTGTTCGCCTTTATTACAGCTTTGTTGCCAGTAATATTTTGATTTAGCAGGATTTTTCTCAACCCCTTTTCCGATCAAAAACAGCTCACCAAGCTGATACAACGCCTGAGGATTGCCTTGATTGGCTGATTTTTCTAAATAACTCACCGCTTGCTTGGCTTGATCTTTCTCAATCAAAAGTTGAGCATAAAGATATTGAGCATTAGCATTTCCCTCGTTGGCGGCTTTTTCGCACATACTGTAGGCAAGGTTCTTTTTACTGCTATCTTTGATCAAGGATTCGCATTCTTTCGCACTATCATCAAAACAAGCCGTTAATCCCAAAAGAGATAAAAAGGGAAATAATCTTTTCATTTGGATTTTCCTTTATTATTTTTATTGAGAGGCTGTTCATTTGTCATATTAGATGAATTATTCGCAGGGGCTGGATTGCTAGAATAATTTTCTATTTTACGATTGAGTTGAGAAATTTGATCATTAGCACGTTCTAACTCTTTTTTTGCTTGAGCAAGTTCCGTTTTTACTGCCTTTAAATCCCCTTGCGACTTATTGTAATCATCTTCTGATACCCCACTAAAAAAGAGGACATAAACCGCTAAAAACAGTACAAGGAAGAGCGATAAGCCTGCAAAAACCCAAGTTAATGGTGTAACACGAGTTTCCACTCTCACTTGAGGCTCTTGAGCTGGTTGATTGCTCGCTGTCATTCCAAGTTTGGCAATTTGATTTTTGAGATCAGCTAATTGACTAGTTATTTCATCACGTTGTCCTGATGAAAGTGAAGCAAATTGAGCAAGATTTTCTTGATGTAGCGTTTGAGCATTGTTAGCAACGGTTTCCAATACCGTTTTACCTAAATGTTTTAACACATCACTATCATTACGAAGTGAGACTAATTCTGCCTCGGCACGCTGAGCTTGTTCAATATAACTCGCCGCTTTAGAATTCACTTCATTCGCAAAATTTCGTTCAAGTTGCTGATATTTTTCATTCGCTACTTTTTCATTGGTTTGAATCTGTGCAATATATTTATGCAAATAATTCACTTCATCTTGCCAATTTTCCGTGAAGAAATTCCCTGCTTTCAATTCGGCAAAACTGATCGAAACTAATTTTTTCGCTTGCATTTGTTGTGAAATTGAGGGACTTGCCGAAAAGAAAATTTGCTTAAAGCGGTAAAATAGCCCTGAATTTAGCAGTAATCGCAAGGTTTCCACAATTTGATCTTGGGTTGTAGCAATATAGAGATCCCCTTGTTGCTCTGTTTGCGTTAAGTATTGAGGTGGCAAATGCTGTAAATTTTCCGCAATCTCGTTTAATTGTTCTTCAGGGGCAGGGAAAGTTTTACCTGCAATGCTTTCTTTATAAGAACAGGCATTTTTATCGATGAAATTTTCCCATTGATAAAAACTTAATTCATATAGAGCTGATAATACTTTCTCAATGCTATTTTTACCAAAACTAGAATTTATTGTTTCGACAAATGCCCCAAAATAAGTACCTGCACGGGTTTGCCCTTGTTCAAAAATGGAACGATATTCTGCTAAACCTAGAATTTCATTATCACCTTTCCGATATTTTAAACAGTAGAGAGGCTCAATATCTTTTTGGCGAGGATCAGGCAGACAACCACCATATTGCTGCTCTAAATCGAAACTACTAGCAAATTTGATTTGTTTATCAATGCCATCGCTCGTTTGTTGGCGACCATTAGGCGTGCCAAGCAATCCCCAGCCTAGAAGTTGTTTATTTTGTGTTGTCATTATTATTTTCCTTTAAACCAATTCATCAATTTATCCCAACAAGTTGGTTCTTTGATAGGTGAATTACCACCTGTACTATTCATATACAACCAACGGAATAATTTTTCAGGACATTCCTTATTAAATTCCAAAATTAAATCAGAATTATTAGAAAATGTTCCCATATTGTAGAAGTTTGCTTTATTTTCGATAGATTCATTAAAGAAGCTATTAGCAAAGCTAGGTATTTTTTCAAGGGCATATGTCATTTCATCATTCCCACAACGTTCTAATGTTGCATTATCATTCTTATAAATACGATCTGCTTTTGATAACAGTAGAACTTTTGGAAAGTATTTCTTCTGATTATTCTGAATATGTTGAATTTCAGTAAATACAGCATTTAGTACATTTGCTTGTGGTATTTCACCCTTTTTATCTTCCAAAGATTGATCGTAAACAAATGCTAATTTAGTATTTACATTAGATTCTAAAATTGCTGTTAGATAATTTGGCAATTTACCAGAGTTATCATTATATCGAGTAAGGTACGCATTCTGAGAATGCTCACCAGAACAATCTATAAAGACAATATCAATAGGTGGTTTATTTGAGTCTTTAGGGGTAAAAGAAATATGAAACTCAAAATACTGGGTAGTATCTGTACTAGTTATCTCATCAACCCCAATTACACCATTAAAACGATTTTGTAACTGATAGAATAATTCTTCTTCATTATAAGTAGTTTTATTAGTATCTAAATAGACCATTCCACCCAAATAATTTTTCATATAGTGTAAAATACTACCTATAATCCAAGTTTTCCCTGAGGCTGGTTTACCTAAAAATAACACATAATGTTTATTTTCTGCATTATTATTCAGTTCAGTTAGACGCTCGTGATATTGTTCAGGGGTTAATTCTTGCTCAACACTACGTTTATCTAACTTAGCTTTTTTATCCTTTGGACTATATTTATCTTCTTTGAGAGGATTTAATTTGGGTAACTCAGGGCTAACAAGCGGTGAGATTGTTTCCTTTTTTTCCACATTGAGTGGGGTTGAGGCAGAATCAGCCGATTCCGCTGTATCAAACTTCTGATCTAAATCCACGTTGGTTTCAATCGTTTTTTCCGCTACCATTTCGGTTGGTTTATCGGCTTTTTTCTCGTAAGGATTTTTTAACATTGTCGCCCCCTTATAATGCTCGACCTGAATTGATTGGCTTCATTGGCTCTTTTTCGTTACGACCAAAAAAGACGATCAAACAGAGCATTACTAACCAGTCAATTAAGAAACAGACAATCGCCAAAATAAAGGCAATTAGTGGCTGTTCAGTGAATGCAGATTTAAATGAAAAAACAATTTTGCCCGTATCTTGATTTTCAAATTTGGCTTTTTCAAATTTGAAAATAGACGGATTTTTAATAAATTCTTGGGTAATTGAACCGATTTTATTGATATTTTCAATAATATCCGCAATCACTTTTTTGCCTTCATCTTTCACTTTTTGAGCATTTGAATAGCCGAGATATTCTTGAATTTTTTCATCTGTTTCTGCTTTTAAATCGGCAATTTGTTTCTCTTTGGTTTCAAGCTGACCATAATCTGCGGAAGTAAGTTTACGTTTCATCACTTGATCGATATTTTCACGATAACGGTCGGCAATCGCATTCCAGTTGCCCCCTCTTGTACCAAATTCGGTCAAACGTTCGCCTAATACCGCTTCAATTTCGGCAATAATTTCTAAGGCACGTTTCCCTAAACCGGGGCGAGCTGGATCGGTAATTTGGCGAACTAACTGCTCGGTGAGGCTTTCAACTCTGGCACGTTTTTCAGTAATTTCAGGGCTGAAGTTTTTGAAGGCTTTTTCACTGGCATTCACCACATCATCGAGCTTTTGTTTGTGTCTTAATACTTCGTCCGTTAATAAGCGAGGCTCTTGATAATTGGTGTAGATAGCGTTGAAGTTACCTGTGAAGGAAGGTAGGAAGAAAATGGCATACATCAATACGAACGCCAAAATAGGCAGTTTGTTGATACGGCGATAGCCCACCAAAGCGGTGCAACCATACATTAACATTGTGATCGCAAGGGAAAATCCCCACGCCATTTCCGTGCCAAACAGATCGGTAAAACCTTTAGCCGTTTGATAAAAGCTAATCGCCATAAAAACAGTTAAAGGAATATAAACCCAGCCGGGTAGTTTACGAGTTGTTGGTTTCATTTTGACCTCAAAAAAAGTAATAAAATTGAGGTAAAATCATACCAAAATTGATCAAAAAAAAAAACAACTGCATTTTTGTAAAAAAAATGGATAAAAAAAGACCGCTTGCTGAAAAATGATTCAACAAGCGGTCTGATTTTTCCAAATTTTACAAATTTACCACAAATTTCCCGACGCCGAGGTCGTCTTCTTTGCGGGTGCGGTTGATCACGCTTTGCGGGGTTTCGACCACTCGCAAGCCCATTTGGTCTTCGGTGCGAACCACTTCGCCACGCAGGGAATTGGTGTAAACATCGGTGATTTTCACATCCACGAATTTGCCGATCATCTCTGGCGAGCCTTGGAAATTCACAATGCGGTTGGTTTCCGTGCGTCCCGTTAATTCCATAATGTCTTTTTTAGACGGGCCTTCCACCAAAATGCGTTGTTCCGTGCCGAGCATTGCACGGCTGAATTGCATTGCTTGGTGGTTGATCCGTTGTTGCAAGCGGTAGAGGCGTTCTTTTTTCTCGTCTTCACTCACATCATCGGGCAGGTCGGCAGCTGGCGTACCAGGGCGAGCCGAGTAGATGAAGCTGAAACTCATATCGAAATTGACTTGTTCGATGATTTTCATTGTTTGCTCAAAATCTTCCGCCGTTTCACCAGGGAAGCCCACGATGAAATCCGAGCTAATTTGAATGTTCGGTCGCACTTCACGCAATTTGCGGATAATCGCTTTATATTCGAGGGCGGTGTGGTTGCGTTTCATCATTGTGAGAACGCGATCCGAACCGCTCTGAATCGGCAAATGTAGGAAGCTGACCAATTCAGGGGTGTCGCGATAGACTTCGATAATATCATCGCTAAATTCAATCGGGTGGCTGGTGGTGTAACGCACACGGTCGATGCCGTCAATCGCCGCCACCAAACGCAGTAATTCGGCAAAGGTGCAAATGCCGCCGTCAAAGGTTTCGCCACGGTAGGCGTTCACATTTTGACCGAGCAAATTCACTTCACGCACGCCTTGTTCCGCCAGTTGGGCGATCTCAAACAGTACATCATCAACAGGGCGGCTTACTTCCTCGCCACGGGTGTAAGGCACAACGCAGAACGAGCAGTATTTGTTACAGCCTTCCATAATCGACACAAACGCCGTTGGGCCTTCGGCACGCGGCTCTGGCAAGCGGTCGAATTTTTCGATTTCAGGGAAGCTGATGTCGATCACAGCTTTATCACCGTTGCGGATTTGGTTGATCATTTCAGGCAAGCGGTGCAGGGTTTGCGGCCCGAACACAATGTCCACATAAGGCGCTCGCTCACGGATATGCTCGCCCTCTTGCGAGGCAACGCAACCGCCCACGCCGATAATCAAATTCGGTTTGTCTTTTTTCCAGTTTTTCCAACGCCCGAGCTGCGAGAACACTTTCTCTTGGGCTTTTTCACGAATTGAACAAGTGTTGAGCAATAAAACGTCCGCTTCTTCGGGGTTTTCGGTTAATTCTAATCCGTGGGTGGTGTTGAGGAGGTCTGCCATTTTTGACGAGTCGTACTCGTTCATCTGGCAACCCCAAGTGGTAATATGTAATTTCGCCATAATCAAAAAATAATAGGTTTATCAAAGGGTTATAAATGGAAAAGCGTAAAGAGCAACCTCTTTACGCACAATGGGCGGTATTCTACCTGTTTGAGCATTTTTTGGCTAGAACTAATCGCTTACAAGCGGTCAGATCGCAACGAAATTTCGCCGATCCCAAAGGTGCGGACGATTTCGCCCTGTTGCAAAATCAGCTCGCCTTGGGGGGTGATTCCCTGCGAAATGCCGTGAATTTCCTCGTGATCGGTAATCAATTTGACGGGCTGATTGCGGAACAGATCAAACGCCTGCCAACGTTCCGCATAATGTTCAAAGCCGACAAGCGGGTAGATTTTCAGATTTTTTTGCAACGCCACCGCCAAACGGCAAGTAAGTTCGGTGCGGTCGAAATCGTAGTCGGAAAGATCCGCCCACGGCTGGGTAACGAGGGTGGGATCGACCTCTTTCATCGCAAAGTTGATCCCGATCCCAATCACCACGCTCGCCCCCGTTTTGTCGGTTTTGGTTTCCACCAAAATCCCCGCCAGTTTTTTGCCGTTGAGATAAACATCATTGACCCACTTAATCTGCACGCCCTGCACGCCCAGTTCCTGCAAGGTTTCCGCAATAATCAGCGACACCATTAGGCTCAACGGCGGCAGTTGGGCGAGATCGACAGGTTCAAACCGCCATAACATCGAGAAATAGAGATTTTGGCTTTCAGGGGAAAACCACACACGCCCACGCCGCCCGCGCCCTGCGGTTTGACATTCGGCAAGGCAAATCGAACCGCTTGCAAGGCGTTGGCTATGTTGTAGCAGATATTCGTTGGTCGAATCAATCTGCTCAAACACCAAGGCTTCGCCGAGGGGCAAGGCTTGCTGGATTTTCGCCTGATCGAGTTTCATCGCGTAATCGCCTCGCTATCCAATTCGCCGTCCGCCCCGATAAAACGCACTTCGGGGGCAATTTCCACCCCAAATTTGGCTCGCACCTGACGACGAACTTCCTTCGCCAACGCCACCACGTCCGCCCCCGTGGCGTTCTCTTTGTTAATCAGCACCAACGCCTGTTTGGTATGCACCGCCGCCCCGCCGATTTGGAAGCCTTTCAACTGGCATTGGTCGATCAACCAGCCCGCAGGTAATTTGACCGAACCGTCCGCTTGCGGATAGTGCGGAATGGCGGGGTAAGCGGTCAGTAACGGCTCAAATTTTGCACGCTCGATCACGGGGTTTTTGAAGAAACTGCCTGCGTTGCCAAATTCATCAGGATTCGGCAATTTGGCACGGCGAACAGCACAGACTTCCTCAAAAATTTGTTGAGGGGTAACGGTTTGCGGATCGAACTCGGCGAGCGAACCGTAATTCAGCACGGGCTGCCACGCTTTCGCCAACTTCAAGCCAATTGCCGTGATCGCAAAATGTTCACGATATTGATGTTTAAACACGCTTTCACGGTAGCCAAATTCGCATGCGTCTTTGTTCAAGTGGAATGTCTCGCCCGAACGCAAATTCAGCACCTCGACAAAATCGCAGGCTCGCTCAAATTCCACGCCGTACGCCCCGATATTTTGGATCGGTGCCGAGCCAGCCACCCCAGGGATCAACGCCAGATTTTCCAAACCGCCAATGCCGTGGGCGAGCGTCCATTGCACCAGCTCGTGCCAATTCTCGCCGCCTTGCACGGTTAAATAGTGGAAATGGTCGTCCTCACGGTGTTCAATCCCTTTGAGCTGATTGACCAACACCACGCCGTTGAAATCGTCCAAAAACAGCACATTCGAGCCTTGCCCGAGCAACAAAATCGGCAAGCTAGCCTGATCGGCTTTCTGCCACTCGCTCAATAACTGTGCCTTGCTCGAAAATTCAATGATCTGACGTGCTTTCGCAGGTAAATGAAAAGTGTGAAAAGGGGTTAGGGTTTGGTTCATAACATCAATTTATTGGAAAAAATTGGGTGGATTTTAGCATAACAAGCGGTTGGATTCGGCAAAATTTTTGCCTTACAATGGCGGCAATTTAATTTAGGAAGATAAAATGAAACCCCAATCCAGCTATTTGCAACGTTGTGATGAATGTAATTTAACCGTGAGCGTGCCGAGTGAGTTGGTGCAACAGACCGCTTGTTGCCCGAATTGCGACAATGTGTTGCGGTCGGGTAGCCGTTGGAGCTTACGCCGTTGCTCGATTATTGCCCTGTCGATTTTAATTTTACTGCCGTTCGCTTTGACCTTTCCGCTAATGTCGATTGACCTGCTCGGCGTGCCGATTCACGCCACCATTTGGGGCGGGGCGTGGAAAATGGCGACCGAGGGCTACCATTACACCGCTTTTATGGTGCTACTTTGCTCGGTGATTATGCCGATTGCGTTTGCCTTGTTGGTGCTGATGATTCGGCTTCAACGCCTGATCGGCAGGCGACCTCGTTTTACCTTGATTTTCCTCACTAAAATTCAAGAGTGGGTAATGCTTGATGTTTATTTGGTGGCGGTAGCGGTGGCGGCGTTCAAAATCCGTGATTATGCAGCGTTGCGGTTCGATATTTACATTTCCGCCTTTATTATTACCACCATTTTGACGGTGTTGCTGTTTATCAAAATCGACCCGAAACGGCTCTGGCAGGAATTTTACCCAGAATATCATTCCCTTTCGCCCGATGATCCGAGTAATCCGACCCTTTGCCCGACCTGCGAATACACCTTTGACGAGAAGATTGTCGATCTGAAAGGCAACCGCCGTTGCCCTCGCTGCGAAACCAATCTCAACGTGCCAGAATCGGTGAAATTGCAACGGGTTTGGGCGTGTTTGATTGCTGGCACGATAATGATGATCCCCGCCAACATTTTCCCGATTTCGGTAACGGGATTGGCAGGGGCGATTTCCGCCGATAGTTTGATCTCGGGCGTGATTACCTTTATCTCAATGGGCAGCTATGCGGTGGCGGCGATTGTGTTTATTGCGAGTATCGCCGTGCCAGTCAGCAAAGTAACCATTCTATTTTATCTGCTGTTGGCGATTAAATTCCGCTGGAAACACCCGATTCATCTGCAAATGAAACTGCTGCATTATGTGCATTTTGTGGGGCGATGGTCGATGTTGGATCTGTTCGTGCTTGCGTTGATGATGTCGTTGTTGGAACGAGGGCAAATTCTTAGCTTCTCGGTGGGGGAAGCAGCGTTCTACTTTGGGGCGTCAGTCTTTTTAACGATGATCGCCTCGGCGAATTTAGATTCCCGAA
Organism: Haemophilus paracuniculus; assembly: GCF_002015115.1. Taxonomy (GTDB): domain Bacteria; phylum Pseudomonadota; class Gammaproteobacteria; order Enterobacterales; family Pasteurellaceae; genus Haemophilus_E; species Haemophilus_E paracuniculus. Next base: position 15,284 of record NZ_MUYA01000004.1, read on the forward strand.
TGTTGTGGCGGATTCATCGCATTAACAAGCGGTCAGATGTTTAAAAATTTTGCAAATCGCCGTTCTCGGTTTATACTTCACGCCCAAATAACCAAAATAATAGGAGCGTCTTATGCGTATTGATACCTCTGCACTTTGCGATATGTATTCCGACCAAGTTGATGTGGTTGAGCCGATTTTTTCTAGCTTCGGCGGCAAATCCACATTCAGCGGAAAAATCACCACCGTCAAATGTTTTGAAAGCAACGGGCTAATCGCCGAAGTGTTGGAAGAAGAAGGCAACGGACGCGTGCTATTAGTGGACGGCGGCGGTGCAGTTCGCCGTGCTTTAATTGATGGGGAACTCGCCCAGTTGGCGGTGGATAACGGCTGGGAAGGCATTATCGTTTACGGTGCGGTGCGTCAGCTTGACGTGCTAGAAACCCTCGACATCGGCATTCAAGCCCTCGCCCCAATCCCCGTGGGGGCAGACGACACTAACATCGGCGAAATCGACACCCCCGTTAATTTCGGCGGCGTAACTTTCTTCCCCGAAGATTTCATCTACGCCGATTTAACGGGCATAATCCTCTCGCCCGAGCAACTTGATTTAACCGAAGATTTAGCGTAATTACAACGAAGTAGGATTAAGGCGGACAAATGTCCGCCTTATTTGTTTTACAAGGGATAGGATTTTGAAAAATTTCGGGCAAAAGAAAACCCCATATTACTATGGGGTTTGAATAATGGCGGAGGAAGTGAGATTCGAACTCACGGAGGGCGTAAACCCTCGCCGGTTTTCAAGACCGGTGCCTTCAACCACTCGACCATTCCTCCTGATTGAAAACATTTCTTTAAATTGTATTCAAGCTAATTCGATAAATTAGACTTTGAGATAAAAAACCTGCCGATAATTGAATTATCAACAGGTTAGCATTTGATGGCGGAGGAAGTGAGATTCGAACTCACGGAGGGCGTAAACCCTCGCCGGTTTTCAAGACCGGTGCCTTCAACCACTCGACCATTCCTCCGTGTTGAAAACGGAGTGCATAGTATCGGGATTTTGGGTTGCGGTCAAGGGCGATTTTTCAAAAATGTGTCGTCCGTTCTAAATTTAAACAAAAAACACTTTGCAAGCGGTCAGATTTGTGAAAATTTTTGCGATTTTGCGGTGCTGGTATTTGACAGGTTATACCGTTCTTCCTATTATCCACCTAATTTTCCATTCAAAAATCAACAGGAACGATGATGTTAAAAAACGCCACCTCAATGCTTAAAAATGCCCTTGCTCAACGAATTTTAATTTTAGACGGTGCAATGGGGACGATGATCCAAAAATATAAATTGACCGAACAAGATTTCCGAGGCGAGCGTTTTGCGAATAGTGCGATTGATCTGCGTGGTAACAACGATTTGTTGAGCTTGACCCAACCGCAGATTATCCGTGAAATTCACGAGCAGTATTTGCAGGCAGGGGCGGACATCATCGAAACCAATACATTCAGTTCGACCACCATCGCCCAAGCGGATTATGGGTTGGAAGCCCTCGCCTATGAGCTGAATGTGGAAAGTGCCAAACTGGCGCGTGAGGTGGCGGATCAGTATTCCACCCCTGAAAAACCGCGTTTTGTGGCAGGGATTTTAGGCCCGACCAACCGCACCGCCTCGATTTCCCCTGATGTGAATGACCCCGGTTTCCGCAACATTACCTTTATGCAGTTGGTTGAGGCTTATGCCGAGGCGACCAAAGGCTTGATTGAGGGTGGGGCGGATCTGATTATGATCGAAACCATTTTCGATACCCTCAACGCCAAAGCCGCCGCCTTTGCGATTGATCAAGTGTTTGAAGAATTGGGCGTGCGTTTGCCGATTATGATTTCAGGCACAATCACCGATGCCTCTGGACGAACCCTGTCGGGGCAGACGACCGAGGCGTTTTACAATTCCCTTCGCCACGTTAAGCCGATCAGCTTTGGCTTGAACTGTGCCTTAGGCCCGAAAGAGTTGCGTCAATATATGGAACAGCTCTCAAAAATCTGCGAAACCTATGTGTCCGCCCACCCGAATGCTGGTTTGCCAAATGCGTTCGGTGGCTACGATTTAGGGGCGGACGAAATGGCGGCACAAATCAAAGAGTGGGCGGAAAGCGGTTTCCTCAATATCGTAGGCGGTTGTTGTGGCACGACCCCTGAGCATATCCGTGCATTTAGCGAGGCGGTCAAAGATTGTCCGCCGCGTGCCTTGCCTCAAATTAAAACGGCGATGCGTTTGTCGGGGCTTGAACCGCTCACGATTGACGATGAAAGTTTATTTGTGAACGTGGGCGAACGGAATAACGTTACGGGTTCGGCAAAATTCAAGCGGTTAATTAAGGAAGAAAAATTCAGCGAAGCGATTGAGATCGCCATTGATCAGGTGGAAAACGGAGCGCAGGTGATCGATGTGAATATGGACGAGGCGTTGCTCGATTCACAAAAATGTATGACCCGCTTCCTCAACATTATGGCGACCGAACCCGATGCCGCCAAAGTGCCAGTGATGATCGACTCGTCCAAGTGGGAAGTGATCGAGGCAGGGCTACAATCCATTCAAGGCAAGGGGATCGTCAATTCGATTTCCCTCAAAGAGGGCGAAGAAAAATTCCTACAACAAGCCCGCTTGATCCGCCGTTATGGGGCGGCAGCGGTGGTGATGGCGTTTGACGAAGTGGGGCAAGCCGACACCGAAGAACGCAAAGTGGAAATTTGCACCCGAGCCTACCGCTTGTTGGTGGATAAATTGGACTTTCCGCCCGAAGACATCATTTTCGACCCGAATATTTTTGCTATCGGCACGGGGATTGAGGAACACAATAACTACGGGGTCGATTTCATCAATGCGACCGCACGGATCAAGCAGAGCCTGCCCCACGCTAAAATTTCGGGGGGGGTGTCGAATGTGTCGTTCTCATTCCGCGGCAACAATTTTATGCGTGAGGCGATCCACGCCGTGTTCCTCTACCACGCCATTAAAGCTGGAATGGATATGGGGATCGTCAATGCGGGGCAGTTGGCGATCTACGATGATCTCGATCCCGAATTGCGAGAGGTGGTGGAAGATGCGGTGCTAAACCGTAGCAATGATGCCACCGAGCGGTTGCTCGATCTTGCCGAAAAATACCGTAATGTAACCGCTAGTAATGAAGATAATAGCGTTGCCGAATGGCGGACGTGGTCGGTGGAAGAACGCTTGAAACACGCCCTCGTGAAAGGGATCACCAACTTTATTATTGAAGATACCGAAGAAGCTCGCCAAAAATTCGCTTCGCCGTTGGAAGTGATCGAAGGCCCACTAATGGCAGGAATGGACGTGGTGGGCGATTTGTTTGGGGACGGCAAAATGTTCCTACCGCAGGTGGTGAAATCGGCTCGGGTAATGAAGCAGTCGGTCGCCTATTTAGAGCCGTTTATCAATGCGACTAAACAGAAAGGATCGAGCAACGGCAAAATGGTGATCGCCACCGTGAAAGGCGATGTGCACGACATCGGCAAAAACATCGTGAGCGTGGTGTTGCAATGTAATAATTTTGAAGTGATTGACCTCGGCGTAATGGTGCCTGCGGAAAAAATCATCGAAACCGCCATCAAAGAAAAAGCGGATCTGATCGGATTAAGCGGTTTGATCACGCCGTCTCTGGACGAAATGGAATACTTTTTGGGCGAAATGAACCGCTTGAAATTGGATATTCCTGTATTGATCGGCGGGGCGACCACCTCGAAAGAGCATACCGCGATCAAACTCTATCCAAAATATAATTACCCTGTGGTTTACACCTCAAACGCCTCTCGTTGCGTAACCGTTTGTGCCACCTTGATGAATCCCGAAACCAAAGCCGAATTTTGGGAACGTACTAAACAGGAATACGAGCAGATCCAACAAGCCTTTGCCAACCGCAAACCGTTGCGGAAACAGTTGGCGATTGAACAGGCTCGTGAAAATCGCTTTAACGCTTTCACGGGCGAATGGGCGAATTATCAAGTTCCGCAACCGAAACAAACGGGCATTATCGAATATAAAAATGTGCCGATTGCCACCCTACGCCAATTTATCGACTGGTCGCCATTCTTTATGTTATGGGGCTTAATGGGCGGTTACCCTGATGCGTTCGACTACCCAGAGGGTGGCGAAGAAGCTCGCCGTGTTTACAACGATGCCCAACGGGTGCTGGACGAATTAGAGCAAAACGGCAAGCTCAACCCGAGTGGCATTATGGGGATTTTCCCTGCGGTGCGAGAGGGCGATGATATTGCAATTTTGAACGCGGATCGCACCGCTTGTATCGGCAAATCTTACCATTTACGCCAACAAACGGAACGTGGCAAAAACAGCAAAAGCCCGTATAACCTCTGTTTGAGCGACTTTATCGCCGACCAAGCAAGCGGTCAGCAAGATTGGCTGGGAATGTTCGCCGTCTGTGCAGGGATTGAAGAACACGATCTCGTTGAGGGTTACAAAGCCGCGGGCGATGATTACAACGCCATCCTACTGCAAGCGGTGGGCGACCGCCTCGCCGAAGCAATGGCGGAATATCTGCACTTTGAACTTCGCACCAAAGTGTGGGGCTACACCAACGAAACCTTTGATAACGGGCGTTTGATTGCGGAAGATTATGTCGGCATCCGCCCTGCCCCTGGCTACCCAAGCTGCCCAGAGCATACCGAAAAAGAGTTAATCTGGAACTTACTCGAAGTCGAACAACGGATCGGAATGAAACTTACCGAAAGCTACGCAATGTGGCCTGCCGCTTCCGTCTGCGGCTGGTACTTCACCCACCCTGCGAGTAATTATTTTACGCTAGGACGTATTGATGAAGACCAAGCAATGGACTACGCCAAACGCAAGGGGTGGGATGAAAGAGAAATGATCAAGTGGCTTGGGGTTTCGATGAAGTAGAATATTCTTTGGATTAAACGAGATATTAAAACGAGGATAACTTATGAAACTAGATAGTATTGCATCATATCTATACTTCACTACTGTAAAAATAGAAACATCCAGTAAAGATGGGGATGGTTCAGGAACAGGCTTTATTTTTGATTTTTCAGACAGTCCAGAAGATTCATCTATTCTATTTTTAGTAACGAATAGGCACGTAGTTGAAAACACAATAAATGGGAAAATACTATTTCATACTATAGATGATAATGAAAATGGAGAAGATATATCACTAGAAAAGAGTTTTTATCTAGATAATATTCCTGATTGGAATAATATGTGGTTTTATCATCCAGATGACCAAATTGATATAGCCATATGTCCACTTTTACCGATTATAGAAAATGTGAAAAAGAATTTTAATCAACATTTATTTTTTAAAGCAATTCCTAGAACAAGTATTCCTTCTCAGAATGAACTATATGCTTTAGATGCTATTGAAAATGTAACATTTGTTGGGTATCCAAATGGTGTATGGGATTCAGTGCATCATTTACCAATTCTAAGAAAGGGAACTACAGCATCACCTTTACAGATTGACTTTGAGAAAAAGCCTATTTTCTTAATTGATGCTTCTGTATTTGGTGGATCTAGTGGTAGTCCTTTATTTCTTATGGATAATGGAATGTATGCAGATAAGAAAGGAAGAGCTTATGTAGGTCGTAGGTTTTATTTCTTAGGAATAGTAACTGCTGTATATTTTAGAACGCAAATCAATAGTGTAGAGGCCAAAGCTATTCCTACCAATTTAGTCCCGATAGTTAAAAATCAAGAAATGATTGATTTAGGTGTTGTTTTTAAATCTAAAATGATTTTAGAAACAATAAGTTTTTTTCAAAAAAGAGCATCTAAAATATGTTGGCGTTGGTAATGTACTCAGAATATAAACTGCATCCTATTTTTTAGAATTTATAATTCATTAGTTATATAATAAAAGCGGACTTCCGTCCGCTTTTATTATTATTTAGATCCAGCTCCCCAATTAAATCCCCAGCCATAATAACGATCGCATTCTTTATGTCCGTTATGGAAAGTGATTTCTTTACGTACAGACATTTGATTGCCGTTAAATTCAATAGACGCAATGGCACAGAATGTTCTTGGATCTGTTTGTCGTCCCATTTCAACCACAATATCAGGCTGGTTCGGTACTTTTACTGTGACAACAGCATCAGATTCGCCCCATTTTGCTACACCTTCATAGATAAAGCAGTAGACAATAATCCGCTTGATATAATTTGCTCCGATAGGATTAACTAAAATATTTTCACCAGAAGAACTACCTGAACCACGATCATCACCACAATGCCAAATATAGGGAGCTTCTGTATAGCAACCTTGTCTAGTACGTTGATTTTTTGCTCCACCTCGGTTATGGGAAAATTGCAAACCATCAATGACCGAAGCCTGTCCATTGGTTAATTCATAGTAACAACCTAAATCTAGGTCAATATCTTGGTTTTTATTAAATAAGTTGGCAAATAATCCATCATTTTTCTTTTGTGTCCAGTTTAAATTGATCACAATATTTTGATCATTACTTTTAGATAAATCAATACGTGTAGAATCACCTGATTTTTCCAATACTACTTTACTTAATGATATTTTAGGTTTCTTTGTTACATCAATAGCCATAATGATTTCTCCATAAAAAATGGGTAATTTCTTACCCATTTATATTTTATTAAATGTTAATACCGTAATTTCTTGCTAATGCAGCTAATCCGCCAGCAAATCCTTGTCCTACGGCACGGAATTTCCATTCTCCATTGTGGCGATAAACCTCACCAAAAATCATTGCAGTTTCAGTTGAAGCATCTTCGCTTAAATCAAAACGAGCAATTTCATTATTATTAGCCCCATCGACACAGCGAACAAATGCACCGACAACTTGACCAAAGCTCTGTTTTCTAGCCTCTGCATCATGAATAGTAACTGTAATCGCAATTTTCTCCACTGCAGTAGGCAATTTGTCTAGGTAAATAATAATACTTTCATCATCACCATCACCAGCTCCAGTACGGTTATCACCAGTATGCTCAATACTACCGTCTGAGGCTTTTAGATTATTGTAAAAAATAAAATCAGAATCCGAACGGACTTTTCCGTTAGTACCAAGCATAAACGCACTACCATCGAGGTCAAATTCTGCCCCATCAGTCGTTCTCACATCCCAACCTAATCCAATCACTAATTTAGTGAGATTTGGGGCATTTTTGCTTAAACTGACGTTTCCGCCTTTTGATAAAGATACTGACATAATAAAATCTCCATTGAGTTGTTGAATAAAATTAGTAGCAAGATTGGTGTGATAAACCTGCTTGCTGATTTAATTTTTTAGCCGTCTCACACGCTGAACGAGATTGTTTTCCCGCACAATTTTGATTAAACCAATTCGTTAGTTGGTTGAGTTTCGCAATATTTTGGTTATATTGATTAACTTCATATTGTGAATATTGATTTACCGAAGTTTGGCTTAAATCATTCTGTAACCAATCTGCTTCGTTATAAATTCTGACGCATTGCTCCATCAATTCATCGCTAATCACCGGAACATAACCACTTGTTGAGGAAGTTGGCGGTGCTTTATAAGATTGTGATAATGCTGTGGTAGAAATAAATAATAAACTCATCACTAAATTAAGATTTTTCATTATTCTCGTTCTCCGGAAAAATAAAGGAAGCTAATACCCCAACGGCTAATGTACCTAAAACAATAAATAAGCTAGTATTGGCTGAAATATGAATACCGCTATCGCCGATGGCATGATTCCAAGATTGAATACCCATTTTGATACCGATAAAGAACAGCAAGGCAATGACCGCTTTTTCAAGATGAACTAAATATTTAGTAAGTGCGGCTAGAATGAAGTAGAGACTACGTAAGCCAAGAATGGCGAAGATCATAGCGGCATAAACTAATAAAGGTTCTTGCGTAACGGCAATCACCGCAGGTACAGAATCGAAGGCAAAGGCAACATCAGAGGTTTCAATTGCCATTAAGCAGAGAAATGCAGGGGTTGCGTAACGTAATCCTTTACGAGTAACTAAGGCGAGATTCTCTGGGGTAAGCTCTGAATGTTTAACGAAGAAACGTTCTGCCAATAATTTGGGTAATACAGGCATCAATTTACCCACTAAACGAACACTCCAATGGTTTGAATAATCTTCAATTTCTTCATCTGAGTCATTATTACTGCTTAACATTTTGTAACCACTCCAAATCACAAAAGCGGCAAAAATGAAACCGACATAAGGGCTTACTGTAAATAAACCTGTGCCTATCACAACGAAAATCGCACGGAAAATCAATGCACCAATAATTCCCCAATAGAGGATGCGATGTTGTAGTTTTCCCGTAATGCCAAAAGAGGCAAAAATGGCGACAAACACCATTAAATTATCAATAGAGAGGCTTTTTTCTAACACATAGCCAGCGAGATAAAGATCCGCCGCTTCTTTGTTAAATCTTACCCAAAGATAGCCATAAAATGCCAACGCCAATCCGATCCAAAAGATTGACCAAAGTGAAGCATCTTTTACGCTAATCTCTTTTGTATTGCGATGAGCAAACAAATCAAGATAAACAGAAAAGGCAATCACCCCAAAAAAGACAAGGATTGTTTCGACAGGAAAACCAAAATTAGTCATAATAGATACGCTCTCATACAAGCATTGCTTGATAAATATACAAATACGAAATAAGATCAGTATAAATCTTCAACCAAACTTAACCACCAACAAAATGCAGGTAAAATTATGCTTTTTGTGGTTAAAATTCGCCAAATAGTGGGTATATATGGAATACAATCAAAAAATTAGAGCTTTAAGAGAAATTAAACAATGGTCGCAGGAACAGATGGCAGAAAAATTAAATATGTCATTAAACGGTTATGCCAAAATTGAACGAGGGGAAACCAAACTTACCCTAGATAAATTAGAACAAATTGCCAGTCTTTTTAATATGGATGCCTTAGAGTTTATGCAAAATGCTAATAATGGTGTCTATTTTGTAATGAATGAAAATTCAGATTATAACAATACTGTTTATTATGGTATCCAAGAAAATCCTGTTATCGAATTAGAGAAATTAAAATTAGCTTTACAGTTAAAAGATAATCTCATTTCCCATAAAGAAGAACTGTTAAAAACAAAGGATGTTTTATTAGCACAAAAGCAAAATGAAATTGATTCATTAAAAGATATTATTGCTTTATTGAAAGCCAAATAAATAACGTAAAGTTTTTAGAGACAGATCTCAATGCAAACACCCCAAATCCACCTCGGCACGGGCGGTTATAGTGATACGGACTTAATCGGGACGCTTTATCCGTTTGGGACGGATAAGGCGGATTTTTTGTCGATTTATGCTCAGCATTACGACACTGTTGAGATTAACAGCACCTTTCACGCCCCGATTGGGGTAAAGGCGTTGCAGGGTATGCTGGAAAAAGCTGCGGGTAAGTTGCAATTCTCGGTCAAACTGCATCAAGATTTTAGCCATAAACGCACCGCAACTGCCGAGCAAGCGGTAGGATTTTTGAAAGTTTTGCAGCCATTGAAAGAGGCGGGCTGTTTGGCGAATTTATTTGTGCAGTTTCCTGCTGAGTTTGAGCGAACAACCGCCAATCGTTATTATTTGGCGGAACTGGTGTCGTGGTTTAGCGATTATCCGCTCGCGATTGAGTTCCGCCATAGCAGTTGGCATACGCCATCGGTGTTGGATTATTTTCACGGCAAGCCAAATCTGATTTGGTGCAATGTGGATTATCCGCCCAATATTGGCTTGCCCGCTTTTCATTTTTATGCCAACCAACGCACCGCTTACCTCCGGCTGCACGGTCGCAACCCAAATTGGTGGAAAGCCCAATCGGCAAAAGAACGCCATGATTATCGTTATAGCGACACGGAATTAAAACAGCTGGCGGCGTTCTTACATCAACGCCAAGCTGAATTTGACAGGCTTTATCTCTACTTCCAAAACACCACCAACAGCCACTCTTTTTATAATATTGAAAGTTTGAAAGGGTATTTGTCTGAATATGGATTTAAAATAAAGCCCACGCCTGAGTTTTTAGTCGGGCAGCAGAGTTTGTTTTAGGTTGGAAGTTTACTTCCAATTTTTGTGTAAATCCAAAGGATTGGAATTTAGCTTCCATTTTTTGCCATACAAGCGGTCCATTCCCCAAAAATTCCACCCCTTGCACCTCATTCAATTTCCGTTATCATACGGATTTTTCTAACCAGATTGGGGATTTTATGTCTAAATTGAAACTCGTTTTACTTTCGATGGCGGTGGCTGGGTTGTTTGCTTGTACGTCATCGGAACAGCAGAAAACGACCAAACCGCAGAAAACGGCGGCGGTGGGGTATTTGAAAGCGGATATTAGTCAGGCGGAATTGAATAATCCTGCCGAGTACAAACGTTATAGCTATTATTGCAAGGATTTCACCACGGGCGAAACCGCCTATTTGGCGACCTATTTTCCGCTGTCGCGTGAGAGCCGTAAGCAGGAAAATTTTGGGATCTATTTTCAGTTAAATGGGGCGAAAGCCGAGCCTTTTGATCATCTCGCCAATAAAGCGATCAATGCGGCTGGCACACGTTTTGAAGTGAGCTACCGCTCTTACTATCCGATCCAAGGCAGCTATGTTGATTTAATCGCCCGCGAGCGTAGTTCGATTTATTACAAAAACCAAAACGGCACGAAATTGCCTTGGTTAGAATGTCGCCAAGGCTAATTTACGCCAATTTCCCAACCCCAAAAATCTCTTTCCGCTCTTGATCGATTTCGACCTTGATTCCAAAGGCTTGGGCGAGGTTTTGTGGGGTGAGGACGCTTGCGGTGTCGCCTGCGGCGAGTAGCTTGCCGTGATCGAGCAGGATAATTTCATCGCAAAATTGGTAGGCGAGGGAAAGGTGGTGGATCACGATCACGCAGGTGCGGTGGGGCGTGAGGGCTTTGAGTTTTTCCATTATGTCGATCTGGTAGTAGGGATCGAGGGCAGCGATCGGTTCATCGGCGAGGATCAACGGGCTGCCTTTAATGCAGCAACGAGCCAGTTGCACCCGCGTTTTTTCGCCGCCCGACAGTTGCTGAAACGGCTTTTCGAGCAGATCCGCCACCGCAAATTGTTGGGCGATTTGCTGGATTTTGACTCGCTCGTCCGCTGGGCGTAGTGGTTGTGCCAAGCCGAGGGCGATCACATCATAAACCGATAGATCCCACTGGATCGCCGTGCTTTGGGCGAGGTAGGCGAGCAGTTGGCTCTTTTGCTGGGGCGACATTTCGCTCAATTTGCTAGAATTTAGCCAAATCTCACCCCTTGCAAGCGGTAAGATCCCCGCCAAACTTTTCAACAGGGTCGATTTGCCCGCCCCGTTCGCCCCCATAATCCCGACCAATTTTCCCTGCGGAATCTGGCAACTGACGTTGTGTAAACCGTAGGCTAGGCTAATATTTTCCACGTTAAGCATAGAGTTTCCTTGTTTGGGTCAGCAAAATCCAAATCAGGCAAGGTGCGCCGAGAATGGCGGTGAGCGTGCCGATGTAGATGTGCGAGAAAAACGGCAGGTAGATAATGCTCAAATCGGCGATCAGCAAAAGTAACGCCCCGATCAGACCGCTTGTTAAGTAGAGTTGCGAGGGGCGTTTTTTGAGCAAAATTCGTGCAAAATGAGGGGCGATTAAGCCGATAAAGCCAATCGTGCCAGTTTGCGGAATGGTCGCCCCGACCAACAACGCTACGCCGAAGCTGGTGATGAAAAAACTGCGTTTTGGGTCGATTCCCATTGTCGAGGCGGTTTCTTCGCCGAACGTGAGCAAACCGAGGTAACGGCGTTGTTGGTAGAGGCAGAACAAGCCCACGCCCACGAACGGCAGGCAGAGCAACAGCGTGTCCATTTTCGCCCACACCAACGAGCCTTGTAGCCAGCGGTAAAGTTCGGCTAACGCCCACGGGCTTTCGGCGTTTGAGAGCAACAGGGCGATTGCCGAGCCGAGTAGCATATTGACCGCCAGCCCTGCGAGGATCATCATTGTGGTGCCGTGGCGGCGGGCGATGAAATAGACCAGCAAAAAGCTCGCCAACGCCCCCGCCATACCGCCGAGCAACAGCCACGCCATTGGCACGGAAAAATAGTACAACATAAACACGCTGGCGGTGGTCGCCCCGTTCGCACTGCCGAGCAAGCCTGGGCTGGCGAGGGGATTTTGGAACACCCCTTGCATTGCGTTGCCTGCCACCGCAAGGCTTGCCCCCGTGAGGACGGCGAGCAAAATGCGAGGCAGGCGAATTTCCCATAATACGAGGGATCGCATATCGGTCAGCACCCCATCCGCGTTGAGCAGGGCAGAAAAATCGCTTAATTGATAGCCAATCGCAAGGGCGATAATGGCGATTAACAGCCCACCCAAAGCGAAATTTAACCTGTTGATTTTATTCATCTTTCTTTGTCTTGATCAGTTGTGGATAAAGCCATTCTGCCCCCTGCCAAATCCCCTGATCGAAGCAATAAGTATATTTCAACGGGGCGGTAGCAAGCGGTCGGTTTTTGAATAATTTTTGCCAAAGGTGCAGCGAAAGTAGTTCCGCCTGTTCGTTGTAGCCTCGTTTATCTGTCAGGGAAATCAGCACATTCGGCTGGCTCAAAATCACTTTTTCGAGGGAAAAATTTTGCGGCGTAAGTGCCGTTTTGAGGGGCGTTAAGCCGAGCAGAGCGAGCAAGGTGCGATATTGAGGCTGGTTGGTTTCCACCACGCCCGTTTCCGACAAAATCAAGGTCTCTGCAAGGGGTAGGTTTAACGAAAATTTTTGCGATTTCAAGCGAGCCACCAACCGTTCGGCGTGGGCTTGATTATCGGTCAGTTTGCCGAGTTGCAACATCAACTCAAAAAGCTGTTCGGGGGTTTGGGGGCTGTCGTTAATCGGGATAATTTTCGCCCCGAGTTTTTTCAGATCAGCGGTCAGTTGTGGATAAAAAAACTCGTTGATCAGCAGGGTTTTGTCCAAATAGGGCAACAGCTTGCCGAGTTGTGGCTCAATGGTCGGTTTGTCGCGGTTGAGTTTATCCAACATCATCAGCGGATTATTGGAATAGGGCGACATTCCAGCAATCTGCTCAGGGCGAGCGATTTCCAGCAACAAGCGGTCGCTACATAGGGTCAGCGAGACAAATTGTTCCGCTGATTTTTGGGCGAAAGCCAGCGGGGCAAGCAATCCCGCCAACCCCAAAAGCGTGTAAAAACGAAAAGCCAACATCGCAAAAAAGGCGAGCTTCCGCCCGCCTCTCTCAAAAGTTAGAAACTGCCTTTAATCCCAACGTAAACATTACGGCCGTATTGACCGTAGCCTACGGTCTGTTCATATTTTTTGTTGAACAGATTGTTGAGGTTGGCGTAAAGGTTGATATTTTTGTTGAGTTGGTAATTTGCCCCTAAATTCACGAGGGTGTAAGACGGCAATTTCACGCGTGATGAAGCGTAGGTCAGTTCATCAAAATGGCTGTCCACGCGTTTACCCACATAAGCCACATTCAAGTTTGTGCCGAATTGTTCGGTAACTTGATAGGCAACGCCTGCGTTTGCGGCGTGTTTCGGACGGCGAACCATTGCAACCCCTTTGCTATCTTTGGCTTGGGTGTAAGTGTAGTTGGCGTAAGCGGTTAGATCTTGGGTAATTTTTGCATTGTAAGCCAATTCCACCCCACGGATTTTGCTTGTGCCGTCAAGGTTTACCGCACGGGAATTACAGCTTGACCAACCGCCCATATCTACGCAAGTTGAAGCAACGGTTTCACTGCTGATCGCATTTTTTACATTGCGAGCGAATGCGGTTACATCAAGGCTTTGGCGTTTGTCGTTGCTTTCGATCAACAAGCCCAAATCGCCCCCACGGCTTTTTTCTGGTTTGAGGTTTGGATTCGCAAGGTATGAACCCGTCCAGCCGTAAAATTCGCTAATGGTTGGATTTTGAATTGCCGTACCGAAACTCGCGTGAGCCTTGAAGTTTGGCGAGAGGCGATAAGCCCCTGCGATACGACCTGTGAACGCATCTTTGAATTTTGAGCTGTCGGTGTAGCGTCCGCTTAATGTGAGGCTATGATCCTGTTTGCTAAATAGACGATATTCGCCCGCCACACTTTTTTCGCTCAATGTTTTTTGCGTTGCGTAACTATTTGAATTGTATTTGGTTTTTTGATAATCCGCCAACAAACTCACCGCTTGGGTAATCGCCCCCTCACGGTCAAAATTCACATCTAATTGATAGTTACCATTGAATTTTTTCGCATCGGTATTGCTTGGGTAAGAGCTGAACGTGTCGCTATCGGTTTTGAGTTGGCTTACGCTCACTTTTTGTTTGAATAGATCTTGATCGCTACCTAAATAACCGCTGAATTTCAATAGATTTTCACGGGTGCGAGTGCAATCATCAAACGCTGTTTCTTTGGAAAGGCTGCCGTCATAACGAGCCGTTTGGGAAGATTTTGAGGCAAGCACTTCCACCCCTTTATCGCCCACATCGTAGCCTAAACGTAATGAACCGCTATCACTGCGGAATTTATCACGCTCTTTTGCCCCGCCCGTTTTAACCGTTGAGCCTTGCTCGGTGGCGTAGGCAAATTGATTTTTGCTTAACGCAGAAATGCCTTTGGTGCGGTGGCTGTTGCCGTTTAACGCATAGTAGAAACCGTTGTGATAGCCCGAAACGGTTGCCGAGCCGTCATAAGTGCCGTTTGAGCCAGTGCCTAAGTCGAAATCCACGTTAAACGGCTTATCTTTGTAGAGACCGCTTTTGGTGGTAATGTAAATCACGCCACCCATTGCATCGCTGCCCCAAAGTGCTGACTGCTCGCCGCGTAACACTTCAATGCGATCAACATTGCTCAGGCTTAAACCTCCGAAGTCAAAACCATAGCCCGAAACAGGGTTCATTTTCACACCGTCAATTACCACGGAAACGTGGTTCGCATCCGCCCCACGCAGATAGAAATTGCTGAGTGTGCCACGTCCGCCCGAAGCACTAAATGCCATACTCGGCACGGTTTTCAACACATCGCTCACATAGGTCGCGTTGCGTTCGGCGAAATCTTTTTCGGTCAGCACCGTAACCGAAGAAGCGGTTTTATCTTGATTGATCGGGGTGGCGTAAGCGGAATAGACCGTGATCGGTTGCAGTTCCGTTGGTTTTTCCGTTTGAGCGAAAGCCGCTGCGGGTAGGGTAAAAAGTAGGGTGGTAATCAGATTTTTTTGCATAATGTTGTGTTCCTTAGGTTGAAAATAATAGGGTAAGTGGCGGTATCATACCCGATTTTGGTGTAAAATCCGAATTGAGATTTAATTTCAACCGCAAATTTCCGTTACAATAGGGCAATTTGCGATCTTCATAAAGGTAAAGACGATGTTATTTGCATTGCTTGCGATTGTGGCTTATTTCGGGGCGTTACTCTGGGTAATGCCGAGTTTGGCAAATTTGGAAAACCAATCCGCTTGTCGCCAGCCGAATACCAAAGCGGTGTTTGGGCTGGGAATGGTGGCGGTGCTGTTCCATTTGTTAGCCGTATCCAACGCGTTATTTGTGGCGGACGGGCAGAATTTTACCCTCGCTAATGTGGTGGCGTTGATTAGCGTGCTGATTAGTGCAGTGGCAACCCTTGCCTTGCCAAAATGGCGAACGGTGTGGTTTCCGCTGATTATTGTGTATGCGTTCGGCATTTGTAGTCTGGCGGTGGCGAGTTTTGTTACGGGCAGTTTTATCAAGCATTTGCAACAGTCGGCAGGGCTATTATTCCACTTGGCGATTGCGTTATTTTCCTATGCGTTGTTCGTGTTGGCGTTGCTCTACGCGATTCAGCTTTTCTGGTTAGATCGCAAACTGAAAAGCAAAAAAATGTACCTCAACGCCGTGCTGCCACCGTTAATGACCGTTGAACGCCATTTCTTTACCTTAACCCTTGTGGCACAAGGCTTGCTCACCTTAACACTGATTACGGGAATGATTTATCTGCACAATTTCTTCGCCCCCGAGCAGGTGCATAAAGCGATTTTTTCGTTTGGGGCGTGGTTAATATATAGCATCCAACTGCTCGGGCAATGGAAACTGCATTGGCGAGGCAAGCGGGTGCTTATTTACTCAATTTCGGGTATAATGTTACTCACTTTTGGCTATTTTGGTAGCCGTTTGGTGTAGCCATTACACACGGTAAGCGGTCGGATTTCACGAAATTTCGCAGAATCCGACCCCTTGTATGATCAATTCACATAGGATTTTTATTTTGGACAGTATCCCCCTGAGTAGTTTATTTATTGCTCTTGCCATTCTTCTTTTACTTTCTGCCATTTTTTCAGGTTCGGAAACGGGCTTGATGTCGTTAAACCGCTATCGAATGAAACACCTTGCCGAAAAAGGGCATCGTGGGGCGAAACAAGCGGAAAAATTACTCGCCAAAACCGATATTTTGCTTAGCCTAATTTTGATTTGTAACAACCTCGTGAACATTGCTGCCTCGGCGATTGCCACGATGATTGGTATGCAACTTTCGGGCGAAGCAGGGGTGGCGATTGCCACGGGGGTACTCACTTTCGTGATGCTGATTTTCTCGGAAATTCTGCCAAAAACCATTGCGGCGATTTACCCCGAAAAAGTCGGCTTTGCCGCCAGTTATTACCTCACGCCCCTCAAAAAACTGATGTTGCCGATTGTGTTTTTGATGAACCTGATTATCGCAGGTTTGATGAAATTACTCGGCGTGAAAAAAGATGATAAAGCAGGGCTAAGTGCCGAAGAACTACGCAGCGTGGTGCTGGAAGCAGGGAAATTTATCCCCACCGAACACCAAGAAATGCTGATTTCCATTTTGGATATGGAAAAGGTTACGGTGGACGACATTATGGTGCCTCGCCACGACATCGGCGGCATTGATATTGATGATGATTGGAAAGCGATTATGCGGCAGCTCAACCACGCCGCCCACGCCCGTGTGGTGCTTTACAAAGGCAATATGGACAAAAACATTCTCGGAATGTTGCGGGTGCGTGAGGCGTTCCGCCTGTTGTTAGATCGTGATGAACCGAGTAAAGAAACCTTGATCCGTGCGGTGGACGAAGTCTATTTCATTCCCGAAGGCACACCGCTCACGACTCAGCTAATGAATTTCAAAAATAACAAAGAGCGAATCGGCTTGGTGGTGGACGAATACGGCGACATCAAAGGTTTGGTCACCCTTGAAGATATTTTAGAGGAAATTGTCGGCGAATTTACCACCTCAACCGCCCCAAGTTTAGCCCAAGAGGTCAAACCGCAATCGGACGGCACGATGATTATTGAAGGCTCAACCAACCTGCGTGATCTCAACAAATTACTCAACTGGAATTTGCCCGTTGATGAAGTGCGAACCTTTAACGGCTTGATTTTGGAACATCTGGAAAAAATCCCCGATGAAGACACCCAATTTGAGCTATATAACCTCAAAATCACGATTTTAGAGGTGGCGGACAATATGGTAAAACAAGCCAAAGTTGAGCCGATTTCCCCGCCAGAAAGCCCTTAACAAGGGGTAGGATTTTGAAAAATTTCGGGAAATCTGACCGCTTGCAAAATTAGGCTATGGATCAACGCTTGGTATAATGGTAAAATCAGCTCGCTTTTTCGCTTGCACAAAACGGGCGAACCCTTAAATAGTTTTAGTGTATCGAAAAGCGAGCTGGTTTGACCTTGTATTCAAAGGTTGAATTTAGCAAATTTTTCATTACACTGTTCAACTCTCGCATTAAGCGACTTTACATAGGAAACACAAAATGAGCATTGAAGAACGCGTAAAAAAAATCATCGTTGATCAATTAGGTGCAGAACCAGCAGCGGTGAAACCAGAAGCATCTTTCATCGAAGATTTAGGTGCAGACTCACTCGACACCGTTGAGTTAGTAATGGCTTTGGAAGAAGAATTCGATATCGAAATTCCTGATGAAGAAGCAGAAAAAATTACCACTGTACAATCTGCGATTGACTACGTTCAAAGCAATTCATAATCAAAAAGGCGGTTTTAAACCGCCTTTCTTTTTGCCTCAAAATCGAGAAATTAGAAGGTGCGAGTAGCAAGTTGGAAGATCACCACTTCCGCTTGGCAGCTAAATGTAAAGCTTGCTTTCAACACAAAAACGCCCTCACTTTCCACGATTTCGCTTGCGATTTGGCACGGCTCACTTTCCGTTTCACGGGCTTTTTCAGTTAAAAAGGCTAAACCTTGTTCCGCTTCGGCTCGGCTGGCGAACCCTTTTTCCAGTTGTGCGGTTAATTCGCTGTTGTCCAAAATTGAGCCAACATCGAAAGTGTTACAGCTCGTGCATTCCGTTGGTTTGTCTGATTTCATAAAAGATCCTCATAAAATAAAAACGCTCGCACTTTAATACGAAACGCCGTTGCAATCAATCGCCCATTGCAGAACATTTGATATAACGTAAACTTTGCCGAAAAAAGCGTTGCAAGGGGTAGGATTCTGCCGAATTTTTACCAAAATCGCTTGCAAACTATCCAAATAGATAAAAAGCCATAAAAAAACCTTGATCTTGTTTTTAAAATCCGTATGATACGCCCTCGTTACGTTATTGACGGGTCGTTAGCTCAGTCGGTAGAGCAGCGGACTTTTAATCCGTTGGTCGAAGGTTCGAATCCTTCACGACCCACCACTCAAACGTAAATTCCTTATCAATGGGGGTCGTTAGCTCAGTCGGTAGAGCAGCGGACTTTTAATCCGTTGGTCGAAGGTTCGAATCCTTCACGACCCACCACTTAAAACGCAAATCCCTATCTTCGGGTCGTTAGCTCAGTCGGTAGAGCAGCGGACTTTTAATCCGTTGGTCGAAGGTTCGAATCCTTCACGACCCACCATTATTTCTTCTTCCTTTAAATTGCAAAATTTTTCAAAATCGCACCGCTTTTAAGGTAAAATGGCGACCGTTTTTATTTTGTAAAATAGCTTATTCAAATGTTAAAAAAATTATTGATTTCCCTCGGTTTACTTGGTGTGGTGGCAGTCGGTGCAGGGGGGTATGGCTACCAAAAATTAACCGCCTTTTCGCAACAGCCAATCAACGTTCAAGCCGATCAATTCTTACTGATCGAAAAAGGCACTTCCAGCCAAAAACTTGCCAAATTACTCGAAGAAAAAGGCATTGTGGCGGACGCCAGTTTGCTGCCTTACTGGTTGAAACTGCAACCGCAATTCAGCAAATTCAAAGCGGGCATTTATTCACTCAATGGCGTGAACAACGTGGAAGAACTGTTCAAACAGCTCAACAGCGGCAAAGAGGTGCAGTTGTCGGTGCAATTTATCGAGGGCAAAACCTTCAAAGTATGGCGTGAACAGCTCGCCAAAGCCAATTATTTGGAACAAACCCTCGCCAATAAATCGGAAGCGGAAATCGCCCAAGCCCTCGGCATTCCACACGAAAAATTAGAGGGCTGGCTCGCCCCTGAAACTTACAGCTATGTGCCTTATTCGAGCGATTTGGATCTGCTCAAACGTGCCTACCAACGCCAACAAAAAGCCCTCGACCAAGCGTGGCAAAATCGAGCGGAAAACCTACCGCTTGCCAGCCCTTATGAAATGCTGATTTTAGCCTCGATTGTCGAGAAAGAAACGGGGTTAGCAAGCGAACGCCCACAAGTGGCTTCGGTATTTATTAACCGTTTGAAATTAAAGATGAAATTGCAAACCGACCCTACTGTGATCTACGGAATGGGCGACCGCTATGACGGCAATATTCGCAAAAAAGATCTGCAAGAAGCCACCCCTTACAACACCTATGTGATTGACGGCTTACCGCCAACCCCGATTGCAATGCCGAGCGAAGCCGCCCTCAAAGCGGTTTCCCAGCCCGACAACACGCCTTACCTCTACTTCGTGGCGGACGGCACGGGCGGACACAAATTTAGTCGCACCCTTGATGAGCATAATCAAGCGGTACGAAATTGGATAAAAATCGAAAAAAGCAAAAAAAGTGAGGCGAAATAATGCGTGGCAAATTTATCGTGATTGAGGGGCTGGAAGGGGCTGGCAAAAGCAACGCTCAACAAGTGGTGTGCGACACCTTGGCAGCCCACGGCATTGAATTTATCACTAGCCGCGAACCCGGTGGCACACCGATTGCGGAAGCGTTACGCACCCTCTGGAAAGAGGGGATTGACGGCGAACACACCACCGACAAAGCCGAATTGCTGATGCTCTACGCCGCTCGCACCCAATTAGTCGAAACCCTGATCGAACCCGCCCTCAACGCAGGAAAATGGGTAGTCGGCGACCGCCACGATATGTCCACCCAAGCCTACCAAGGGGGCGGACGGGGATTAAGCGAACCGTTGCTCACCCAAATCCGCACCGCCATTTTGGGCGATTTTGAACCCGATCTCACGCTCTACCTCGACATCGACCCGACTATCGGCTTGGCTCGTGCCAAAGGCCGCGGTGCATTAGATCGGATCGAACAACAACACATCGACTTCTTCCACCGCACCCGCCAACGCTACCTAGCGTTAGTCGAAAACAATCCCAAAGCGGTTAAAATCAACGCTGAATTGCCGATTGAACAGGTTTCTGAACAAATTCGCCAAGTGGTTGAGGGTTATTTGGCTTCAAAATAAGCATTACAAGCGGTTAGATTTTTTGAAATTTTTCCCTCTCCCTGAAATAGACTTCTTGACGAAGTCTATTTCTGTCCCTCTCCCACAAGTGGGAGAGGGTTTTTAAACTTAGTGAGAGTAAAACTCTCTCCCATTTATGGGAGAGAGACAGCGAAAAAATTGCGTAAGGCAATTTTTCGCAGAGAGAGGGTAGCCCGTTCGTTTAACTCACTTCCGCCAATAAATTAGGATGTTTGTCCAATAATTTAAGTAGTTTGATTAACGCCACGGGCGGTTGGGATTTGCCTGTTTCATAGCGAGAAAACGCATTAACCCCGCCCCCAAATAATTCCCCCGCTTGGCGTTGATCGAGGTTGAGTTTTTTACGCACTTGTTGAATATAATGTGGGTCGGCAAATTCACTATTGACCTTTTTATTGAAAGCTAACATTTCTGCCATTATGCGTTCACTTTCACGGCTATTCGCCACCATTTCGCTACAATTCGGGCAAAATTGAGCGGAAACATTAGGAATAATCGTTTCCTTGCCTTTGTAGCGGTAGGGAAGATCTTTGGTTTGAGCGACTAATTCCGCTTGAAAGCAGTTTGGACATTGCATTTTATCGTTCCTTAAATGACACAATCAGTAGGTTGTCAATCACGGTTAATTTCAAATAAATTTGACCAACGGGCGTGTTTGGTCGGTAAACATCTTGCCAAATTTTATGGTTCGCATAGCTCGTCATACTCTTATAAAAATCCGCGTGAGTAAGGGATCGCACAGTATCAAGCATTGCCTGATAATCCAGCCCTAATGCTACCGCCCCGAGCATTGCTGTATGGGTAGCATTTACTTTTCCTTGCTCAATTAACAGCTTGATTTGCGTTAAATCGTAATGTGGCGTTTGCTTTTCCATTTTTGGCTATATTAACCAACTAGGTTAATTTGTCAAATTGAAGTAACGATAGGCTGATCCTAGCGGATCAAAATTTCTCATCAAGCCACTTTTGTGAATTAGTCGATCAAGATCACAAAAATAAAAAATCCACGCCCACCCCAAATTTTCGCTATAATGCACCGTTTTTAGCACATAGTGGCAACGGGGCAGAGGTTATGCAGATTTCGCACGGTTATCCGTGGCATTTGGCGACATATCAATCCTTGACGGACGCTTTTTTACAAGGGCGGGGGCATCACGCGTTGTTGTTTAAAACGGACGTGGGGCTTGGCACGGAAACTTTTATCCGCCAGTTCGCCCATTGGCTGTTGTGTCAGAATCAGCACGGGCGAGAGCCGTGTGGCGAGTGCAAAAGTTGCCATTTGTGGCAGAGCGGCAACCACCCTGATTTTCATCTGGTCGCCCCGATTGAGGGCAAGGATATCGGCGTGGATCAAGTGCGAGAAATCACCGCTCGCCTGCAACAGTATTCGCAACAGGGCGGGAACGCAGTGGTTTATCTGGCGGGGGCGGAACGGCTGACCGAAGCGGCGGCGAATGCGTTGCTGAAAACCCTCGAAGAACCCAACGCCAACAGTTATTTTCTGCTGGAAGCCCCGTTGCAAGCGGCGATGATGGCGACCATTCAGAGCCGTTGTCAAACGTGGTTGATTCAATCGCCCGCCCCTGAACTTGCCCTGCAATGGTTGGCAAACGAATGCCCGAACGTGAGCGAGGACGATTTACGCACGGCGTTACGCCTTTCACACAATCGCCCCCTCGATAGCAAAAATTTGCTGGAAACCGACCGCTTGTCGCAACGCAAACTCTTTTTGCGAGCCTTTGCCAAGTTTTATCAAAGCCGAGATTTGTTGCTATTCCTCACGGCGTTTGATAAAGAGAAACCGCAGGCGTTGCAGCAGTTGGAATGGTTGGCGAGCTTTTTGAGCGACAGCCTCAAAGCTCAAATGGGGATTTCGCAGGGCTGGACGAATGCGGATATTGAGACGGCGATCAACAAATTTAGTCAACTGCTTTCCGCCCCGAAACTGCTCAAAGCTCACCAAATCGTCCAGCAAACCCAACGAGATCTGCTTGAAATTAACGCCGTCAATCAAGAATTGATGCTTGCCGATTGTTTGAGCAAATTATTGTTAGATGTGTTTGAATAACAAGCGGTGCGATTTCACAAAATTTCGTAAAAAAAGGAAATAAATTGAACAATTTACATATTATCGACTCTCATTGTCATCTCGATTCCCTTGATTATGAGAGCCAACACAAAAACGTGGACGAGGTGATCGACAACGCCAAAGCCCGTGGGGTGCAGCAATTTATCTCGATTTGCACCACCCTCGGGCGTTTTGAGGCGATGCAACAGCTCACCGCTCACCGCCCCGAGGTGTTTCTTTCCTGCGGGGTTCACCCCCTCAATGTGGAAGAAGAACCCTTTGATTATGAGCATTTGTTGAGCCTCGCCCAAGATCCACGCGTGGTGGCGATTGGCGAAACGGGGTTAGATTATCACTACACCCCTGAAACCAAAGCGTTGCAACAATCCCTGTTTGAACAGCAGATCGAAGCGGCAAAAATCCTCAACAAACCGTTGGTGATCCACACCCGTTCGGCACGCGAGGACACAATGCACTTCCTCGAAAAAGGCAATGCAGAACAGTGCGGTGGCGTGTTACACTGCTTCACCGAAGATTGGGCGATGGCAAAACGGGCGTTGGATATCGGCTTCTACATCTCGATTTCGGGGATTATCACTTTCCGCAATGCGGAAGAGTTGCGAGACGTGGTGCGAAACGTACCGCTAGATCGGCTGTTGGTGGAAACCGATTCGCCGTATCTCGCCCCAATCCCTTATCGTGGCAAGCCAAATCAGCCTGCCTATGTGCGAGAAGTGTGCGAATATCTCGCCACCCTCAAAGGCATTTCCGTTGAGGAAATGGCACAAATTAGCACCCAAAACGTGCAAAAACTCTTTAAAATTCAACCGCTTAACCGCTAAGGATTCCTATGAAAGCGATTATCAAATACTTCTTAATTTTAGTAATGCTCTCGCTACACATCGTGTTGGCTGGGGCGGTCAATTATGCGTTCCCAAGCTACGAAACCACAATGGTAACGGGAATGGAAGTCCGCCGAATGGACAAAGACGGCGTAATCAGTAAAGCCAACCCTGCGGACGGCGAAGTGCGTGATGTGTACTTCCTGTTCACCGAACAGCCCGAAAGCAAAAAAGTGATGGTGTACCGCAACGAAGACACGGGCTGGGGCTTGCCGTTCTACTTCAAATTCAATTCAGCCGACATCCAAGCCAAAGCCCAAGCTTTCGCCAACGAAAAACAGCTCGTACAAATCAAATACTACGGCTGGCGAATCAACTGGATGAACGAATTCCGCAACATCGTGTCAATCAAACCGCTTGCCGAGGGTGAAACCCAATCAATGCCAATCGTTAGCTACATTCTCTACGCATTGTTGGCTCTCACGTTCTTCCTCTCGGTGCAGTTCGTGCGTGGTTGGTTTGATAGCTCGAAATAACTCTTTTTTCATTCGCAAGCGGTCAGATTTCGCAAAATTTTGCAGGATCTGACCGCTTGCAATTTCTTATCAAACCACCTTATTTGATCTGCATATCCTGCCAATTACTGTTTTGGCGGATTTCGGCATTTTGACTGACAAAGATCTGTTTGGCTTGGGTATCATTGTTAAGCGTGTATAAAAACCACGCCGTCATATAGCCGTTTGGCACATAGAGCATTGAGCCGTGGTCTTCGCCTTTTCGTCGTGCGATGATCGCTGTGCCAGCCACTTGGTTAAAGTTGTTTTGCAGTGAGGCAAGCTGTGCGATGCCACCCGCTTTTTCGTCAGGTTTGCCTGCGTCAAACACGCCCGTGCCAGAAGTTTCAAAATACGGCACTTTGATTTTGCTGATGTCGTAGTTCCATTGCAGAGCCTGTGCTAGTGGTAGTTGGGTAGTGCTGGCGGTATAGACCGAGCGGATTTTTGCACTGTTTGGTTGCACCGTTGATCGCCCCCACGCCCCCTTGCGAATGTCCTGAAATGCCGATTTTTTGCGGATTGATTTTGCCGTATAGCACGCTGGATTTATCGGCATTTGACTGTAAGGCGAAATCCAAACTTTTTGCCGCCCCCTAGCCCGTCCACGAGCTTTCTTCCTGCGAGCCGATCACCACAAAGCCATAGCTTGCCAAATGGCGGAAAACCGCTTCATACGAGGACGATTTTGTCCCCGAGCCATTCGCCATTACGATTAGCGGAAAATTGCCACCAGTTTGTGGGTAATAAACGGTAAAATAACCTAACTTGTCGTTATTTGCATCGAACTTTGCCGAAAAAGGTGTAAAAGAGCCAAATGCGGTGTAGCGTTGTTCGAGCGGTGCTTGGCTTTTTACGCTGGTAATTTGCTGATCTTTGATCGCAAAAATTTGTTCCAACCCACCACAAGCAGTGATCGATACCGCCATTGCAGCCACTAACGCACTTTTTAATAGAAAATGTTTCATCAAATAATCCCAAAAATAAAAAAGAATTTTCGCTGAGATTATACACTGATTCATTTTTGGCGGACATAAAGTCCGCCACTACGAAAAATGGCAGATCGCCGAAAACCATTCCCATTCGTAGGGGCTGATTTTATATCAGCCCTTTTAATTTATCCGCCTTTAATGCGATAAATGCTATACTACCCCTCACTTTTGGAGGGCTTATGGCTTATTATTTCATCGCTGATTTACACCTTAACGAAAACGACCCTGAGATTACCGCACTCTTTTTGCAATTTTTGCGAGAGGACGCCCCTCTTGCTGAGGCGGTTTATATTTTGGGAGATCTGTTTGATTTTTGGGTGGGCGATGATGAGCAATCCGAGCTGATTTCTCGCGTAAAACACGTCCTCAAAACGCTCACTGCAAGCGGTGTGAAAGCCTATTTTATTTGCGGTAATCGAGATTTCTTGATCGGCAAACGCTTTGCCAAAGAGACGGGGATTGAGTTGTTGCCTGATTATCAAGTGATTGATTTATATGGCAAAAAAACGCTGATTTGCCACGGCGACACCCTCTGCATTGACGATGTGAAATATCAACAATTCCGCCGAAAAGTCCACCAAAAATGGCGGCAAAAGCTCTTTCTTTGCCTGCCGTTATCCTTACGCCTGCATATCGCTCGCAAAATTCGTGCCAAAAGCCAGCAAGATAAACGCACCAAATCCCTCAACATAATGGACGTAAACCCGCATTTTGTCGCTGAAACTATGGATAAATTCGCCGTTCAGCGGCTAATTCACGGACATATCCACAAGCAAGGGGTGCATTATGAAAAAAATTTGCAAAAATCTGACCGCTTGTATGAGCGAATTGTGCTGGGGGATTGGGGCAAAACCGCCTCGATTTTGCGGGTGGACGAAACGGGCTTTGCTTTTAATGAGGAACGCTGATGATTGATGTAATTATTCCCTGCTATAACGCGGAACAAACCTTAGTCCGAGCGGTGCAAAGTGTGCTGAATCAGGCGGAACTTGGCACTTTGTGGCTGATTGATGACGGCTCAACGGATGGCACTTTCGCCCTTGCTCAACAGTTGGCGGCACAAGTTCCCGATAAAATTCAAGTGGAAAAAATGCCGAAAAATGGCGGTGTGGCAAAGGCTCGCAACTGGGGGGCATTGCAGAGCGAGGCGGAATTTGTGGCGTTTTTAGATGCCGATGATGCTTACGAAGCCAATGCGTTACAAGTGGCGGTGGCGATTTTCCAACATCGCCCTGCGGTGAGCCTTGTGCGGTTGGCGTTGAAGCCGATTGATCTCGCCGAGCGTTACGCCTCTCACCCCAATTTCGATTATGCGTGGCAGGTAATGCAGATGACGGGGGCGGGCAATACGGTGTTTCGGCGGGCGTTTTTGCTGGCGTGTGGTGGTTTTCCACAACATTCGCTATTTCGTCAATTAGGGGGCGAAGACGGGGCGTTAGGTATCGCCACCACCAAAGTGGCTTGCGTTGCCACCGCCTTTGATGATGTGGGGGTGCTGAATTATTGCCGAGAGGGAATGCACGCCGAGCGGTTGTTGGATGCGGTTTTATTCGGCAAACAGCCCGACAATATCACCCCCGAAAAGGTGGCAGAGGCGGAAGCGGTTACGGCGGAAATTTGCCAGCGGGTCGAAAATTTGAAGCTCGGGTTAAATCAGCCAAGTGGCGTTGTGCCAATTCATTTAACTTGGTCGTAGCACGCAAAAATTCTCACAAATCTGACCGCTTACAGGCTATAATAGCCCCATTTTTTGATACAGAATTAGGATAGAACAATGACAACCCAATTTAACGTAAAAACCTTCCAAGGAATGATCCTTGCTTTACAAGATTACTGGGCGAAACAAGGTTGCACGGTGGTGCAACCTTTTGATATGGAAGTGGGGGCGGGAACTTCGCACCCGATGACCTGTTTGCGTGCCTTAGGCCCAGAGCCAATGGCGTTCGCCTATGTGCAACCTTCTCGCCGCCCAACGGACGGTCGTTATGGCGAAAACCCGAACCGTTTGCAACATTATTATCAATTCCAAGTGGTGATCAAACCCTCGCCAGACAACATTCAAGAGCTTTACCTCGATAGCCTTAAAATGCTCGGCTTCGACCCAACCCAACACGACATTCGTTTTGTGGAAGATAACTGGGAAAACCCAACCCTTGGGGCGTGGGGCTTAGGCTGGGAAGTGTGGCTGAACGGAATGGAAGTTACCCAATTTACTTACTTCCAACAAGTGGGCGGTTTGGAATGTAAACCCGTTACGGGCGAAATTACCTACGGTTTAGAGCGTTTGGCGATGTACATTCAAGGCGTGGACAGCGTTTACGACCTCGTGTGGTCAGACGGCCCGCTCGGCAAAACCACCTACGGCGATGTGTTCCACCAAAACGAAGTGGAACAATCGACCTACAATTTTGAGTATGCGGACGTGGATTTCCTATTCCAATGTTTCGACCAATACGAAAAAGAGGCACAATCGCTACTCAGCCTCGAAAAACCGTTGCCATTGCCTGCTTACGAACGCATTTTGAAAGCCGCTCACAGCTTTAACTTGCTGGACGCTCGCAAAGCGATTTCCGTAACCGAACGCCAACGCTATATTTTGCGAATCCGCACCCTCACCAAAGGCGTTGCCGAAGCCTACTACGCCAGCCGTGAAGCGTTGGGGTTCCCAGGGTGTGAAAAATGATGAAAAAAGTGCTTTCAACCCTAGCCCTCTCTGCCACCCTCGTGGGTTGTTCACAATCGGCACAACCCACCAATGACGTTATCGTTGGGGGCGAAAAAGATCAATACGGCTGCTTGCCCTCAACAGGGGCAAGTTATTCCTTTTTGAAAAAGGAATGTGTGCAAGTGTTTAACGTGGCGGATATTTCCCTCGAAAACCCAAGTAACAAAGGCTCGGCGGTTTATGTGATTTTATCCACCGACAAAAGCCAAGCCGAAGTCTTCGCCACCGACCTACCCGACAACACCATTTTACAAGCCGTCAAAGGCGGCTACGCCAGCCAAGATGGTAAGGTTCGTTTGATTAAGCAGAAAAAGGGTTGGAAAATTTATAAATAGTTAAAGGATTTTATATGAAAAAATATATTAAAACCGTAGTTTCGGCATTTGTGCTGGTAAATTTAGTTGGTTGTAGCTCAGAACCAAAAGTGATATATCGTGAGCCAGTAGTCGAAAAGCCTAAAATTGAGTGGACAATGCAACCTATTGAAGATTCAGTATTGTTAAATCCAGGAATGAGTGAGCAGGAAACAGCTAACATTTTAGGTAGACCTATTGTGAAAGAATTTGAAGGACAAGGTTCAGCTTTGCAATGGTGTAAAACGGGAATGGGGGGAACGCCTTTCCCTTATGATCGTTACCTTATCGGTTTCTTTTATAATGGTAAATTAGTTGGAACGAGAAACTATGCGAGAACTGAGCATAAGTATGGTGATTGTTCAACTTTATACCGAGAAATTGAATGGAAACCGTCTGATACAGTGATTGAGTATCGTTTTAAAAATTAGGCTAAATAATAATGAAACCAATTTTATATTTTTCAGCATTATGCCCCGACACCGCCCCTTTTGTGGCGGAATTACAACGTCTTGGCGTGGAATATGAAAGTGTTGATATCCTCGAAAATTTAGCGAACTTAAAACGTTTCACAAAATTAAGAGATCAACATTCTGCTTTTGATGAAGCAAAAGAGAATGGCTATTTAGGGATTCCTGCGTTAGAGATTGAGTGGAGTACGTGGGGGAATGGCGTTATCTTAGAGGTAGAGAAATTAAAATCTCTCGTTATTTAAGGACGACAAGCGGTGAGATTAGTCAAAATTTTTGCAAAGGGAGAAAATAATGACTACTCAAAAATCAATCACAATAACAGAAAATTCCACGGCATTTATTAGCGAAATCTCGCAGTTAATTCATTCGTCTAAACAACGAATGGCGGTGGCGGTAAATGCTGAATTGACGTTGCTTTATTGGTATATTGGCAAGCGGATCAACGATTATATTTTGCAGGGCGAACGTGCGAAATATGGCGAGGATATTATTCCACAGCTCTCTAAAAGCTTGACCGAACAGTTTGGCAAAGGGTGGAGTAAGCGTCATCTTGGTTATTTGATGCAATTTGCGAATACTTTTCCTGATATGGAAATTTTGCATACACTGTGTGCAAAATTGAGTTGGTCGCATTTTAAGTTACTGATTACAGTTGATGAACCGATCAAACGTGATTTTTATGCCACAATGGCAGCCCAAGAGCGTTGGTCGGTACGAACCCTTGATGAACGGATCGGCTCGTTGCTGTTTGAACGCACGGCGATTTCCAAAAAGCCCGATGAAACCATTGTGGCGGAATTGAGCCAATTAAGAGAAAAAGGCGAATATAATCAATCGCTTGTGTTGAAAGATCCTTATATTTTGGATTTTCTCGATCTCAATGATCGCTATTTAGAAAAAGATCTTGAAGATGCAATTTTGCGAGAAATTGAGCAGTTTTTACTGGAATTAGGGGCAGGCTTTACGTTTATTGCTCGCCAAAAACGGATTCAGATTGATAATGATGATTTTTATATCGATCTACTTTTTTACAATCGCAAATTAAAACGCTTAATTGCGATTGATTTAAAAACCGAAGCCTTTAAACACTCGTACAAAAGTCAAATGGAGCTTTATTTAGCGTGGTTGGCAAAATATGAGCAAGAAATTGACGAAAAGCCACCGCTTGGGATTATTCTTTGCACCTCGAAAAAGCAAGAGCAAGTGGAATTATTAGATCTGGAAAATTCGGATATTCATATTGCGGAATATACCACCATATTACCGAGCAAAACTGTTTTAGAACAACGATTAAAATTAGCGGTGGATAGAGCGAAACAACGGTTTTTAGAAAAATAGCAAGCGGTTAGATTAGGCGAGATTTTACCAAATGAAGCCTTATATCAAATCACTAAAATCTAACTCTCAAAAATTGCGAACGGCACAAACAGAAGCAGAAAAACGCCTTTGGTATCGGATACGCAACGATCAACTGGGTGTCCGCTTTTATCGACAAAAGCCCTTATTGAGCTACATCGTTGATTTTTATTGCCCCAAAGCAAAATTGGTGATTGAGCTAGATGGCGGACAGCATTATGAGCCTGAACATCAGGCAAATGATAAAATCCGAGATGCAGAGTTAGGCTCGCTCGGTTTAACCGTTTTGCGGTTTGATAATTATCGAGTAATGACAGAAATTGAAAACGTGATTGAAGAAATTTGGGTGTATCTTCAATCGGTGGCTAAATAGCGTATTTTCTTCGCAATTTAAGCCTGCCAAATCTCCCCCTCCCCTCTTTGCTAAAGAGGGGTGATCATTAAGTGGGAAATTGGAATTTATCTGACTATTTCAGATCGTAATGAAGAAAGATAAATTTAAATTTTGCTCGATCAAGTTCCCCTCTTTAGCAAAGAGGGGTTAGGGGAGATTTGGCGGATGTGAAAGCGGAGCAATTAAAGAAAATATGGTTAGAAAAATTTGGCGGTATTTTCAAGCAATGGGCTAAATAACGTATTTTCTTCGTAATTTAAGCCTGCCAAATCTCCCCCTCCCCTCTTTGCTAAAGAGGGGCGATCATTAAGTGGAGAATTAAAATTTGTCTGACTATTTCAGATCGTAATGAAGAAAGATAAATTTAAATTATGCTCGATCGAGTTCCCCTCTTTAGCAAAGAGGGGTTAGGGGAGATTTGGCAGAAGTGAAAGCGGAGTGAGAGAATAGAAAGTATTTAGATCTCACTAGCTTTTACAAATGTTATCTAAGTATTAGAAAAAGTAAGGAATTTATAAAAATGAGTGGTTGGGTTTATGTTCTTTCAAATCCTATTATGAAAGATATTTTAAAGATAGGGTATACAGATCGAGATCCATATTCAAGAGCGAAAGAGCTTAATCATACTGGTGTTCCTATGGACTATGTTGTTGAATACCAAGTATATGTTACTCATCCTTATCAAGTAGAGCAAAAGGTTCATTCATTATTATCACATTGTAGAGTTAATGATAGAAGAGAGTTTTTCTATATTTCTTACGAGGATGCTGTAGCGGCGATTAGGGAAGCAATTAAATTCTATGATGAGACTGATACTAATTTTTCTGCTGCTTATGAGCTTTCACATAAAGTAGCAATAGAAGAGTTAAATCGTAATTTAATTGAAAAAAAACGTAGAATAATTGCAGAACAACGTAGAATAGAAGAAGAATTACGTAAGAAAAAATTTCTTGAAGAGCAAGAAAGAATAAGACGTGAAAAGGAAAAATTAAGATTAGAAGAAGAAAGAAAACAGCAAGAGAAGTATATCAAGATACAACAGGAAAAAGAAAAGCTAAGATTAGAAGAACAAAGAAAACAGCAAGAGAAGTATATTAAAATACAACAGGAAAAAGAAAAATTAAGATTACAAGAAAAGAATGAATTAAGGAAACGTGAAAAAGTATTGGAACTTAGAAAATTAGAAAAAAAAGAAATAAGAAATACGGTCCTAGGTGAAATTATAGCCTTGACTTTGGTTACTTTTATAATACCTCTGCTTTATCATTTATTTTTTAACGGTGAGAGCTTTTCTGGTAGTATTGATCGTATATTTGATTCTTATAGAATTGCCTTAAACGGAGCGTCCGTATTAATAGAAAGATTTTTAGGTTTTTCAAATAATAACCTTACTCTTTTTATAATTATTTGTGTGCTTTTTATGTTATTTATATATAAGATCAATAATGATATTAATAAAATTAAAATCAAGTTTAAAAATGAAATTGATAAATTAAAATAATTTGTATATATGGTTCATTAAGAGAAACAAAATGACAACACAAAACTTCCTCGCCGAGATCGGCACAGAAGAGCTGCCACCGAAGGCACTCAAAAAATTAGCGACCGCGTTTGCGGATAATGTTGAACAAGAGTTGAACCAAGCTGGGCTTGCTTTTGAGCTGGTGCAATGGTTTGCGACCCCTCGCCGTTTGGCGGTAAAAGTGCTGGGTTTGGCGGATGCTCAACCGAGCAAAGAGGTGGAAAAACGTGGG
This sequence comes from Haemophilus paracuniculus, assembly GCF_002015115.1. GTDB lineage: Bacteria > Pseudomonadota > Gammaproteobacteria > Enterobacterales > Pasteurellaceae > Haemophilus_E > Haemophilus_E paracuniculus. Next base: position 47,408 of record NZ_MUYA01000004.1, read on the forward strand.
CCTGCGGTGGCTCAGGCGTTTGACGCTGAGGGCAAGCCGACCAAAGCCGCTGAGGGCTGGGCGAAAGGTTGTGGGATTACTGTGGATCAAGCCGATCGTATTGCCACCGACAAGGGCGAATGGTTGGTACACCGTGCCGTGATTGAAGGTCAGCCGACCAAAAATCTGTTGGTCGGCATTATCAGCAACGCCCTCGCCAAGTTGCCAATCCCGAAAACAATGCGTTGGGGCGACAAGAGCGAGCAGTTCGTCCGCCCAGTGCATACCCTTACGCTCTTATTTGGCGGCGAATTGATCGAGGGCGAGATCCTTGGCGTGAAAAGCGGCACAACCATTCGTGGACACCGTTTCTTAGGCGAGCGTCAATTCACGATCAGCCACGCGGATCAATATCCGCAGCTACTCAAAGAAAAAGGCTCTGTGATTGCCGATTTCAATGAGCGTAAAGCGGAAATCCTTGCAAAATCTCAGGCGAAAGCGACCGCTTTGGGCGGGGTTGCGGATATTGAAGATGATTTGCTAGACGAAGTTACTTCGTTGGTGGAATACCCGAATGTGCTGACGGCGAAATTTGAAGAGCGTTTCCTCGCCGTGCCTGCGGAAGCCCTTGTTTACACAATGAAAGGCGACCAAAAATATTTCCCGATTTACGATCAAAACGGCAAATTGTTGCCACACTTTATTTTTGTGTCGAATATCAACCCTGCTGATCCAACGGCGATCATCGAGGGTAACGAAAAAGTGGTTCGCCCACGTTTGACCGATGCGGAATTTTTCTTCAAAACCGACCTGAAACAGAAATTGGAAGATCAGTTGCCACGCCTTGAAACCGTGTTATTCCAGCAACAGCTCGGCACTTTGCGTGATAAAACCGCTCGCATTGAGCAGTTAAGCGGTGCGATTGCGAAGCAAATTGGGGCGGACGAAGCCAAAGCGAAGCGTGCAGGCTTGCTCTCAAAATGTGATTTGATGACCAATATGGTGTTTGAGTTTACCGACACCCAAGGTGTAATGGGTATGCACTATGCACGCCACGATGGCGAAGATGAAGAAGTGGCGGTGGCGTTAAATGAACAGTATATGCCACGTTTTGCCGGCGATGAATTGCCGAAATCCTTGGTGGCTTGCTCGGTGGCGTTGGCGGATAAAATCGACACCCTCACGGGGATTTTCGGGATTGGTCAGCACCCGAAAGGCGACAAAGATCCGTTCGCCCTACGCCGTGCCGCACTTGGCGTGCTGCGGATTATTGTTGAGAAAAAACTACCGCTTGATCTCGAAGATCTGGTTAAAACCTCGGCACAATCTTTCGGCGATAAATTAACCAATGCAAATGTGGTTGCCGATGTGGTGGACTTTATGCTCGGTCGCTTCCGTGCGTGGTATCAAGATGAGGGCATTGCGGTTGATGTGATTCAAGCGGTGCTGGCTCGCCGTCCAACTCGCCCTGCGGATTTTGATGCTCGCGTGCGTGCGGTGGCACATTTCCGCACCCTCGACAGTGCCGAAGCCCTTGCGGCGGCGAATAAACGTGTGAGCAACATTCTCGCCAAAGTGGAAACGGCAATCGGCTCGGTGGATCTCACCGCTTGCGTTGAGCCTGCGGAAAAAGCTCTCGCGGAAAGCGTGCTTGCCCTCGAAAAAGAGGTGCAACCGTTGATCGCCCAAGGCGACTACACCGCAGTGTTGAATAAACTCGCCAACTTACGCCAGCCTGTGGATAACTTCTTCGACAACGTAATGGTGAACGCCGAAGATCCAACCTTGCGTAACAACCGTTTAGCGATTTTGAACACCCTGCAAGCCCTGTTCTTACAGGTTGCCGATATTTCATTATTGCAATAATTGGGCGTAATCTGACCGCTTGCAAGCGGTCAGATTTTTGTTATTTTTTGCCGATCTAATTTACGAGAAAAAATAATGTTGCAAGGCTATGTGATCAATTTAGATCGCCACCCACAACGCTTGGAAAAATTTAATCAACACCCCGATGCAAAATTTTTCCAACGGATTAGTGCGGTGGATAAGTTTGATTTAGAAAAAGTGGGCGATCAGCGATTGCTATTTAATACCCAATTTTTTGAAAAGTTAATTCATCGAAAAATAACCTTTGGCGAAATTGCTTGCACCTTTTCTCATCTGCAATGCTGGCAACAAATTGCCGAAAATTCGCAACTTGCCGATCAGGATTTTGCGATTGTGGCGGAAGATGATATTTTATTGCACCCCGATTTTTCCCATTGGACGAATTTAATTATTGAGAAAATTAAAACCAATCCCGTGGTCGAATTGGTGTTATTACATCAATTAAATCGTCCTGTTAATATGCAAAAAATTGAGGGAATGAATTTAAATTTTGCTCAATCGACTTACCAAACAGATAATTTAGGTTCAGCCCTTTATTTAATTCGTAAACAGAAAGCAAAACAGATTTTGGCAGATTTAGATTATAAAAAACCGTTCTGGTTAGCCGATCAATTTTCTTATTTTTGCCATTTAAATCATATTATTTTGATTAGTGAATTATTGGGCGATATTCCCAATCCACAAGATTCCGATTTAGAAACGGAACGCAATATCGCACGGCGAGAAGCCAATTTAATTTAAAACATAAGAGGTAAATACAATGTCTAAACAAATGTTATTTAGCAACCATTGGAATGTACGCGTAAGCGACCCAGGTGAAGAGGGCAACGTTAATCACTTTTTTGAAACGGTTTATTTAACCCTCACTGCCGAAACTCAAAATGGTAAAACCATTTATGAATTTATTCGTAAAGTGGAAGATGAAATTAAAATCGAACGTCAATTCGATCAAGTTGATCTCTTATTTGAATTTTTAGGCGAATATCTCAGCCCTGTTTCCTTAGGGAATGTTGGGGTTAAAATTGGTCAATTAGGTTTGGCTTAAAAAATAAAAAAAACCGAACGTAACTGTTCGGTTTTTTTATACTTAAAAATAGGCTTTGCAAGGGGTAGGATTTTTAAAAATTTTGCCTTTTATTTTAAAATTAGAATAATGCCTCAATCCGCATAAATGCACCGATTGAATGTTTACGATTTAAATCTCGATTATTATAGAAATTTAATTCAGGCTCGATAAATAACCAGTCGTGATAAATTGGTTGTCGCCAGTTAATAAAAGGTCCGTACTTCATCAATTTAAAATCTTTTTTACTGACTTGCCCACCCGCAAAAATCCCATAATTTAACCGCTTGTAACCCGCAAAATTATGTTGGCGATAAAGGCTGTTTCCCCAATATTTTAATTCATCAATATCTTTGGTGTATTGAAAATAAACGATATTGGCAAAATGGCGATTTTCCGTTTCATTAAAACGGTTTTCAAAATTGGTGCGTAAATAATGTTTGCTGTTAATGCCGTAGCGGTAAATTTGTTCTAAACGGGTGCTGAATTGATCCGTCCATTGCCACACTTTATTCGCTTTAAAACGCAGATAAACATCGCCGCCTGAACGTAAACCGAGATCAAGATCCGTGTCGATCCCAAGCTGTTTTACCCCCTGCGACCAACGCAAAGCAATGGAACTGTTACTTTCGCGGGCTTGTTTGCGGTCGTAATTTTTGTTGGGATCGAGGTGATCATAGTTACGCACGAGGCGGTTTTTATCTTTGGTTTCGTCATCCAAGTTATCATCGCCAAACACCAAATTCAGGCGTTGTTTTAGCACGGGCAGCTTGATTTTGCCGCGAATACGAGGTTTGATCGAATAGCCGTCATAGCGATTCCATTCGTTGTCCAACATTACACGCAAGCCTGCGGAAGCGGGGCGATTTGGGTCAGGTTCGCCAAGCCAAGCGTTGATATTATTCGACCATTGATGCAAAGTAGTTTTTAGGCTTTCTCGTTTATGATCCGCCCAAGTCGGCTCAGCAAAAGCGGTGTTCGCCACTAACAACACGGCAGGAAAAATGATTTTGGCTTGATTCATCAGCGATCCCTCAGCGAGTAAAATTGGCGAGATCATAACCTAAAATGTGTGGGTTCGCTTGTAATTTCTTCTAAAAATGCCATACTTCGCAAAAAATTTTTAAAATAAGGAAGCAATATGCAATTCTCAAAAATGCACGGGCTAGGCAACGATTTTATGGTGATTGACGGCGTAACTCAGAGCGTTTATTTAACCGATGAGATCATCCGGAAATTGGCGGATCGCCACCGTGGGATCGGCTTCGATCAACTTTTATTGGTTGAGCCACCTTACGATCCCGATCTCGATTTCCACTATCGCATTTTCAACGCAGACGGTAGCGAAGTGTCCCAATGTGGCAACGGGGCGAGATGTTTTGCCCGTTTCGTTACCCTCAAAGGGCTGACTAATAAACAAGATATTCACGTCAGCACCGCCAAAGGCAAAATGGTGTTGAGCTTGCAAGAAAACGATCAAGTTCGAGTGAATATGGGCGAGCCGATTTGGGAACCTGCTCAAATTCCGTTTACCGCCAATAAATTTGAGAAAAACTACATTTTACGCACCGAGATTCAAACGGTGCTGTGCGGCGTGGTGTCAATGGGAAATCCCCATTGCGTGCTACAAGTGGACGATATCGCCACCGCCAACGTGTTGGAATTAGGGGCGTTGCTCGAATCTCACGAGCGTTTTCCCGAGCGAGCCAACATCGGTTTTATGCAGGTGATCAACCGCAACCACATCAAACTACGCGTGTTTGAGCGAGGGGCGGGCGAAACCCAAGCCTGTGGCAGCGGGGCGTGCGGGGCGGTGGCAGTCGGCATTATGCAGGGTGTGCTGGATAGCAAGGTGCAGGTCGATTTACCTGGCGGAACGCTGCACATCGAATGGAACGGCGTGGGTAATCCGCTGTTTATGACGGGCGATGCCACCCACATTTATGACGGCTACATTCGCCTTTAATTTGCCGAAAAATTTGGCGAAATCTTACCGCTTGTTGCATTGTCAGCCTGCGGAACTTTCTGTATAATTCTCAATCTTTTTCATTGATAGAACCGCATATTTTGGAGTAGATAATGGCTCGTGTAACCGTACAAGAAGCCGCCGACATCATCGGCAACCGTTTTGATTTAATTTTGACCGCGGCACGCCGTGCAAGACAACTTCAACTCAACACCCGTGAAGCCCTTGTGCCAGAAGAAAACGATAAACCAACGGTGATCGCATTGCGTGAAATTGAAGCAGGCTTAATTAACAGCGAAATTATGGATCAATTTGAAAATAACGATGCAATCCAACAAGAAATTGCCGAAAAAGAAGCCATTTCATTCTTAGCGGATATTCAAGCGAACGCTTAATCATCAAAATTTCTTATTTCTGAATGGATAATTGACAAGAAACAAAGTTTCGCCCTCTACAAGCGGTAACATTTGTGATAATTTTCAATTATCCATTTTTTTATTTTTAACAGGTGTAACGTGTATCTTTTTCAACCTCTTAACCAGATTATTCAAGGCTATTTACCTGCCGATAAAATCGAATTAGTCGAACGTGCCTTTGTGGTGGCGAGAGATGCTCACGAGGGGCAAACCCGTTCCAGTGGCGAGCCTTACATTACTCACCCCGTGGCGGTGGCGTGCATTATTGCCGAAATGAAACTCGACCACGAAGCGGTAATGGCAGCCCTGCTGCACGATGTGATTGAAGATACCCCTTACACCCAAGAACAGCTTGCCGCCGAATTTGGCACGAGCGTAGCGGAAATTGTGCAGGGCGTGTCGAAGCTCGACAAACTCAAATTCCGCACCCGCCAAGAGGCGGAAGTGGCAAATTTCCGCAAAATGATTTTGGCGATGACCAAAGACATTCGTGTGGTGTTAATCAAACTTGCCGACCGCACCCACAATATGCGAACCCTCGGCTCACTTCGCCCCGACAAACGCCGCCGCATCGCCAAAGAAACCCTCGAAATTTACAGCCCCCTCGCCCATCGTTTAGGCATTGAACACCTTAAAAACGAACTGGAAGATCTCTGCTTAGAAGCGATCTATCCACATCGCTACCGCGTTTTAAAATTAGCGATTGAAATGGCTCGTAACACCCGCCAAGATCTGATCGCCAAAATTACCCACGAAATTGAACAACGCCTACACGAAGTGGGGATTCCTTGTCGCGTTTATGGCAAAGAAAAGCACCTCTACGCCCTCTACCAAAAAATGCTACAACGGGATCAGCATTTCCATTCGATTTTGGATATTTATGCGTTCCGTGTGGTGGTGGAAAATGTCGATAATTGCTACCGCACCCTCGGGCAAATGCACGCCCTCTACAAGCCTCGCCCACAAGGGATCAAAGACTACATCGCCGTGCCAAAAACCAACGGCTACCAATCGTTACACACCTCAATGATCGGGCATAAAGGCGTGCCGATTGATGTACAAATTCGCACCGAAGAAATGGATCAAATGGCAACTCTCGGCGTTGCCGCATTCTGGCGTTACAGCGAACAGCTACAAGCCACTAGCGTGCAACAAAAAGCCCAACGTTGGCTGCAAAGCATTGTCGAATTGCAACAAAGTGCGGGCAACTCACAAGAATTTATCGAAAGCGTCAAATCTGACCTCTTTTCCGATGATATTTACGTTTTCACCCCGAAAGGACGGATCGTGGAACTGCCTGCCCACGCCACGGCGATTGACTTCGCCTATGCGGTACATTCCGACATCGGCGATCAATGTGTCGGGGCGGTGGTGGATCGCAACCCTTACCCACTCTCTCAACCGCTTAAATCAGGGCAAACCGTGGAAATCTTGATTGAGCAAGGGCATTGCCCGAATCCGCACTGGCTGAAATTTGTGGTAAGTGCCAAAGCTAAGGCAAGAATCCGCCACGCCCTCAAAATCCAGCAAGAACAAGCGGTCAGTTCCGATGAAATTTCCACCCAAGTAGCGGAAATGGAAACGGACATCGTCCTCAAAATCCGCCACCAAGCAGGAATTTTGGCAAGTATTACTTCCACTATTGCCACAATGAACGGCAATATCGTCAGCATTCAAAGCGAACCGACCAACGAAGAAAATATCTTTAAATTAAATTTAAAAATCAGCGTAACCGACAACGCCCACTATTATTTAATTTTAAGAAAATTATTAAATTTAACGGGCGTAGTCAAAGCCGAAAAAGCATAATCACCAAACGGGGCATTGCCCCGTTTTCTGTTTACTGAGATCAAGGGGGAGGATTTTTGAAAATTTCTTACCTCAGCAACCTCTGGCACTTTGGGCAGTAGTAGGTGTTGCGTTGTCCGATGATTTTGGCTTCTATCGGGGTGCCGCAGTCGTTGCAGGGTTCGCCTTTGCGTCCGTAAACTTGTAGCACTTGGGCGAAGTAGCCGGGTTTGCCGTTGGGTTGGATAAAATCTTTGAGGGTCGTTCCGCCTTGCAAAATGGCTTTGGTTAGCACTTGCTTGATGACTGTTACCAACCGTTCGCACTGTTTTTGGGTGAGGTTTTGGGTGGCGAGGTCGGGGTGAATGCCTGCCATAAATAGGGATTCGCAGGCGTAGATGTTGCCCACGCCGACCACCACTTCGTTATTCATTATGAAATTTTTGACCGCCACGGTTTTATTGCGGCTTTTTTGCCATAAGTAACCGCTTGTAAAGGCGTCGGAAAGCGGTTCAACCCCTAATTTGGCGAGCAGGGGCGACTGTTCCGCCTTTTCCGCCCAGATCCACGCCCCGAATTTGCGAGGGTCGTTATAACGCAGGATCGTACCGCTTGCGGTTTCCAGATCAACGTGATCGTGCTTGCCAACGGGGTGTGAATGATCTTGCAAGATACTCAACGATCCCGACATTCCCAAATGCACCAAAATATCCCCTTGATTGGTGCGGATAATCAGATATTTGGCTCGCCGTTCCACCGCCAAAATTTCTGCCCCTTGCAGTTGCGATAATTCAGGGCTGACCGCCCAGCGTAATTTGGGCTGGCGGACGATGATTTGCTTGATTTTTTCGCCGACTAAATAGGGCGATACGCCTCGCACGCTGGTTTCGACTTCGGGTAATTCTGGCATTTTGGTTTCCTTTTCCTAAAAAAATCGACAGGCGAACCTGTCGATAATGATTATTTTCTGGCGGATAGTTTAGCAAAAATTGAGCCAAACACCACGCCCCCGACCGCAAACGGCAGCCATTCCATTGAATAGTTTTTGAGCGGTAAGGCTTCGGTAAAGCCCACGCCCAGCACCGATAAAATCGAAATCAGGCTGACAATCGCGAGGGTCAAACGCTGGGCGACAAGCGGTATCTTTACCAAAATATTTAACGCCAGCATTAGCATTACCGTCATTGCAATCGGGTAGAGAATCAGCAACATCGGGATCGATTTGCTGATCACGGCGGTCAAGCCTTGATTGGCAATCGCAAAACTAATCAGCACGAATAAAATCACGAAAGCACGGTAAGAAATTTTCGGCAACAGTTCGTGAAAGTATTCGCTTACCGACACCGCCAGCCCTACGGTAGTGGTTAAGCAGGCGAGGGAAACGATAATGCCGAGCAGGGTTCGCCCTAATTCGCCAAAGGCTTGGGCGGTTACGCTGTTCAAAATATAGGTGCCGACATCTTGATTTTTGGCGGCGAGATCCGCCAAGGTTTCGGCACTGATTGGCAAGTGGTTGCCGATCCAACCGAGGGACGTGTAAATAATCGCCAACGCTACCGCTGCCACCACGCCAGCGAGGGCGGTTTGTTTGGCGAGTGCCGATGGCGGCACACCTTTGGCTTTGATCGCGTTAATCACAATCACTGAAAACGCAAGGGCAGCGAGGGCGTCCATTGTTTGATAGCCCTCTAACATACCGCTTGCAAAGTAGGCTTTTTCGGTGGGATTTGGCAAGGGTTCATTCCCCGAAAGCAGAAAATAGGCTTGCACCACAAGGGCGAGGATCGAGAGGATCAACACGGGGGTTAAAATTGAGCCAATGCGATCCACCATTTTGGACGGGTTGAGGCTCAACCAAAGTGCCACCGCAAAATAGCCAGAGCTGAAAAGAAAGAGGGAAAGGCTGTCGGGCTGCCCTAAAAATGGTACAACCGCCATTTCGTAAGCGGTCGCCCCTGTGCGAGGGCCGGCGAAGAAAGGCCCGATCGCAAGATAAATCGCCACCAAAAAGGCGATCGAAAAGTAAGGGCTGATTTTGTTGAGGGCGGCTTTGTATCCCCCTTCATAAAAGGCACTCACCACAATGCCGAGCAACGGCAAGCCAATGCCGGTTAAGACGAAGCCTGAAATCGCAGGCAAAAACGCCGTTCCGCTTTCAAGCCCGAGTTTTGGCGGAAAGATAAGATTCCCCGCCCCGAAAAAAATGGCAAACAGCATAAAGCCGACCACGAGGGTATTTTTGTTCATCATTTACACACACATTATTGTTCAAAAGGGAAGGCTGGTTGAGCATTTTCCTTTTGAGCGTTAGAAAATAAAAAAACGTAGAGTTTATGCACTCTCACCGATTTTGGGCGAGAGACAGATTAAAATGCGTTCAGCATTTTAATCATAGAGAGGGCAACAAGCGGTAAGATTTCCGCCAATTTTTCCCTCTCCCTGATTTTTCTTCTTCACGAAGAAAAATCTGTCCCTATCCCGCAAGCGGTAGAGGGTAACATTGTGCTACGAGGAAAATAAAAAAAGAAATGCCGAATTTTTTACGGAAAATTCGGCGAAATCCGACCGCTTGCACGGTTAGTTCATATATAAGCCGCCATTCACGTGAATGGTTTCGCCTGTGATGTAGCCAGCGTCGTCAGAGGCTAAGAATGCCACCGCTTTGGCGATGTCTTTCGCTTGCCCTAATTGACCTGCTGGAATCTGGCTGAGGATCGCATTTTTTTGCTCGTCCGTCAGTTCATCGGTCATATCAGTCGCAATAAAACCAGGGGCGACCACGTTCACGGTAATGCCACGGGAAGCCACTTCTTTGGCGAGGGATTTTGAGAAGCCCACCAAACCTGCTTTCGCCGCACAATAGTTGGTTTGCCCTGGGTTGCCCATTGAGCCAACCACCGAACCAATCGTAATGATACGCCCGAAACGTTTTTTCATCATTGTGCGTAACATCGCTTTTGACAGGCGATAAACAGACGTGAGGTTGGTTTGGATAATGTCGAACCATTCCTCATCTTTCATACGCATTAACAGGTTATCACGGGTGATCCCTGCGTTATTGACGAGAATATCAATGTCGCCAAATTGCTCTTTGATTTGGGCTAACACTTGCTCAATCGAATCGGCGTCCGCCACGTTTAGCACTAAGCCTTTGCCGTTCTCGCCTAAATAGGCTGAGATCGATTCCGCCCCTTTTTCTGAGGTTGCCGTGCCGATCACGGTTGCCCCTTTGGCGACTAATTCTTCGGCGATTGCACGCCCGATGCCACGGGTAGCACCCGTTACTAATGCGATTTTACCTTGCATTTTGGTTTCCTTATGGTTGATTGACGACCGTGGTATTGCTACCCAGTTCGACACATTTCAAGAAAAATTTAGTGCCTGAGTAGAGGCGATCAAAATTTTGCTTGGTGGTGGAACAGCCCGAAAGGGTTTCGGACACGGTCAAAATTTTTAAATCTGAATAATCAGGGCGAACAAGCACCAAGGCATAATCAGCGAAGCTGTTCGCCGAAAAAAGCAGGGTGCAGAGTAGCCATTTTTTCATTTTCATCGGATTATTCGGGATTACTCGAAAGTTACTGCCTCAAATGAAGCGACATCATTGACCGCTTTGGCGGAAAGTTCTTTCACGATACGGCTTGCTAAACCTGTTAAAACTTTGTTTGGCCCGATTTCGTAAAGGGTGGTTACGCCCTCGTTTGCCATTTTTTCCACGGTTTCCGTCCAGCGAACTGGGCTGTAAAGCTGACGCACCAACGCATTGCGGATTGCGGTTGGATCGCTTTCCACCGCGACGTCCACGTTGTTGATCACAGGCACGCTCGGGGCAGAAAGTTCAATGGTGGCTAAGGTTTCCGCCAATTTTTCCGCCGCAGGTTTCATTAAAGCACAGTGTGAAGGGACACTAACTGCCAACGGCAATGCACGTTTTGCCCCTGCCTCTTTACACAACGCCCCAGCACGTTCCACCGCATTTTTTGAGCCGGCGATCACCACTTGCCCAGGTGAGTTGAAGTTTACCGCCGACACAATCTCGCCCTCTGCCGCTTCGCTTTGAGCTTTGGCACAGGCTTCGATAATCGCCTCATTGTCTAAGCCGATAATCGCATACATCGCCCCAGTGCCAGCCGGTACGGCTTGCTGCATCAACTGCCCACGCAATTCCACCAGCTTGATCGCATCTTGGAAATTCAGCACGCCTGCACACACCAACGCCGAGTATTCGCCCAAGCTATGCCCTGCCATTACAGACGGTTTTTGCTCAGGGAATTTCTGTTGCCAAATACGGAATAACGCCACGGAAGCGGCGAGCAGAGCAGGTTGAGTGCGGTGGGTTTGGTTGAGATCTTCCGCCGCCCCATTTTGGACGAGATCCCACAAATCATAGCCCAACACCTCACTGGCTTGCTGGAAAGTTTGTTGCACCACAGGATAAACAGGGGCGAGATCCGCAAGCATACCAATCGCCTGCGACCCTTGCCCTGGAAAAACCATTGCGAATTTTGACATTGTTGTTTCCTCAATTTTGATATGAATTTGGTGTTATCCTCTTTTACGAGGTCGATTATATGATCTTCCCCCGTTTACGGGGGAAGTACCCGAAGGGGGAAGGGGGCAAATTTTGTAAAAATAAAAAATTTACGGAAATCTTACCGCTTGTTTGCCCCCTACCCCTGCTTCGCAGGGACTTCCCCCGCAAGCGGGGGAAGATCCTTTTTCGTAAATGATAAAGATTTTATTTTTCTTAATTTGGATTAGCCGATAATCTTCGCCAATCTTTCCCCCATTCGGGTAACAGTGCCTTGGTTGAGGTAGTCTTCAAATTGCACTGCACCTTGTGGGAAGAGGTTGATTACCGTTGAGCCGAGGCGGAATGCGCCCATTTCTTGCCCTTTTTTCAGTTTAACCGCTGTTTCGCCTTCGCTGAGGTATTCGTAAGTAACGACTTCTTTGGCACGCGGTGGGTTGATCACGCCAGCCCATACTGTACTCATACTTGCGGTGATTGTCGCTCCGACCAGTATTTGCACCATAGGTCCAAATGCCGTTTCAAATTCGCAGATCACACGTTCGTTGCGGGCGAACAGGTTCGGAATGTGTTCGGCGAGGAATGGATTAACCGAAAAGAGTTCCCCTGGCACGTAGATCATCTTTTTCAAAGTGGCATCGCACGGCATATGTACGCGGTGGTAATCCTTTGGTGAGAGGTAGGTGGTGATGAAATTGCCGTTTTTGAATTTGTCGGCAAGTTCGCTATCGTTGGCGAGCAAGGTTTCAAGGGTAAAAGTATGCCCCTTGGCTTGCAACAGTTGATTTTGCTCGATGTTGCCGAGTTCGCTCACTTTGCCGTCCGCAGGTAAGCAGAGAGCTTGCGGATCTTGGTTGATCGGGCGAGCGTTCTCTTTCAATGGGCGGATAAAAAATTCGTTGAAAGTCGCATAATCGGACGGATTACTTTTTTCCGCCTCGCCTAAATTAACTTGGTATTTTTTGGCAAATGCCTTGATGATGAAATGGGTTACTGCCCCCCATTTTTGTTCCGCTAGCCAGCCTGCCATTCGAGTGAGGGCAAGTTGTGGCAGTAAATAGTGAAGTGCGATTTTCGCCTTTTGCCCGTAGCTTGGGCTGTTGTAGGCTTGTCGTTGCATTTTAAATCCTTGATTTTTGGTAAATAATTCGGGGGCGAAGTATAGCAAAAATGTGAGGGATTACCTAATGCAACCGCACAGGCTAAGTTTGACTACCAAACTTAGCCTGTTTATTGAGCGATTATTCCAGCACAATTCGATCTCGGTTTTTGTCGAGGGTGGCTTTGCCGATGCCACTCACTTCGGTAAGTTGTTCAAGGCTCACAAAATTACCGTTTTTGGTGCGGTAATCCACAATCGCTTGGGCCTTTTTCGCCCCGATACCGACCAATTTATCCTGCAATTCAGCGGCGGATGCGGTGTTGATATTCACTAAATTCGGGTTGGTGGCGGTTTTATTTTCCACCTTTTTTTCGACCGCTTTTTCCGCCTCTACAAGGGGTTGGATCGGCGGATTTTCTGCTGTCGCCGATGTTTGAACTGCCTCATTTGCAACGGCGAGGGTGGAAAGTCCGAATAATAAGCTAAGGCTTAGGGATTTGAGCATTTTCATAGAATGTTCCTCTTTGGTTATGGATTAAGATTGTGGGTTAGCGTTGAGCAAAATAACCGCAAGGAAAGGCGTGAGCAATCGGCAAAAATGATTTTGTCGATCCCTGTCGAAAAAATCGATTTTGGTGGTTGCCAACGGGCGAAATTTGAGCTAGGCGACAATTTACAAAAATTTTGTGAAATCTACCCCCTTGCTACTGAAATTTAAGCGATGATTTGCTAGAATGTCGCCAGTTTTTTACCCTTTATTTTGGAAAAGCAAATGAATCAGAAAAATCGTATTGAGCCGACTTTCGGCAACGCCAGCGAAACCCCTCGCCCAAATCCTACCCCTGCGGAAAATGCAGAAAGCACCTTGGAACGCATTAGTAAATCAAGCGAAGTGTTGGCAAGCCTCGCCCCGAAAGAGCCAAAAGTGGAAACCGCAGAAGTAAAAACAGAAGTGAAAAGCGAGCAAAAGCCAACGATTTCCCCTTTTGTCTCAATGAAAACTAACAATGCCCCTGCTCACACGTTTAGTCAGCCGTTAAATCGCCCTGCGAGTGCGATTCAAAACAATGCGACTTTTGAGGAAATGCAGCAGGCTCGTCAAGCTCAACCAGCGGTACAACCAACCATTCAAGCCACCGTTCAGCCAACCGCTCAACCGCAAATTCAGCCTGCGGTTCAGCCGAGTGTTCAAGCAACGGCGAACGTTGCTCAACCACAAATGACGGCTCAACCGCAAAGCACCCCAGTTCAAGCGGCGGCAACCGTGGCCAGCGGTGCGATTTCGGCAAATTCTGCCCCTCAACCTGCTACGCAAAGAGTTGAACCAACGGAAATGCCTGCGGTCAAGCCTAGTATGGATCGTGTGATTCCAGCCGCATCAGGTGCGGCTTCATCAACCAAAGAGGATAAGCAAATGCCAAAAGTGCCGTCAAAATTCCGCCGTATTTTAACCGTGATTTTATTAGCCTTATTGGGTGGCGTGGCGTTCTGGTTATTAAAACCAAACACCCCACAAACGGTTGCCGAGTTAGAAAATCAACCGCAAGGCAATAGCTTGCCGATTGAGTTCCGCCCAGTAAACGAGGAAGAAGCGAAAGCGGCAGAGGCTCGTGAGGCGGAAGCACTCGCTCAACAACAAGCTCAACAGCAAGAGCAACAAGCTCAATCATCGGCAGACGCTCAACCGACTCAACAAGCGGATAGTTCCGTAACCATTTCGGGCGATAATAATGCGACTATTGGCGAGCCAGCCCAAACTGCATCACAAGGGGAAACCGCTCAAACTGATAATGGCATCACGATCAGTCAAGATGAGGTTGTGGCAAATCAAAATGGCGAAACCACTACCCCAGCAGTAGCCCCTGTTAAACAGCCAACCGTGAAAGTGGTTAAGCCGAATAGCCAAGGTAGCGTGATTTATCAGCCAGAGCGTAATACGAAAGCGAAAGCAGAAAAAACCGCAACCGTTGAGAAAAAAGCGGAACAGCCGAAAATCAAGGCGATGACCGCTGCTGAATATAAAGCGAAAGTGGAAAAAAATGCCCGTATGGATCAACTGATTCAAAATGTGGAATCGGGTAAACCTGCGGTAGCAAAAGTTACCCCAGCAGCAACAGCTCAAAAAGTGGTTGTAGCCCCAGCACAAAAAGTAGTGGCGACCGCAGCACCTGCTCAACCTGTTCAAAAAGTTGTGGCAACGGCAGCCCCAGCACAATCTGATACGGTGGTGGCGAGCAAAACAATGACCGTGCCGAAAAGCGTTTCGTTAATGCAAGTGTTCCGTGATAACGGCTTAAATATCTCAGATGTGAACGCAATGAGTCGTGCCAACGGCATTGTGAGCAACTTAAAAGTGAACGAAAAAATCACCGTGCGTTTAGATAAAAATAATCGCGTCGTGGAAATGAATATCGGCTCTGGCGGTCGATTCACCCGTCAAGCGGACGGTTCATATCGTTTCAAATAATTCAATTTCAAAGGGCAATAGGCGACTATTGCTCTTTTTCATTTAAGGATAGCCGAAATGAAGAAATTTTATGCAGTGGCACTGTTTTCAGCGGTAATGCTCAGTGGCTGTGCCAATAATCCCCTCGTGCCACCACCCGTTGAGCAGATGCAAAATTCCGTTGAGCCAGCGAAAAAAACGCAAACCAAAAACCGAGTTTCGGTTAGTCGCCACTCGGTAGAATATCAATGCAAGGGCGATAAAGTGGTGCGAGTGCAACAGGCTCAACCGAAAAAAACGGCGAAAAAAGTGAGCAAAGCGAAATCGATCACCGTTACCTTTGGCAAATCGACCCACACCCTTTCGGCAACGGTCAATCAGCGAGGTAACCAATACAGCAACATTCGCTGGAATTGGATTGAAAACCTGAACGGCTATGCGACCTTGCGTGATAATAGCGGTAAGATTTTGGCAGAAAATTGTAAAGTGAAAAAATGAAGATTTTAGTGATCGCCCCCTCGTGGGTGGGGGATATGATGATGTCCCACAGCCTTTATCAGCAGCTCAAAACTAATTATCCCAACTGCCAAATTGACGTAATGGCACCCGATTGGTGTCGTCCGTTGTTGGCGAGAATGCCCGAAGTGCGAACAGCACTCTCAATGCCGATTGGACACGGTTCGTTCCGTTTGTGCGAGCGTTATCAACTCGGCAAAAATCTGAGAAATCAATATGATATGGCGATTGTGCTACCGAATTCGCTCAAATCTGCCTTTATTCCATTTTTCGCTAAAATCGCCCACCGCCGTGGCTGGAAAGGGGAAATGCGGTATGGTTTTTTGAACGATTTGCGTGCCAATAAAAACGATTATCCGATGATGGTGCAACGCTATGTGGCGTTGGCGTTCGAGAAAAAAGCGATTCCAACCGCCGACAATCTGCCGATTGCCAAGCCTTATCTGCAAGTTGATCTAAACCAAGTGGCACAAACCCAAGCCAAATTTGCCAAGCAGTTTGAATATGCGGAAAATCGCCCTGCGATTGGCTTCTGCCCAGGGGCAGAATTTGGGCCAGCGAAACGCTATCCCCACTATCATTATGCTACCCTCGCCCAAAAATTGATTGAACAGGGCTACGCCGTTCATCTGTTCGGCTCGAAAAAAGATACGGAAGTGGGCGAGCAAATCCGCCAAGCCTTGCCCGAATCTTTACAGCGTTATTGTGTGAATTTAGCAGGGCAGACCGACCTCAATCAAGCGGTGGATCTCATTTCCACCTGCCAAGCGATTGTGAGCAACGACTCTGGGCTAATGCACATCGCCGCCGCCCTTAACCGACCGCTTGTCGCCTTATATGGACCAACCAGCCCTCAATACACCCCACCGCTTTCCGACAAAGCGGTGATTATCCGCCTGATTGACGGGGGCTTGATTAAAATTCGTAAAGGCGAGGGCAATGACGGCTACCACCAAAGCCTGATCGACATTCAGCCCGAAATGGTGCTGGAAAAATTACAAACGGTTATAAAGCAACTATAATAAAAAAGGACTGAATTATTCAGTCCTTTTTGCTTTTACAAGGGGTTACTTTATCAATTATTTTGCAAAGTAGGCTTCTAAATCATCGCTGCCGCCGATGTGCTGACCGCCGATGAATACTTGTGGTGCAGTTGAGCGACCAGTGATGGCACGCACAGAAGTAGTGGTCGCATCACGACCTAACACGATCTCTTCAAAGGTGTAGCCTTTTTCGGTTAATAACGCTTTCGCTTTGGCACAGAATGAGCAACCTGGTTTGGTGATGATTGATACAGATGGTTTTGCTTGCCACTCTGGATTGAGGTATTTGATCATTGTGTCAGCGTCAGAGACTTTGAACGGGTCGCCTGGCTCTTGTGGCTCGATGAACATTTTTTCAACTACGCCGTTTTTCACGAGCATAGAATAACGCCAAGAGCGTTTGCCGAAGCCTAAATCTTCTTTGCCGACTAATAAGCCCATACCCTCGGTAAATTCGCCGTTGCCGTCTGGGATTACAGTGATGTTTTCAGATTCTTGATCCGCTTTCCACGCGTTCATTACGAACGTATCGTTTACAGACATACAAATAATGTCGTCAATGCCTAACGCTTTAAATTCGTGGGCTAATTCGTTGTAGCGTGGTAAGTGAGTTGATGAGCAAGTTGGGGTGAACGCACCGGGTAATGAGAATACGATCACGTTTTTGCCGTTGAATAATTCATCTGTGGTTACATCAACCCACGCATCGCCTTGGCGAGTGTGGAAAGTAACGCTTGGTACTTTTTGACCTGTCATATCTTTGAAAGACATTGGTTTCTCCTAGTTTAATTTATAACGTAAAAAAATTGTTATTATTATACATTATTTTTGTGGATTTGGTTATGTCTATCTTATCAATCAAGCATATTTACAATAGAAAAAGATGATTAAACCCTTAGAAAATAATTGATTTTTCCGATAATTTTCCCCTAAAATTTGGGGGATTTTGACAAACGAGGAATGGCAATGAATATCCGAAATTTAGAATATTTAATCGCATTAGCAGAACATCGGCACTATCACAAAGCGGCGGAAGCCTGCAACGTCAGCCAGCCCACATTAAGCGGTCAGATTAAAAAATTAGAAGACGAATTGGGCGTGATTTTGTGCGAACGCACTAGCCGCCGCGTGCTGTTTACCCAAGCGGGGCTAATGTTGGTGGAACAAGCCAAAGCCATTTTGCGAGAAGTGAACGTGTTCAAAGAAATGGTCAGCAATCAAGGCAAGGAAATGGCAGGCCCGATCCACATCGGCATTATTCCGACCCTCAGCCCTTATCTGTTGCCGATCATTCTGCCGACCCTCAAAAGTCAGTATCCCGAATTGGAACTTTTTTTATACGAACAGCAAACGGCACAACTGATGAACCAGCTCGAAGCAGGGCAGCTCGATTGTGCCATTCTTGCCCTCGGCAAAGAGACCGAGCCGTTTATCGAAGTGCCGATGTTTAAAGAGCGAATGTTATTAGCGGTGTCCGCCCGCCACGAATGGGCGAGCCGCGACAAAGTCGATCTCAAAGAACTCAACAACTGTGAAATGCTACTGCTAGATGACGGGCATTGCCTGCGTTCCCAAACCCTCGATTACTGTATGAACGTGGGGGCGAAAGAAAATCAACATTTCAAAGCCACCAGCCTCGAAACCTTACGCAATATGGTGGCGGCGGATACGGGCATTACGCTGATTCCCGAATTGGCAAGCCGAGTCGGCTCAGAAAACGCCATTCGCTATTTGCCGTTTAGCGATCCCGAACCCTATCGTGCGATTGGCTTAGTTTACCGCCCAGGCTCGTCGTTAAGAATGCGATACGAACGCCTCGCCAAAGAAATTACCACCTTAATGGAAGGCTAAAATGTCCGCAGGAATCCGTGCCATTCAAAAAGAAAAAACTCGCCGAGCCTTGGTGGACGCAGCATTCAACCAACTTGCCGCTGAGAAAAGTTTTTCCAACCTCAGCCTGCGAGAAGTGGCGAGAGAGGCAGGCATCGCCCCGACTTCCTTTTACCGCCATTTCAAAGATATGGACGAACTCGGCTTGGCAATGGTGGACGAATCAGGCTTAATTCTTCGCCAGCTAATGCGACAAGCCCGCAAGCGGTTGGAAAAGGGCGGCAGTGCGGTGGTTACCTCGGTTGATACCTTTTTTGAATTTATCGCCGACCGCCCCAACGTGTTCCGCCTGCTGCTACGGGAAAGCTCTGGCACTTCGCAAGAGTTTCGCACCGCTGCCAGCCGTGAAATTCAGCATTTTGTCGCGGAACTCGCCCAATATATCCAAATGAAAACCCCCAACATCGACCGCCACATCGCCTATGTGCAATCCGAGGGCTTAGTTACCCTCGTGTTTACCGCAGGCTCGCAGGCCCTTGATATGAACCCCACCGAACGGGAACAGCTCAAAAAACGGGTGGTAATGCAACTGCGAATGCTCGCCAAAGGGGCGGAATGTTATGTGCGAGAAAAATGTTAATTTGTTAGGAAATCCAATGAAAAAAGCCCTTTTATCCCTGAGTCTCTCCACCGTTTTCGCTTTAACGGCGTGTGAAAAAATTTCCCAAAATCCCACCGCTTCCAGCCAACAAGCGGTCGGATCTTCGCAAAAAATTGCCGATAGCGTCCCAGCCTTACGCCCGAAAGTGGTTACACTGTTTGAGAAAAAAACCGAGATCAAATACCCACCGCAACCCGATGAGGAATTTCCTCGGGAACAGGGCAATTTATCGATCTCAAATGTGATTGTGGAAACAGGCATTGACTGGCTGGATCAACTGTTATGGCGAGAAAACCTCTCAGCGATCAATGCCAACGCAGTCGGCAACGCCCCGATCAACAAAGCCCAAATCGAACAAAACCTCGCTCAAATTGCCCAAAATCAAGAACAGGCACTCAAACTGGATCGTGGGTTGGGTTACAGTTTTGATCTCAAAATGGCATATCAAGGGCAACGTGAAAACCTTGCCACTTTCTCGCAACTCACCTACCTCTACACGGGCGGTGCACACGGCATTTACAACACCCAATATATCAATGTCGATGTGGATAAACGCAAAATCATCGGCTTAAACGATCTCGTCAGTGAAGCGAAAAAATCCGCCTTAACCGACCGCTTGTGGGAAGTTTATCAAGCTCGTAACAACGGCAACGAACCTTTCACAGCCAAAGCCGATTTCAGCGTATCGGATAGTTTCTACTTCTCGCCCGAAGGCATTCATTTTGTCTATCCACCCTATGCGTTAGGTGCTTACACCGAAGGCGAAATTACCCTCACCTTAAATTGGTGGGTGGCACAAGAGTTAATTAACCCTGATTATTTAAGAAAAATGGAAATGGTTGAATAATAAAAAAGAATCATCTCAATTTAATAAAAAACCACCCAACGTCCCTGTTGGGTGGTTTTTTTATTTTCCTATTGCTAACTTACTTTCATATCTTCCCCCTTTCTTCTTCCTTTTTGCTAAAAATTGCTCAAATAATCATAAAATACTGGACAAAAAATAAGGCAAGAGTAGAATGCGTTTTAATCAACTTAAATAGGGTTGGTTGGCTAAAAAATCAACCGAAGAGCTATTTAACGAAATATCAAGAGAATTGAAGGAAAAATGTCATTATCTTATCAAATTCAACGTGCGATTTATCAATTTTGGCCTGCAAAACAGGGGCTATTCACGAGTGGTCAAGTGCAAACTTTGGGTAAAACTTTCTCGTGGGTTTATGATTGTGGCACGAGCAGTAAGGTTGCTATATTAGATCAGCCTATTAAGGAAATGAAACAAAGTCTGCCAAATGAAAGACTGGATTTATTGGCTATTTCACATTTTCACAAAGATCACAAAAGTGGTATTGATAGACTTCGTAAAGATATTACCATAGAAAATATTTTATTGCCTTATTATTCCCTATGGCAAAGATTGGTAATGGCAGTGCTATTAGGATATGAAGGGAAAGATCTCATTGAATATATTTACCCATTACAAGCTTTACATAAAAAAGGTATAAAGGCTAAAAACGTTATTATTGTTACTAAAAACCTTAAATCTGCTAAACCTACCTAAGAATTTCAACAATCCGATAAGGATTCCCCAAAGCTAGCTAAATCTAGTAATAAAGCTAAGTTTTCAGCGAATAATTATATTTCAAAAGAAAGATTAGCAAAATTAGAAGGATTTGATAAGTCTGATGATTTAGACGGATTCATCGTATCTGAATTTTCTTTTAATGTAAAACATTTCTACCATCCTAAAAGTAAGGAAAGTATTTTTTCCGTTAAATATGGCTCAGACTTTCCTGAGCTAGATATCATTCCTTATATGACGCCTTTTGAATTATTTATAAAAAATAATATTGCTGATATTAAAGTTGACTTTAAAAAATTAGAAGAAGAAATTAATAAGGAAATTAAACCAAATGGAAAGGTTGAAATAAGTATTAAAAAATTAAATAAAGTAAAAGAAATCATTACTCGTCATTTAGTGGGAGTTGATATTGATTCAAAAGCCAATCATATTTCAATGCACCTTTATATAGATGTTAAAAAACCTTATGTAGGTGATCTGTTTTTACCACCATTATTTGACACACACAAAAAGAAAGTTACTGAGTTAAAAGATCGTGATGGTTCTTCTTATTTTGAAGAATTATATAGCGAAGAACATTTTTTATTTAAATGGTGTAATGATTCTGGAACCACTGGCAAGGATAAAATGCAAAAATCAGCAATTTTATATTGCGGAGATGGTTTTCTATCAGATGATAAATATATTAAAAGTCTCAAAAACACCATAGGTGATGAACGCTGGGGAAATATCTTGGTTCTTCAAGTTCCACATCACGGTTCTGAAAAAAATTGGAAAAAAGGTTTAGCTAACTTTATGCAACCCACATTTAGTGTGTTTTGTGCAGAGCCTAGCCATAAGAATAAGCATCCAGATAAGTTTGTTATAGAAGATTTAAAAGAGTATAACCCGTGTTTAGTAAATACAGGCAAGCCTCTTTCTTTTGAATTTTTATGGTATCCCATATGTTCTATTGATACCAAATATGGATATTTAGGGTGTAAGCATTGGCCTTGTGGAGAAAATAATGCAATTCAATATATTCGTTGGCTAGATAATAAAAAGAATGGTTATTCTTATTCAAAATAGCCATTTATGGCTTATTACCTCGGCAACGAAGTTGCCCTATTGTAATTAATTAAAGGGGTTGCCGTGTTGCGGCAAGCCCTTTAATTCCCCGCCGAAGGCGGCAGGGGTTGCAATGATTTTAAGAGTTGATATCGCTAGGCTATTCAACGCAAAAATCCGTTCCACAAAAAGTTCAAGCGATAAATCAAATCGCCTCTCAAAAAGGTGCAAGCGGTAACATTGTTGAAAATAAAAACGGTAAATTGGATTATACAAATACAGCATTAACTAAGGATAACCTTGGAACAACAATAAGTGTTTCTGTTGATTTAATTAATAGCTCTAACAAAAAATGAGCCAAGAATTTATTCAATTAGCAAAAAGACTTAATGATGCTGATTATCACGAATCTGAAAATATTATTAACTTCGCAAGAGGTCTTGAAGAAATTAAAGATGATGATAAACGAATACAGACCCTTGAAAAAATTTCAGATAAAAACTTGCAAATTATGGCAGAGACAGCGAGGAAAAATCCACAGAATATGGAACTACAAGAAAGTGTTCAAAAAATTAAAAATCTTGAAGAGCAACTTTCATTTAAACAGAAAAATGAAATAGGAATTAATCAAGATGTTCGACAAGAAGATAAGGTTAATAAATTTATTAACGCTAAAAAGCTAACTTTTTAAGAGGACTCTAAAATGAAATGGTTTAAAGTAGGCTTTGTGCTACTTGGTTTAATGATTGGTTCTGTTGCAAACGCAAATGATACCTTTGCACCACCTGTAAAATTAACCCCTAAACTCGAAAAGCATTTTTTGCAGGTTGAAGGCAAAATTGTAAATAACAACAGAAGAATGTTAAGTAACGTCAATCGAGTAAAAGCGGGAGAGACTGCTTTTTTTGATAAAGAGATGATGAATAGTCTTCGTTATTTATCTAAGGAGGTGGAAAAAGTTGAAAAAGGTAATTATGATAAAGTGTTGCTAGATACAATAAGAGCAACAGGTAAGGGCTTGATTAGAAATGCGGAAGTGCTTCAAGTATGGCTGAATCATCACAGCAATAAATATAATTTTACCCAGCAACAGTACGATGAAATTAAAGCAAAAATTGAAAATATGGGTGGGTACGGTGTTTACATTCACAATACTGCCATTGATACTTGGATAAAGTATTACCCTAATGATTAAAATCTGAATGAAACAAAAAGGCGTAGAATTTATTCTACGCCTTTTTTGTAAAGCAACCAAAGCCTTTGGGTTACTTATTTATAAACAAACAACAGAATTCCTTTTCTTACTCTATCTATTAACAACCCTATTTTCCCAAAAAACAAATGCACACAAAACCCCTTAAAATTACGCTCTTCTTCCTTATTAAAAAAATAATCCCTACCCCTAAATTTCATCATAGATCAACACAACACCCAACAAAATCATTTCCCCACAACACCTTTTCAAGATCTCATTCACACCACTTCAAACCTCATTACGGTGCTTCTACTCAAAAAATCGCTACCTTCGTTATTCAACGCATATTTAATAGAACATAAAAACGCAATGCAGAGCGTTCAACAGAACGCCATTGCGTTTTGTGCCTTATTGCCCCCTTCGGCACTGCGTGCCACTTCCCCCGCAAGCGTGGGCAGATCAGACAGCTCTCACTAACGAACAAAGATCTCAAATTTCACAGCACAAGATCTGCCCCGTTTACGGGGGAAGTACCGCCGAAGGCGGGGTAGGGGGGACACGGATCAGTGTGGGTGGTAACAAGCGGTGAAATTCCGCAGTATTTTCCCAAATCCCACCGCTTGTAATGTGAAAAATGATTCAATTCGTATAAAAAACAACCACTTAAACCACTTTTTCCAAAAAATTCCGCCCAAAATTTACTTTTCGCCGATCCACAAACCTACATTAAGGGATCAGCAAAAAATTTGAGTTTCGATCTACGGTTGACGGGGGGATTTACTCTTTCCGCTAAATTGACTACCATACACCCCACTGAACGGTCGTTCATTCGCAAAAATTTGGCGGAAAACGACCGCTTGTTTTTTGTATTTTGAGAAAGGAAAGCAGTATGAACCCAACTTTTGAACCTTTATTTCAACCTTATCGTTTCAACAATGGCGTGGAAGTGAAAAATCGCCTTGTGGTTGCCCCGATGACCCATTTTTCCTCTAACGAAGACGGCACGTTGAGCCAGCAAGAGCGTACCTTTTTGCAGAATCGTGCAGGGGATATTGGCTTATTTATCACGGCGGCGACCCTTGTCGCTGAGGGCGGTCGAGCCTTTGCAGGGCAGCCGAAAGCCCTTGATGAAAGCCATTTAGAGAGCCTGCACCAAACGGCGGAATTGATTCAGTCGCAGGGAGCGAAGGCGATTTTGCAGATTCATCACGGCGGTAATCGTTCGCCGTCTGAGCTCAACAACGGCAACCCTGTGCCAGAGGTTACCCAGTATAGCGAGGCGGAAGTGGAAGCCTTGGTGCAAGCCTACGCCAACGCCACCGATTTGGCGATTCAAGCAGGCTTTGACGGGGTGGAAATCCACGGGGCGAACGGTTATTTGATTCAGCAATTTTTCTCGGCACAAACCAACCAACGCACCGACCAATGGGGCGGCAGCCTTGAAAACCGCTTGCGTTTCCCGTTGGCGGTGGTGGATGCCGTGAACGAGGTGCGCGCCAAGCGTGATGCCTATGAATTTATTGTCGGCTACCGCTTTTCCCCCGAAGAAGCGGGCGAAAACGGCTTGACAATGGCGAATACTTTCGCCCTGATCGATGCCCTCAAAACCAAGCCGTTGCAATATCTGCACATTTCCCTTTGGGATTTTTACAAACAGGCTCGCCGTGGGGCGGACACCAGCAAAACGCGTTTAGAGCTGGTGCATCAACGCATTGACGGCAAATTACCGTTGATCGGCGTGGGCAATTTGCTGACGGCGGAACGCATTTCGCAAGCTTACCAAACGGGCTGGGCGGAATTTATCGCCCTCGGCAAGGCGGTAATGCTTAACCCGAACATCGCAACTTTGCTCAAAGAGGGCAGAGAGGCGGAAATCGTGAGCGAACTCGACCCTGAGCAAGCGGATCATTACGGCATTCCTGATCTGCTTTGGTCGTTCTGCGTTAATGGTGGGGCGTGGCTGCCGCCAGTCAAAGGGCAAGAATGGCAACCAATGGATATTTAGTATTGTTGCAGATTATGCAATAGTCTTTTGCAAAAATAGGGGTTTATCATTGATAAGCCCCTTTTTATAATGCGAACCAACTTAAACACAATCCAATTATTTATGAGAGGTAAACAATGAAAGTATTAGTATTAGGCGGAACAGGCTACGTTGGACGTGCCGTGAGCGAAGAATTATTGGCTCGCCAACATTCGGTAACGGTGGCAAGCCGTGATCCAAGCAAAGTGGCAACCAAGCCAAACCTTGATGCGGTGGCGATTGACCTCACGCAAGCGGTGGGATTAACCGAAATTTTTGCGAACTATGATGTGGTGGTCGATGCCACCGTAAACCGTGCCAGTGAAGATTTTGTCGCTCAAACTTGGGCGGCAAAACGTGCGGTGGTGGCGGCTGCACAACAGGCGAAAGTGCGTTTGCTAATGGTGGGCGGAGCAGGTAGTTTATACGTTGCCCCGAACGTGCAGTTGGTTGATACCCCAGAATTTCCAGCGGAAATCAAGGAAGAAGCGGCAACAATGCGTGATGTGCTGGCGTGGCTGAAAGAGCAAGATCTGGATTGGACAATGATCTCGCCGCAACCTTTCTTCTACGAAGGCTCGCCATTCACCGAACGCACCGGCAAAATCCGTATCGCCAAAGACGAAGTGCTATTCCTCAATGGCGAACCAAGCGGTAGCAGCAACTTTGATTTAGCCATTGCGATGGTGGACGAATTGGAAAATCCGCAATTTCCTCGTCAGAGATTTACCGCTGGGTATTAGCGTTATTATGCAAAGGGTAGGATTTTGAAAAAATCCCATCCCTTGCAACGATATATTGAAAAGAAAAATCAGCTTACAGCCACCCTTTTCGTTTGAAATAGAGATACGGCGTGGCGGCGGCGCAGATCATCATTCCGATTGCCATTGGGTAGCCGAATTTCCAATTCAGTTCGGGCATTACTTGGAAGTTCATTCCGTAGGTGGATGCCACGAGGGTGGCAGGCAGGAACATTACTGACACCACCGAGAAGAATTTCATAATGCGGTTCTGTTCAATGTTGATCAAACCCATTGCCGCTTGCATTAGGAAATTGACCTTTTGGAACAGGGATTCATTATGGGGTTGCAGGGATTCGATGTCTCGCATAATATCCCGTGCCTGTTCGAGCTGGTTGGCGGGCAAGCGGGTTTTTCGCAGTAAAAAACTCAACGCCCGTTGGGTATCCATTAGGCACAAACGCACTTTGGAACTGGCGTCTTCAAGTTCGGTCAGGCGAGAGAGGGCGTCATCATAATTACGGTTATCTTCCTGCTTGCCGTCTAGCACCACGCGGCTCAATTTTTCTAAATCGGAATAGACGGTTTCAATCACGTCCGCCAACTGCTCAATTTTGGTTTCAAACAGGTCGAGCAACAATTCGTAAGCGTTGCAATCCACCAATTTTTCGCGGCGAGATCGCATTCGATAAAGGCGGAACGCGGGCAAATCACGCTCTCGCAGGGTGAACAAACGCCCGTCTCGAATGGTGAACGCCACGGTGGCGATGTCGGCATAATCTTCATCGTCCAAACAGTAGAAAAACGAGTGCAGGTGCAATCCGTCTTCATCTTCAAAAAAGCGCGCAGACGCTTCCAAATCCTCTAATTCGTGTTCTTCGGCGAAGGTTTGATCTAAACGGCGTTCCAGCACCGAGCGTTCGTCATCGGTGGGATCGAGCAGGTCGATCCAAATCGCATCGTTTAATTTATTTGGGTTGTTTTCATCAACACTGATTAGGCGTGCGTTGTCGAGTGCAAAGGCACGGATCATTTCATACTCCTACAAAATGGTATGAGGTGATGAACATTGAAATGGAACAAAAGATACTTAGAATGGCATTACCGACTCTTGTCGGCATCGAGGGATTTGGACAAGGGGGAAATTAACAAGCTGATAAGTATCGACTGTGGCTGTCCAAAATGCGTAATCCTCAATAAAAAATAGTGTGCGAATGGTACAGATTTAGGGCGTTTTCGTCAAGACAAGCGGCCAAATCCTGCAAAATTTTACGGGATCTGACCGCTTGTTGAAGTTAGCGTTCGTAGATAATTTCCACGCCCTCTTCGTCTTCTTCGGACCAATCATCGTCCCAGTCGTCCCAATCTTCTTCGATTGGGTTTTGCATTGCTTGTTGATGATAGTCGTCCCATTTGAAGTTCACTTCTTCTGGGGCTTTGGCTTGTTCGGCTTCACGCGGGTTGGCTTCGATGAAATCCATAATGTCGCGGGTGAGGTTTGGCACGCCTAAGCCGGTGGCGGCGGAAATCACATAGAAATCGCCGTCCCAGCCGATCTGTTCGGCAATCGCTTTCGCTCGCTGTTGGGCTTCTTCTTCGCCAATCACGTCTGCTTTGTTAAACACCAGCCATTGCGGTTTGTCGGCGAGTTTTTCGCTGTATTGATAGAGTTCCGACTCAATAATCGAGATGTTGTGAGCAGGATCGCTTTCGTCAATCGGCATAATATCGACAAGGTGGATCAGCACACGACAACGTTCAAGGTGTTTGAGGAAGCGAATCCCTAAGCCTGCCCCGTCTGCCGCCCCCTCGATCAAACCTGGAATGTCGGCGACCACAAAACTGCGATCCGCCCCCACTCTCGCCACGCCCAAACTTGGCACGAGGGTGGTAAACGGATAATCCGCCACTTTCGGTTTCGCTGCCGATACGGCACGGATAAAGGTGGATTTACCTGCGTTTGGTAATCCCAACATTCCCACATCGGCGAGCAACATCAATTCGAGCAACAAATCACGTTTTTCGCCCGGCGTGCCGTTGGTTTTTTGGCGAGGGGCACGATTGACGGACGATTTAAAACGGGTGTTACCCAAGCCGTGATAACCGCCTTTCGCCACCAACATTTTCATTCCGTGCCGGGTCAAATCGCCGATCACTTCTTGGGTATCGTTGTCAATCGCACGAGTGCCGACTGGCACTCGCAGAGTGATGTCGTTGCCACGATGCCCCGTACAGCCTGCACTGCGACCGTTCTCGCCACGCCCTGCGGCATAGCGTTTTTCAAAGCGGTAGTCGATTAGGGTGTTCAGGTTTTCATCGGCGATCAAATACACATCGCCACCATCGCCACCATCGCCGCCGTCTGGGCCGCCTTTCGGAATATATTTTTCACGGCGGAAGCTCACGCAGCCGTTACCGCCATCGCCTGCTTCCACACGGATTAAGGCTTCATCAATAAATTTCATTCTGTCCTCCTCTGATTAGGATAGGAATTATTTGGCGTTGGGTAGGAATTTATGCCCAATCGCCGAGAAAATTGCCCCGAAAACCACGATAAATGCCCCTAAATAGCTGAGAAAATTCATATTGGGGGCGGAAAAATAATCGGGGAAAAGGTAATGCCCTAGGTTGGAAAAGAGCATTGTGAAAATCGGAATTAAGGTGGTTACGGCACTCACTTTCGAGGCTTCCCAATGGTTTAACGCCTCACCGTATGCCCCGTAGCCGATCAAGGTGTTCAAACAGCAGAAAATAAAACAGCCGAGCAAAAAGCCATTCATCTGTTCAAACGGGACGGAATCCGCCGCAAAGGGGGTCAGCACCACGCCACAACCGAAATAGATAATCAGCAAAATTTGTTGGGAAGTGAGTTTGCTCGACAACATTTTTTGAGCGATACCGTAGGCGACCCAAATGGTACTGGCACTTGCCCCGAGCAAAATCCCGAACGCATAGGTGTTAAATTGTAGAATTTCGCTGAAACGGTCGTTAAAAAACGCGATCAAGCCGACAATTAACAACACCAGCCCGATTTTTTGGTGCAAACCAAATTTCTCTTTAAACAGCACTACGCTAAAAAAGAGCATTGCGAACGGGGCGAGTTGCCATAACACTTGATTGGTGGTGGGAGAAATATAGTTCAACGCTTCGCTAAACAGCACAAAATTACTCGCCAAACCGAACACACCTAGGGCGATCAAGCCCCATTCTTTGCGACTGAAAGCGGTCAGTTTCGGCAATTTTTTTGCAATACCTAAAATCAACAGCAAGCCAACCACCGCCACCCAAAAGCGATACCAAACGAGGGTTTCCGCCGACATCACCGCCAGCACTTTTTGAGCGGCAATCGCCAACGCTCCCCAAGTCGCGGCGGCAAGCAAAGCGAGGGAAAATCCGAGTAAAGGGTTTTGTGTTTTCATCACGGCTGTCCGTTTTAATCCGTTTTAAAATCTGTTTTCAATTCACTTTACCATAAAAAAACCCCGCACAATAAGCGGGGCATTTTATTTGGTTTTGAAGATTATTCAGCAACAATGCTCACATATTTGCGATTTTTCTCGCCTTTTACTTCAAATTTAACTTTACCGTCAGCAGTTGCGAATAAAGTGTGATCTTTACCCATACCAACGTTTGTACCAGCGTGGAATTTAGTACCACGTTGACGCACGATAATGCTACCTGCTAAAACAGACTCGCCACCGAAACGTTTAACACCAAGGCGTTTAGCTTCAGAATCACGACCGTTACGAGTTGAACCACCAGCTTTTTTAGTTGCCATCTACTTGATCTCCTCTGAAATTATGCTTGAATCCCAGTGATTTTCACTTCGGTGAACCACTGACGATGACCTTGTTGTTTACGGCTGTGTTTACGACGACGGAATTTAACGATTTTCACTTTCTCGCCACGACCGTGTGCAACCACTTCTGCCACTACTTTACTACCAGCAACTACTGGTGTACCGATTTTTACATCTTCGCCATTAACGACCATTAACACTGAGTCAAACTCAACTTTTTCGCCAGTCGCGATTTCAAGTTTCTCTAAACGAACAACTTGACCTTCGCTTACTCGGTGTTGTTTGCCGCCACTTTGGAAAACTGCGTACATATTTACTCCGCTAAATTGTGCCATCTCGCTTTGCGTTTCGGCACTTTCAAATTCATATAAAATAGGTCGCTAATTCTACGCAAAAAGAAATTAAAGAGCAAGCCGAAATTACGAAAAAATTTCAAAAATTCCTCGCCATCGCATTATGGCGGATTATGATATGATTTCGTTCTTGATTAACTAAGGGAAGAACCTATGCAAAAACCCTCTATTCTTCTTGCAATGCCAATGGATAACCAAATCTATGCAGAAATTGAGAAAAACTTAATCGATTATGGTTTTGAGGTAATCGTACTAATACGAGATTTAATAGAACAACGTCAGCCTTATTTTGGGGCAGATTTTGCTTTATTTATTCGTGCGGATATGTTTTCCGATGAACTCCTTGCCCAAATTCGCCCAACTATTCGCCAAAAAATGGTGTGCTACCAATGGGACGGCATAAATCGCTTTGGTAACGCCCTTGACCGAGCCAAATGGTTCGACCGCTTTTTTGTGTTCAATTCTGACGATTTATCCCTCCACCCCCAATTAGAGCCTGCTACCAATTTTTATTTAGATTACAGCCTCGATCACCGCATTTTAGTGCCATTTTGGGATATTTATTTTACAGGTTCTCACTTACCAAATCGTACCGAAAAAGTGATTAAATTCGCTCATTTTTTAAACGAAACGGGGGGGGGGTAAAATCACTTTTTAATGTGGTTTGTTGGGAATGAATCACCCCACAACTTGCTCGCCAACTCTACCCTGCCAATGTGAATATCCTGCCTACGGGGATTTCCTTTCAACAAAATATCGAATATGCCAAACAAAGCAAAGTGTTAGTCGATTTCTTAGAAAATGTACACAAAGGCTTATCTTTCCGCACCTTTGAAGCCTTGGCGTATCGTAAAAAATTGATTACCACCAACCCTGAAATTATGAAATATGATTTCTACCACCCAAATAACGTTTTTGTTTGGAATGGCAAAGACTTTGCAGGATTAGCAGATTTTTTGGCAACCCCTTACCAAGAAATTGAGGAAAGCATTCGCCGAAAATATAGTTTTGGCAACTGGATTCGTTACCTCTTTGACTTTCCACCTTATCAGCCAATTTATCTACCTAGATAACAAAAATACCCGCTTACAAGCGGGTACTTTTTACGAAATTTCGTGATTACTTGGTTAAAGTGAGGATTTCACTTTCGCCAAACACCACTTGACCACTTAATTTCGTGAGGTTGCTAATTTCGTCCATATTTGAAATTACCACTGGGGTAAGCACTGATTTTGCTTTTTCCTCTAATAACGCAAGGTCAAATTCAATGATTGGATCGCCCACTTTTACGGTCTGCCCTTCTTGAGCCACCCGGGTAAAGCCTTCGCCCTTAAGCTCAACGGTATCAATCCCGAAATGCACGAACAATTCAATACCCTCATCTGATTCGATTGAGAAAGCGTGATTAGTTTCAAAAATTTTGCCGATAGTGCCGTTTACTGGGGCAACAATTACATTACCATTTGGGCGAATTGCTACACCATCGCCAACGATTTTTTCAGAGAAAACCACATCTGGTACATCTTCGATATTGACGATCTCGCCTGAAAGCGGGGCGTAAATTTTGACTTCCTTTGCCACTTTTTCTTTTGAACCAAATAATTTGTCAAAGAATCCCATAAAAATTGATCTCCATATTGATGAAAAATTCTCGCATATGATATACGAGAATTTCTCATTTGTATGCTTTTAGTTTAACTTTTGATAGAAAGCATCCACTAATCTTTCAATATCTGCCACCGTTGGCTGGGCTAATGCTTCGTCTGCAAGGGCTTTTGCATCGGCGTAGTTGATGCTGCGAGCCAGCTTTTTAACGTGTGGCACGGAAATACCACTCATACTAAATTCGTCTAAGCCCATACCGAGCAACAACGCAGTCGCACGCACATCACCCGCTAATTCGCCACACATACCTGTCCATTTACCTTCGGCGTGGGAAGCATCAATCACTTGTTTGATCAAGTTCAACACAGACGGGCTGAGTGGGTTGTAAAGGTGCGCGATAATTTCGTTACCACGATCCACCGCAAGGGTGTATTGGGTTAAATCGTTCGTGCCGATACTGAAAAAGTCCGCTTCTTTGGCAAGGTGGCGAGCATTCACCGCCGCTGACGGGGTTTCCACCATAATACCGAGTTGCAGGTTTTCATCAAAGGCTTTGCCCTCTGCACGCAACTGATCTTTGAGTTCCTCCACAATCGCTTTTAATTCACGGATTTCTTCCACCGAGATGATCATCGGGAACATTACCGCCAATTTACCAAACGCCGAAGCACGCAATACCGCACGCAACTGGGTGTCTAAAATCTCACGGCGAGTTAAGCCGATACGCACCGCACGCCAGCCGAGGAACGGGTTCATCTCTTTTGGTAAATCTAAGTATGGCAACTCTTTGTCGCCGCCGATGTCCATCGTACGCAACACCACTTGTTTACCGCCCATCGCTTCCACGATCTCTTTATAGGCTTGGAACTGCTCTTCCTCGCCAGGTAAAGCGGTGCGATCCATAAATAAAAATTCGGTACGATACAAGCCGATTGACTCGCCACCGTTGCGAAGTACGCCGTCCACATCACGAATTGTGCCGATATTACCTGCCACTTCAATGCGATGACCGTCTAGGGTAACGGCTGGCAACTCTTTTAATTTCGCCAATTCCGCTTTTTCCGCCGCCACTTTTTCTTGTAGGGCTTTGTATTTGTCTAACACGTCCGCAGACGGATTGATATGCACCTCGTTGTTTTCCGCATCCAACACCACCATATCGCCCGTTTTCACAAGGGACGTGATGTTGTTCGTGCCAACAATCGCAGGTAATTCCAACGAACGAGCCATAATTGAGGTATGCGAAGTGCGACCGCCGATATCGGTAATAAAACCAAGCACTTTATCAAGGTTTAATTGAGCCGTTTCAGACGGGGTTAAATCGTAAGCGACCAAAATCGACTCTTCTTGAATATCGCCCAAATCGACAATGTGCATACCCAAAATGTTACGCAACAAGCGGTTACCAATATCTCGAATATCGCCCGCACGCTCTTTGAGGTATTCATCGTCAATATCCGCCAACATTGCCACTTGCATATCGATCACCTTGCTCGCCGCTACATCAGCGGTAACCAAGTTATCTTGCAAATAGCCGAGGATTTCTTCTTCCAATTCCTCATCTTCAAGGATCATCAAATGCCCCTCAAAGATCGCCTCTTTTTCTTCGCCGAGAGTTTGACGCGCTTTCTCTTTAATTGCGGTTAATTGTGCCGCCGCTTTATCACGACCTGCATAGAATTTTGCGGTTTCCGCTTCAATTTCGTCCGCCGAAATTTTACGCGTATTCAGAACAATCGGCTCTTCTTTTAGCACTAAGGCTTTGCCGAATACAATGCCTGGTGAGGCTGCAATTCCTGTAATCATCACAGTTTCCCCTGTTTCTTGATTTACAATAAACGTAAACAAGCCATTGCACCCTAGCCAAGCTAAGGTGCAATAGCGTGTTATCAAAATTTACCCGAAAATTATTCTAAGGTAGGGATCAAATCAACTAAAAAATCGACCGCTTTTTGCTCGTCCTCACCCTCTGCTGAAATGGTGATTTCCGTGCCTTGGGTTAAACCCAATGTTTGTAATTTAAACAAACTTTTCGCACTCGCACTTTTGCCTGCCGAAGTTACAGTAATGTCAGCCGCAAAACCTTTTGCTGCTTTCACAAATTCCGCCGCAGGACGAGTGTGTAAACCATTTGGTGCAGTGATAACGACATTTTTTGAGTACATAGGAATTTCCTCTATTGATTAAATGATAAAAATCCGCTTGGCAAACGCTTGCCAAAATTTTGCTAACTTTACTACAAAACGAATATAAAAACACGCCAAAAGCGACTAAATCCTCCGCTCATCGGACATTTTAGTCTATTTTTTACCCAAAAATTCGCTTTTTTTGTTTAGGGTCAATTTTTCGCTAAACAAAAATAATCTCAAATGAAGTAAAAACTATTTTTCAACCGCCTCAATTGTCCAAACCAATTTCTCGGCTTTGACTTTAAACAGCAGATCGATATTTGGGTGTTTGCCTTCGTTCTGTTCGGCATCGGCAACGTGTTCGGCGAACCATTCTAGCCCTTGACAAGCGGTGGTTTCGTCTAAAATTTTGGCAAATTTTTCCGCCAAGGCGTTGTAGAGTTTCAACGAACCCAATTTGCCCTCAACCGCAGGAATGGTATGCACCACCTCGCCTTGCTCGTTGCGAATTTGGATTGCCGAAAGGTGATCGATAGACGGAAAAGTCGCTAAATAATCTTTAAATTGCATAAAAAATCCTTGTGAAAAAAGGGCTGGGGTCAGCCCTTTTGGTTAATGAGATTAGAATTTGTAGTTGAGGCTACCTGACACTTTACGCTCTGCCCCGTAGTAGCAGTAGTAATCACAGCCTGCCACATAACGGCGGTTGCCCACGTTATCCGCATTCACTTGCACTGCAAGGTTTGGGGTAACTTGATAACGAGCCATTAAATCCACCACCGTGGCAGACGGCACTTTTGCCCCAGAATAGAGCGAGCCTGTTGAGGTTACGCTATGTCCAACATAACGCAAACCAGCCCCTAAGGTCAAATCTTTCAACGCCCCATTTTCAAAGGTGTAAGCCGTTCTCGCCGCAAGCGTTGAGGTTGGAATCAGTGGATTACGCACATCGCCCGTGGCTTTTTTGGTTACCGATTTGAGGTAAGTGTAAGCCAAGCCTAAATTCCAATTTGGGGTCAGGTTGGTGTCCATTTGCACCTCAATCCCTTTACGGCGAATGGTATCGGCACTACTCACGGTTACGCCTAAGCCATTTTGATTTGGCGAAGCGATCAACGCCCCTTTATCTTTGGCTCGGAAACCTGCCACCGTAATTGAGCCGTCTAACCAAGTCGGCAGATATTTTACGCCCACTTCATATTGCTTGGTGATGTTTGGATCATAGAGTTTTTGGTTACCGCTGATCCCAACAGGTAAATTGAATGATTCGCTATAACTCACATATGGATTCAACCCAAACGGAGCTTCATACATAAAGGAAGCCGAGTAGGAAGTGTGGTTATTTTTTACGCTTTGGGTGCTGGTGTATTCATCTTGCTTAGCTCGGTCGTGGCGAATACCTAAACCTAAATTAAATTTATCCGCAAAACGGGTGCTGTTTTGAAGATAGAAACCTAATTGGCGAGCTTTGATATGCGTTTGCTTTGCCGCACTCAGATTTTGAGCTTGTCCCCAACCAGCGGTTGGATTTAACAGATTGATTGCAGAAGTCGCCCCTGCAATGGTGTAAAGGGCATCGACTTTGCTATAACGGTAATCCGTTCCCACCACCAAGGTATTTTTAACGAAATCGTTACCTGCTTTCCACGTTAAGCGATTATCCGTGGCGTGAGCCTTTAATTTTCCGTCATTAAACACCACCCCACGAGCCAACTCATAGCCTTTCGCACTTGGTGCAAGTGGCGACCAATCTGGATTATACGCAGACGGATAAACGTAAGCCCCTTTGTGATAATTATCCGCTTCGCTATAACGATAGCTACTATTTACGCTCAAATCATTGTTGAATTGATGTTCCAACTCGTAGCCTAAACTATATTGGCGGTTGGTTTCTGTATCATTTTTCGGATCGCCTAAATTTACATTACGGCTAATATAGCCATTTGGGGATGGTTTCAATGTTCCCTCTTGTGGCAAGAAATTCGAACTCGGCGTACCTGAATCACGTTGGTAGCTGGTTAAAATGTTCAAACGAGTGCGGTCAGAAATATCCCACGCCAAGGTTGGGGCGATGTAGAAGGTTTTATTGTTGGTTTTATCCCAATCGCCGTCTTTGGCGTTGTAACTGGTAACGATACGATAACGCACTTTCTCATCATCGCTGATTTTACCCGTGTAATCCGCCCCAAAACCGTAGCTATTTTGCGTACCGCCCGAGAGTTTAAATTCGCCTTTGCCGATTTGATCTTGATGAGCACGTTTGGTTACATAGTTAATCAAACCACCTGAATTGGCTGCCCCGAAAGTCATCGAATCCGCCCCTTTGGTTACTTCTACCGCTTCCAAACCAAAGGTTTCCACATAAGGGGTAAAGAAACCATAGCTAAACGTTGGTAAACCGTTTACCGCCTGCGACACTTCCGCCCCACGCACACGAAACCAGTTGGTGTTGGTATCATTACCAAACACTTGATTGCTGAAACCCGATTGATAACGCCCAATTTCATCAGCTTTGCTCACCGCTTGCTTATCCAAATCTTCACGGCTCATCGCTACCGCGGATTTCGCCTGATGAAACGGCACTTCGCCCATTTTGAACATCGAGCCACCACTTACCACGATTTCATCAAGCTGGGTAACCTGCTCTTCCGCCATTGCTGGGGCTGCGATTGCTAATAATACCGCTTGGGAAACGGCTGAGTAGATAAAAGTTTTTTTCATTTTAAAGTCCTCATTAAGAGTTATGTAATGTGGAATGTTGCCATTCCGATTTTTAAAAATTCGCAAAACGCAAAAATTTGCGAAAATCTGACCGCTTGTTTTCCCTCTCTCTGCGATAAATACTGAACGTATTTATCGCTGTCTCTCTCCCACATGTGGGAGAGAGTTTTTTATTCTGTGCTCAATTTTAAACCTCTCCTATTTGTAGAGAAGAGAGTTTTTATTCTTGCTCGATATTCTAACCCTCGCCCACTTGTGGGAGAGGGACAGAAATTGACTTCGTTGAGAAGTCAATTTCAGGGAGAGGGAACTAAACTTTCCTCACCATCACTAAGAAATAGGTTCCGCCAATTAAGGTGGCAACCAACCCCGCGGGGATTTCGTAAGGGAAGAGGATTTGTCGTCCGAGCCAGTCGGCGAGGATCATTATTCCGCCGCCGATGATGCCTGATAACAGTAACTGAGCGTGGGCTTTGTGTACACCGAGTAGCCTTGTGATTTGTGGCACGAGCAAGCCGATAAAGCTCAATGGCCCGATAATCAAGGTGGCGAATGCTGTGAGCAAGGCACTGAACAAAATCAAAATCCAACGGGTGCGTTTGAGGTTTAAGCCTAACGCTTGTGCCACTGGGGCTTGCAACGCCAGCAGTTCTAGCCAGCGGCTGAAAACGAGGCTGACCGTCCATAACACCAAGCTCACGCCCAAAAACGGCAAGGCTAAACCAAAATCCGCCTGTTGGGTTGAACTCGATGTCCACGCGATCAGTTGGTTGGCTCGCAGGTCGCCACTGGCTATCGCAAGGCGTTGTAAGGTGTCAAACAGTGCCGAGAGGCTGATCCCCGTTAAAAGCACCTTTTCGGGCAACATTCCGTTGCGTTGGTTGATTGCGGTCAGCACACCTAACGCTAACAACGCCCCAATCACGCCCGACAGCCAAAACCATTCACTTTGTTGGGCAGAAAACAGGAATAGCACCGCCAAAATCCCCATACTAGTTCCCGAGGAAACGCCCAACAGTTCGGGGCTTGCCATTGGATTGAGGGTCAGCCGTTGTAAGATCACGCCTGCCACCGCCAACAGCACGCCGACCGCCAACGCCACCATTACCCGCGGGAAACGCAACGCCAAAATATCGCTTTCGCTAAAATTCAGCCAAATCCAACCGCTTGCCCCCTTGCCGAGCAACAGGACGATCACAAAAACAAGAGCAAATCCGCCCAAAATCACGCCGATTGCAAGCGATCGGATTTGACGAATTTTTGGCGAGCCGTTTTCGGTCAAACGTCCGCTATTCGACAAAGCTCGAAACATCAGCCACAACAGCAACGGCGTGCCGAGTAAGGCGGTAACCGCCCCCGTTGGCAGGTTGATTTGGCGAAAATCGGCGAGCAGTTGCAGGGCGAGATCGGTAATCGCCAACAATAACGCCCCTGCAAAAAATGCCCCGATCAGTTGAAATTTAAAGGTGCGTACACCAAGTTGGCGGACGATTGTCGCCGCCGCCAAGCCGACAAAGCCCAACATTCCCACCGCACTCACCACGCTCGCAATCAAAAAGGCACTGGCAAGCACGCCGATTAAACGTAATTTTTGCACGGGTACGCCGAGGCTTTGGGCGTTGGATTCGTTGAGGGAAAGCATTGCCAGCGGACGATGCAACAACCCGATGATCGCCAATATCGGCACGGCTTGCACCGCCAGCCACTGGCTATCTCGCCAGCTCTCTTGCACCAGCGACCCCGCCCCCCATTGTGCCAAGCCGCGAGCTTCTTCGGGGTAGAACAACATCATCATCGCCGAAAACGAGCCGAAATAGAGGTTCACGACTAAGCCTGCCAAAATCAACAACAGAGGCGACATCGTTTTCCGCATTGCGAGGGTCAGCACCAACAACAGGCTCAACCCAGCCCCGATCACCGCTACCACGCTGGACCCATTTCCCAACCATTGTGGGGCGAAAATCGCCACCATAAACAGGGCAAATTGCGAGCCGCTACTAATGCCGAGGGTATTATCGGACGCCAGCGGATTCGCCATTACCTGCTGTAACAGCAGGCTCGCCACGCCGAGCAATCCGCCTGCGAGCAACGCCATTGTGATCCGAGGTAGGGTGTAGCTTTGCACCAACAGCAGATCGAGCTGATCCGTGGGGCGAAATAGTGCTAACAGGGTGCTGTTTTCGGGGATTTGTCGCCCCAATAGCCAGACCAACAAGGCGAAGAAAACGATCCCAAGAACACTGAAAAAAGTTTGGCTGGCTCTGTTTGTTACCATTGCTCGCCCCCCTCAATCAGCCCGTTCGCCAACACTTCGGCGAAGCGTTGGGCGGACGGCACGCCGCCAAACGTCCAAACCGCAGGCAAAATCAGCGGATCTTTCGCCATCGCCAATTTCTGCCACAAAGTATTATATTGCAATGCGGTGCTGATATTGCTCGGATAAGGCTTGACCACCACCAAACGGCTCTCGTTCGGCAAGCTCGCCAGTTGGGTTACGCTCACAGTTTCAAAGCCCCAATTATTGTGCGAGCCGTTCCACCCATTGCGAAAACCAAGCTGTTTCAGCACCTCGCCGAAAGGGCTATTTTCCGCATAAATCCGCAAATGGCGGCTATCAATAAACTGCACCAGCAAAATCGGGCGGTCAGTAAAAGGCGTTACAAGCGGTCGGATTTCCGCGATTTTTTGCGAAAATTTTTGGTGCAATCGCACCGCTTGTTCGGGCTTGCCGATCAAATTCGCCACCTGTTGAGTGGCGGTCAAAATGTTGTGCCACGCCTTGCCCTCGCCGTAAAAATCGACCATCGCCACCTTGTCGGTAAATTGATTGAGCAACGGCGTTGCCGAGCCGTAAAAAGAGGTGTTGATAAATTGCAGGGAATGGGTGCGAGCCAACGCCCAAATCTGCTCGGGGTTGGGCTGTAAACGAATGCCGAGATCGACCGTTTCCGCAGGCAATTTCGGCTCGGCGACCCAATGCTGATAGCTTTTCACATCGCCCACCGCACAAAAACGTGGCTCATCAAAGGCGAGCAAGGTTTCCGCCACCGTCCAATCAAGGGTGGCAATGCAGGGGGATTTGGCGAGCAGGGTTGGGGCAAAAAATAAGGCGAAACTGACCGCTTGTAATGCCTTGAAAATACGCGATTTCATCAGAAAAAACTCACGGGGCGTTGGGGGTCGGGGTGGGAAATGACGTTGAGGTCGATCCCGTAAATCGCTTTGAGCGAGGGCTGATTGACGATCGCAAAGGCATCGCCCTCAGCAAGCAGCCGCCCACTGTGCAACGCCACCAGATGATCGCAAAAACGAGCGGCGAGGTTGATGTCGTGGATAACAATAATCACGCCCAAATTCAGCTCTCGGCTCAACCACTGCACCAACTGCATTACTTCGACTTGATGAGCGATGTCGAGGGCGGCGAGGGGTTCATCCAACAGCAAAAACTGGCTCTGCTGGGCAAGCAACATCGCCAACCAAATGCGTGAGCGTTCGCCCCCCGAGAGCAAATCGACCAGCTGATCGGCAAATTTTTCCGTGTGAGTGAGAGCCAACGCCCGTTCAATCGCTTGCCGATCCGCTTCCGTCTGGCGACCAAACAATCCATTCCACGCATAACGCCCCATTGCGATCAGCTCTTTGGCGGTCAAATTGGTGGATTGGGGCAGATGTTGCGGCAGATACGCCACCCGTTTGGCAAACTCACGGTTAGACCAATGGCTAAGGGGTTGATTTTCAAAAAGAATTTTCCCCGAAGAAAGGGGCTGCTGTTTGGCGAGTAATTTAATTAAAGTGGATTTTCCCGAGCCGTTATGCCCGATCAAACCATACACCTTGCCCTGCTCAAAATTGAGGGAAATCGGGTGCAAAAGGGTGCGATTTGGAATCGAAAAGGTCGCATTTTGAACGATGAACACAAAAAATCCCGAGAAAATCTGAAAAAGGCTTGTATTCTAATTAAAAACGATTAGCATTTAAAGCGTTTTTCACGGCTCAACCCCTCAAAATTTTAATGAATTTGCTGATTACTTGCTCGGAATTAAATCAATTAAGATCCTCGTTCTTCCCCGAAATGTTAAAAGATTGTCGTGATCTGCTGACATTTGTCGAGAAACCGCAAGGTATTTCCAACGCCACCCTTTTTCAACAGCTCAAACAGGGTTGCCGCCCCACCAGCCTCGCTAAACTGTTCGCCGAGCCTCGCAAAGCCCACGTTTCAATTTGGCAACGCTTTTGGCTTGGCTCGTTTTTAATGCACTGGGTTTGGCTGTTGCACAAACATCAAATTCATCTCGTCCTGAGCGAACAGCAAACCGCCCTACGCCTGCAACCGAACGGCGAGGTGGATCAATTTCTGATCAATTTGTATTACACCCCTGTGCATAAAATCGCAAAAAATGGCGATTATCTGCCCGCTTATCAACAGCTCAAACAGTTTCTCTCGCCGATTTTTACCATTTTGAGCGAACATAGTCGCCTCAACGAAGCGGTTTTCTGGCACAACACCGCCAATTTGATTGAATATAGCCTTAAACAGTTGGAACAGGAAGGCGTTGAAATTTCAACCATTTACGCCCAACTTTTCGATCAAAAAAAGTGGGGCGAATATGAATACAACCCCTTTCACAGCCCTGTGGAATATATCGACTTCCCCGCCCTACCTTTTCCACAACCCTGCCGCTTACGCAAAGTCTGCTGCCACGCCCAACTCGAACCCACCCTCGACTACTGCGGCAACTGCCCAAAATTAAAACGGCTCTGTGGGGAAGAGTTGCAAGCGTTGGTTGAGAAGTGGAAAGGGTAGTAATGCAAGGGGGGGTATATTGAGAAATTTAGCGAAACAATCGGCGAAAGCGGTAGCAAATTCCCTCTCGCCGATGATGATGTAGCTTAAAAATCGAGTTGAGCCACGTTAATGCCAAGGGCGGTGGCGATTTTTGCTTTGGTGGTTTTTCTGAGAGATTGGGATTTTTCATACTTCGCATAAGCAGGTTGAGAAATCCCTAATTTTTCCGCAATCTCTGACTGGGTAAAGCCCAAATGTTCTCGCCACGCTCGCACGGGGTTGATTTGCTTGATTAAAACTGCCTCAACGATAGCGTGAGGAACAAGGTCGTTTCGTTTTTCTTCTCTCGGGGTTGAGACAAGGGAAAGGTAATAATCGTAAGGTAACACAGCAACGAGCGGATTGCCGTGCATATCATTGATGACTTGTACGTTGGTGTTAATAGGTGCGTTCATCTCGTTTCTCCACTTGGTTGATCGTGATAATAATGGGGTTGCCTTGGGTGTCGATTTCAAAAATCACTCGGTAATTGCCTACTCTTAGGCGGTAATCGGAACGCCCTTGTAAGCGAATGATGTCTAAGTGGCACTGCGGCCAGTGCTGTAATTCGGTTACGGCATTAAACACTTTGGTTCTGACATCAAGCTGATTGATTTTTGCCAAAGATTTGCGTGCTTTGGGCGTCCATTGAATTTCGTTCATCATTCCCCCTTTAAATATAACCAAATTATAACCTTATTCCCCTTTTAGAGAAAGAAAAATGTTCAGCGATTATCGCTCTCTTACACGAATTTCAATCTTAATTATTTCCATTAAGTAAATAATCTTTCCACCAATCCGCTCTTTATTGCTAAATCCCAAGCCGATAAAATGCCCCTATCTTAATTCAACGAGGAAAAACAATGTTAGCAGTACGTTACGCCCACGAGCGGGGCAAGGGGGAAATTGGCGGTTGGTTGGAAAGTTATCACAGCTTTTCATTCGCCGATTATTACGATCCGAAACACATCCATTTTTCGCATTTACGCGTGATCAACGAGGATTTTATCGGGGCGAAACAGGGCTTTGGAATACACCCCCATCGGGATATGGAAATTTTGACCTATGTGCTGCAAGGACGGGTGGCACATCAGGACAGTATGGGCAATCGCACGCAGGTGCAGGCGGGCGAATTTCAGATTATGAGTGCAGGTTCGGGGATTTTCCATTCGGAAATCAACCCTGCCGATGAGGTTTTGCACCTCTACCAAATTTGGATTATGCCGAACGAGAAAGGGATTCCCCCTCGCTACTCACAGGGGGCGTTTGCTGATCAGGTGGGTAAAACGCTGATTTTATCGCCGAATGCCGAAAACGGTTCGTTCAAGGTGTATCAAAATATGAAATTGTGGCGTTATCAATATCCGCAAAGTCATCACGAAAAACAACTGCTTGATCCAAACCGCCGTTACTACCTGCAAATCGTCAAGGGCGATCTCACCGTCAATGGCGTTGAGCTGACTGCCAGCGATGCCGTGATGATCAGCCACGAAAGTGAGCTAGATTTTGCAACAAAAGGGGATTGTGAGTTTTTGTTGTTTGATTTGGTGTGATTGGGGTTGCAAGGGGTGGGATTAGCGAAATTTTTTAAAATCCTTCTATATTGTAAAATGATAGGAAAGGGCGGATTTTATATCTGCCTTTTTGTTTTGTTTGACTATTAATGTTCAAATGCGAATAAAAGCAACAATAGAAAGTAAAAAAACAAGTGTAAAGTTTGATCTATTACAAAGCATTCCCCGTATAATAGGCGTACATTATTGACAAATTTTTTCTTTTTTTGAATTAGAGGCTTGATTATGCTTTACTTTGAGTTTTTATTGTTACTCGCATTTTTGTATGCAGGTAGCCGTTTTGGGGGCATTGGCTTAGGCGTAGTGTCGGGGATTGGGTTGTTTGTGGAAGTGTTTATCCTCAAAATGCCACTTTCGTCCGCCCCGATTGATGTAATGTTGGTGATTTTGGCTGTGGTAACTTGTGCGTCTGTGTTGGAAGCTGCGGGCGGTTTAAAATTTATGTTACAGGTGGCGGAACGCATTTTACGCCGTAATCCGAAACGCATTACCTTATTAGGTCCACTTGTTACTTATGCGATGACCTTAATGCTCGGCACGGGACATTCCGTTTATTCAATTATGCCGATTATCGGCGACATCGCTCTGAAAAATAACATTCGTCCAGAGCGTCCAATGGCGGCGGCTTCGGTGGCGTCCCAGTTGGGGATCACGGGTAGCCCGCTTTCCGCAGCGGCAGCTTACTATCTTACCCAAATTTCAGGCTTGCAAGGCTTTGAGGGTGTTACCTTGCTCAACATTGTGGGCGTAACCATTCCAGCCACCTTACTCGGCGTAATCGCTCTATCGTTATACAGCTTAAAACGGGGCAAAGAGTTGCAGGACGATCCAGAATATCAACGCCGTTTGCAAGATCCTGTTTGGCGTAAGCAGATTGAAGAAACCAACAGCACCTCGTTGGATGCCGAATTGCCACAATCTTCCAAAAATGCGGTTTATCTCTTTATTTTGGCGATTGCCACCATTGTGGGGATTGCGATGTTCCCTGAAATCAAGCCTGTAATGGCAAGCAACGGCAAAACCGCAGGAATGGATAAAATCATTCAAATCGTGATGTTGGCGTTCGCAGGGATTATTCTTTACGTTACCAAAACCGATGTGAAAAAAGTGCCGAACGGCGTGGTGTTTAAATCGGGAATGGTGGCGGTGATAGCCATTTTCGGGATTGCGTGGATGAGCGATACCTATTTCAACTACGCAATGCCGTCTTTCAAAGCAGGGATCACCGAAATGATCCAAGCCCAACCGTGGACTTTCGCCCTCGCCTTGTTTGCGGTGTCGGTGGTGGTAAATAGCCAAGCGGTAACCGCCAAAATG
This sequence comes from Haemophilus paracuniculus, assembly GCF_002015115.1. GTDB lineage: Bacteria > Pseudomonadota > Gammaproteobacteria > Enterobacterales > Pasteurellaceae > Haemophilus_E > Haemophilus_E paracuniculus. The sequence goes on from NZ_MUYA01000004.1 coordinate 91,546, forward strand.
TTGCTGCCTGTTGGCTTGGCAATCGGCTTACCAGCCCCGTTATTAGTCGGCTTGATGCCAGCCACTTACGCTTATTTCTTCATTCCAAACTATCCGTCTGATATCGCCACCGTAAACTTTGACGTAACAGGCACGACCAAAATCGGCAAATACTACTTCAACCATAGTTTTATGATGCCAGGTTTAGTCGGCGTGGGCGTGGCGTGTTGTGTGGGCATCGCCTTAGCGAATGTACTGATCTAACCCTTGCAAGCGGTCGGATTATCGAAAATTTTCAATGATCCGCCCCCTTGCTAATTCCCTTTGGCGAGTGGCGTGATTTGAGGTAAAATCACGCCACTTTTTCTTTTTGACAAAACACAATGACAGCACAACTCTCTCTCGAACAGATTTCCGAGCTTGCCAAAGCGGATATGCAGGCGGTCAATGCGGAAATTTTGGCACAACTTAATTCCGAAGTCGTCCTCATCAATCAGCTCGGGCATTATATCGTCAGCGGTGGCGGCAAGCGGATTCGCCCGTTGATTGCGGTGTTGGCGGCAAGGGCGTTGGGCTATCAGGGGGCGGATCACATCACTTGTGCCGCCTTTATTGAGTTTGTGCATACCGCCACCCTGTTGCACGATGATGTGGTGGACGAGTCGGATATGCGACGAGGCAGAGAAACGGCGAACGCCCGTTTTGGCAATGCAGCGAGCGTGCTGGTGGGCGATTTTATCTACACCCGCTCGTTCCAAATGATGACCAGCCTCAATTCTCTGGACGTGCTAAAAGTAATGTCGGCGGCGACCAATGTGCTGGCGGAAGGCGAAGTGCAACAGCTCATCAACTGCAACGACCCCGACACCACCGAAGAGAGCTATATGCAGGTGATTTACAGCAAAACCGCCCGTTTGTTTGAGGCGGCGACCCAATGTGCGGCGATTGTGGCAGGGGCAGACAAAACTGCTGAAACCGCTCTGCAAAACTACGGACGCTACCTCGGCACCGCGTTCCAACTGATTGACGATATTTTAGATTACAGTGCCAACGCCGAAAAACTCGGCAAAAATATCGGCGATGACCTCGCCGAAGGCAAACCAACCCTACCGTTATTACACGCAATGCGAAACGGCAACCCAGCTCAATCCGCCCTAATCCGTGAGGCGATTGAACAGGGTGGCAAACGCGAATATCTCGACCAAATCCTTGCGGTAATGGCAGAACAAAAATCCCTCGACTACACAATGGCAAAAGCCAAACAAGAAGCCCAAAAAGCGGTGGACAGCCTCGCTGTCCTGCCCGACAGCGAATACAAAACCGCCTTGATCTCGTTGGCATATTTGTCGGTGGATCGAGAGTATTAACCTAAGTAACAAACATTAAAATGACAGACCAACCAACTAAAAAAACACGTAAGGGCAAAGATCCAAACGCCCCTTTTGTACGTGAGAAATTAACCCTGCCGAACGGACACAACAAATTGCTGTTGCACTCTTGTTGTGCCCCTTGCTCGGGCGAGGTAATGGAAGCGATTCACGCCTCGGGCATTGAATTTACTATCTATTTCTACAACCCGAATATTCACCCACTCAAAGAGTATCTGATCCGCAAAGAGGAAAATATCCGCTTTGCCGAAAAGTGGGGTATTCCGTTTATTGATGCGGATTATGACCGCCAAAATTGGTTCGACCGAGCCAAAGGAATGGAAGACGAGCCAGAGCGTGGCATTCGTTGCACGATGTGCTTTGATATGCGATTTGAAAAAGCGGCTCAATATGCCCACGAAAATGGCTTCCCTGTGTTCACCAGTTGTTTGGGGATTTCCCGTTGGAAAGATATGAACCAAATCAACGGCTGCGGACACCGTGCGGCAGCGAAATATGATGATGTGGTCTATTGGGATTACAACTGGCGAAAAGGCGGCGGCTCGCAGCGAATGATTGAAATCAGCAAACGCGAACGCTTCTACCAGCAAGAATACTGCGGCTGTGTTTATTCCCTGCGTGATACCAACCGCTGGCGTGAGGCACAAGGTCGCCAGAAAATCGAAATCGGCAAGTTATATTACTCGGCGGATTAGGTTTTGGATTGCAAGGGGTGGGATTTTGGGAAATTTCGTATGTGCTGGTTTTATTGGTAAAGCAAAATTTTCAAAGATCTTACCGCTTGCAATACCTAGCACGGCAAGCCGTACTAGGTTATGAATAATTTAGGGACTTTGTCCCTGTGGATCGCCCCGTCATTTTGCGTTGA
>NZ_MUYA01000004.1:93819-285360 GCF_002015115.1 Haemophilus paracuniculus
GCAAAATGTTCGGGGTGTGCTTTCTTTTGCTACTTTTCTTTGCACAAGCAAAGAAAAGTAGATCTACAACAAGCGGTAAGATTTTTGAAATTTCCGCATATCAACTAAAAATTCCACCATCACAATGAACGGCTTTCAATTTAAACAATTTTTTATCGCCCACGACCGTTGTGCGATGAAAGTGAATACAGACGGGATTTTGCTCGGGGCGGTGGCGGATGTTGCTGGGGCGAGGAAAATTCTCGATCTTGGGACAGGGACGGGATTGGTGGCGGTGATGTTGGCTCAGCGGACAGTTTCACAGCAGAGCCATATTTTTGCCCTTGAAATTGAGCCGAACGCCTTTAAGCAAGCCTGTGAAAATGTGCGAAATTGCCAATGGGCGGATCGGATTTCCGTGTTGCAGGGCGATGTAATGGGCGAGGATTTTCCGCCAGAAATGGATTTGATTGTGGCAAATCCGCCCTATTTTGAAAGCTCGCTCGCTAGCCGAACGGCGGAACGAGATTTGGCTCGTTGTGCTACCCAAAGCCATTTGGCGTGGTTGGAACAGGGCAAAAAATGGTTGTCGCCAACGGGAAAAATTACGCTGATTTTGCCCGTTGAGGCAGGGCAGAAGTTGCTTTCGCAGGCGGAAACAAGCGGTCTGTTTTGCGTAGAAAAATGGCAGATTTGCACCAAAACGGGCAAGCCACCGAAAAGGTACATTTTGACGTTCAGCCCCACCGCCACGGCGTGCGTTGAGCATCGGCTGGATATTTACGGGGCAGATAATCAATATAGCCCCGCGTTTCGTGAGCTGACGGCGGCGTTTTACCTAAATTTTTAGTTGTGCCAAACGCTCAGCGAGTTGGTTGGTGCGTTTTTCTAATTCACTGACTTGGTCATAAAAATCCACCAGTTGCAAACGATGTACCAACACAGGGCGTTCGTTGAGTAGATTTTCCACCAAATGCTGATTATTTTGCTCAAATTGGCGTTTCGCCTTGCCAAACAGTTTTTTGGCGAAATCAGTCGAGGTCTGGGCGATCACATCACCCACAACAGGCGAGAGCAGTTCGGCAGGATCTTTTTCCAGCTCATCAAGCAAGGTGCTGAAATGTTGCAGGATCTGAATATCCCCCGTCAAAATCAGCGATTTATCATTGATCAGCTCGCTTAATTGCTGTTTAGCGGTCAGTTTCGGCAAAGTTTTGGCAAAAAGTTGCACGCAACAATCCGCTTGATCTTCATAATGGGAAAGCCAGTCGGTGCGGTTTTCGCTAAACACAATGAAAAAACGCAGATCGGGCTGTTTTAGCTCAATTTGTAGAATTTTCCCGTTTAATTTGCGTAAGATCGGCGAAGTTTGGGGCGAACGAGTCAACAACCCATTAAACACCGTTTCCACCGCCCCCACCGCAAATTGCGGCAACATCAGTTGTGCAATCAAATTTTGCATTGTTCGCCCCTAAAATTTGTAGCCCCGATGCAACGCCACAATGCCCGCACTTAAATTGTAGTAACCCACATTGTCGAAACCAGCGTTTTCCATCATCGCTTTGAGTTCGTCCTGTTTCGAGTGCATTCGGATCGACTCGGCGAGGTAACGGTAGCTATCCGCATCATTCACCACCACTTCGCCCACTTTCGGCAAAATGTTGAACGAGTAGAAGTTGTAGAGGTGGCTCAACGGTTCGATAATTGGTTTGGAAAATTCCAACACCAGCAAGCGACCGCCCGGTTTCAGCACCCGATACATTGAGCGTAGGGCTTTGTCTTTGTCGGTAACGTTGCGAAGCCCGAAACTAATCACCACGCAATCGAAAGTGTTATCGGCAAAGGGCAAACATTCGGCGTTGGCTTGCACATAATTGACATTGCCGACCACGCCCAAATTCCGCAATTTTTCTCGCCCCACTTCCAACATTGAGCTGTTAATATCTGCCAGCACCACCTCGCCCGTTTCGCCCACAATGAGAGAGAATTTAGCAGTAAAATCGCCCGTGCCACCAGCCAAATCCAGCACTTTTTGCCCTTTTCTCACCCCACTGCAATCAATGGTAAAGCGTTTCCAAACCCGATGAATGCCAAACGAGAGCAGATCATTCATCAAATCATATTTGCCTGCGACACTATGGAAAACTTGGGCGACAAGTTGCTGCTTCTCTGCTTTGGCAACGGTTTTAAAGCCAAAATGGGTGGTTTCAGCTTGGGAATTTTGCGGTTGTTGTTCGTTCATTTGCGGTTAATTAAAAAGAAAATTTGGGCGATACCATAGCAAAAAAGCGGTCAGATTTCCGCAAAAATTTGCAAATTGACAAAAATGCGATTTTTCCTTTGACTATTTTGCTTTCTATCGGTAATATTCGCACCCTATGCAAAAGGTAAAACTACCCCTCACGATTGACCCATACAAAGACGCTCAACGGCGAATGGATTATCAAGGCTACATTTCCAGTAGTTTGTTAAACCGTTTGGATCAATTCGTAGGTAAAGTGCTAAGCGATGCACAAGTTACTCTCTCGCTGTATGTCGATCCACAAAAATTGACGGTCGTAAAAGGCTCGGCAACCATTGATGTGGAATTTGATTGTCAGCGTTGTGGTAACCTATTTACGCAAACGCTCGACTGCACATTTTGTTTCAGTCCAGTGTCAAATATGGATCAAGCAGACGACTTGCCCGAGATTTATGAGCCTATCGAGTTAAACGAATTTGGCGAAATGAATTTGTTGGACGTAATCGAAGATGAATTTATCCTCGCATTACCGCTCGTTCCGATGCACGAACCAGAACACTGTGAAGTGTCCACGCAGGAACAGGTTTTTGGCGAATTACCCGAAGATTTGGCGAAGAAACCGAACCCGTTCGCTGTATTAGCTAATTTAAAGAAAAACTAAACTAGGAGTATAGCCAATGGCTGTTCAACAAAATAAGAAATCTCGCTCACGTCGTGATATGCGTCGTTCACACGATGCTTTAACTACCGCTGCTGTATCTGTGGATAAAACATCAGGCGAAACGCACTTACGCCACCACGTTACTGCGGACGGTTACTACCGTGGTCGTAAAGTTATCAACAAATAATCTCTTTCGAGGTATCAGTTGAGTCGTCTGACGCTTGCGTTAGATGTAATGGGCGGGGACTTTGGTCCCCGTATTGTTATCCCAGCGGTAGCTACGGCATTGAATCAACATTCAATGCTTTCTTTTCTTTTATATGGCGATCAAGCCATCGCCCAGCCTTATCTCAATAATCTCACGGCAGAACAACAACGCCGCATTACTTTCGTTCATACCCCCCAGCAAATTTCGCCCGATTTACCCCTTGCCACGGCATTACGCCAAAGCAAAGGTTCATCAATGCGAATGGCGATTGAAGCCGTTGCCGAAGGCAAGGCGGACGGTTGCGTCAGCGGTGGCAGCACGGCGGTGTTAATGGCGTTGGCAAAACGCTTGATCCAACCGCTTCCCAACATAGATCGCCCTGCTTTGACCTCGCTGATCCCCACGATGAACGGCAAATCGAGCGTAATGCTCGATTTAGGGGCGAATGTCGAAGCGGATCAGCACCAACTCACTCAATTCGCCGAAATGGGCAACATCTTCGCCGAAGTGATGTTAAAGCTCGTTTTTCCGCGAATGGCGTTGCTCAATATCGGTACGGAAGATAACAAAGGCAGCCAAACCGTGCGAGACACCCACCAAGCGTTAAAAATGCGTAACGACTTGAATTATTTAGGTTTTATCGAGGGCGACAAGTTGATGAACCACCTCGCCGATGTGATCGTGTGCGATGGATTAAGCGGCAACATCGCCCTCAAAACCCTCGAAGGGGCGGTGAAAAACGTGCTTTCGTTCTTCAAAACCCAAGAAGGCGACCTCTGCCGCCTCGCCAAACGCTACCTGTTGCGACTGATTTTCTACCGCTACTACCGCAAACTCAAACAGATCAACCCCGACCGCCACAACGGTGCCACCCTGCTCGGCTTATTGTCCGTGGTGGTCAAAAGCCACAGCGGTGCAGGCTCAAACGCCTTTTACTACGCCATCGAATACGCCCTTTCCCAAATCGAAAACCAAATCCCCCAAAAAATCTCGCAGGGGTTGGGGAGGTTTGGGGATTTAGCTTAGTAGGTTTAATAAATGACAAATTGATGAAACCTCTCAACACAGAATGATGGGTGGATAACAAGGGGTGGATTTATACGAAATTTCCTCTTTTCTCACATCATTCCCCCAACTCAATAAAGAAACAATTCAAAATTTTTGCTACAATCACGCCATTATTTTTTAGCCGAGAAAAATTTATGAACGCAACATCAACCTTTAACCGCACTTGGGCAAGAGTGGTGCTGAATGCACTGATTCGCTATGGGGTGAAGCATTTTTGTATCGCCCCTGGTTCTCGCTCAACCCCGCTAACCTTAGAAGCCCTCGCCCTGCAACAACAACGGGTGGCTCAATGCCATAGCCATTTTGATGAGCGTGGTTTGGGCTTTTTTGCGTTGGGGATCGCCAAAGCGACTAACGATCCCGTGGCGCTCATTGTTACTTCTGGCACGGCGGTGGCGAATCTTTACCCTGCGATTATTGAGGCGAGTTTGAATCATCATAAATTGATTGTCCTTTCGGCGGATCGCCCCCCTGAAATGATCGGCTGTGGCGTGAATCAAGCCATTGATCAGCAAGGGATTTTTGCGAAATATCCTGTGGCGAACCTGAATTTACCAAAGCCGAGCCGTGATTATGCAGCGAGTTGGTTGGTATCATCGGTGGAACAAGCCTGCTCGACTCAGCAACAAAAAGGCGGTGTGGTGCATATCAATGCCCCGTTTGCCGAGCCACTTTACGAGGCGGACGAGCAAGCCATTGGCATTGATCCGTGGCTGAAAGCGGTGCAAAGTTGGCTAAGCAATCCGCAAGCGAAGTGGATTGATAATCAAGCCACCCAAAGTGATGTGTTGATGCACGCAAATTGGGATTATTGGCGTACCAAAAAAGGCGTGGTGGTGGTCGGCAAACTGCCCCTCGAACAAGGGGTAGGAATTAAAGCCTGGGCGGAAACCCTCGGCTGGTGTTTGATTAGCGATGTGCAATCTTGCATTGAGGCGAGCTTGCCTTATGCGGATATTTGGCTCTCAAACAACATCGTGCGTCAGCGGTTACTCAATGCCGATATTGTGGTGCAATTCGGCACGCAGATTGTGAGCAAAAGGGTCAATCAATTCCTTGAAGCCTTTCAAGGGGAATTTTGGCAGGTCGATCAATATCAAGATTACCTCAACCCATTCGCCCACCGCCAAACTCGCTTTGTGGCACAAGCTCACCACTTCTTGCGGGTGCATCCGCCCCTTCGCAACAAACCGTGGCTGTTAGAACCCCTTGCATTGTCGCAATTTTGTGCGGGCTTTATTGAAAATCAAGTGGGCGGCAATTTGAACGAGGCTTCCCTCGCTCGTAACATTCAAGATGTGTTGGCTCAAAACGGCAATCTGTTTATCGGCAACAGTTTATTTGTGCGTTTGGTCGATGCCCTCTCTACCCTGCCAGTCGGCTACAACGTGCTGACCAACCGTGGGGCGAGTGGGATTGACGGCTTAGTCGCCACCATCGCAGGCGTGGCACGCGGCACAGGCTTGCCGACGGTAGGCGTGATTGGCGATGTGTCCGCCTTGCACGATCTCAGCTCGTTCGCCCTACTTCGCCAAATCACCCACCCAACCATTTTATTTGTGGTAAACAACAGCGGCGGGGCAATTTTCGATATGTTGCCAGTGGATAACGCCGCCAAAGACGAATTTTACCGCACCGCCCATAGTTTCGACTTCGCCCAAATCGCCGCGATGTTCGGCTTAGATTACGCCTGCCCGTTCACTTGGGCGGATCTCAAAATCAAGCTCAAACAAGCCTACGGTCGCAAAGGGGTAACGGTGGTGGAAATTAAAGTCAATCCACACGACGGCAGCAACCTTTACAAATCCCTCATCAAACAAATTTCTCAGGCAGAAATCGCTTAATGAAAACGCCGAACCGCCCACCGCTTGCCGTGCTGTTTCTGCACGGCTTGCTTGGTTCAAAGCAAGATTGGGCGGACGTTTTCCGCCACTTGCAGAAATTTCCCCAAATCCAACCCCTTGCAATTGATTTGCCCTTTCACGGCGAGAATGTTAATCAAGGTTGCCTCGATTTTGCCGAAGCGAGAACGTGGTTAGATCAGCAAATTCACACCCTGATCGGCTCTTGCCCATTTTGGCTGGTGGGTTATTCCTTGGGGGGGCGGATCGCCCTTGATTACACCCTTTCGCAACGCAATCCTAACCAACTAGGGGCGATTTTAGAGGGGGCGAATTTGGGTTTAAACAGCGAGGAAGAACGGCAAGCCCGTTGGCAGAATGATCTACATTGGGCGAACCGTTTCCAAAATGAACCTCTCGAACAAGTGCTTAATGATTGGTATCAACAGCCCGTTTTTGCTCACTTAACCGCCGAACAGCGAATAAATTTGATCGCCAAACGAAAACATAATCAAGGGGATAAAATCGCCCAAATGTTGCAAGCGACCAGCCTTGCCAAACAGCCGTTTTTTGAGCCAAGCAAGGGGGCAGATTTTGAAAAATTTCTGCATTTTGTGATTGGCGAGCGGGATCAAAAATTCCGCCAACAAGCGGAAAAATATCAGCTATCCCACCGCTTGATCCCCCACGCAGGGCATAACAGCCACCAAGAAAATCCGCAGGGTTTTGTACAGACATTATTAGAAATTTTACTCAATATAGAATCGCAATAATTGCATTATGTTTTACACTTTTATGATATAGTCCACCTTCTTTTTTAAGCGAGAACATTATGGAAACTTTTAGCGAAATTAGCCCACAACAAGCGTGGGAAATGATGGAAAACGAAGGGGCGGTGTTGGCGGATATTCGTGATCGCCAACGCTTTGCATTCAGCCACCCCGTTGACGCCTTTCACTTAACCAACGAAAGCTACGGGCGTTTTTTGGACGAGTGCGATTATGAAGATCCCGTGATTGTGATTTGCTATCACGGCGTCAGCAGCCGCAATACGGCACAATTCTTGGTGGAACAAGGCTTTGAGCGAGTGTATAGCGTAAAAGGCGGTTTTGAGCAATGGGTAAAATCGGATTTACCGATTGAAACCGCTTACTAATCAATAGGATAGCAATTTATGTGGAAAGAAATTCTACTCAATTACGGCATTTTCTTGCTGGAACTTTTGACGGTATTCGGCATCGTTGCCGTGGTGGTAATGTTGATCATTGAATCTCGCAAACAGACCGAAAACGGGGCGATTTCGATCACCAATTTAACCGAAAAATATCAAGATCAAATCAAATCGTTGCAAAGCGTGTTTCTCAGCGAAGCGGAACTAAAACAGCAGGAAAAAGCCGAGAAAAAGGCGGAAAAAGAGAAAGCCAAAGCCGAGAAAAAACGCCTCAAAGCGGGGGAAGAAAAGCCCGAAGAGGAACAAAAATCTCGCCTGTTTGTGCTAGATTTTCACGGCGATGTGGAAGCCCACGGGGTTGAGGGGTTACGCAAAGAGATCGATGCGGTGCTTGCCCTTGCAGACCCGAAGCAAGATGAAGTGTTGCTCAAATTGGAAAGCCCTGGTGGCGTGGTACACGGTTATGGTTTGGCAGCTTCCCAGTTGCAACGCCTAAAAAATCATCAAATTCCGCTCACGGTGGCGGTGGATAAAGTCGCCGCCAGCGGTGGCTATATGATGGCGTGCGTAGCGAATAAAATCGTCTCTGCCCCGTTTGCGGTGATCGGCTCAATCGGCGTGGTGGCACAAGTGCCAAACATTCACCGTCTATTAAAACGCTTTGATGTGGACGTGGACGTAATGACCGCCGGCGAATACAAACGCACCGTAACCCTCGTGGGCGAAAACACCGAAAAGGGCAAACAAAAATTCCAACAAGAACTGGAAGAAACCCACGTTTTATTCAAACAATTCGTGAGCGAACACCGCCCGCAGTTGGATATGGACAAAATTGCCACTGGCGAACATTGGTTCGGCAAACAAGCCCTTGAATTGCAACTGGTCGATCACATCGCCACCAGCGATGATCTCGTGCTTGACGCAGTAAAAGAGAAAGAGGTGATCGAAGTCAAATACCGCCAAAAGAAAAGCCTTACGCAACGTTTCGGACGCCAGCTCGAACATAGCCTTGAAAATGTGGTTTATAAGTTGTTGAACAAGGCTAGATCGGTGAAGTTTTAGTCTTGCAAGGGGTTGGATTATCGAAATTTTCGGAAATTCTACCCCTTGTCTTAATTAACCCACAAAGTATTTGATTAACGTCTGTCCGCTCAAAATCGCCATTGAGACTACCACAATCGCCCCTGAAACGGTGAGCCATTTCGGGTGTTTGTAGTCGCCGATGATGTTGGCTTTGTGAGCGGCGATCAGGATCAAGCCGAGCGAGATCGGTAGGATCAAGCCGTTTAATGTGCCGACAAAGACTAACACTTGGGCTGGTCTGCCGATGGTAGCAAGCACGGCGGTGGAAGCCACGATAAAGGCAACGATAAAGCAGTTTTTGTGGCGTTGGATAAACGGATTAAAGCTCGAAATAAAGGAAACGGATGTGTAAGCCGCACCAATCACAGACGTAATCGAAGCCGCCCAGATAATCACGCCGAAAATCATCAAGCCCACGTTGCCTGCGATATATTCAAACGGGGTTGAGGCTGGGTTTTTCGGGTTGAGTGCTACCCCTTGCGACACCACGCCGAGTACTGTGAGGAACAGGGCGATTCGCATAATTGAGGCGATCAAAATCGCTGACACCGAGCTTTTGGTTACCTCGCCCAATGCCTCTTTGCCCGTTACCCCCTCATCAAGCAAGCGGTGAGCCCCTGCGAAAGAGATGTAGCCGCCGACCGTACCGCCCACGAGGGTAACAATTGCAATCGCGTCTAATTTTTCAGGGAAGAACGTATTGCTGATCGCTTGCCCTACGGGTGGATTGGCTTTGACTAGCACGAACAAGGTTAAGCCGATCATCACGAACCCCATTACTTGGGCGAAGCGATCCATAACTTTGCCCGCTTCTTTGAATAAGAAAACGCACACCGCAATCGCTCCGCTGATAATTGCCCCCACTTCGGGCGACAAGCCGAACAGGATATTAAAACCCAAGCCAGCCCCGCCCACGTTACCGATATTGAACGCCAAGCCACCCATTACGATCAGCAAGGCAAGGAAATAGCCCGCCCCTGGGAAAACCATATTGGCGATGTCTTGGGCTTTTTTGCCCGACACCGACACCACTCGCCAAATGTTGAGCTGGGCGCCGATGTCGAGCAGGATTGAGAGTAAAATCACAAACCCAAAACTTGCCATTAGGGTTTGGGTAAAGGTGGCGGTTTGAGTTAAGAACCCCGGCCCGATGGCTGAGGTCGCCATTAAGAATGCCGCGCCCACTAAGGCACTGCGGCGAGAATTACTAGACATTGTGTTGCTCCTGTTGTGTTTGTTTTTTATTGGATTTAGGAAATCCATAAATCGTTTTTTCTACTTTCTTTGCTTCGCCAAAGAAAGTAGCAAAGAAAGGCGACCCAAACATTTTGCTTTGTTTCGCTTGTTGCTAATTTCTACGGTCGATTTGTAAACTCGCCAGCAAGCTGGCTCAAACAGTACAAATCGACCTTGAAATTTGACGCAACTGCTCAACGCAAAATGATGGGAAGATTGAGCAAGCGGTGCGATTTGATGAAATTTAAAAAAATCCCACCGCTTGTTACGCCCTAATTTCAATCCCCCTCGTGGTCAATTCCGCTCGGATTTTTTCGGCGAAAAGCAGGGCGTGGGCGTTGTCGCCGTGTAGGCAGATACTTTCCACTTTGATGTTGATCGTTGAGCCGTCAAGGGCGGTGGCGGTTTGGGTGGTGATCATTTGGATTACCTGCTCAATCGCTTCTTGTTCGTCTTCGATTTTGGCTTGGGGGTGAGAGCGTGGCACGAGTGAGCCGTCGGGTTGGTAACGGCGGTCGGCGAACACTTCGGAAATCGTGCCTAACCCTACCTGTTCCGCCACACTCAACATCAAACTGCCCGATAAGCCCATTAGTTTTAGATTAGGGTTGAACTGGTGGACGGTTTCCGCAATCAAGCGAGCCAATTCGGGATCACGACTGGCTTGGTTGTATAACGCCCCGTGCGGTTTGACATAGCTGATCGGCACGCCTGCGTTGTTGCACAAGGCTTGCAACGCCCCGAGTTGATAGAGCAAATGGGCTTTGAGTGCCTGCGGTGGCAACTGCATTTCACTTCTGCCGAAATTTTCTCGGTCGGGGAAACTTGGGTGCGCCCCCACTCGTACGCCGTGTCGTTTGGCAACAGTGAGGGCGTTTTGAATGGTGATCGCATCGCCCGCGTGCAATCCGCAGGCGATATTGGCGGACGAAACCACGCCCAGTAAGGCTTCATCAAAGGCAAAGCCCTCGGCGAGGTCGGCGTTTAAATCAACGTACATCATTAGCAATCCTCTGAATTTGGTGTAGGTAAATCGCATTTTTTTGCTGTAATCGCACCGCTTGTTCGGCGGTAATCGGCTCAAAATAGATTTGACTGCCGAGCCGTGTTTGAGCGAGCCGCCCTAAATCAGCGTATGCTACGGTGGCAATTTTGGGATAGCCCCCCGTGGTTTGAGTGTCCGCCATTAGCACAATCGGCTGACCGTTCGGCGGCACTTGTACCGTGCCGAATTGCACCGCGTGGGACAACATTTCCAGCGGTTGAGTGAGGTTCAACGCCTCGCCCGTCAAGCGGTAGCCCATTCGGTTACTGCTACTGCTTAATGTGTAAGGGCGAGTGAAAAAGGCGGTTTTAGCCTCGTCTGTAAAGGCATCAAATTCGCTGGACGGCACGACCCGAATTTTGCTTTGGAACGGAATATGGGCAATCCCCACGCTCGGCAAAATGTCGCCCTCGCCGAGGGGAAGCTGATCGCCAGCTTGCAACGCACGTCCCTCGAATCCGCCGAATTTGGCTCGCAGATCAGTGCTGCACGATCCCAAGGTTTTCGGCAGATCAAAACCGCCTGCCACGCACAAATAGCCGTACATTCCTTGCACCGCTCGCACCAGTTGCAAGGTTTGCCCCTTGCGAGCCGTATAACGCCAGTAGGAATGAATCCGTTCCTCGCCGAGATAGGCTTCATACAACGCCCCTGTCAGGCAAAAAGTGGTGTCTCGCTCGAAAACTACGGTCAAACCGCCGAGGACAATTTCCACCGCGGGGCTATTTTGCTCATTACCGACCAACAAATTACCCGCTTGCAGAGCGAGGGAATCCATTGCCCCACAATGCCCTACGCCGTAGCCACGCAGTCCGAACCGCCCCAAATCCTGTACACTGGCGAGGGCTTGCACTTGAACCACTTTCATCATAATTCGATACTCTCTGCAAAAAATTGAACGGAATCCCCCGCTTGTAGCAAGGTGGGCGGCGATTGATCCGCTTGGAACAGGGCGAGATCGGTGCGTCCGATAATCTGCCAGCCCCCTGGGGACGCAAAGGGGTAGATCCCCGTTTGGCTACCGCCGATCCCGACCGAGCCAGCAGGCACGGAAAGACGAGGCTCGGCACGGCGAGGGGTATGCAGATGTTCGGGCAAACCGAACAGATAAGGGAAGCCAGCTTGAAAGCCGATCATTGCCACCGTATAGGTTGGGGCGGTGTGGCGTTTGATGATTTCGGCAGGCGTGGTGTGATGAAATTTCGCCACTTCGTAAAGATCCTCGCCTCGCTCGCCACCGTAGTGAACGGGGATTTTGATCAAACGAGGCTGATAATCCGCCACTTGCACGGTTTCCCACAAGGCAAAAAGTTGCTCACGCACCTTGGCAAGATCGGCATTTAAGCGGCAGAAAACCGTTAAATTATTCATTCCGATCACGACTTCCGCACAATCCGCCAACGGCTCAATCGCCTTGCCAAACGCCCATAATTTCTGCTGCTTGGCAAGTTCCGCAGGGGGCGGAAGCGAACAAAAGAGGGTGTATTCGCTGGTTAAATGGATACTTAACATTGCATTCCCTTTGTTAAAAGAAAGTTGCAAATGTTATAAATGAATTTGTAATGAAGTGTCAAGATATTTGGATTAAAAAATTTAATTTATAAGGTAAAAAAATTTAGGGGAAGGAAATTGATTAGAACAAGGGGTAAGATTTTTGAGAATTTCCCTTGTAGATTAAGGGCGGATATAAAATCCGCCCCTACGAATAATGATCTTGCTCGAATAAAACCCCCGTCATTTTGCGTTGAGCGGTTTCGTTAATTTCAAGGGCGATTTGTACTGTTTGAGCTTGCGAAGCAAGCGAGTTTACAAATCAACCGTAGAAATTAGAAACAAGCGAAACAAAGCAAAATGCTCGGGGTCGCCTTTCTTTTGCTACTTTTCTTTGGCGAAACAAAGAAAAGTAGGGATATTGGAATGATGATTTATTCTTTGTTCTGCCAAAGTAACAATTAGATTTTATCTAAATCAAACCTCGCCAAATCAATTCGATTTTCTGTGCCGTAAAAAGCACTTAACGCTTGGCGTAGGATTTCGGCACGCTTTGGTAAGCCTTTTTCGGCGTAGGTTTTGACTTGTGCGTAAACGGCTTGTTTGAAGGCGGAATTATCCCCTGCGTTGCCCGTGAGGTTGTCGGCACTGGCGAAATAGCGGAAATTGGCGGCGGTGGCTAAGATCCATTCAATCGCTTGGGGCTTGACTTCCACCGATTCAAATTCCCGTTGTCGTTCGGCGGAACGTCCGTCTGGTTCATACCAGTAGCCAAAATCTTCCAATTTGCGGCGTTCTTTGCCTGCCACTAGCCAATGGGCGATTTCGTGCAAGGCACTGCTGTAATAGCCGTGGGCGAACAGAATCACGTTGTAAGGGCGTTCGCTCGGCACGCCGTCTTCGTCCAAAAATTCGGGCAGATAGATCGGGTAATCGCCGCCACGTTCGAGGCGGGTGTTAAATTCTTCCGCAAAACATTGATCGAAAATGCGGATAATATCTTCAATTTTGTGGTTGTCTTGGTTCATCTTTTTCTCGTTAAATTCAAATGTTAAAAAGTTGAATGCGAGGAGTGATTGTGGGGGGACGCGAGCATCGCGTCCCTACAATAAATCGCATTTTAACAGCCAACGCCCGTAGGGACGCAATGCTTGCGTCCCCTTTGTTTCGTCCCAATCGTTATAAATTATTCAACCAATCGTAAAAGGCGTTGGCGTCCAAAAAGCCTGTTACCCGTTTTTCGGTCAGTTCTTTGCCATTTTCATCGAAAAAGAGAATGGTCGGCAAGCCAAGCACTTGGAATTTCTGCATAAAGGCGGTGTTGGAGGGGCTGTTTTGGGTCATATCCACTTGTAGCACCACCATTTCCGCCATTTTGTTTTTCACGTTCGGGTCGGTAAAGGTATATTTTTCAAACTCTTTACAAGCAACGCACCAATCGGCGTAAAGGTCGAGCATTACCTTTTTGCCTTGGCTGGCGAGCAGTTTTTGATCGAGTTCAGCGAGGGTGAAAATCCGTGCAAGCGGTGCTTTTTGCTCGATTTTTTGCGTTTGGAAGATCCAATCCACATAAGGCTTGGCACTGATCGCAAAGGCAAATAATAGCCCTAATCGCACCGCTTGTCCGAGCTTGTTGGCGGGCATTATCGCAATCAGCCACGCGAGGAAAGCAAGGGCGAGGGCTGACCAGAGATAAGGCTCGTAAGCAGGATAAACACGGCTGATAAGAAATACGGGCAGGGCAAGCATTACAAAGCCGAATGCGGTTTTGACATTAAGCAACCACGCCCCCGATTTTGGCAAAATTTGGTTGCCGAAAAGGGTAATCAGCACCAACGGCAAGCCCATTCCGAGGGCGAGCAGGTAGAGGGCAAGTCCGCCCGTGAGCAGGTCGCCACTTTGTGCCACATAGAGCAACGCCCCCGAGAGCGGTGCGGTGGTGCAAGGCGAGGCGATCAAACCTGCGATCATTCCCATTAAAAACACACTTTTGATCGAGCCACCTTGTTGCTGTTGACTGAGGGCGTTCAGTTTTTGTTGCCACGCGTTCGGCAATTTCAGTTCAAACAAGCCGAACATCGACAGGGAAAGTAGCACGAACAACGCCGCCATTGTGAGCAACACGGGCGGACTTTGCAGGGCGATTTGGAACGGCAAGCCGAGAGCGACCACCACGAAGCCCATTAGGGTGTAAGTGATCGCCATTCCTTGCACATAACAGAGGCTCAACAGCAAGGCTCGGCGAGGGTTCGGGCGTTGTTGCTTGCCGATTACAATCGCCGACAACAACGGCAACATCGGCAGCACGCAAGGGGTGAACGCCAAGCCTAAGCCCAATACGAAAAACCACACAACGGAAAATCCGTTGTTAGAAAGCTGGCTGGCAAGCTGATTTTGCGAGCCGTTAGGTTGAGCGTTGGACGGGCTGGAAGCTGTCGGTTCCGCCAATTTTTTTGCCGAAATTGGCACGCTGACCGTTTCGGGTGGATAGCAAAACCCTTTGGTGCAACCCTGATAACGCACTTCAAGGCTGGCGTTTTCGCTCGCCTGTTCAATCGGCACATTTAACGCCAACTGATTGCGGTAAATTTCCACCTCTCCAAAAAATTCATCATTATGTTTAATGCTTGGCGGAAAAATTGGCTGGGCGACTTGGCTAGCTAACCCTTTGATTTGTATCTCTTTTTTGTAGAGGTAATAACCGTCCGCAATCTGCCAATCAAGGGCGATTTGCGAACCTTGCTGTTGAGCCGAAAAGGCAAACGCCACTTGGCTTGGTAGATATTTCGGTTTGTTATCAAACAGCCCCGCCTGCAACGGCACGGCAATCAAAAGCCCTAACCAAAGGGCGAAAAAACGCTTCCACATACTTTTTTCCTACGAAATTAGGGCGGTAATTTTAGCGATTTTTGTGGCGGTGGGGGCAAAAATTTTCAAAAATCCGACCGCTTGTAACGATTTTTGTGATCTCGATCGACTAATTGAAATGAAAAACTTTCCCATTCGGCGAAAAATCGCTAGCCTTACGCCTAAGACATCAGTAAAATTCGCCTCTTTCTTTATTCCGCAAAACTAACCCTTTTGCCACAAAACGTGTAACAACGAGGCACTTTGATGACTGCACAAACAGCGTGCGAACCGCAAAACGTGGCGGTGGCACATCCAAAATCTGACAAAATCAATCTGTTAAATTTAACTCGCCAAGAGATGCGAGAACTCTTTGCCGAAATGGGCGAAAAGCCGTTCCGCGCCGATCAGTTGATGAAATGGATCTACCATTTTGGCGAGGATAATTTCGATAATATGAGCAATATCAACAAGGTATTGCGTGAAAAATTAAAGCAAATCGCAGAAATTAAAGCCCCCGAAGTGGCGGTGGAACAGCGTTCGGCGGACGGCACGATCAAATGGGCAATGCAGGTGGGCGATCAGCAGATCGAAACGGTGTATATTCCCGAAGCGGATCGAGCGACTTTGTGTGTTTCGTCTCAGGTGGGCTGTGCCTTGGCGTGTACTTTCTGCTCAACGGCTCAACAGGGCTTTAACCGCAATTTAACCGTGTCGGAAATTATCGGGCAGGTGTGGCGAGCCTCGAAAATCATCGGCAATTTTGGCGTAACGGGCGTGCGTCCGATTACCAACGTGGTAATGATGGGAATGGGCGAGCCGTTGCTCAATATGAATAATGTGATTCCTGCAATGGAAATTATGTTGGACGATTTCGGCTACGGCTTGTCGAAACGCCGCGTAACCCTTTCCACCGCGGGAGTTGTGCCAGCTTTGAATATGTTGCGTGAGAAAATTGACGTGGCGTTGGCGATTTCGTTGCACGCCCCGAACGATGAATTGCGTGATGAAATCGTGCCGATCAACAAAAAATATAACATCAAAATGTTAATGGAAGCGGTTAATCAATACCTTGAAGTGTCGAATGCTAACCACGGCAAGGTTACGATTGAGTATGTGATGTTGAACCAGATGAATGACGGGGTGGAACACGCTCACCAGTTGGCGGAAGTGTTGAAATATACGCCGTGTAAAATCAATTTGATTCCGTGGAATCCGTTCCCACAAGCCCCTTATGCGAAAAGCTCGAACACGCGGATCGACCGTTTCCAAAAAACCTTGATGGAATATGGTTTTACCGTGATTGTGCGGAAAACCCGTGGCGACGATATTGACGCAGCGTGTGGACAGCTCGCTGGCGATGTAATCGACCGCACCAAACGCACCCTTGAAAAACGTAAATTTGGACAGGGGATTAACGTTACCCAACAATAATTTTAGAGAGGAACAGCCTATGCCATTTGCAAAAATTTGTCGAAATCTCACCGCTTGTTTGATGATTTTTGGCCTAGTAGGCTGTTCCTCACTTTCTTCTCAACCGCAATCCAACCGTGAATTTAACCGATCCGAAGCGGTGAAAGCTCGCATCAATCTCGCCCTTGCCTATTTGGAACAGGAGGATTACCCCAAAGCCAAAGAGAACATCGACAAAGCCCTCAATCACGACCGTCAAGATTATCTGCCCTATTCGGTGCTTGCCTACTATTATCAGCAAACGGGCGAGGTGGAAAAAGCCGATCAAACCTACCAACAAGCCCTTACCCTCAGTCAAAACCGCCCAGATGTCCGCAACAATTACGGCACATTTTTGTGCAAACAAGGACGATTTGAGGCAGCCTATCAACAATTTGATTCTGCTCTCACCAGCGATCAACCCTACTATTTCCAAGCCGACACCCTCGAAAACATCGCCTTGTGTGCGAAGTCGCAAAATAACAAAGCGAAATTTGATGAAACCTTAGCCAAGTTGGAAAAACTTGATCCAGAGCGTGTGGGGAAGTTTCGTTAAGTTTTGTTAAATAAGGAAATTTTCAAAAATCCTCCCCCTTGTATCTGTTACTTTCTTTGCTCGTGCAAAGAAAGTAACCAAAGAAACACGCCCCGAGCATTTTGCTTTGTTTCGCTTATTGCTAATTTCTACGGTCGATTTGTAAACTCGCCTACTACGTAGGCTCAAACAGTACAAATCGCCCTTGAAATTGACGCAACCACTCAACGCAAAATGACGGGGAATAAGCAGGGACAATGTCCCTGACTAATTGATAACCTAGTACGGCTTGCCGTGCTAGATGTTTCAAGCGGTAGGATTTTGAAAAATTTCGCTATTTGCTTGAAACAAATTTCCTTATTCAACCGCTGCTAAATCCAACATTTCTTGGGCGTTGGCGAGGACGGCTTCGGTGATTTGGCTGCCGCCGAGTAAACGGGCGAGGGCGTTTACCCGTTCTGTTGGGGAAAGTAAGCTCATTTGCGTTTCGGTTTGGTTGTTTTCCACATATTTTTGTACGTTAAAGTGGTGGTTGCCGTAGCTTGCTACTTGCGGTAGGTGGGTTACGCAAAGCACTTGGCATTTTTTGCCGAGTTGGCGTAGTAGTTTGCCGACCGTGGTTGCGGCGGCACCGCTGATACCGACATCCACTTCATCAAAAATAATGGTTGGGGTGGATAATTTATTTGCCGTCAGCACTTGCACCGCAAGGGAAATGCGAGAGAGTTCGCCGCCCGAGGCAATTTTGGCGAGGGGTTGTGCAGGTTGCCCTAAGTTACTGCGTAAGTTAAATTCGACAAAATCCGCCCCGTTTGCCGAGAGTTTTTTCGGTTCGTGTTTGATGTCGATGAAAAATTCGCCGTTTTCCATTGCAAGGTGCTTGATTTGCTGGGTAACTTGTGCCGAGAGTTTTTGGGCAGCATCAAGGCGTTTTTGATAGATCTGTTCTGCCAACACAACGCATTGTTGGTAGGCTTGCTGTTCATCAGTGATGAGCTGTTCTTCATTTTCTTCAAAATCGACCAATTTTTGCCATTCTGCTTGTAATTTTTTGTGTTGTTGCCAAAGATTTTCGGGGCTAATGTAATGTTTGCGGGCGAGGGAAATGGTTTTGGCGATCCGTTCATCTAACTCGTTTAAGAGTTCGGGATCTTGCTCAATTTTGCTGGCGAGGGCGGAAATTTCGGAACTTGCTTCTTGCACTTGGATCAAGGCTTCGTTCAGCATATCTAACGCTGATTGGTAGTTGTTATCCACTTCCACCAAATCTTCCAAATGGCGGATTGCTTTGTAGATCAAGGAATCCGCATTGAGATCATTTTCGCTTAATAGATCCAACGCCGATTGCGAAAGTTCGGTTAATTCTTCCGAATTGGATAAACGGCTGTGGTTTTCTTCCATTTCCTCAAATTCGCCCTCTTTGATCGCAAATTCGTCCAATTCTTCCACTTGATATTGTAAAAGTTGCTTGCGAGCTTCGTTCTCTTGGCATTGTTGGTGGAAGTTTTTGACTTGGGTGTGCAATTTTCGCCACTTGTGGTATTGCTCGCTCATTTGAGCCAGCAGAGAGTGAGTGGTGGCGTAGCTGTCTAACACTTCCAGTTGATATTCGTTTTTGAGTAGCAGTTGCGGGGCGTGCTGCCCGTTCAAATGGATAAGGTATAAGCCCAATTCACGCAGTTGTGAAATGGGAAGCGGTCGGTTATTCACAAAGGCTTTGGAACGCCCTTCGAGGTTGATCATTCGGCGTAAAATGCACTCGTGGGGATTATCTTCATCAAGCAATTCGTGTTCTTGAAGCCAACGGAAAGCAGGGCTGTTCGGTTGCATTGTGAAAGTGGCGGTGATGTCAGCTTTGTCCGCCCCGTTGCGGATCATACTGCTTTCGGAACGGTAGCCAAGGCACAAACCGAGAGCGTCAATCGCAATGGATTTCCCCGCCCCTGTTTCGCCCGTGATCACGGACATTCCCTCGTTTAAATCAAGGTTGAGGTGGCGAACGATGGCAAAATTGTTGATGGTGAGTTGAGTGAGCATAAAAAATACCTATACAAATCTGCTGTATAGGTATATAGTATAACTGAATTTTTAAACAGTAAAGTGTTTTTTTACAGTATTAGATGGTTTTTACGTTTACCGCTGAATCGCCACGATCCGATTGTTGTAATTCGTAAGAAACTTTTGCCCCCTCTGGTAAGGTGCGGTAGCCCTCTGAGGCAATGCCAGAGAAGTGAACGAAAACATCTTTGCCACCTTGATCTGGGGTGATAAAGCCAAAACCTTTGGTTGCATTAAACCATTTTACGATGCCTGTTTGCATTGGATAATCCTTAATGAAAAAGTAAAAAGAAGATAGCTATAAGCGGGTTGCTAGGCTTAATTGCAGGGCTTGGGGAAATCTCGGATTTTCGGCAAGGGATACAATGAAGAAAATGCCTGTTAGACACACGACTAAATAGCCGTTCGGCATTAGAACACTTTTCAAAGGGGAAAGCAAAACAAATTTTTGACACAATTTCACGAAATTTACAGATTTTTCGTGGCGAAATGAGGATTTATCTTGCGAAAATGTGGACTAAAACCAGCAAATAAAATATAGTACACCACAATTTTCTTTGATCTTATGAATGGAACTTGGTATGTCTGAACAACAAATTGAGGTGCAAAATAATAAAACTGCACCAAGCCCAAAAGAAGTGATTGCTTATTTGGTTGAAAAATTCCCTGCTTGCTTTTTTGACGGCACAAATGGCGAAGTGAAACCCTTGAAAAAAGGGATTTTTCAGGATTTAGCCACTGCCTTAGAGGGCGATGAAAAAGTGAGTAAAACCACCTTACGCCACACGTTACGCGTTTATACGAGAAGTTGGCGTTATCTGACCGCTTGTCAAGAAAATGCCGAGCGTGTTGGGCTAAATGGCGAAGCCTGCGAAGTGATTACCGCCGAAGAAGCGGCTCACGCGGCGGAAGCATTGGCGGAATCGAAAGCGATTTATCAAGCCAAAATGGCGGAAAAACGCAAAGAAGAACGTAAGGAACAGCGTAAAGCCTACTTCAAGCAAAAAGCCAAAGAAGAACGGGCTAACAAGCGGTCGGATAAGCCGAAAAAAGCCCCAGCAGCGGCGGCAACGGCAGAAAGTTTAGCGGCTCTGGCGGATAAATTCGGTAAGAAATAATCTTTAACATCGCATAAGTGGATTATGCGATGTTTTCTATTTAGGTATTTTATGAAACAGAAAAAATTAAGTTACCTTGCTGCCCTTTGTGTAGGGGCGATTTTTTCCACATCGGTGGCGGTTGAACCGCAAATCAAGGCGGATCAATTAGTTTTGCCAAAGACCACTGAACAGCACAAACTTTCTACCAAACGTGTTACCGCTCGTTTGACCCAATCCCATTACCGCAAATTTACCTTAGACGATGAATTTGCCGGCAAAATTTTTAATCGCTACATTGATTGGTTAGATGGTTCGCACAACACTTTTTTGCAATCGGATGTCGATGAATTGCGTGAAAAATATAGCAAAATTTTAGACGATGAGTTGTATGAGGGGAAATCTGATGCAGCCTTTGCGATCTACGATTTATTCAATAAACGCCGTTATGAGCGTTATAAATATCAACTATCGTTACTCGATCAAGAACCTGATCTGAAAGGGCAGGATCAGATCGAAAATGATCGTGAAAAAGCCCCGTTCCCGAAAAATACCGCAGAAGCGGACGAACTGTGGAAACAACGGGTGAAAAATGATGTGATCGGCTTGTATCTAAAAGATAAAAAATGGCCAGAAATCAAGAAAAGTTTGACTAAGCGTTATAATTTGGCGATTAAGCGTTTAACCCAAACCAAAGCGGACGATATTTTACAAACCTATTTGAATGCGTTTTCCCGTGAGATCGATCCGCACACCAGCTATCTCTCACCGCGTGCTGCGAAGGCTTTCCAAGAGAGTATGAACCTTTCGTTAGAGGGGATTGGGGCAACCCTTTCGACCGAAGACGATATGACCGTGATTAAATCCCTCGTGCCAGGGGCGCCTGCGGCGTTGAGCAAGAAAATTGCGGTGGGGGATAAAATTGTCGGGGTCGGTCAAGAAAAAGGCGAAATCGAAGATGTGATCGGCTGGCGTTTAGATGATGTAGTCGATAAAATCAAGGGTAAAAAAGGCACAAAAGTTCGCCTTGAAATTGAACCAGAAAAAGGCGGTAAGGCGAAAATTATTACCCTTGTGCGAGATAAAATCCGCCTTGAAGATAGTGCGGCAAAATTAACCATTGATAAGGTGGATGGAAAATCCGTTGCAGTGATTAAAATTCCATCGTTCTACATCGGCTTAACCTCAGATGTGCGTAAATTACTTGATGAAATGAAAGCGAAAAAAGCGGAAGGTTTGATCATTGATTTGCGTGATAATGGCGGTGGTTCATTAACCGAAGTGGTGGAATTGACGGGCTTATTTATTAAAGAAGGCCCTGTGGTGCAGGTGCAAGATGCCTTTAACCGCATTAAGGTTCACGAAGATCCGAATGACGGTGTACAATATGACGGCAAAATTATGGTGATGATTAACCGCCATAGTGCTTCGGCTTCGGAAATTTTTGCGGGCGCAATGCAAGATTACAACCGTGCGATTATTGTGGGGCAAAAAACCTTTGGTAAAGGCACGGTGCAACAAGGGCGTTCCCTCAACTTTGTGTACGATTTGGATCAAGAGCCACTCGGTTCGATTCAATATACGATCCAAAAATTCTATCGTATCAACGGTGGCAGTACCCAGTTGAAAGGGGTGGAAGCAGATATTCGCTTCCCTGAAATTATCAATGCCGAAAAAACGGGCGAAAGCTACGAAGATAATGCGTTACCGTGGGATAAAATCCCTGCGGCAAATTATGCGGAAGTGGGCAAAGCCCGTGATGCGGTGGCGGATTTAACCCAAAAACACGAAGAACGGATTAAAACCGATCCTGAATTTGTGCGAGTGAAAGAGGATATTGCGATTCGCCGTGAGAAGGATAATCGCAAATATACGTCCCTCAACTTAGCCGAGCGTCAAAAAGAGAACGATGCCGAGCAAGCAAAACGGTTGAAAGATCTCAATGATCGCTTTAAACGTGAGGGCAAAAAGCCATTAGCCAATCTTGATGATTTACCAAAAGATTATGAAGCACCAGATTTCTTCTTGAAAGAAACCGAGAAAATGATGATCGATTGGTTGCAAATGGATAAAAAATAGCTATACTTGCCAATTCCAAACCGCTATCTGTTGATAGCGGTCTGTTTTTGGAAAATATTTACCTATAATGATTGAAGATAAAGGACTTAAATGAAAACCTTTAAATTATTACCTTTTGTTGTGTTATCAAGCACAGCATTGGCTAACACAGCCCAAGTTGTGGAAGCACAATCAACCGCCGTTCAAGTGGCTCAACCTCAACAAGTGGTAGCACAGCCCGTAGCGGACACCGTTTTACCGCAATTAAGTTTTGAAGCTCAACAAGCTCGTGCGGCAGAATTAGCGAAACAAGCAGATTATGCGGTGGAACAAGAGCAAATTCGTCAAGAACAAGCTCGCAAGCAAGCCGAAGCTGAAAATAAAGTGAAACAAGCGGTAGGAAATAACGCATTATTGTTAAGCCAAACCACCGCAAAAATTTATGCGGACAATGGTTTCTCGCCGATGTGGAATGATAAATCCGCGGAGAAACAGTTCTTAAAAGAGTATGGTGTGTTTGTGGCGAGTGGCGTTTCAGCGAAATCAGCCAAGGCGTTGCAACAAATTTTAAATCAGCCAGAGGGAATGGCTCGCGATATTCTTTTGACGGATAGTTTCCTTGATTACCTTTACTACAACAAAAACGTTTATCGCAATGCGAACCAATGGTTATACAACTTAGGTTCATACAGCCCGAAAGCCCCAAGCAGTGAGTTAATTTCAAGCTGGACGAAAGCAGTGCGTAACGGTAATGCAGGTTCATTTGTCGCAGGGCTTGTGCCGCAAAACCACATCTATCAACAAACCGTACAAAAATTGCTCTCAATGTCGCCAAATGGCGTGGCAAGTTCAGCCAAAAAAGCGACCAAAGGCAAGAAAGGCAAAAATAACGCAGAACCGACCGCTAGCGATGATAGCGTAGCAACGGGCAGTTCTTCATTCTACAAACTTGCCTTGAATGCTCAACGTTTACGCATTATTCCAAGTTTCAACAACGGGATTTTCGTGAACATTCCAAGCTACCAAATGTACTATTTCCGCAATGGTCAGCTTGCGTTGCAATCAAAAGTCATCGTGGGGCGTGAAGAGCGTAAAACCCCAGTGCTTTACAGTAAATTGAGCCAAGTGGTGGTAAATCCACCTTGGACCATTCCACCAACGATTTTATCGCAAGACATTATGCCGAAATTGGCTCGTGATCCAGGTTTTGCAGAGCGTAGTGGTTATGAAATCTTCGACAGAAGCGGTACGAAAATCAACGCACGCAGTGTGAATTGGAAACAATATGTGAATAGTAAGAATATTCCTTACACCATTCGCCAAAAAGCGAGTGATGATAGTGCCTTGGGTAAATATAAATTCAATATGCCAAGCACCGATGCGATTTTCTTACACGATACCCCAAGCCGTAGCTTATTTAACAAAGAGAACCGTGCGATTAGCTCTGGTTGCGTGCGTGTTGCGAAAGCAGACGAGTTTGCGACCCTCTTGTTAAAAGAGGCGGGCTGGTCAGAAGAGCGTAAACAAAATACCTTGAATAGTAACAAAACGACATTCGTAGGGATTCGTTCAGATAACCCAGTTTACCTTTACTATGTAACTTCTTGGGTTGAGAATGGCAAAGTTTACAGCTTGCCAGATATTTACAAATTCGATACCCGAATTCCAAAAACGTCAATTAACTGGGCGAAATTGAGAAGCGAAATCTAACCGTTAATAAAAAATTCCGAGAAATTTTTTATTTTCTCGGAATTTTTTCTATCTTTAATGGTCTTAGGCTAACTTAATCAGAATTTTTGGGAATAGATTTATTCCCAAAAGCAATCGAGATGAGAGGAATCAATGACACAAATCAATGTTCAACGCCGTAAGTGGTTATCACTGGGTGGCTTAGTGTTGGGGGCAAGTTTATTGCCAAGTCAGGCAATGGCAATTCTTTCAACGCCAGCACCGTTAGCATTGCGTTTTCGCAATGTGAATACAGGGGATACCCACGCAGCTAAATTCGTTGGCGGAAATCTAGGTTCATCGGATTTAACCTCGTTAAATTACCTAATGCGTGATCGCCATACCAACCAAGTAAAACGTATCGATCCACAACTTTTCATCAAATTAAACCAATTACAAATGCGTTTAGGATTCCGTAATGCAGAAATTTTGGTATTGAGCGGCTATCGTTCCGCCCAAACCAACGCTGCTTTACGCCGCAATCGTTCAGGCGTTGCGAGCAACAGCTACCACATTCGTGGCCAAGCCGTTGATTTCCAAATTTCAGGCGTGGCGTTAAGCCAAGTGAGAAATGCGGCGGAAAGCTTGAACAATGGCGGTGTCGGCTACTACCCTCGTAGTAACTTTGTTCACGTTGATACAGGTCCTGTCCGTACTTGGCGTGGTGTGTAACAAGCGGTCGGATAATGTTTAATTTACAGATTATTCCCGTTAGCCCTTTTCAGCAAAATTGCTCGATCATTTGGGATCAGCACAAGAATGCGGCGATTATTGATGCAGGCGATAACGCCCAACAAATTATCCAATTTGTGGAATCGCAAGGGCTAAATCTACAAAAACTCTTGATTACCCACGCTCACCTTGACCACATTATGGCGGTGGAACAGGTTCGAGATCATTTCAAAGTACCGGTGGTTGGTTCACATCTAGCCGACAAACCACTGTTTGAGCGTTTACCCGAAACGTGTCAACAATTTGGCTTACCGCCTGTCAAAGCCTTTCTACCTGACCAATGGTTAAATGAGGGCGATAAAGTTGAAGTGGGCGAATTAACTTTTGATATTCGCCACCTACCAGGACACGCCCCAGGGCATATCGGTTTCTTTGATTTTGCCAACAAAATCGTATTTAGCGGCGATGTGTTATTCCAAAACAGCATCGGTCGTACTGATCTGTATATGGGCGATTATGAGCAACTGATCGACACAATCCGCACTAAAATGTTTGATTTAGACGATGATTTCATCATTATCCCTGGACACGGTGCTCACACCACCATCGGGCAAGAAAAACAAAGTAACCCATTCCTAAAATAGTATTGAAATATAAATAATGGGCCTAAAGATTGATTATTTTTAGGCCATTTTTTATTAAACGTTAATATACGTATTGTGTAAAAGTTCCAGTTCCGATAGATCGGTAATATTTTCCAAAATCCCACCCCTTGTATTCAGTATGATCTAACTGGTTTGATTTCTTCCGCCAACTTGCCGAATTTTAAGGTATAATGCCCTCATTTTTTGATTTTAGAGAATAAATATGTACAGCAAAATTTTAGCCACGGGAAGCTATTTGCCAGCGAAGGTGCGGACAAATGCGGATCTCGAAAAAATGGTGGAAACGTCAGACGAGTGGATTACCGAACGCACGGGGATTAAAGAACGCCGTATCGCAGACGAGAACGAAACCGTTGCGACAATGGCATACGAGGCGGCGAAGCAATGTTTTGCGATGTCGCCGATGGATGTGAATGAAATCGACCTCGTGATTGTTGCCACCACCAGTGCCAGCCACGCCTTCCCAAGCACCGCCTGCCAAGTGCAGGGCTTGCTTGGCATTCAAGATGCGATCGCTTTTGACGTGGCAGCGGCTTGTTCGGGCTTTGTTTATGCGTTAAGCGTGGCGGATCAATTCGTCCGCACGGGTAAAGTGAAAAAAGCCCTCGTGATCGGGGCGGATCTCTTTTCTCGCACCCTCGATCCCGAAGATCGTGGCACGATCATTCTGTTCGGCGATGGGGCAGGGGCGGTGATTTTGGAAGCCTCAAACGAGGCAGGGATTTTATCCACCCACCTACACGCCACCAGCGAGAACGCCGAAGTCTTGACCCTCAAAAATATGAGCCGAGCCACCGATGCCGACCCAGCCTACCTCGAAATGCAAGGCAATGCGACGTTCAAAATTGCGGTGCGTGAGCTTGCCAATGTGGTGGAAGAAACCTTGACCGCGAACAATTTGGACAAATCCCAAATCGACTGGCTCGTGCCGCACCAAGCTAATTTACGCATTATTTCTGCCACGGCGAAAAAACTGGATATGGATATGTCGCAAGTAGTCGTAACCCTAGACCGCCACGGCAACACGTCCGCAGGCAGTATCCCAACCGCCTTAGACGAAGCAGTGCGAGATGGACGCATTCAACGCGGACAACTCATTCTACTCGAAGCCTTTGGCGGCGGTCTAACTTGGGGATCGGCGTTGGTAAGGTTCTAACAAGCGGTAGGATTTTTTAAAATTTTTGTATTATTGCCCCCTTCCCCTACTGCGTAGGGTACTTCCCCCGTAAACGGGGGAAGATCCTATAATGATTGAAGGGCAAGATCTGCCCCCGCTTGCGGGGGAAGTGGTTGAGCAAAGCGAAACCGAAGGGGGCGAAATAAATATATTCCAATAAAAGCACAAAAACATTTTCAAAATAAAATACAGTAATTTAAAAATAAAATGGAACAACAAAAAACTTTCGCGGATCAGAAACGCAAAACCGTTGAACGGGCGGAATTTACTGCCGATGGGCGTTATCTTCGCAAGGTGCGTAGCTTTGTGTTACGCACGGGGCGGTTGAGTGATTATCAGCGTGATATGATGAATGATAACTGGGCGACAATGGGGTTGGATTATCAAAATCAACCCTTTGATTTTAAAGCAATTTTTGGCAATGATAACCCTGTTATTTTGGAAATCGGCTTTGGAATGGGGCGTTCGCTGGTGGAAATGGCAGAACAAAATCCCGACCGCAACTACATCGGGATTGAAGTGCATACCCCTGGCGTGGGGGCGTGTATCGCTTACGCCAAAGAGAAAGGCGTGAAAAATCTGCGAGTGATCTGCCACGATGCCACTGAAATTTTGCGAGATAGCGTTGCCAATGGCTCGTTGGGCGGGTTACAACTCTATTTTCCCGATCCGTGGCAAAAAGCGAAGCACCATAAACGCCGTATCGTGCAGCCTGCATTTATTACGCAAGTCCTTGAAAAATTAGGCGAAAATGGCTTTATTCATTTTGCGACCGATTGGCAAAATTATGCGGAACATATGCTGGAAGTGCTACAACAATTTGCGGATAAATTGCACAATACTTCGCCGACTAACGATTATATCCTTCGCCCTGATTTTCGTCCGCTGACCAAGTTTGAAGAACGCGGGCAGAAGCTCGGACACGGCGTGTGGGATCTCTATTTCATCAGAAAAGGGGAAACATTATGAAATGGGTAAAAATTTTTGCGTTTCTGACCGCTTGTAGCTCGGTCGCAATGGCGAGTGATACGCGTGTGATCGGCTCGGTCGATACCAACTTCAAGCTACTCGGCAAAGACGATCGAATTGAGATCGCCACGTTCAACGATGAAAAAGTGCCGCAGGTGGCGTGCTACATTTCCTACGCCAAAACAGGCGGTTTGAAAGGGGCAATCGGGGTGGCGACCGATAGTTCAGACGCTTCGATTCATTGCGTACCAAACGGGGCGGTGGACAAAGCAATGTTCGACAAATTGCCTCAAAAAGAGCAAGTGTGGAAAAAACGCTCGGATCTGTTCTTCAAAACAATGCAAGTGGTGCGTTTTAAAGACGCCCAAAACAACGCCTTGGTCTATTTGACTTACAGCGACAAATTAGTGGACGGCAGCCCGAAAAATGCGATTACTGTCGTGCCAATCACGTTTAAATAACCTCAACTAAGGAGTAAAAAATGGCTCAACCTCAACGCAACCGCAGACAACGCAAAAAAATGCACCTTGCGGAATTCCAAGAACTCGGCTTCCTCGTGAAATGGCAATTCAAAGAAGGCACGGGCATCGACCAAATCGACAGCGTGGTGGATCGCTTTATTGATGAAGTGATCAAACCGCACGGCCTTGCCTACGAGGGCAACGGCTACCTACATTGGGAAGGCTTGGTGTGCTTAGAAAAAATCGGCAAATGTGATGAAAATCACCGCCAATTAGTGCAAAACTGGCTCGAAACTAACGGCTTAACCCAAATCGAAATCAGCGAATTATTCGATATTTGGTGGGATTTTCCGACCGCTTAATTGAACTAAAAAGAAAACCACCGCAAGGTGGTTTTTTGTTATTCAAGCTATAAAACCGTTTCCAGAAAAACCAACAAACCTCTTTTCTTATCGGCACTTAAACGGTCGAGGTGGGCGACTAGGCGATTGCGAATGCTATCTTCGGACACGGGGATAAATTTTTGCTGATTATCCAACCGAAGATCTGACAGGCAATCAATAAAAAACCAACCAATTTCCGTATTCAGCACCGTGGCGATTTCCACCAAATGAGCCACATTGATCTTATTTTCCCCTCGTTCATAGCGAGAAAGTTGCTGCTGGGCAATGCCGATTTGTTCAGATAGTTCCGCCGCACTAAACCCCAGCTCTTTTCTTCGCTGTTGGATTCGCTTTCCAATCAATCTATCTGTTTCCGTTACCGAGAGTTTCGACATTGCTCAAACCTTTTTAGCTATCTTTTATTGCTATTTTGTTGCTGTTTTACTCTTTTAAAAATATCTGTTATAGTACATTTATTCATAATTGTTTAGTTAAGGATTGATTTTGCAACATCCATTTACTTTAATTCACTGGTTCGGACCATTTCAGCTTGATGAAATCTTAGAAAATGCGGAATGGAAATATCAGTCAGGGTTATATTTTGCCACGGGCAAGTTGAAGGGCAGTCGTAGCGAAAGTGAAATTCTCTATTGTGGCATTTCTGAACAATCTTACGCTTCACGCTTTAAATTTCACCATAAATTACCGCTTATCACGAGAGAGCTGGAAATTTGGCTGGGGCAAGTGATTTCCACGCCTTATCCCTCACATCAAGGGGCATATAAAGCCTATTTGAAAGAGCCTGAAAGATTGCTCACTTATTTTATGCAACCCGCATTAAATGAAAAAAATACCATTTTTGTGCCGAGGGAAGGAACGGTATTAAATTGTTGGTTTAAACCCAATAAGCAACCACGCAAAAACCGATTAGCCACTACATTAAATTTACCCGATGTTATGTCTTGGAATGGTAGCCAATGGCGGTCGGGTAATTTAATCATTGAAGAAAATGAATAGGGGGAAAAATGGCAAGATCCACAACCAGAGAACTTGAACGTTTAATTAAACTTCGTGAACAAGGTAAAATTTCTGCATTAGAATTTTTAGCATTGCGTCAAGAATTGATGTCTGGTGTTTCTATACAATTGCCAGAAGAAAAGGATACTAGTAATAGAGATGCCTTTTTTGGATTTCTTTTTCTTCTTTTATGTGCAGGTGGTTATTATCTTTACAATAATATGGATTCAATATTTAAGAAGGATGATAAACCTAAAATGGTGCAAAATTAACGGATAAACAATGCACACAAATTTGGAAAGATGAAGGATATTTTAATGCTATGCGTTCTGCATGTCCGAATTTGATTAATAGTGATCAATCTGATTTCTCTTTAAAATTCCAAGATTATGCGAAGAAAAATAAATGTTCACAAACGGATAATGAAGCTGTTGAGATTAGTCGTAATACTCAAATGAACATCAATCAGAAGATTGATGAATCACAGAATGCAGAGGGTGGATTGAGTGCGTTTTGTGAATCTCAAAGAAACTATTTCAGCAAAGTATTGAAAAAATATGGTCTCAATTAGTTCTCAATATTTATATGCCATTCCTATATTATTCTTATTATTTTCATTGATAGGAATAATTAGAGGAAATTCTGGAAAAATCACGGTTTTTTATAATTACTGTGATTTTTCATTAAGTTTAATGCCTGCGATTGTTATTCTCTTTCCCGTTTTTTTAGCATCTATAACTGCCGATAGAGAAACTAATTTCAGTAATTTTTTCAAAATGTTTAAATTGTATAATGGGCATCTCTATTTAGCATTAAGTCTTGGTATCGCAATGTTTCTGAGTTTAATCATTAGTATTATTGCGAATAGAGCATTATTTGCTACGCTACAAAGTTGGTGTGCAAAAATGCTCTTTTCAATCATATTTTTGATTACGATTCCTGCCACATTTTGTTTGAATATTTTGGCAATTATCCTTTTCTTTTGTGGTGGATTTGTTTTTGTCGGGGCAAGGAAAAAACATAAATATGAGCGACAAAGTTCATTTAATAAAAAAATGGGTGGTGCATTTTTATTGAATATGCTTTTGACCTTTTTTGTGATGAGGTGGTTTATCCGAAATATCTTACCTAATTTATGTGAACGCCACGATTTTTGGTAAATTATAAGGACGCAACGCGTCCTTTATTTTTTTGGAAATTTCACAAAATCCCACCCCTTGCAAAGTAAGGCTGTGAGGAACGATCTTGTCCCATAATCCCTTTCCTTATATACTGACCGCCCAATTTTTACATAAGAGAAACCAAAATGGATAGTGTAAATAATGTGCTTTTTATGTTGTTGAGCGTGGTGATCAGCTTTTTTAGTTTTGTGCTGGTGCTGCGGACGTGGTTGCAGTTTTGCCGTGTCGATGCCAATTTGCCGATTTCACAAACCTTGCTACGCCTCACTTCGCCGTTGGTGAATCCGTTGAGTAAATTTATTCCCACCATTAAAAATATCAATGTGGCAGCGTTATTACTGGCGGCTGGGCTGGTGGCGTTGCAGTTTATTTTATTTGGCTGGGGTGTGCCGAGTGCGGTGTTGGTGGGCTTGTTGAGTTTGTTGAAAACTTTCGGGCAAATTCTGTTTTTCACCACCCTGATCCGTGCCTTGATGAGCTGGGTAACGCAGGGCAATCACCCCCTTGATTACACGGTGGCTCAAATCACCGAACCCGTGCTGGGGCTGATTCGCCGAGTGTTGCCGAGAACGGGAATGTTAGATTTTTCGGTAATGGTGCTGGTGTTTATCCTTTACATTTTGAATAGCTTGCTGACCCAAGCGTTCGGAATGTTGTGGATCGTTGCCTAATGCAAGCGGTCGAATTTTGCCAAAATCCGCAGGGGCTTCGTCTGCGGATTTTTTTACAGCCGAAGGCAAGCCGAGATCAGATCGTTGGCTTGCACGATAACGAGCTGAAAATTGCGATCACCGCCCCGCCCGTTGATGGGCAGGCGAATGCCCATTTGCTCAAATTTTTGAGCAAGCTATTTAAAGTGCCGAAAAGTAGTATTGTGTTGGAAAAAGGCGAGTTGCAACGGCATAAGCAAATTTTTGTGCCAGAGCCAAAGCAAATTCCTGCGGAAATTGAAAATTTGAGGTAAAAAAGAGGGCGTGATGAACGCCCTTTTTGATTGAGTTTTAAACGCTAAATGATGAACCGCAGCCGCAAGTTGAGCTGGCGTTGGGATTATTGACCACAAAACGCGAGCCTTCCAAACCTTCGGTGTAGTCCACCGTTGCCCCGATCAGATATTGCAAACTCATCGGATCAACCACCAAACCAACGTTTTGATTTTCAATGGTTAAATCGCCCTCGTTCACTTTATCGTCAAAGGTAAAGCCATATTGAAAACCGCTACAACCGCCGCCCGTGATGTAAACCCGCAAGCGTAAATTTGGGTTATCTTCGCCCTCAATTAGCGATTTAACTTTTTTGGCAGCGTTGTCGGTAAAGATCAACGGAATTTGAATATCACTCATTTTTTGCTTTATATCAATTTTTGAAAGTGTGGCATTATCTAACAATCTTACTTTGCAAGCAACCAAAGAGCGGAAAAATCTTCGCTTTTTCTGCATAAATTGCCCTTTACTTTGCCGATTGTTTGGGCTAGAATACCGCACCTTTTTTAGTTCTATGTCGCCGATGTAGGCGATTTTATTTAACCATATATTTTCTGAGGTGATGGCTTATGCCAGTAATTAAAGTTCGTGAAAATGAATCATTTGACGTTGCATTACGTCGTTTCAAACGCTCTTGCGAAAAAGCAGGTTTATTAGCAGAAGTTCGTGCTCGTGAATTCTACGAAAAACCAACTACTATTCGTAAACGTGAGAAAGCGTCATTAGCAAAACGCCACGCTAAACGTAATGCTCGTGAGAATGCACGTAATACACGTTTATACTAATTTTCTCTTTTTGAGTTAATTTTGCTAAAACCGTGAAACCATTTTGGAATCACGGTTTTACTGTTTTTAACGCTCACACAAGCGGTCGGATTTTTAAAAATTTTGTCAAATCTTACCGCTTGCAACGCTTCTTGCCGACCAACCACACGCAAACGAGGGCAAAATGAAAGGAATAATTCCACGTTCGTTTATTGATGATCTTGTTGCTCGCACCGACATTGTTAGCTTAATTGATTCAAGGGTTAAGCTCAAAAAAGCGGGGCGTGATTATCAAGCCTGTTGCCCGTTTCATCACGAAAAAAGCCCCTCGTTCACCGTCAGCCAAAGCAAACAGTTTTACCACTGTTTTGGTTGTGGTGCACACGGCAACGCTATTGGCTTTTTAATGGAATTTGACAAGCTAGAATTTGTGGAAGCGGTGGAAGAATTAGCCGCTTTTCACGGCTTGGAAGTGCCGCGTGAGAACAATCCGCAACGAGACGGCAAACCTCACGCCAGCCTTAAAACACGGCGGACGTTGTATGAATTGCTCGACCAAGTGGCGAAATTCTATCAGCAACAACTCGCCCAAAATCCCGATAGCCAAGCCTATTTGCAGCAGCGTGGTTTATCCCCTGAAATTATTGAGCGGTTTGAAATCGGCTTTGCCCCCAATTCAATGGACAGTGTTCTGCGTCAATTTGGTCGCAATCAAGAAGAAATCCAGAAATTATTTGAGACGGGAATGCTTTCCCGCAATGATCGTGGCTCAATTTACGACCGCTTTCGCCACCGTGTGATGTTCCCAATTCGGGATAAACGCGGACGAGTGATCGCCTTTGGTGGGCGGGTTACTAGCCCCGATGAAAAGCCGAAATACCTCAATTCCCCCGAAAGCGCCACCTATCACAAGGGCAGCGAGCTTTACGGCTTGTATCAAGCCTTGCAACAGAATGAAAATCCTGACTTTTTGTTCGTGGTGGAAGGCTATATGGACGTGGTGGCGTTAGCCCAATTTGGGATCGACAATGCGGTGGCGTCCCTTGGCACGGCAACCACGGGCGAGCAAATTCAGCTAATGTTCCGCTGCACCGAGCAGGTGATCTGCTGCTATGACGGCGACCGAGCAGGGCGAGAAGCGGCGTGGCGAGCGTTGGAAAATGCCCTGCCATTCTTGCACGATGGGCGGCAGCTCAAATTTATTTTCTTGCCAGACGGGGAAGATCCCGACACTTTCGTTCGTTCGCAGGGCAAACAGGGCTTTGAGCAATATCTCGAACAGGCGTTATCGTTGAGTGATTTTCTGTTTGAGAGCCTGCTCGCCCAAGTGGATCTATCTAGCAAAGAGGGCAAATCGAAACTCGCCAGCCTTGCGATTCCGTTGATCAAGCGAATCCCTGGCGAAATGCTACGGGTCTATTTACGCAACATTTTGGGGCAAAAACTCGGTATTTTAGATCCCGCCCAACTGGAAGCCTTGTTGCCCAACGCTCAACACGTTCAACCCAAAGCGGAAAAACAGCAAATCAAACGCACCCCAATGCGATTGCTGGTGGGATTGTTACTACAAAATCCTGAATTGGTGCAACACGTTCCCGATATTTCGCCGTTGCGAAGCCTGAATGAACCAGGGTTTGATCTGTTTTGTGAATTGGTGGAAGTCTGCCGAGCCAAAACGGGCATTTCAATGGGCGTGTTGCTGGAACAGTGGCGAGGGCAGGAAATTTATCGCACCCTTGAAATTTTGGCGAAGTGGGATCATCTTGTTGCCCCTGAAAATGTGGAAAGCACCTTTCTGGAAACCCTTGAATTTCTTTACGCCAAATTGGTGGAACGGCGGATCGAAGAGCTGATCGCCAAGGATCGCACGGGCGGTTTATCGGCGGACGAAAAGCAAGAACTCGCTTTGCTGATCGCCCAATAGGATCGCAAGGGGTCAGATTCTCACAAATTTTTGCAACCTTTAACGAACAAAGTGGTATAATCTGCCACTATTTTTGCTCGCATAACAACGGATAACATTATGGAACAAATTGATCAACAATTAGAACAACAATCTCAGCTACAACTTCTGATTGCTCAGGGGCGAGAGCAGGGCTACCTCTTGATTTCAGAGGTTCACGACCACTTGCCCGAAGAGTTGGTTGATGCGGATCAGCTCGAAGATATTATCCAAATGATCAACGATATGGGGATTCAGGTGCTTGAAACCGCCCCCGATACCGATGAATTGATGTTGGCAGAAAATATCGCCGATGAAGATGTGGTGGAAGAAGCCACCAAAGTGCTTTCTACGGTGGAATCGGAACTCGGCAGAACTACTGACCCTGTGCGTATGTATATGCGTGAAATGGGGACAGTGGAACTCTTGACTCGTGATGGCGAGATCGAAATCGCCAAACGCATCGAAGAAGGGATCAACGAAGTGCAATGTGCGATTGCGGAATATCCCGAAGCGTTGAGCGGGCTTATTGTTGCCTATGATCAAGTGGAAGACGGCACAATGCGTTTGTCTGATCTCGTTACCGCTTTCGTTGATCCGAATGCACAGGAAGAAGAAGCGAAAGATGATGAACCACATTTAGACGAAGATGCCGAAGGCGAAGCAGATCTGCCAGAAGCCGATGAAAGCGAAGATGAAGAAAGCGAGGGCGGTGGCGATGCGAGCGATGATAACAGCATCGACCCAGAGCTTGCCCGTGAAAAATTCTACGCCTTAAAAGCTCAACACGAAAAAGCGTTACAAGCGATCCAAAAATATGGTCGCAGCAGTGCCAAATCGAAAAAGCAAATTCAAGCGTTATCCGATGTGTTCCGTGAATTCCGCTTAGTGCCGAAACAGTTCGATCTACTTGTAGAATCAATGCAAAAAATGATGAAACAGGTGCGTGCGGAAGAGCGTCAAATTCAAGACTATGCAGTTAACAAGGCGAAAATGTCGAAAGCAGCATTTTTGAAAGCCTTCCAAGGACACGAGACCAGCCAAGAGTGGATCGAAAAAGCGATCAACGCTAAAAAAGGTGGAGCACCGAAACTTGCCAACTATGTTGATAAAATTCAAGTACATATCATTAACTTGCAAAAGCTTGAAGAAAATTCTGGCTTAACCATTACCCAAATCCGTGAAATCGGTGGCCGTATTTCAAGTGGTCAGAGAAAAGCACGTTTAGCCAAAAAAGATATGGTGGAAGCCAACTTGCGTTTGGTGATTTCGATTGCGAAAAAATACACCAACCGTGGCTTGCAGTTCCTCGATTTGATTCAAGAGGGCAACATCGGCTTGATGAAAGCGGTGGATAAATTTGAATACCGCC
The DNA here is from genome assembly GCF_002015115.1 of Haemophilus paracuniculus. GTDB lineage: Bacteria > Pseudomonadota > Gammaproteobacteria > Enterobacterales > Pasteurellaceae > Haemophilus_E > Haemophilus_E paracuniculus. The sequence goes on from NZ_MUYA01000004.1 coordinate 129,206, forward strand.
GTGGTTACAAATTCTCAACTTACGCAACCTGGTGGATTCGCCAAGCGATCACCCGTTCGATTGCGGATCAGGCTCGCACGATTCGAATCCCTGTGCATATGATCGAAACGATCAACAAACTCAACCGCATTTCTCGCCAATGCTTGCAAGAAATGGGGCGTGATGCGACCCCAGAGGAACTCGCAGAACGTATGGGAATGCCAGAGGATAAAATCCGCAAAGTGTTGAAAATCGCCAAAGAGCCGATCTCAATGGAAACCCCAGTGGGCGATGATGATGATTCACATTTAGGCGATTTCATTCAAGACGAAACCCTTGAATTGCCATTAGATTCCGCCACCGCCGAAAGCCTACGCCTCGCCACCAAAGAGGTGTTAGAGGGCTTAACCCCGCGTGAGGCAAAAGTGTTGCGTATGCGTTTCGGCATTGATATGAACACCGACCACACCCTCGAAGAAGTCGGCAAACAGTTTGACGTAACCCGCGAGCGTATCCGCCAAATCGAAGCCAAAGCGTTACGCAAACTACGCCACCCAAGCCGTTCAGAAACCTTACGCAGTTTCTTAGACGACTAAATGAAAGAGAACAAGCGGGCAGTTAGCCCGCTTTTTTAATGATATTATGCCTAGATCTCCATTTACTTAATAATGTTATTTGCAATAAAAAAGGGCGGATATAACATCCGCCCTGATTTTTTTGCCTTGTAAGCGGTGGGATTTTGTGAAATTTCACTTATCCCACCGCTTGCATTTTTCTTTTCCTTAACTATTTTCCAACTTCGCTTTCGCAGCAGCAATCGCTTCTGCTACGCGTTGTGGGTTGACGCCGCCTTTGGCACTGCGTTTTTCGAGGCAGGATTCAAGGGATAGGATTGGATAAACGTCCTCGGCGATGCTTGGGTGGAATTGTTGATATTCGGCGATGGTTAAATCTTCCAACGGTTTGCGTTGGCGGATGCCGTAAACCACCGCTTCGCCGACAATGTGGTGGGCTTCACGGAATGGAATCCCTTTCGCCACAAGGTAGTCGGCAAGTTCGGTCGCATTTGAGTAGCCTTGTTGGGCGGCTTCGCGGGTGCGGTCGGTATGCACTTGAATATCTTCTAGCACCAACGCCCCGATTTCCAAGCAGGCTTGCCACGTTTCCATTGCGTCAAAAATGCCTTCCTTGTCCTCTTGCATATCTTTGTTGTAAGCAAGCGGTAAGCCTTTGAGGGTGGTTAATAAACCGCTCAACGCCCCAAATACACGCCCTGTTTTGCCGCGGATCAGTTCGCAGGCATCAGGGTTTTTCTTTTGTGGCATTAGCGATGAACCCGAAGTTACGCGATCCGAGAGATCCAAAAATGCCGATTCGCCGCTGTTGAAGAAAATTAAATCTTCGGCAAAGCGGGATAAATGCACCATACTGATTGAGGCGGCGGAAAGCAATTCTAACACGTGATCGCGGTCGGAAACGCTGTCTAGACTGTTGCGGGTGGCGGTGGCAAAGCCGAGATCCACGGCTAAGGCATCACGATCCATAGGATACGCCGTGCCAGCCAACGCCCCCGAACCGAGCGGGCAGGTTTTCATTCGTTTGAATGCATCGGTTAAACGGCTGTAATCACGGTCGAGCATTTCATAATATGCCATACACCAATGGGCGAAAGTAACGGGTTGAGCCCGTTGCAAGTGGGTGTAGCCCGGCATTACTGCGGTTTGGTTTTGTTCCGCCACTTCCACCAATTTGCCCTGTAAATTGCGGATTCGCTCTTGCAACGCAAGGGTTTGAGCCTTGCACCACATTTTCATATCTACCGCCACTTGGTCGTTACGGCTACGCCCCGTGTGCAATTTTTTGCCGAGATCGCCCACTTTTTCGATCAATTTGGATTCGACCCAGCTATGAATATCTTCCGCATCATCACGCAGAATAATGGCTAAATTTGGCTCGATCTCCGCACGCAATTCTTTGAGGGCGGCGACTAATTGTTGATGTTCCGCTTCGGTTAAAATCCCCACCGAAGTGATCGCTTTCGCCCAACCGATTGAGCCGTCAATATCTTGCAACGCTAAACGGTAGTCGAAACGAAGTGAATCGTTAAAATATTTGAATTTTGCGTCTGCTTCTTGCGTAAAACGCCCGCCCCAAAGTGCCATAGTTGATTATCCTTGTAACGAAAAATAAGAAAAGGCGGTTCAGCCCGCCCGTTAATGGCGATTATTTTGCATAATTATGCAAAATAATTCAATAATTATTTACAATCTGACCGCTAGTTTAGCAAATTTCAGCAAATTTGACTAAGATCATTGGCTCGGCTAAAAATTTTAAAAATTGCCGAAAAATTAGACTTCCCAAACTAGGAAAAAATGCGTATTATACGCACCCTTAAATCAGCGATGCTGAGAAAAGGTTTGAAAGTACGGCTTGCCGTACTTTTTATTTGGGAAATTCTCGGGTTAAATTTGCAACAGCGAAGGTAAACAATGCGAATCGGACAATATGAACTGAAAAACCGTATTTTCCTCGCACCGATGGCTGGGATTACCGATCAGCCATTTCGCCGTTTATGCAGTCAGCTAGGGGCAGGTTTGACTTTTTCTGAGATGATGTCCACCAATCCTGATGTTTGGCACACGGAAAAATCTCGATTACGTCTTGCACATCATCACGAAATCGGGATCAATGCGGTGCAAATTGCAGGATCTGATCCAACAGAAATGGCAGAAGCCGCCAAAGTGAATGTGGCGTATGGGGCAGAGATGATTGATATCAATATGGGCTGTCCCGCCAAAAAGGTGAACAAAAAAATGGCAGGATCTGCCCTTTTGCGTGAGCCAGATTTGGTCGCTCGCATTTTAGATGCGGTGGTGAATGCGGTTGATGTTCCTGTAACATTAAAAATTAGAACAGGCTGGGATCAGGACAATCGAAATTGCGTAGAAATTGCTCAAATCGCTGAAAAAGCGGGCATTTCTGCTTTGACGATTCACGGTCGCACCCGCAGTTGTCTTTTTGAGGGCGAGGCGGAATACGACAGTATCAAAGCCGTCAAACAAGCGGTTTCAATCCCAATTATTGCTAATGGTGATATTACTTCGGCAGAAAAGGCAAAATTTGTGTTGGATTACACAAAGGCTGATGCGGTAATGATCGGTCGAGGCAGTTTCGGACGACCTTGGCTTTTTCAAGAAGTAGTCAATTTTGTTGAACACCAGCACGTTTCAACGCCAACACTTGAACAAAAGTGCCAACTGATGTTTAAGCATATCGAAGACTTACATCACTTCTACGGTGAAGAAAAAGGCTTCCGTATCGCTCGCAAACACGTTGGTTGGTATGTTGAACAGTTAATGCCCAATTCACATTTTAGACGTACTTTTAATGCGTTGGATTCCACTTCGGCTCAACTCAATGCGTTAGAAGATTTGATTAAAACTCTCTTATAAGTTGGATAGAGGACAATGTTAGAACAACCTACAAATAACCCTTTAACGGTAAAAATGTTAAATGCACAATCGCAAGAAGTTGTAAAACCACTTCGAGACAATGTAAAAGCGGCATTAAAAAACTATTTAGCACAGCTTAACGGTGAAGATCCGACAGAATTATACGAATTAGTATTATCTGAAATCGAACACCCAATGTTAGATATGGTAATGCAATACACCCGCGGTAACCAAACCCGTGCCGCCACAATGCTCGGTATCAACCGTGGCACATTACGCAAAAAATTAAAAAAATACGGTATGGGCTAAACCTCAATCCTGATTTTCAGACCTCGCTACGGCGGGGTTTTTTGTTATTTGCGGAAAATTTGTTCAATCAGCAAATTGCAAGGGGTAAGATTTTGGAAAATCCTACCGCTTGTAAATCCGCCAAAAGAGACCTAATTTGTCGCCATTTTGCCGAATAACTCGCCAAACGTGCAATTATTTCAGATTTTTTAGAAAAAGCGTTTGACATATTTTCAAATCCTAGTAATATGCACGCCCACAAACCAAGTGAGTGGTGAGATGGCCGAGCAGGCTGAAGGCGCTCCCCTGCTAAGGGAGTATAGGGTTAAAAAGCTCTATCGAGGGTTCGAATCCCTCTCTCACCGCCATTTACTTTATCACGCACCCGTAGCTCAGCTGGATAGAGTACTCGGCTACGAACCGAGCGGTCAGAGGTTCGAATCCTCTCGGGTGCGCCATTTTGTTACTACTCTAAATAAAATGGTCGCTGATAAACTAAATTCCTCACAATTCAAATACGCACCCGTAGCTCAGCTGGATAGAGTACTCGGCTACGAACCGAGCGGTCAGAGGTTCGAATCCTCTCGGGTGCGCCATTTCAAAGCAAATTCCTTTAATCTTTCCAGTTAATTTTATGCTGACTTTTGCATATCAAGAACATGTTAATTCCTATTACGCCGATTCTCGCCAATTTACCCTTGAATTTCCACCGCTAAACGGCTCGCAATCCGCCGATGTTTGCGTAATTGGGGCGGGCTTTTTAGGGCTTTCCACCGCCTTAGAACTTGCCGAACAGGGCAAAAGCGTTATCGTGTTAGACGGGGCAAGAGTGGGCTTTGGGGCATCTGGGCGTAACGGCGGACAGGCAATCAACGGCTTTGAAGACGGCATTGATGAATATGTCGAGCAGGTCGGCGAGCAGAAAGCCCAACAGCTTTGGCAGATGTCGTTAGAGGCGATTGATATTATTGACGAACGTGTCGCCAAATATGGCATTCAATGCGACTGGAAAAAGGGCTACGCCACCGTGGCACTCAACCACCGCCGAATGGACGATTTGATTGCGATTGAGCAAACCAGTCGCGAGCGTTTTGGCTACACCCAGATGCAACTTTGGGATAAGAAACAGCTACAACAGCACCTCGGCAGCGAGCTTTATGTGGGCGGCTTATACGACAGCCATTCTGGGCATTTGCACCCCCTCAACTACTGCTTGGGGCTGGCAAGAGCCTGTGCTGATCTCGGTGTGCAGATTTATGAGCAGTCGCCTGCGTTAGAAATTGAGCAAAAAAGTGGCACGCAAGCGGTGGTTTCAGGCAAAAATTTTACCGTTACCGCCGAAAATGTGGTGCTTGCCACCAACGCCTACATTGACGCTCTTTCCAAGAAAATCACCTTTGGGATTGAGCGAAAAATTTTGCCCGTGGAAAGTTTTATTATCGCCACCGAACCCCTCGATCAAAAAACCGCAGACAGTGTGATTAACAACGGAATGTCGGTGTGCGACAACAACATTATGCTCGACTACTACCGCCTTTCCGCCGACAACCGCCTGCTGTTCGGCAGCGATTCCAGCACCAATGTGGATATGATCGCCAAAATGCGGTCGGAAATGCTCGCCGTTTTCCCTCAACTTGAAAACGCTAAAATCGACTACGGCTGGGGCGGCCCGATTGATATGACCCTCAACGCCACCCCCCACTTCGGACGGGTAAAACCGAACATCTACTTCGCCCAAGGCTTCTCAGGCCACGGCGTTGCCCTCACAGGCTTGGCAGGGCGAATCATCTGCGAAGCCATCATCGGCAACGACCAACGCCTCGCCATTTTTGAAAGCCTCAAAGTCCCCACCCTATACGGCGGCAAATGGCTCAAAAAACTCGCCCTCAAAATCGGCGTGCCTTATTATCGGTTTTTGGATAAATATCGTTAAAGGATAAATTGAAGTAGCAAAAAATCGCCCTAAGTATTTAGGGCGATTTTTTATAAAGGAATTCTTATTTAGTTAATTGTACCAAAATTCTACGCACTGGCTCTGCCGCACCCCACAATAATTGGTCGCCCACGGTGAATGCTGCGAGGTATTCGCCACCCATTGCGAGTTTGCGTAAACGTCCGACTGGTACGCTCAATGTGCCAGTTACTTTGGCAGGGGTGAGTTCACGCAAGGTGGTTTCTTTGTCGTTTGGAATCACTTTCACCCATTCGTTGTGGGCGGCGATGATTTGCTCGATTTCCGCTAATGGTAAATCTTTTTTGAGCTTGATCGTGAACGCTTGGCTGTGGCAACGCAATGCACCGATACGCACGCACAAGCCGTCCACTGGGATTGGGTTGTCGCTCAAACCGAGGATTTTGTTGGTTTCAGCGTAGCCTTTCCACTCTTCTTTGGTTTGCCCTGTTTCTGGTAATAATTTGTCGATCCACGGGATCAAGCTACCACCCAATGCCGCACCGAAGTTGTCGGTTGGGAAATCGTCCGCACGCATTTTTGCGGTTACTTTGCGTTCGATCTCTAAAATTGATGAGGCAGGATCAGCCAATTCCGCTTTCACGGAATCTTCTAATTGACCCATTTGCACCAGCAATTCACGCATATTTTTCGCACCCGCCCCCGAAGCAGCTTGATAGGTCGCCACTGAAACCCATTCCACCAAATCTTTCTCGAACAAGCCACCGATTGCCATTAACATTAGGCTCACGGTGCAGTTGCCACCCACGAAGGTTTTGATACCGTTTTTCAAGCCCTCGCTGATAACGTGTTGGTTTACAGGGTCTAACACGATGATTGCATCGTCTTGCATACGCAACGCCGAAGCCGCATCGATCCAGTAGCCGTTCCAGCCTGTCGCTTTGAGTTTTGGATAGACTTCGTTGGTGTAGTCGCCGCCTTGACAGGTTACGATGATGTCGAGTTTTTGTAATTCTTCAATGTCGAACGCATTTTTAAGTGTGCCTGCATCTTTGCCGGCGAAAGTTGGGGCTTTTTGACCCGCTTGTGAAGTGGTGAAGAAGATTGGGTTAATGTTGGCGAAGTCGTTTTCTTGTTGCATACGATCCATCAAGACCGAACCCACCATACCACGCCAACCGATAAAACCTACGTTTTGCATTTGTTGCTCCTAATAGAATGAAGTTGTGTTTGAAAGTTGAGATAAATACTAAATCTTGCTAGGAAAATCAACGTCTTTTGAGAAAAAAGATCAATTTATTCTGATATAAGATAAATTTTGCCAAAGATCGTGTATATTTAGCAGCAAAATAACCCTAAAAACAGCAAGGAACAGTATGACAACCGAAAATCTTTGTGTCGCCCTCTCACAATATAAATTGATTGAAATCGCAGGGGCGGACGCGGAAAAATATCTACAAGGGCAGCTCACTTGCGATGTGAGCAAACTCAGCGAGCAACAACACACCCTCACGGCACATTGCGATCCGAAAGGCAAAATGAGTGCCTTATTCCGCCTTTATCGCCACTCGGCGGAACAATTTTTTGCGATTATCCGTCAAGATTTACTGCCCGAAGCCCTTACGCAGCTCAAAAAATATGCGGTCTTTTCCAAAGTGAGTTTTAGCGAGTTAGCTCAGCCGATTTTCGGCACGACAAGCGGTCAGATTGCGGAAAATTTTAAGGATCAAGCCACCATTTTAACCCTCGCAGGCACGCCCACTCGCTACCTGTTTTGGGGCGATATTCAGCCTGAAACCAACGGCGAACCAAGCCAATGGGACTTGCTCGAAATCCAACAAGGCGAGCCGATTTTATTGAAAGCGAACCAATTTGAATTGATCCCACAAGCCGTCAATTTACAAATGCTCGAACAGGCGATTTCCTTTACCAAAGGCTGCTACATCGGGCAGGAAACCGTGGCTCGTGCCAAATATCGCGGGGCAAATAAACGGGCAATGTTCACGCTAGTTGGCGACTGCTCAACCCAACCGAATTTGCCTGAAATCGGCGGTGCAGTCGAATTACAACTCGGCGAAAACTGGAAACAAACTGGCACAATCTTGCAGGCGATCCACGCCGAAAACCGCCTCTGGCTACAAGTGGTGCTAAACAAAGAAACCGAAACCACCGCCAAATTCCGCGTTAATGGGGTGGATTTAGTGGTTTATCCGTTGCCGTATGCGTTAGAGCCATAAATTTTCAACTTGTGATAAAGTGAATTATTGGAAATTTAAAGATCTAAAATCTCTTTCACAAACGGCACGGTCAAATTGCGTTTGGCTTGTAGTGAGGCACGGTCGAGGTGGGTGAGTTCGGCGGATAGTACTTGTAGATCTCGCCCAAGGCGTTTGATGAGGAAGTTTGCCACGTCATCGGTTAGTTCTAAGCCTTTGGCGTGGGCGGTGCGTTGTAGGATGATTCTCTTTTGGGTGTCGGTGAGATCGGCGAGTTGGTAAATTTCCCCCCACATTAGGCGGGAACGCAGATCGGGCAGACGGATGTTGAGTTGGTTGGGCGGGCAATCGGCACTAATCAGCAGCAAGGTTTTTTGCTCTTGTCCGAATAATCCCTGCTGTTCACGAATTTGGTTGAACAGGTTGAAAATCGCCAATTCCCATTCCTCATCGCCCGCAATGGTTTGAATATCATCAAGGCAAACCACCGCCATTTGCTCGGCATTGTCCAGCACCATTGGCGAGAAATGTTGTGATTTTTCAAGGGGAATGTAGCTTGACGGGCGATTTTCCAGTAGGAAATGGTTGCTCACCGCTTTGAGCAAATGGCTTTTACCACTACTTTTTCCGCCCCAAATATAGAAAAACGGCTGCTGCACCTGCTCAAAATTTTGACGCAACGAATTTAACAGCACAAGGCTGTTTTCGGCGTAAAAATTATCGAGGGTTTCATCATCCATTTGATGAATGGGTAGTGGTAGTTGCAAGGTATCTCTTTCATTTTATTGAGAAATTTGGCGTAGCATACCCAAAAATCAAGCGGTTGAGAAGAGCTTGCCAAATTTCCCCTGTGGATAACATTGTGTATAGTTTGTGCGTAAATTGTCGATTTGTTGTTGAAAACGGATTTTTTCTGCACAAATTTTTAAGCGATTTCCGCTTTCAATCGTTGAATTAACGCACTGTTGGCAGGTGGAAAAGCCCCCTCGTCAAGGGAAGATTGTTCCAGCCAAAAGCCCTCTTGCCCCTCTCGCCCAAAGGGTTCGCCCACCCATTCTTCCACGAGGTAGAAGAAAAATTCGATCACTTTGGTCGGGTATTCAAATTGAAACGAATCGTAAGGAAAAGCACTCAAAACGTGAATGCCGATTTCTTCTTCCAATTCCCGTTTTAGGGCTTGTTCGGGCGTTTCGCCAGCGGCGACTTTGCCCCCTGGAAATTCGAGGGATTGGGCGAAATCTTGCCCCTCTAAGCGTTGGGTTAAGTAAATTTGCCCAAATTCGTTGCGGATAATCCCTGCGGAAACTTGAATTAACGGTTTGCTCATCGGTTGTCCTCAATCAGCGTTGAAAGTTGTTGCACCACTCGGTCGAGGGTGGATTCCCAATTCAGACTACTCTCTTGGCGGAAAAGTTGCACATTTTCATACCACGGGCTGTCGTTGCGGTTAAGTAGCCAGCGAAAATCGGGGTGGTGGGTGATTAAAATCCAAGTCGGTTTGCCCATTGCGGCGGCAAGATGTGCCACGGAAGTATCCACCGAAATCACCAGATCCATTTGCGAAATCAAGCCTGCGGTGTCGGAAAAATCATTGATTTCGTGATCCCAAAAATGCAGATTTTTGAAGGAATCTGACCGCTTGCGATCCGCCTCGCTCACCTCAATTTGCAAGCAGTGAAATTCCGCCTCAATCCCAAACAATCGGCTAAATTGCTCAAAAGACAAACTGCGAGCCGCGTTACGGTCGTGCTGGTTTGAACCTGCCCACACCACGCCGATTTTCGGTTTGCAAGGGGTCAGTTTCTGCTGAAATTTGGCGATGAAATCTGGCTCGGCTTGCAAATAGGCAGTCGGGCAAGGAATGGTGTCGAGGGTTGTGCCGAAATAGTGCGGCAGGCTCATCATCGACACATAATAATCCAAATTGGCGATGCCCGCCCCGTTCGGCGAGCTTTCCACCCCATAACGGTCGAGGTTGTAATTGAGCAGATTTTCAACGGGGGCGTGATTCACCACAATCACGTTCAGCCCTCGCCGTTTCGCCTCAATCGCATAGCGGACAAATTGAATGTTGTCGCCAAAGCCCTGTTCCGCATAAATCAGCAAACGAGCATCGCCGATTGGCTCGCCCTGCCAGCGAGGAATCGGCCAGCCGTTGTCTTTAAACGTGCCGTGATCGGTTTTCCACCGCCATTCGTAAGCCGCCCAGCCCTCTTGATAACGCCCCAAAATGTTGAGAATAAAGGCTTTGTTGCACCAGCCCATTGCGAAATTGGGCGAGAGTTGCAAAGCTCGTTCAGCATCACGCAGGGCGAGATCATAAAAACCGAGCTGTTTCAGCATATCGGAACGATTGTGGTAGCCGACCGTACTCTGCGGAAAATCCCGCACGAATTGATCGTACAACCGCACCACATTGAGCATCTGCTCAGGGGTATTGGTGGGGCTTTGCAGAATTTGGTCAAAGCGTTGCTGTTCCGTGAGTGTTGAGTTAGGCATTTGAGATGTTTTGTTTGGAAATATGAGAGGTTATGAAATTATTACAAATCTTACCGCTTGTTTGGGATTGTTAGGGGGATTACCCTCTCTCTGCTTGAAATACTGAACGTATTTCAAGCTGTCTCTCTCCCGTGAACGGGAGAGAGTTCTCATTTTTTTGCGATCTTTAAACCCTCGCCCGCTGGCGGGAGAGGGACAGAAATTGGCTTCGTTGAGAAGCCAATTTCAGGGAGAGGGGAAATTTCATAAAATCCCCCCTTGCCATTACGCATACTTCGCTTTGCTGCCGTGGCAGTGTTTGTATTTTTTGCCTGAACCACAAGGGCAAGGGGCGTTGCGAGAGATGTTTTGGTTGGCGAGGGTTTCTTCGTCCATTTCCGCCATTGCTTGCTCTGCCTCTTGTTCGCTCATTTCGTGGTATTGTGCCGATTCCGCGTCCGCAAGGGCTTGCTGTTGGCGTTGGGCTTCTTCCACTTCCTCTTGGCTACGCACTTGGATGCGGCTGAGGATTGAGATCACGTTCGATTTCAGCAGGTCGAGCATATTGGTAAACATCTCGAACGACTCTTTTTTGTACTCTTGTTTCGGATCCTTTTGAGCGTAACCACGCAAGTGAATCCCTTTACGCAGGTAATCCATTGCCGACAAATGCTCTTTCCAAAGTTCGTCAAGGTTTTGCAACACCACGCCTTTTTCAAAGCTACGCATTGTTTCCGCCCCCACGATTTCCTCTTTGGCTTGATATTCCGCTTTGGCGATTTCGATAATACGCTCACGCAGGGTTTCTTCGTGTAAGTCGTTCTCTTGTTCCAGCCATTGTTTGATTGGTAGATCCATTCCAAATTCGACTTTCAAGCGATCTTCCAAGCCCTCGATGTTCCACATTTCTTCAATCGATTGTGGTGGAATATATTGATCGATCACGCTGTTAAACACATCTTGGCGAATGGTTTCGATCATTGTCGAAATATCGTCCGCTTCGAGTAAGTGGTTGCGTTGTTCGTAGATCACACGGCGTTGTTCGTTTGCTACATCATCATATTGCAACAGGTTTTTACGCCCGTCAAAGTTGTGGGCTTCCACTTTCGCTTGGGCGGACGCAATCACTTTGGCAAGCAATTTCGATTCCATTGCCTCGCCCTCTTCGGTAAAGGCTTTACGCATCATATTGAGCTTGCCTTCGTTGAGGTAGATTCGCATTAGGGCATCATCAAGGGATAGGTAAAAACGTGATGAACCTGGGTCGCCCTGACGACCAGAGCGCCCACGCAACTGGTTATCGATACGGCGAGATTCGTGGCGTTCCGTGCCGATAATGTGTAAACCGCCCGCTTGCATTACGGTGTCGTGGCGAGCTTGCCACGCAGTTTTGATCGCTTCGATCTGCTCTGGGGTTGGGTTTTCCAACTTCGCCACTTCCACTTTCCAGTTACCGCCAAGCACGATATCCGTCCCACGCCCTGCCATATTGGTGGCGATAGTTACTGCCCCCGGTAAGCCTGCTTCGGCAACAATTTCCGCTTCACGGGCGTGCTGTTTCGCATTTAACACGTTGTGGGCGATGCCAACTTTATCCAATTCCGCCGAGAGCAATTCCGATTTTTCCACCGATGCCGTTCCTACCAACACAGGTTGTTGGCGTTCGATACAGCCTTGAATATCTTTGATGATCGCGGCAAATTTTTCGCCCTCGCTCTTAAACATTAAGTCGGTGCGATCTTCACGGATCACAGGTTTGTTGGTTGGAATAACGACCGTGTTCAAGCCGTAAATTTGTTGGAACTCAAAGGCTTCGGTGTCTGCCGTTCCCGTCATTCCCGCCAATTTTTCGTAAAGACGGAAGTAGTTTTGGTAAGTGATTGAGGCAACGGTTTGGTTTTCCCCTTGAATGGTAACACGCTCTTTCGCTTCAATCGCTTGGTGCAAGCCGTCAGACCAGCGGCGACCTGCCATTGTACGCCCTGTGTGTTCGTCAATGATCACAATCTCGCCGTCTTTGACGATGTAATCCACGTTCACTTCAAACAATTTGTGAGCGCGTAATGCGGCGTAGGTGTGGTGTAACAACGCAATGCGTGCAGGGTGGTAAAGGGTTTCGCCCTCTTGCATCAAGCCCATTTGGGTTAAGAGGTTTTCCACCTTAACCATTCCTCGCTCGGTTAAGTGAGCCTGTTTGTTTTTGAGATCGAGGGTGTAATCGCCATCGCCCGTATATTCTTCGGTGTCCTCTTTATCCTGCTGGATTAGGTGCGGAATCACTTGATCCACCGCCTGATAAATTTGGGTCGCATCATCGGCAGGCCCAGAAATAATCAACGGGGTGCGGGCTTCGTCAATCAAAATCGAATCCACTTCATCGACCAACGCATAATGCAGAGGGCGTTGGAAACGATCTTCCTTGCGGTGAGCCAAATTATCACGCAGATAGTCAAAGCCTAATTCGCTGTTGGTGGAATAGGTAATATCCGCCGCATAGGCTTCACGCTTCACTTCGGACGGCAAGCCTGGCACGTTCACTGCCACCGTCATTCCCAAAAATTCAAACAATGGGCGGTTGGTTTCCGCATCACGGCGAGCGAGGTAATCATTCACGGTAACCACGTGCACGCCCTTGCCCGTCAAGGCATTGAGGTAGCACGGCAGGGTGGCGGTTAAGGTTTTACCCTCACCCGTTCTCATTTCAGCGATGTTGCGTTCAGTCAGCACCATACCGCCGATTAACTGCACGTCAAAATGACGCATTCCCATTACCCGCTTGCTCGCCTCACGCACGGTGGCAAAGGCTTCGTGTAACAGGCTATCGAGGCTTGCCCCGTCCGCCAAACGCTGTCTAAATTCAGCGGTTTTGGCTTGCAATTCCGCATCGGTTAATTTTTCAAATTCAGGCTCTAATTTATTGATTTGTGCCACACGTTTTTTTAAACGCTTTAAAGTACGATCATTACTGCTACCAAAAATGGCAGTCATTAGTTTTGTAAACATAAAAATTTTTCCATTATTATTTACGCCAAACGGCAAAAATGGTGCGATTGCACCCTTGATTAAAAAGTGAAGAAAATCAAAAGGTTAAGCCGATGGACCTGCTCGAATTGGTGGGGTGGAATGTAGATACAAGCGGTAGGATTTCGCTGAAATTTCGCTGAATCGCACCGCTTGCAACGGCATTTCAAAGGATTGAACCAATGCCGTAAAGAATGGGGTTTGCTGTTCGCTTTCTTGCTCAAAATAGGTTTGAACATAATCGCTAACCGATTGATTTACCACCGTTTTCGGCTCATTTTCCGCTACGCTATTCGGCTGGGCGTGAGGTAACGCAAGCATCGCAAATAGCCCGAAGACTAACTGCGACCAAAACGGCGTTTTTGAAAAAGGACGAAATAAACTCATTGATAAATCAAACGAAACAGAATTTGCGGATTATACGCTAATTTAATCGAAATGGTAAGATAAGGACGGCGGGCAAAATTTCAATCTGTTTTTTCAATCGTTGGCATTTGGATAAATTATTGTTAGACTTTGCCGACCGCCATTGAGGAAAAATGATGAAAAATCACTCAATTAAAAGCATTAGCCAAATTTTACAGAACTCAAACTTACGTTATGTGGTCGAAAAGGCTAATTTGCTGAATGAAATGAATGCCAAAATCCAGAAATTATTACCCGAACAATATCGTGGGCTTTACCGTATTCTTAATTTGGTTGATAATCAGCTCACATTTAGCGTACAAAACGCCACTGTTCGGCAAGGATTGTGGTTGCAGCAGGAAAATTTATTGAAGTTAATCCAAACGGATTTTCCCCAAGTAACCGAATTGCAATTCAAAATCAGCCCAAATTTTAATCAACTTAACCGATTTTAAAATCCAAAAAGAGGACAATCCAATGAAAAAACTCGCCCTTATCGCCGTTGCGGCAACCCTCAGTGCTTGCTCAATGTTACCAAATCAAAAAAGCGTTTCTGGCACTTACCAAGGAGATTTGCCTTGTGCAGACTGCTCGAAAATCAAAGCAGAATTGATTTTGAACGCAGATAATAGCTATCAATATAACACCATTTATGTGAAAAACGGCAAAGAACATAGCTATGCCGACAAAGGCAAATTCAGCTGGGACAGCAAAAACCGTGATTTAATTCGCCTTGAAAAAGAGTCTGGCAATTTGGCGATCAAAGTAACCGACAGTTACGCCGAGATTTGCGATATCGAAGGCAAATGCACCAACAAAGCCGATTACCAACTGAAAAAAGTGAAATAATCCCCACCCCAGCCAAGTGCTGGGGCTTTTTTAGGCAATTTTAGGTAAAAAGAAACCCTCAAACAAAGCGTTTGAGGGCAATTAACCTAACAATACAAAAAGGATTTTAAGTCTATCTATGAAAAAACAGTAATCAATCTTTCGATTAACGGAATGGCGGTGAGAGGGGGATTCGAACCCCCGATACACTTTCGCATATACACGCTTTCCAGGCGTGCTCCTTCAACCACTCGGACATCTCACCAAGCTAATCAAAAAGACGGGCGGAACTATACCGATTTTCCCCTCATCAAGCAAGCGTTTTTGTTGCAAAAGCTGCTTATTGACCGATCCCTAAACAATTTGGCGATTTTGGCACAATCTGACCGCTTGCTTGCCACTCGGCTGGGGTGTAAAGATGCAGAGCAAGGGCGTGTACCCCGTTCGCCAATTCGTCGCTCAAACAAGCATAAACCGCCTGATGCCGAGCAACCGCTCGCTTGCCCTCAAACTGTTGGCTGACAAGGGTTACCTTGAAATGGGATTCCGCCCCACGCCCCGAGCTATGCATATGGCTTTCATTTTCGATCTGCAATTCGCTCGGCTCAAATTGAGCGGTTAATTTTGTGATAATGGTTTGTTCAACGGACATTTTTCCCTCTCGTTTTTAATGGAAATTTGGCGTGAATAATACTATACTTCGCCCAATTTTTCTTACCATTTGAGGTACATTATGAAATTCTCTAAAAAAATTTTACTCGCCACCACCACCCTTGCTGCGGCATTGTTGGCGGGTTGTGCAAATCAATCAAACACCTTAACTTTTGCTACCCCCTCGCCAACGGCGTCCTTTAACACTGCCAATCAAGCAGCGGTGGTGAATGTGATCAGCCAAGATCTTCGTAACTCTCGTGAAATTTCGAGCTACACCAAAAACGGCGAAGTGATCCGCTTAACCGCCTCGCCAGAAGTGGCACAAATGTTCCAACAAGCGGTGCAACAAGATCTCAACAGCAAAGGTTTCACTATTGTGCAAGGGGCGGCAAATGCCAATGTGCAAGTGAATATCAAAAAATTCTATGCTACCGTGGATCAAGGCAATTTACGCTATAAAGTGAACGCCGAAGTGGGCGTGGAAGTGGCGGTGCAAGGCGTGCGTGGTCAATTCGCCAAAAACTTCAACGCCACCCGCGGCTACGAAGGGGCGTTTGGTGCAGATAACGATGAAATCAAACGCGTGCTAAGCCTCGCCTATGAAGATGCGATTCGTTCTATCTATAACGACAACGAAATTGCGAATGCGATCAATCAGTTAAGTAAATAATTGCAAGGGGTGGGATTTTGTGAAATTTCGCCCCCTACCCCCTGCTACGCAGGGTACTTCCCCCGCAAGCGGGGGAAGATCTTAAAACTGCCGCAGAACCTGATCTGCCCCCGCTTGCGGGGGAAGTGGTCGAGCGAAGCGAGACCGAAGGGGGCAGCCACCAAAACAGCGAGAAACAACACATCATCACGAGAAACTTAGATGAAACAATTTGACGCCATTATTATCGGGGCGGGGGCGGCGGGGTTATTTTGTGCGGCTCAATTAGGGCAGGGCGGAAAATCGGTCGCGGTTCTCGATAACGGCAAAAAAATCGGGCGAAAAATTTTAATGTCGGGGGGCGGTTTTTGTAACTTTACCAACCTTGATGTAAGTGCCGAAAATTACCTCAGTCAAAACCCGCATTTCGTCAAATCGGCACTTTCTCGCTACACCCAATGGGATTTCATCTCGCTGGTGGCAAGTTACGGCATCGCCTACCACGAAAAGGAACAGGGGCAACTGTTTTGCGATGAAAGTTCGCAACAGATTGTCGATTTGCTCAATGCCGAATGTCGCAAAGGCAAGGTGGAAATTCTGCTCAAACAAGCGGTGGTTTCCGTGCAAAAATCGGCGGATTTTTTTGAGATTCAGACCGCTTGCGACCGTTTCCAAAGCAAACATCTGATTATCGCCACAGGCGGACTCTCAATGCCTGCCCTTGGGGCAAGTCCGTTTGGCTACAAAATTGCCGAGCAGTTTGGCATTCCCACCATTCCACCCCGTGCCAGCCTTGTGCCGTTCACTTGGAAAGAGAGCGACAAACCGTTCGCCGCCCTGTCGGGCATTTCTCTGCCCGTGAGCGTAACCAATCGCAATAAAACCTTTCGCAACCAAATGCTATTTACCCATCGTGGTTTGTCTGGGCCGGCGATTTTGCAGATTTCTAACTATTGGGATCTGGGTGAAACGGTGGAAATCGATCTGCTTCCAAGCGGTTCGATTTTGGATATTTTGCACGAATTGCGTCAATCTTCACCGAAATTGCAGCTAAAAAGCGTTCTCGCTCGCCATTTCCCGAAAAAATTGGTGGAACTTTGGTTTGAGCAAAAACAGTTGAAAGATCAAGTGATCGCTCAACTGAACAAAGCGGATCTCGCCCAACTGGACGATTTTATCCACCGTTGGCAATTCCTACCGAATGGTACGGAAGGCTACCGCACCGCCGAAGTAACAATGGGCGGGGTGGATACGGATTTTATTTCATCGAAAACAATGGAAGCCAAGCAGGTAGCGGGCTTATATTTTATCGGCGAGGTGCTGGACGTAACGGGCTGGCTGGGTGGCTACAACTTCCAATGGGCGTGGTCGTCCGCTCACGCTTGTGCCAGCAGCATTTTAACCAAATCATTTTGAGACATAAGGAAAGAGAATGTCAGCATTAAATCAACAAATCAGCCAAATCATTGCCGCCGAGTTAGCGGTGCGATCCGAGCAAATTTTTGCAGCGATAACCCTACTTGATGAGGGCAACACCATTCCCTTTATCGCCCGTTATCGTAAAGAGGTTACGGGCGGTTTGGACGACACCCAACTTCGCCATTTTGAGACCCGTTTGATCTACCTGCGTGAGCTGAATGATCGGCGTGAGACGATCCTCAAATCCATTGAAGAACAGGGCAAATTAACGGACGAGTTGAAACTCAAAATCGAACAAACCCAAAGCAAAACCGAGTTGGAAGATCTCTATCTTCCTTACAAACCGAAACGCCGCACCCGTGGGCAGATTGCGATTGAGGCAGGGCTTGAACCGCTGGCGGAAACCTTGTGGAATGATCCGAGCCAAACCCCTGAAACCGTGGCAGAAAACTATGTGAACGCAGAGAAAGGCGTGGCGGACGTGAAAGCCGCGTTGGACGGGGCGAGATACATTCTAATGGAACGTTTCAGTGAAGATGCCGACTTGTTGGCAAAATTACGCCAATATCTCACTGCTAATGCCACCATTGAAGCGAAAGTGATCGAGGGCAAAGAAGCCGAGGGCGAGAAATTCCGTGATTATTTCGCCCACAGCGAACCGCTGAAAAATGTGCCGTCGCACCGTGCGTTGGCGATGTTCCGTGGTCGCAACGAGGGCATTTTGACCCTTTCCCTCAATGCCGATCCTGAACAAGAGGACGGCGTGCGTTCCAGCTATTGCGAAGAGATTATCCGTGAGCATTTGGGGGTGCAGCTGCGTCAGCAACCTGCGGATAACTGGCGTAGCCAAGTGATTAGCTGGACGTGGAAAATCAAAGCCGCCCTACACCTCGAAACCGAGCTAATGGGGGCGTTGCGAGAGCGAGCCGAAGATGAGGCGATTGATGTGTTCGCTCGCAACCTTTCTGCGTTGTTAATGGCAGCCCCTGCGGGTGCGAGAAACACAATGGGGCTTGACCCAGGTTTACGCACGGGCGTGAAGGTGGCGGTTGTGGATAACACAGGTAAATTGTTGGATACGGCGACCATTTATCCACATACAGGGCAAGCGGATCTCGCCGCTAAAACCCTCTACACCCTCGGCAAAAAGCACAATGTCGATCTGATTGCGATTGGCAACGGCACTGCTTCCCGTGAAACGGAACGCTTTACCAAAGAGCTAATCAAAAGCTACGGCGACTGGCAACCGCAAACGGTGGTGGTGAGTGAGGCAGGGGCTTCGGTTTATTCTGCCTCGGAATTGGCGGCGGCAGAGTTCCCGACCCTTGATGTCTCCTTGCGTGGGGCGGTGTCGATTGCTCGCCGTTTGCAAGATCCGCTTGCCGAATTAGTGAAAATTGAACCGAAAGCGATTGGCGTGGGGCAATATCAGCACGATGTCAATCAATCGCAACTGGCTCGCAAGCTCGATGCGGTGGTGGAAGATTGCGTCAATGCGGTGGGGGTTGATTTGAACACCGCATCCGCCCCGTTATTGGCTCGCGTGGCAGGAATGAGCAAAACGCTGGCTCAAAATATCGTGGCATATCGTGATGAAAACGGGCGTTTTAATGCACGTTCCGACCTTAAAAAAGTCCCTCGCCTTGGGCCGAAAGCCTTTGAGCAATGTGCAGGCTTTATGCGAATTTTGGGCGGCAAGAACCCGCTTGATGCGTCCAGCGTCCACCCCGAAGCCTATCCTGTGGTGGAAAAAATCCTACAAGCCACCGCTTGCACCCTTGGCGAGTTAATGGGCAACAGCACCAAAATCCACCAACTCAACGCCCAGCAATTTGTTGATGAACAATTCGGCTTGCCAACCGTAAACGACATCTTCAAAGAGTTGGAAAAACCTGGGCGAGATCCCCGTGGCGAATTTAAAACCGCCACCTTTATGGACGGCGTGGAAGAGATCAGCGATCTTGCGGTCGGAATGATTTTGGAAGGCACGATCACCAACGTTACCAACTTTGGGGCGTTCGTGGATATCGGCGTACACCAAGACGGCTTGGTGCATATCTCAATGCTTTCCAACAGCTTCGTGGAAGATCCATACCAAGTGGTCAAAACGGGCGATGTGGTGAAAGTAAAAGTGCTGGAAGTCGATGTGGCTCGCAAACGCATCGCCCTCACAATGCGACTAGACGACAAACCGACGGACAAAAAAGCCCCAACAAGCGGTCAGATCCGCGAAAAATCTCGCCAATCCGACCGTTCAAATAACCGCAATGCGTTTAGCAATAATGCTTTTGCTGATGCCTTAAAAGGGTGGAAAAAGTAAAATAATAAAGCGGATTTTTGGTTTATAAATCAACACATTGAACGTGTTTTAGGCTTTTAAACGAAAAAGTGAAAAATCCGCTTGCATTGAAAGGGCAAAATCTCTATTATGCACTTCGTTGCCCGAGTGGCGGAATCGGTAGACGCAAGGGATTTAAAATCCCTCGCCTTTCGGGGCGTGCCAGTTCAAGTCTGGCCTCGGGCACCATTTAATTTACTCAATGCGGGAATAGCTCAGTTGGTAGAGCACGACCTTGCCAAGGTCGGGGTCGCGAGTTCGAGCCTCGTTTCCCGCTCCATTTCAAAAAATCTTAAAAGAAGATAGCACCGAGAGGTGCTTTTTTATTGCCTGTTTTTTGTCAATTTCCATAATGAGAAATAAAAAATGCCGAATATGATGATTCGGCATTTTATTTTTTTATGGGAATGTAACCGCTTGTGTTAAGGTTTTTCCTGCAAGATCTTTGGCAGAAAGGCTTGGCTCGCCTTCCACATTCCATTCAATGCCTACGGTTGGATCATTCCAGATCAATGAATGTTCGGCTTTGGGATTGTAGTAATCGGTGCATTTGTACACAAATTCCGCTTCATCGCTGAGAACGTAAAATCCGTGGGCAAAGCCCTCGGGAACCCAAAGTTGGCGTTTGTTTTCTGCGGATAGTATTTCGCCCACCCATTGCCCAAATGTTGGCGAGCTACGGCGTAAATCCACGGCGACATCAAATACTGCCCCAGACACCACTCGTACCAATTTGCCTTGGGTATTTGCCGTTTGGTAATGCAAGCCTCGCAGAACGCCTTTGACCGATTTTGAGTGATTTTCTTGCACGAAAATGCGGTCGGCAACGTTTTGGCGAAACCATTCATCACGGAAAGTTTCCATAAAAAAGCCGCGTTCATCGCCGAAAATTTGCGGTTCAAGCAATTTTACATCGGGGATTTTTGTTTCGATAATTTTCATCGCAATTCCTTAGCCGTATGCCTTGATATTGTTGAGGGCTTGTTGCCAGTCGCTCGGTTTGATCCCAAAAGTTTGTTCAATTTTGCTCAAATTAAGGCAAGAATTGAGGGGGCGTTTTGCAGGGGTTGGGTAATCCGCCGTGGTGATGGGGCGAACAAGCGGTCGTTTTTCGAGGATTTTTTGCGTTTCGGCTTCGGCAAAAATCGCTTGGGCGAAGTCGTACCAACTCACATAAGGCAAGCCTGTGAAATGGTAAATGCCAAACGCATTTTTGCCCGCCAGAATTTGTTCGGCGATGTTGATGAGTGCGGCGGCAATATCCCCTGCGTAAGTGGGCGATCCTTTTTGATCGGCGACCACGCCGAGGCTGTCTCGTTCTTTGCCTAAGCGGATCATCGTTTTGACAAAATTATGCCCGATTTCGCCGAAAACCCAAGCGGTGCGTAAAATCACGGAACGCGGGTTTGCCTGTTGCACGGCGATCTCGCCTGCGAGTTTGGTTTCGCCGTAAACGCTTTGTGGATCGGTCGGATCGCTTTCCAAATAAGGCTGCGAACCTTGTCCGTTGAACACATAATCGGTGGAAATATGCAACATCACCGCTCCGACTTTGGCACTTGCCTCGGCGAGATATAATGCCCCTTTTTCGTTCACCGCTTGGCAGAGTTCGGTTTCTGTTTCCGCTTTATCCACCGCCGTGTAAGCGGCGGCGTTAATCACTACATCAGGGCGATAGCTTTCAATCAGGGAACTGACCGCTTGCGGATCGGTAATATCAAGCTCGTTGCGATCCACCGCTAGAAATTCGGCTTTCCCCGTAAGTTGTTGCACGAGGCAATGTCCAACTTGCCCCTTGCTACCTGTAATCAGAAATTTAGCCATTGCGAGCGTCCCTCACTAAGCGTAGCAGATATTGCCCGTATTCGTTTTTTGCCATTGGCTTGGCAAGTTTTTCGACTTGCTCGCTCGAAAGCCAGCCATTTCGCCACGCAATTTCTTCAAGGCAGGCGACGCGTAAATTTTGAATATGCTCAACGGCTTTCACGAAAGCGGCGGCTTCGTGCAAGCTATCGTGCGTGCCAGTGTCTAGCCACGCAAAACCTCGACCGAGAATTTGTACGTTGAGCGTGCCGTCTTCCAAATACATTTGGTTGATGGTGGTAATTTCGAGTTCGCCACGGTCAGACGGTTTAACCTGTTTGGCAAATTCCACGACACGATTATCGTAGAAATATAAGCCTGTTACCGCCCAGTCAGATTTTGGTTTGAGCGGTTTTTCTTCGATAGAAAGTGCTTTGAAATTTTCGTCAAATTCGACCACACCGAAACGTTCAGGATCTTTCACTTGGTAGCCGAAAACCGTTGCCCCTTTTTCTTTCACGTTTTCGACCGCTTGTTTGAGGGTAGCGGTGAAACTTTGTCCGTAGAAAATGTTGTCGCCAAGCACGAGACAGACACTATCGTTGCTGATAAATTTTTCGCCGATAATAAAGGCTTGGGCGAGACCGTCTGGGCTAGGTTGGATTTCGTAGCTAAGATTGATGCCAAAATCTGAACCATCGCCGAGTAAGCGTTTGAAACTGTCGCTATCTTCGGGGGTGGTGATGATTAAAATATCGCGGATTCCTGCCAGCATTAGTACGGAAAGCGGATAGTAAATCATCGGTTTGTCGTAAACGGGCAGCAGTTGTTTTGACACGCCACGGGTGATTGGATAAAGGCGAGTGCCAGAGCCGCCCGCCAGAATAATGCCTTTCATTATTTGTTTACCCCCAAACGTTGCCCTGCGTAACTGCCATCTTGAATTGGCTTCCACCATTGTGGGTTGTTGATGTACCATTCCACCGTTTTGCGTAAGCCTGTTTCAAAGGTTTCTTGCGGTTTCCAGCCGAGATCTTTGCCGATCTTAGTGGCATCGATCGCATAGCGTTTGTCGTGCCCTGGGCGATCTTGAACGTAGGTAATTAAGGATTTGAAATCGTCAATATGGGCGATTTTGTCGGCGTAAGCGGTCAGTTTCCCCTCTTTTTTCGCCAGATTGAGGATTTCGCAAATTGCCGTAACCACTTCGAGGTTAGTTTTTTCATTGTGCCCGCCGATGTTGTAACTTTCGCCGAGTTTGCCCTCGTTTAAGACCAAATATAAGGCACGGGCGTGATCTTCCACGAATAACCAGTCGCGGATTTGATCGCCTTTGCCGTAGATCGGCAAGTTTTTACCGTGAATGGCATTGAGGATCACGAGGGGGATCAGTTTTTCTGGGAAGTGGAAAAAACCGTAGTTATTTGAGCAGTTTGTAAGCACGACTGGCAAGCCGTAGGTGCGATGCCACGCTCTGACTAAGTGATCGCTTGCGGCTTTTGAGGCTGAGTATGGGCTACTCGGCTCGTAAGGGGTGGTTTCCGTGAAAAGATCTGTTGTGCCGTCTAGATCGCCAAAAACTTCATCGGTAGAAATATGGTGAAAACGGAAAGTGGATTTTTTCTCGCCGTCAAGTTGGTTGTAGTATTGGCGAGCGGCTTCCAGCAGTGTGTAAGTGCCGACAATGTTGGTCTCAATAAAAGCAGCAGGCCCGTCAATTGAGCGATCAACGTGGCTTTCAGCGGCAAGGTGCATAATCGCATCGGGCTGATATTTGCTAAATAATTCAGCAATCTTACCGCTATCACAAATATCCACTTGTTCAAAATGGTAACGTGGGTTACTACTCACACTTTCAAGCGAGGACAAATTCCCCGCATAGGTAAGCTTATCAATATTAACCACAATGTCTTGGGTGTTGTTAATAATATGGCGAACAACCGCAGAACCGATAAAGCCTGCACCGCCGGTGATGAAGATTGTTTTCATAATTTTTCTCTATTTTACGATTTGATTAACGTAATTCTGCTTTTGAATATATATTGCTGAATAAAGTACGAACAATACAAAGAAATAGAAAATATTGCCTGAATTATGAGCTAAAAAACTTTGAGTCAAGCTATAACTCATTACTGAAATAATATGTACTATTCCTAAGGTAGATAATAATTTAAGTTCGACAGTATTATGGTATTTCCTTAATGTATGGATAAAAAATACCAATGGAATAATAAAAATAGCAAGTAGTCCTATTAAACCATTTATTCCTCGTTTGGCTAAGGCATCTATATATTGGTTATGTGCGTGAGTATAATTTTCAACTCGTTTTGCCAGTTTCTTTTCGCTAACCAATTTCTTTTGATTTTCTAAGAAACCTTCTTCGCCCCAACCAAATAATGGCTTTTCTTGGAAAGAGAAGTAAGCTCCTTTCCACATTTCAAAACGTTCACCCGCAGATGAGTTAATTTTATTTTGAGTGGAAAATCTTATTACTTCGTTCGTTGAAATAATAATTCTATCCATTATTTTTGTTTGAGAATTGAATAAAAACAAGCTTCCTATGAGTAGCGAGACGATAATAATCATCTTAGAAAGTAGTTTTTTATTTAATTCTTTACGATAAATGAACAATATAACAGCAAGTAGCAATGGAACACCAATCCAGCCACCTCTTGCCTGTGATAATACACTTGCTAAAATTCCACCAAAACTTGCAAGAAGAGTAATAAGTGCGTATTTATTCTGCTTTTTATGGCCAAAATATAATGCAATAACTAGGCTAAGCATACCTAATGACATTGAAATATCGCCTAGTTGTATTTTCATTTGTAGTCTAAATGCAGATGGAAGATTAAGAATGAATCTATGGTAAAGCGCTACTATGCCAGCAACCACAGAACCAATAGGAATACTCCAAACTAAAAATTTGTAATTAAATTTATGATGGCATAGAAAAATTACTATGGTAAATAATAGTAGAACTCTTAGTGGATTATCTAATTGTTTGAATGCACCTTTATTGAATATCCAAGAAATAAAAAATCCCACAAAATAAAACAATACGGTATAAAATAGCCATTTATGCTGAATGTTTATTTTTTTATTCTGGATAAGATAATAAATCCCATATAAAACAGAAACAACAAGTAATATATTTGCTGAATTATAACCTTTGGGAAAGGCGAGTAACACGATGAAAAAAAGTGCCACAAGCCAATTTGCGCCCAATGGGATATATCTCATCATATTTTTTATAGATGACATAATTAATATCTAATTCCTGAACAATGTACCACATCAACAATATCTGTGGTTGGATTAAAACCAGTTGGTGCATCAAGCAAAATTTGTCGGATTTTGCTATATTCAGATGCTTCGCAAGCATTGTCTAATTGTTCTAATACTGCAAGCAATTCATCAAAAGAGAGGGAAACCTCTTCCGAGGTCATAATGCGATCGTGCTGGGTTTGTTGAACATTATCGCCCGCAATAAGTAACTCTTCATAAAGTTTTTCGCCAGGTCTTAAACCTGTATAGGTAATCTCAATATCACCAGTTGGGTTATCTTCTGTTTTTAGTTTTAAACCAGATAATTCAATCAGATTTTTGGCTAACTCAACAATACGAACTGGCTCACCCATATCAAGAATAAAGACATCCCCGCCTTTTGCCATTGCACCCGCTTGTATTACAAGTTGGGCAGCTTCTGGGATGGTCATAAAATAGCGAATGATATCAGGGTGAGTAACAGTAATTGGACCACCTTTTTGTATCTGTTTTCGGAATAGTGGGATAACAGATCCCGATGAACCTAACACATTTCCAAATCTAACCATACTAAAACAGGTGTCCGTCTCTTTTGACATTTGCTGAGCTAATGCTTGCAAACATAATTCAGCCATTCTTTTCGTTGCACCCATAACATTAGTTGGTCTTACTGCTTTATCCGTTGAAATAAGCACGAATGATTTCACATTATACTTAGCGGCAAGTTTAGCTGTATAGTATGTACCAAAAATATTATTACGAACACCCTCAATGATATTGTATTCAACGAGCGGAACGTGCTTATAAGCGGCTGCGTGATAAATAGTATCAATTGGGAATGTCGATAATACTTTGTCTAAACGCTCAATATTTTGCACATTTCCTAAAATAGGAATAATTTCAATAGCGTCTAGTTTTTCTCTCTTAATGATTTCTTGTAATTCCATTTGAATGGAATATAAAGAAAACTCAGAAAGTTCAAATAAAATAAGCTTTTTAGGTGAGTTTCTAACAATTTGACGGCAAAGTTCGGAACCAATAGATCCACCAGCCCCCGTTACCATAACAACTTGGTCAAAAACGTTTTTTTGCAATAAATCCTTATTTGGTTGAACAGGATCTCGACCTAATAAATTTTCAATTTTAACTTCGCGTAATTCATCAATTTTTGCAGTCCCTTGCAAAATTTCTTCCATATCTGGGATAGTCTGAATTTTGAGCTTTAATGATGATAAATGCTTAATAATTGCTTTACGCTCAGCTCTTGAAGCACTTGGAATAGCTAATAAAATCGTTTTGATTTGATATGCACCAACTAATTTTTCAACATCATCAAGTGAATATACCCTTTTTCCAAGAATGTGAGTACCTTGTAGTTTTTTATTATCATCAATAAAACCATGAATACGATAGCGGTAAGCGTGTCTTAACATTACGGCTAATTGTCTGCCATTTGAGCCAGCACCGTAAATTAAAATAGATTCACTATCTTTATCTAAAATTAAGCCTATATAGTATCTCGCTAAAATGCGAATACTACTACATAACATAAACACATAGGCACAATAAATAATTGGAACTGTTTTAGGAATAAAAGAATCTGTTAATAGTGATAATAAGGTAACACAAATAGCAGAAACAATAGACCCTAAACCAATTAAAGCTAATGTTCTAAACGAAATATATCGTAATATTGCTTGATATAGCCCTAATTTAGCAAAGACAAGAATAGTAACAATCACTGTTCCAGATAAAACAATTAATACTTCATTAGTTTCAAAAGTATTAATATTTCCTAGCCTTGTCCAATAAGCAAGCAAAAAAGAAAACACGATAAGTAATGTATCAACAAACAGACTTATCATTTTCTTAATTGTTCTTGATAGATTAAAAATAATATAATCAATCATAATTTGTTTCGTCTATAAAATTGATAAAAGTATTAATCTTTAATTATCCTTGGAAGAAGGAAATAATTATTTGATCGATTTCTTGTAAATCTTGTTCTGTTAAATTTGATCCAGATGGAAGGCACAAACCATTTTGGAATAATTTTTCTGCCACACCGTTTCCATAGTACTCACAATCTTTAAAGATTGGTTGTAAGTGCATCGGTTTCCACAATGGTCTTGATTCAATACCTTTTTCCAATAATGCAAGACGCAACCCTTCCCGATCTTTTCCGTTTGTTAAAGTTGGATCGATAAGGATAGTCGTAAGCCAGTAATTTGAATAGTAATCTTCACTTGGCTCTGAAAGAATTGTTACACCCTTGATGTCTTTAAATAACCGACGATAATGCTGATTTATAGCACGTCTAGCATTAACTCGATCTGTCAATACTTCCATTTGACCACAACCAATTCCAGCACAAATATTACTCATTCGGTAATTGTAGCCAATGTTGCTATGCTCATAATGTGGTGTATTATCCCTAGCTTGCGTAGATAAGAAAGTCGTTTTTTGCTTATCTTGTTGTGAATGGCAAACTAAGGCACCACCACCTGATGTTGTAATGATTTTGTTGCCATTAAATGAAAGCACACCAAATTTTCCGAATGTACCACATTGTTTGCCTTTGTAAGTTGAGCCAAGTGCTTCCGCAGCATCTTCAATAAGGGGGATATCATATTTTGCACAAATTTCTTCAATTTTATCTGCTTTGAAAGGCATACCATATAAATGTACAGCAATAATTGCCTTAGGCTTTTTGCCTTTCTCTATGCAGCCTAAAATAGCTTTTTCGAGTGATTCAGGGCAAATATTCCAAGTGTCTTCTTCTGAATCTACGAATACAGGGGTAGCACCAAGATAAACAATAGGATTCGCAGATGCAGCAAAAGTCATTGACTGGCAAATAACAACGTCATTTTTTTGTACATCACATTGGACAAGAGCTAAATGCAATGCAGCTGTACCCGCAGAAAGAGCCGAAACATAGGTATTATCACCCAAAAAAGTTTCTAGCTTTTGTTCAAAATTATTAACATTGGGACCAAGCGGTGCGATCCAGTTTTGTTCAAATGCTTCGTGAATATAATTGAGTTCATTTCCACCCATATGTGGGGAAGATAAATAAATTCTAATGCTCATAATAAGTCCTTTAATTCGGAAATAGTTTGTATTTTATATTTTGGTAAGTACTCACTGCTTACTTGATCAAAATTTTGAGGATGAATGTTTCTTCCTCCATCAAGTAAGCATACTGTATCCCAACCTAGTTTATTTGGTGCTAAAAAATCTTTACGAGGATTATCTGCAATATAAATATACTTTTCGATATCATATTCGTTATCCATAAAGACTTTATAATTCTCTGGATTTGGTTTTTCTGAACCAAATTCCTCAGAAATAATGATTTTCTGAAAAATTGAATCCAGTCCTAATGCAATAATTTTATTTCTTTGAGTTAGACTACGTCCATCTGTTATTATTCCAAGTAAGTAGTCATTTTCTTTACAAAAATTAAGAACTTCGTTTGTCTCTTGGGATAATGAAATTGCTGGCATATGTTCTCTATACAATTTCAATAGAGTTTGCTTTTCTATATTAGGATAATGAGCAATTAGCCAATCAAACACATTTTCACTTAGGTGATACTTTTCTTTCATTTTAGAAAATAAGTTAGCATCTGGTGAAATATAATTTGCAATTTCCTTATAGGCTGAATAAAGAAAATCTATTTCATTATATAGAGTATCATCTAAATCAAAGACAACATATTTATTCATAATTTTCGACTAAAACTTCGGCATCATATCGTAACATTAATAGGTTATTCTTCCATTCAGCGAAAAATCCAATTTTTTGATTCAATAAGTATTCTTGAATAATGTACTTAGGATAATTAGCCCCTGCTAGGTAACTTAATGGATATCCTCCACCAAACCTTGGGTTTATTTCGATTCCTAGTATTTTATCTTTTTGCTTATGGAAAAATACTTGAATCGTTAAGCAACCTTTTGCACCCTCTAAATACGATAAATTTTCTTTAAAATAGGTTACAATAAAATTATTTTTAGTAACAGCTTTATTTACTTCGCCAGCTCTCACAAAAATTCTCTTTCTAGGCACAACACATTTTAATTCAGAATTTTTATCATAGTAGCAATCTACGGTAAATTCATCGTATTCTCCATTAGAGATCAATTCCATAAACATTAACTTTTCATTTGAAAAGTGTTCATCGGTTAAATCTTCTTTTTTCTTAGCAATAAAAATCCCTTTACTTAAACTTCCATCGCAAGGTTTTACAAAAAGTGGAAAACTTAATGAATTGATATCGTATTGTTTAGGAATTTCGATATGATGATTTAAAAATAGTTCATTCGTTTTTCTTTTATCTCTACACTGCATAATAAGAGAAGGCGAACTCACTATAATATTGACACCTTTATCTTTAAATAAATTTATATTTTCACTTAAAACCAACAATTCTGTATCAATAGTTGGAATAACTAGACTAATTTTGTTATTTAAGCAAATAGATAAAAGCTCAGGAATATAATTTTCGTCTAATACCTTAGGTACAGAAAAATAACCATCAGATATATGACAAGCGGGCGCTAACGATGGATTATTATCCACAGTAAAAACTTTTCCTTCTGGGAAAATTGCTTTAAGTTCTTTTTGAAAAAATTGAACTAAGGATACTCGTTGCCCAGCAGATGAAATTAAAATATTCATATTATTTACTTTGATTCCCCGTAAACTTAGGCATTGTTGCATCATTTTCCGCAGAAATGCCATCTTTAATAATTACTTTTTTTACTGTTTTGAATAGGATTTTTATATCTAACCAGAATGTTTGATTTTCTACATACCAAGCATCCAATTTAAATTTTTCTTCCCAGCTAATTGCATTTCGCCCATTAACTTGTGCATAACCAGTAATACCCGGGCGAACTAAATGCCGTTTAGCTTGTTCTTCATTATAAAGAGGTAAGTATTCCATCAGTAATGGGCGAGGACCAACCAAACTCATATCGCCTTTTAGAACATTCCATAACTCAGGTAATTCATCTAGGCTAGTTGCTCGTAGCTTTTTCCCAAATGGCGTCAAACGCTCGGAATCAGGTAAAGGTTCACCTTTTTCATCAATAGCATCTCGCATTGTACGAAACTTAATCATTTCAAATGGCTTACCATTCAGCCCCGGTCTTGTTTGACGAAATAAAACTGGACTACCTAAACGTTTCTTAACTAGGTAAGTAAGAATAGCATAGATCGGTAATAAAGTAACTAAGGCAATACTAGATACAATGATATCAAAAAGTCTTTTTAGCATAGGTTAAGCCTCAATAATGTCTATCAATCGTTGATTGACTTTGGTTATATCGAATTTTTGTTGTGCAATACGGTAACTTTCTTGCCCCATTGTAACAATAGAATGTGGGTTTTTGATAAAAAATTCCATCTTATCAGCTAAATCTTGGGCATCCCAAGGTTTAACAAGGAATCCATTAACACCATCTTCAACAGTTTCACGACATCCTGGTACATCAGTTGTGATAATCGCTCGCCCAATAGCCATTGCTTCTTGGGTACTTCTTGGTACACCTTCTCGATAGGATGGTAAAACGAAAATATGGCTTTTAGTGATCCATTCTACGATGTTAGTAACTTGCCCAGGATATTCAATAATTCCTAAATTGATAAGCGCATTCAGTTGTTCTTCTGAAATCGCCCCCAAATTTTCCTTATCAATACTACCTAATACGGTAAATTTTGTCTGAGGATACTTAGATTTTATATATTTTGCTGCTTGAATAAATTCATTGATGCCTTTTTCTTTAAGTAATCTTCCTATAAATAGGAAATTTACCTTATCATCTATATTGTTTGAATCAATTTCAGAATAAGGGTATTCAGATAAATCGATCCCTATGCCACCAAGTATGTGCTTTTCTTTAACCGTGATACCATACTTCTCTAATAGATCTTTTTCATCATCTGGGTTTAACACAATAAATTTATCTAATAGAGGTAAAGACAGCTTATATAGAACAATCTGAATTAGTTTAATAATTTTAGTTTTTAGTCTAATCCCATCTGGTTGCTCGGTAAACGTAAACCCTAGCCCTTCAAGCATTCCAATGATCTTAGGGGTTTTAGCTAGTTTAGCGGCAAATGTGCCAAAAATAACCGCTTTGGTAAAGAAACTAAATACCACATCTGGATTGATTTGTTTTAAATGCTTAGATAATGTAATTGAAGCTAATATGTCCGCAAAAGGATTTAGCCCCCCTCTTTTTAGTGGGTAAGTAATAACTTCCACACCCATTGATTTAATCTTTGTTAGTTCTTGTTCTGAATATTCAGAAACAAAAGCATAAATAGTGTACCCCTCTTGTAATAACTGTTTAATGAGAGGTCCTCTGAAACCATAGATGCTAGATGCTACGGTGGTTACGAAAGCAATTTTTTTCATATGTTAAATTTTCCGATGACGTACAATGTTATTTGTGATTTTTAAAATACTTGCATTGAATAGTTTTATAGCAAGTAAATAGAAAATAGAACCTAATAATATATAGGCTATAATTTCATATAGCTTGTTATTGAATGATATAATTGCTGATCTTTGTATGAAATAACAACTACTATACATAATTAAGCTTGAAAAGAAATATTTGTGAAATTCGGAAAAAACAAATCCTAGCTTAAAAAATCTATTTGTGTATATTATCTGAATAATAGTTATTGATAGTTCTCCTAAAAGAACTGAATAGCTCGCTCCGATAGCTCCATATTGAGGAATAAGGTATAAAGAACATAATCCAGAAATAATTATGGCAATAGATAAAGAAATAGTAATTCCCATTGGTTTATTAATTGCAATAAGTAATTGATTTCCTATAACTGAAGATATTCCCATTAGTATTAACTGAAATGAAAGTATGTTGATTACTAAATCTATACCATCAAACTTGTCGCCAAAAAATAAAATTGAAAATGGTTTACTAATTAATAATAATCCTAGAGCAGCTGGAAACGATACTAAATTAACCAAATCAAAAGTTAATTTTAGGTATTTTCTTACATTATCAAGATCATTTATATGATAGCTATACGCAACCCTAGGAAATATAACAGCACCAATAGCAAATATAAATGTCATTACTATTCTAATAAATTTATCAGCATTATCAAAGAATCCTATTTGGCTTAATGTTGATTGATCCTCTAATATTATTCTATTTAGAGCCATATAAGTTGATGACATTAATTGAGAAAGAAAAATAGCAATTAATGAACTGATATGTTCAAGTAAGTTAATTTCCGATAATTTAGGAAACTTCACATATTTACTCAAATATGGCCATAATGAAATGTTACCTAGAAAAGTAGATATTGCTAGTATAAAAATATATAAACTTAGGTCTTGTTCATTTTTTACTAATAAAAAAATCAATATACAAGAAGATAATTTTACAAAAATATTTCTTAATACTGATTTTTTAAACTCTTCTAAGCCTATGAAAAACCAAGATATATCCAACGAAACCGAAATGATGGATATGGCTTGTATAATAAAGTATTCATAGTAATTAGACTTAAAATTATTAATAAAAATAAAGAATAATATTAGTGATAAAATTGATGAAAATAATTTTATTATAACAATTTCCCCAAACTTCTTATTCAACATTTTAGGATCATTTTTGTAGTATGCAATGGTTCTATTACCATAAATGGATATACCTAAACTAGCTAACAACGTAAAATATGTTGATATAGAAGATGTGTAAGATACTATTCCTAATGATTCTGCCCCTAAAATACGAGATACATATGGAATAGTTATAAATGGAACAAGAATTCCAATAATTTGATTACTAAAACTATAAATATAATTAATTAGAATTTTCAAAAGTTATTCTTCCATTTTTAATATTTTATCTAGATTTCTTACCTGATTTTTCCAAGATATATTATTAATATCTACAACAGCTTGAGTTGCTAATTGAGATCTTAAATCGTCATTTTCTATTAGTATTATGATATTATTAGCTAATGCACTAGAATCATCAACTGGGGATAGTAGAGAATTTTTATTATGAGTTGCATATTCAAATACTCCACCATAATCAGTTGAGGCTAGAGCACAACCACAAGCCATACTTTCAGCTCCGGTTAACCCAAATCCTTCATTACGACTTGCACAGATAAATATTGCACATTTGTTATAGAGCTCAAGAAGTTGATCTGAATTTGCATGTTTAGTATAAGTTATCCAACTAGGCAATTCATTGGGATATTCAAATGCTCCAAACATATTTAAATGAATATTAGGGTATTTTTCTTTAACTTTTTCTAAAGCAGAAAAGGCAATATCAACTCCCTTATGTTCACTAGTATGGTATAACAGACCCAATTCTAATTTATCTCTCTTTTCTGGGGATATTTTAGGATAGAATTTATCTGTATCGATAGGATTAGATAAGACTATTGCATTTTCCTTAGATTTTGTTAGTACCATATCTTTTAGCCAATTTGAAATAACAATATTCTTCATTCCCAACTTATATGTTGAGATTACATGTTCATCAGAAAAACTCCAATTCTCGAAGCCTTGTATTAAATAAAATTTTTTTCCTTTATTATTTGGTAATTGAGAAACAACTTCAGCTGTTTCAACAGCTGTTGCAAAAATAATATCAGACTCAGGAAAATCTCTGCTATCTAAATATGGGGTAGCAATTTTTTTTATTTTAGGATCTAGTGTAAACCAATTGGGGTATTTATTTAGAAAAAATGAGCTGATTCTTTTATTTATCCATTTTGATTTAATATACTTTTTATAATGATTATTTGTTAGGAATACTATGGATACAACATGTCCATTTTCTGTTAATCTATTAGCATATTCAAAGACGATTTTAAATCCTCCACATGCTCTTTTCATCATTGATGGTAAACAAAATGTAATTTTCATTAATATTCCTCACTTTGCCACGACATAATTAAATTTTTAAACATTAATTCTGTATTTGTTGTTGCCTTCCAACCTAATTTTTCTAATTTCTCAGTTTTTAATTTTATTTTAACAACTGGGTTATAGCCAAGTGATTGACTATCTTTTAACTCAATAACAACTTTAACAGAATTTGTAGGATCTAATTTAGCAACCATTTCTGCCATCTTCTTGATAGAAATCATTGTATTTTCGTTGGCTACATTATAAGCATTACTAATATTTCCTTTAAGTAAAATATATAGTAATGCTGAAACAGCATCTTTGGTATAACAGTAATTACGTTCTGTCTCGCCAGTTGTATGTAAAACAATATCTTTTTTCTCAATCATTGAACGAGCAAACTGGGCAAAAACACGATTATCATTGTAATCAACACCAGGACCAAATGTTTGAGCTAAGCGAGCAATTTTTACTGGAATATTAAATTGGCTTGAGTAGGAAATACATAAACATTCCGCCATTCTTTTGCCTTCGGAATAACTACTACGCACATTGGTAAAGTCAATGTATCCAAAATCTTTTTCAAATACATCTTTTTTATCCACTGTTCCGTATACTTCCAAAGATGATAAATAAACGAATGATTTCACCTCTTTCTCTTTGGCAAGATTTAATAAATTTTTAGTTCCTTGCAAAGAAATTTCAATGGTATCTACTGGTTTTTTTACAAAATCGGATGAAGAGGTAATACTTGCACCGTGAATAATATAGTCGATATTCTGAGTAATAGTTGGTAAAGCTAATACATCCCCATTTATTAGTTCTAGCCCATTTAATGCTGTATATTTACCAAATAATGATTTGGCTTTTTCTAAATTCCTAATTAAAGCTAATACTTGGATATTAAGTTGATACCTTTTGTTTGCTTCTAAAATAGAGTAAACAAGATGTGATCCAATTAAACCCGTAGCACCTGTAATAAGTATTGTAGAATTTGCTAAACTATTAAGTAACTCGTCATTTTCAATAAGAAATGAATTAACGTCAGCTTCGATATATTTGTTCATAATATTATCCTAGGATTTGTGCATTTTCTCTTAATTCTGAGATAGCTCGGAAGATATAAAAATCAGATGGGGTCGTAATCTTAATATTTTCACTGCTACCCATTATAGTATAGAGTTGTTTGCCATAGTAACGCATTAACGTAGCAGAATCTGTAAAATCAAATAAATTTTCTTTTTGAGCATTTAAATGAGTTTGATAGATATCTTTAAGAAAAAAGCCCTGTGGGGCAACAGCAGTTTGGCAACTATCTCTATCAATAACATTAGTAATACTGTTATTATCATTTACTTGAATTACCGTTTCGATAACGGGTTTTACGGTAATAGCATTACCATTTTGTTTAATGCAATCAATATTATTTGAAATCGTTAATTCATTGATAAGAGGGCGGACACCATCGTGAATCAATACAATATCCTGATCGGAT
This sequence comes from Haemophilus paracuniculus, assembly GCF_002015115.1. Taxonomy (GTDB): domain Bacteria; phylum Pseudomonadota; class Gammaproteobacteria; order Enterobacterales; family Pasteurellaceae; genus Haemophilus_E; species Haemophilus_E paracuniculus. The sequence goes on from NZ_MUYA01000004.1 coordinate 164,330, forward strand.
TCTTTTATATCATTTAAAGCATTTAATCCATTAAAAATGGACATTTGTCCTGTTTTTCCACCAGGTACGATTTTACTTACTTTTTTAATGTGGAATTTCTCTAAAAGCTCTTGAAGATAATCAATCCACTCTTCAATGCAAACTACAACAATATTATCTATTTTAGGGTGAGATTCAAAATGTTCTAATGTGTAGATGATAATCGGCTTTCCGTGTAATTCTAAAAATTGTTTAGGTTTAGTTGAACTCTTCATTCGAGAGCCTGTTCCGCCAGCAAAAATTACTGCGTTAATCATAATTCATTCCTCATTTATCTTGTTTAGAATTAAACGTTTTCTGCAATATGATCAATTAACTTCGTTGCAGAAAATTCATTGTTATAGCAATAATCAACAATAGTCTTATCTTGAATCCAGTCAAGATCTATTTGGTCTAAATTATCAATAATCACCATATTTTTCTCATTAAAAAATGGTAAATTGACAATATTCTTATTTGTGGTAATCAATTTTTTATTGTAAATAATCGCCTCTTGGTATCTTAATGAATTACCAGATTGTTTATGTTGCAATAATTCTAATATTACATTAGATTTTAGAATGTTACTTACGTTTTCAATGTAAGGAATATAATCAGAGTATATCCCTAATTTTCTAAAACTATCTTCTTCGGTTTGATTATCTGGCAAAACTTTAATGTTAAGTTTAAGCTGTTTATGATATTTTTCATAAAACTTTGCTAATTCACTACCTCGACCTTTACTTCTTCCTAGAAAATACAGATCATAGTCATTTTCACTAATTCCCTCATTCTTTAAATTCTGTTTTGCAATAGGTTGAACAAAATAAGTAAACTGATATTTTTTACAATCTTCATTATCAAAACTATAAATACGAGTAAGTATATTATATTGGAATAAGTATTGTCTTACTTCATATCCTCGATAAGTATTAACAGAATCAAGCATATAGAGATAAAAATCAATATTATACTGTTTTTTTAGATTTCTAAGATATTCAATATTATATTTAACAATAGATGTATTAATAAATATGATATGATACTTAACATCTTTACTGAAATTTATCGTAGATAAAGATAACGTCTTGTCCCATATTCCTCGTAATGGTAGTTCAACTTTCTTATTAATTTTAGTCGCCAGATGAATCTTTCTAAAATTATCAAGTAAAGATGAAATAGGATTTAATGGTTTTTCAAGATAAATAACTCTTTCATCAAATTTTAAATCACCAAAAACAAGAGGGGCTTCTGGTCCACCTGACATTACCATTATGTATTGTATTTTCATATAATACTCTTAATTTATACCTATTAGACTATTATTTTCTATAATAGTCTGAAAAACAGCTTCTGCAAAAGGAATATCATTACTTGCTCTGAAATAGTATTGAAAGAATATATATCCAAATATAGTCGCTGAAAATAGAATTGATAATAAAATTTTCTTTATTTGATTAACGCTATTAGTTGCTAAAATATTGAAATACAGTATATAAGAAAGTAAGTATCCTAATCGTGAGTATCTCTCAAATTCATTACTAAATAAAATGGCTATACTACTGAGTAATAAAATTAATATAGCAACATTAGCAAGAGTATTATCATATTTTGATATGGCACCATCTTTTATTAGCGTATATTTTAGGCTGGCAATAAGGATAATACTTGCCATTCCAATTGAAATTGTACGTATAACTTTATTTAATGTAATGTAATTATTTTCTGTATAGCTATCTAGTTTTCCTACTGATATTGTATTGATTAGATCAACTAAAAAAGGTGAGATAGCGATAAGTAATATAAAAGCTAAAATCCCTAGGATTAATATATAAACTCTATTTCTAATAAAGAAAATAAGCAAAATACCAAAGAATATAGAACTTAAATGTAAAGAGGTTGCTAAGACAATCGCAGTAATAAATTTAGCTATATTTTTGAAATTTCTTTCAGTTAAATATTGTAGGGCATAAACAATAATAAGCAGAGCTAAGAAAGATCTTAACTGGATGATGTTGATAAATAGAGGATAGAGTAAAATTAAACTCAGTACTGCATTTGGATAGGCACTATATTTATTGACAATTTTAAGTAGAAGTAATGCTGTAACCCCAAAATAGACAATTAAAAAATCTGCATAAGTTAATCCAAATGAATTTCCTAAATTAACTAATGCAACATAGCCAAAATCTGTGATCCAACCACCATAAGTTCCATTCCCAATGGCATTATACATATTCTGATAATTTTCAAAATCAGCGTTATATGTATTGAATGCCATTAGAATGAAAATATAACTAATGAGCAAGTATTTTACTAGGCAATTTCTCTTAAATATAAAACCTAAGAAAAACATAGCCCAAAACAATAAATAAATCATTTTAACAATATCTATTTAGTTTTTACTTTTTCAAAATAGACCACAGAATGTGTGTATTTTTTTTCAGGAATCTGCATATAAGTATTTCCATATAGCATTGTGAGATAATCTTCTATTTTATGAAATACTTTAACAGATAATTTATCAAATGGTTGCATTCTCAATGGAAGAACAATATCCCGTGAGATAATTTCGCCTAAGTAATGTTTAGATCCCATAGCACTTGTTATAAATTTGCTGTTTTGATCATCATTCTTCACAAAATTATCAATAATATCAAACCATTGTGAATGGGATCTGAATGAAAAAATTTTCCCAATCAGCGTTCTAATTTGATAATTAATTTTTCCTTTTTGAGAAGAATAAAACATCTCTTTGGTTGTTGGATCATTCTTTTCAACAATACCCACACAAGACGCAATTAACATTAGAGCATCAGATGTTACACCTTTTATTGTTCGAATAAATTTATTATCATTTACCGAATCATAAGGGAATATATCTAAGAATACCATTTGCCATTCAGGGCTACTACCGTTATGGATAGTCTTTAAAATGGTATTTTTATGATATAGCTGTAAGAATCTATTCGGATTATTTTGAGAATAATTCGGTGCTTTCAAAATATATTTTTGAGAAAGTGCAGAATTTTCAAATAATGAAATAAACTTACTATAATCAGAACGCAACATTCCTAAATCAATATCATCATCCCAAGGAATGAATCCATTATGTCTAATTGCACCGAGGGATGTACCACCAACAGCAAAAATATCTAATTGGTGCTGATCGCAAAATTGAATAACATCTTCATACATTTCCAGTAATGTTGCTTGTAGGTCTTTTAAATTCACATCATTACTTGGTATAGCATTCGTAAATTGAAGTGCCGTATTTTTGATTGAAAACCATTTTTTTAGCATATTCTAGCCCAATTACGATTTTTTATTAAAGATAATATGTTTAGCTAAAATAAATACTGAGGATAATAATAATCCGAAAACAAAACCAAGCAATAGAATTAACGCTCTTTTCGGTTTATCCTTAGATACAGGATAATCTGGCGAGGATAAGTATCTAAATGTACTCGTTTTTGCTGTTTCCAATTTCTTAAAGAGAGGTAATAATTCTCTTAATTGCTCTTGTATTTGATAATATCTTGGTGGATAAATAACCTTATCTTTATTTACCACATCAATTTGTGCTTTTAGATATTTCTCACCTAACATAAAGAGATATGAACCATCACTTAATTTCGAATCAGATAATGGAATTTTTGCATCACTAATCGCAAGAGCTTGATTGATATCATTATTTCCTAATGTTTTAGAATACTCTTTGATACCAGCTTTCTCTGCGATGTTGTAAGCTTTGTCTAAATTCTCTAATTGTACTGTTTTTGCAATGGATAGATCTTTTTCTAACATTGCTTTTTCATATTCTAAATCTTTGATTTTTTCTTGAAATCCAATTGTGAAATTTTGTTTTTCAGCTTGGTAAGTTTTGTTGTCGATAAATTGGATAAATTGTTCTAATGTACTTCTTGCCTCTTGAGCTGTTGTAGCAGAGAAAGATATTTTATATCCAATCATATCATCTTCTTTTTTAGGATCTGGTTTAGTAATCACTAAGTCTTTATTGATCATATCAGCCAGAATTGAACGTTGTTTTTTTTCATCAACATTTTCAATTTCTTTCTTATAGAAAGCAGAATTTTTAAAAAATTCTTCTCTCTCGTCTAGTGAGTTGGCGAGTTGATTAAAGTTTAGAAAGAAACCATTAATTAATGATAAATAATCTAATTCAGTATTGGTAATACGAGCATATTCTTGTCTAATTTCATAATAATTCCCGAGATCGACCAACTTAGGACGAATAATTTCAGCCGTTGAAGTCCAACGCTCTTTGGCTGTAAAAGCATAAATTCCTGCAAGCAGAGTAAATACAATAGTAAACAGCCCTATCCATAACTTTTTAGACCAAAGTAGTTGGGCTAATTCGATTAGATCAAGCTCAGATGCCTTGCCATTTGAAGATTGCGTATGTAAGTCTTTATTCATTTTAATAGCCTAAATAAGGGGGAAAGATCTTTGTTGCATTCTACTTGAATCCATTTAGCAAGTAAAACAAAAACCGAGAGAGGGAAGCCTTAAATTTTGTTTCTTTTAATAAGAGGTAGTTCTTGCCCCCGCCATAACCTTTGTATGTTGTCGTGGTGGCGATAGATGAGTAGGCAACATACCAATGCAACAGGAAAGGTAAATTCAGGTTTAAACCACCAAACAAAGGCTGGCAGGATGAGTGAAACCACTACCGCACTTAACGATGAGTAGCCAAAAATTAGAAATATCGAAAGCCAAACTAACACCGCAAGCCCTGCAATTTCATAGCCGAATGGAATAATTGTGCCAAAAGCTGTTGCCACGCCTTTTCCGCCTCTGAATTTGAAGAAAATAGGGAAAATATGCCCTAAACAGCTGGCAAGGGCTATCAAGCCGATTGCCGTTGGCGATAATTCAAGTTTGAATGCGATTGCCACGGGCAACATTCCTTTTAAAATATCGGCAAGTAACACGCCCAACGCAGACAGTTTTCCGCCGATGCGTAACACATTGGTCGCCCCTGGATTTTTCGAGCCTTCGGTGCGAGGGTCAGGCAAGCCCGCTAACTTACAAAAGAGAATTGCACTAGAAATTGAGCCTAATAAATAAGCGAAAACAATCATAAAATAGGCAATTACACTCATAATTTGTCCTGTATCAGTAAAATCTTGTGCTATTCTAGCCGAATATGAGCGAAAAAAATATAATTAAAGGAAAACCTATGAGCGACAAAGTTTTTATCCACGAATTAACCGCTTTTGCTTCGATTGGGGCTTATGAGTGGGAACACACTATCAAGCAACGTCTTATGTTTAACATTGAAATGGCGTGGGATTTCAGCCAAGCGGTCGCCACCGATGATGTACAATACTGCTTAAATTATGCGGAAATTTCCGAAAAAGTGTTGAAATTTGTCGAATCTCAACCCTTCAAATTAGTGGAAACGGTGGCTCATCAGGTGGCTGAAAAATTACAACAAGAGTACCAACTCAAATGGTTACGCATCGAATTACACAAACCGAAAGCCGTTGCACAAGCGACTAGCGTTGGTGTGATCGTGGAACGGGGATCATTATAAAAACATCAAAAAAGGGGGAAAAATGCCAAATCTTGCCGCCATTTCGCAACGTTTACACAATGTTGTGCAAACGCAAAATAATCCAGTAACCACCCACTTGTTCGAGCAACTTGAAAAGCAACAATTCAAAGGGCAATTCTCGTCTGATTTTATTGCTGAATGTCAGCAAGAGTTTGGATTATCGACTATCGAACTTGCCCTACACTGCGTGCCGTTGTCTGCTTGCTACGCCTATGTTCCCGTTTCAGAATTTTATGTTGGGGCTGTGGCAATTGGGCAATCTGGCACATTCTATTTTGGGGCGAACCAAGAGTATTCTGCGGTTGCCATTCAACAAACGGTACACGCCGAACAGAGTGCCATTTCCCACGCGTGGTTGGCTGGCGAAACAGCCATTACCGATATGGTGGTGAATACCACCCCGTGTGGACATTGCCGTCAATTTATGAATGAACTCAACACCGCCGAAAATTTGCAGATTCATCTGCCACACAGCCAAAATAATTTATTGCATAGCTATCTGCCCGATTCTTTCGGCCCGAAAAATTTGGCGATTGAAAAGGTATTGTTCGATCCACAAAATCACCCCGTTACCGTGCGAGGCGATCTTCTCACCCAAACCGCCATTCAACAAGCGGCACAATCCTATGCCCCATATAGCGGTGCGATCAGTGCGGTGGCAATCCAAGTGGGCGAGCAAATTCTCGCAGGGCGTTATGCTGAAAATGCTGCCTTTAACCCAAGTTTCTTACCGCTACAATCTGCGATCAACTATCAGCGATTACTAGGATTGAGTGATCAAAAAGTCAGCCGAGTTGTTTTTGCCGAACGAAAAGGCAAATCCAGCCATCTAGCGATTACCCAAGCATTGTGTCGAAGCCATTTCGGCTTAGAACTGGAAGTCATTGAAATTTAAATAAAAATCCCTTGAAATTCATTTCAAGGGATTTACAAGGGGTAGGATTAGCCAAAATTTCTGAGAATCCTACCCCTTGTTGGCTTTCCATTCCCCATTCACCGCCGTGCCGATCACTTCAAATTGATGATTGAAGGCGGTGAGGTTGGCGATTTTGCCGACTTCGATTGAGCCAAGTTTGTCGCTCACCCCAATCGCTCGGGCTGGGTAGAGGTTGCACATTCTTAGCACTTCATCGAGCGGCACATCGGTGTGTTGCGCCATATTGCGGACGGATTCGATCATTGTGATCGCTGCCCCACCGAGAGAGCCGTTTTCGTCAAAGCATTTGCCGTCTTTCACAAACACTTTTTTGCCGACAAAAATAAAGGATTCCATTTTCGTGCCAGCAGGGGCAACCGCATCCGTTACGATAATCAATTTGTCGCCTTTCACTTTTTTGGCGATCCGCACATTGCCCCATTCAACGTGTAAACCGTCTACGATAATGCCCGTATAAATATCACTATCTAGCACCGCCCCGACTACGCCTCCGTCTCGCCCCGAGCTGACGGGCGACATTGCATTATGTAAGTGAGTGGCGAAGTTGATCCCCTCGGCGATCCGCTGTTTGGCTTGGGCGTAAGTGGCGTTGGAATGTCCGATTGAGACGATAATCCCCGCCTCACGGAAACGGGGAATATAATCCGCCGTTGGATTTTCTGCCGCCAAGGTGATTTTGCTGATCACGTCGCTATTTTGGCAAAGAAAATCGATCATCTCACCGCTTGCAGTGCGGATATATTCAGGGCGGTGAACACCTTTCTTGGCAATGCTCAAATAAGGGCCTTCCAAGTGCAAGCCGAGGGCTTGATTTTGGTATTTGGCGAGGTATTCACGCATTACCGCCACCGCTTGCTTCATTCCCTCATCGGGGGCGGTGATAAAGGTAGGCAAATAGCTAGTCGTGCCTGATTTAAGGTTGGTTTCCTGCATTATTTCAAGGGTGCGGACGGTAGTTTCCTCATTGAACATCACGCCACCGCAACCGTTGAGTTGCAAATCAATAAAACCTGCGGTGAGATTTGCCCCTTGCAAATCAATACGAGGCAAATCGTCCGCTAAATTTTGCTCGGAAACCACCGCTTCTATTTTGTCGTTTTTGACGATCACGGCGTGCTGATAAAGCACCTGCGACCCCGTGTAAATCACGCCATTGGTGAGTGCGTAATGGTTCATTTTATCCTCTCTTAACGAGCGACATTTTGCTCTAACTGTTTGAAATATTTGACGGTTTTAACTTTGAGTTCTTGGGTAGCAGGCTCATCGCACACCACAATCGCACGGCGGTGCAACTGCAAGGCACTGATCGTCCACAAATGATTGACCGCCCCCTCAACGCAAGCCTGCAACGCCAACGCCTTATTATGCCCCGTAACCAAAATCATCACTTCTTCCGCATCAAGCAAAGTCCCCACCCCAACCGTTAGGGCAAATTTCGGCACTTGATTGACATCATTATTGAAAAAGCGAGAGTTCGCAATCAGTGTATCTTCGGTCAAGGTTTTAATGCGAGTGCGAGAACTTAAAGACGAAGCTGGCTCATTGAAGGCAATATGCCCATCCACCCCAACACCGCCCATAAACAGATGAATTTTACCGTAAGCACGGATTTTATCCTCATAACGCTGACATTCCGCTTCCACATCGTCCGCCATTCCGTTTAGCAAATTGATATTTTGCGGTTGAATATCCACGTGATCAAAGAAATTTTGGTGCATAAAAGTGTGGTAGCTTTCTGGGTGTTCTTTTGGCAAGCCGACATATTCGTCCATATTGAACGTAACCACGTTTTTAAAGCTCACTTCCCCTGCTTGATAGAGTTTTATTAACGCTTGATAGGTTTTTTGTGGCGTGCCGCCCGTTGGCAAACCTAGCACAAACGGCTTATCGGCAGTCGGTTGGAAAGCATTGATTCGATCAACAATATGACGAGCCGCCCAATGGCTCACGTCTTCGGCAGTATTTAATGGTACTAAACGCATAGTGTTCCCCTTTTAGATAGTTTATTGTTAGATAATTTGATAACCTTACTTCAATCCAAAAGATTATAATGAAGTTTTACTATGTTTTGTAGTTTAAATCGACAATTTTTCGATCAAAATCAATTTCTAGCCAATAATGCCCAAAGCTGATTCAGTTGAGTTACAAGCGGTTGGTATTCGCCAATTTTAGCTAAAAATAACGTTTTTTCCCAACCAGTTTGAGACAAATAGCGACTTAATAGCCTGTTTTGCTGATCTTGATTAAAGGGATTATTCGCCCACAATAACGCAAATTCTAAGGCAGGATCGGAAAGTGCCGCATATTCCCAGTCGATCAAATAAATATGATCGCCTTGTTGGATCAGATTACCTAAATGTAGATCGTGATGGCAAATTGCCTCGCCAAACGGCTCAATATGAGGAAACGGGGGCGAAAAGGGCAGGGCCTGCTGCTGGCAAGGCGAAAGCTGTTCCCACAAGAACTGGCAACGTTCCGCCAGGTTAAGGCGTGTTGAAATTTGGCGGAATCCTACCGCTTGTAATGGCGAAAATTGGTGTAATTTGGCAAGTAGATCGGCAAGTTGTATCAGCAAATGGTCGCTAAATTCGCGAGGGGATTGCCCCTCAATCCATTGCAACAGGCTAAATGTTTCCGTGTGAGCCACAACTTGCGGGGCAATGTTGAGAGGGGCGATCAGGCGTAAAATCTGCACTTCTTGCTGAAAATCCACCCCCAAATTGATGGCTCGCTGACTAGGCTGGCGTAGCACATACTGCTCGCCATCGGTGGTTTCAAGTTTGTGGCTACATCGGGTTTGCCCGTCTAAAATTTGGCAGGATCGCACCCCTTGCAAACGATTTTCCGCCAGCCATTGAGCGACTTTATTTTCCATTAGCTCGCACCATTTATCCGTACTAAGCGGCTCACCACCTGCCCTGCGGTTTTCTCTTTAAGGATCTGCCAGCCTTCGGGCAGAGTGAGAGGGGCGTGATCTTTTTCCGTCTCGATATAAAGCAATGCATTGTCGGCAAGCCATTGATTTTTTGCTAATAAATCAATCACTTGTGGAACTAACCCACAATGAAAAGGCGGATCGATAAACACCAGATCAAAAGGGGCATTTGGATTGGGTTGAGCGAGATAGCCTAAACTATCCGTCTGCACCACCGTGCCATTTGCCGATTTAAGGCTTGCCAAATTTTTGTTGAGTTGGTTCGCAGCAGGGGCAAATTTTTCGAGGAAAATCACCGCTTGTGCTTGACGAGACAACGCCTCAAAACCTAGTGAGCCACTGCCTGCAAAGCAATCCAAACAGCGAGCGTTGGCGATGTCCATCATCAACCAGTTAAATAGGGTTTCTTTGACACGGTCGGTGGTGGGACGTAAGCCCTCAGCATTTAACACGGGCAATTTTCGCCCCCGCCAAAGCCCTGCGATAATCCGCACCTCGCCCATTGCGTGAGAATGACGATTTTTTTTCATACAACACAAATAAAAATGATAAACTACGCAAGTTTAGTCCATTTTGGTGCAAAATGGGCATTTTTATGATGTCGAGAGAGCAAAAATATGTCAGAGAAGAAGAAAGGATTTTGGTCGTGGCTCGGTTTTGGTAAAAAAGAGCAAGCCGAACAGCCAGTCGAACAACAAGCCGAACAGGTTGAACACACAACAGAAATTGAAAACCTCAATCAGAGTATTGAACAACTGAACCAAACCACCGAGCAGTTGGCGGATCTTGCCGAACAACAAGAAAACGAGCAAACCGCACAAATCGAGCCAGAACAAGCGGTCAGTTCCGATGAAATTTTAGCTGAACCTGCAACCGTTGAGCCAGCAGTGGCAGAAGATGTTGAGCCAAAAATCGAGGAAATCGCACCGCTTGCCGAGCAAGAAACTGATTTTAACCAAGCACAAGCGGTCGTTTTCGAGCCAGAAACCGAAACTTTTGAAATTGAAGCTGAGGAACAAGTCGATCCGATTGAAACAGCAATCGAAGCCGAACCCGAAACTGAACTAGAAAGTGAACAATATCAAGAAAAACCAAGCGAGGGCGGATTTTTTAGCCGTTTAATCAAAGGCTTAATCAAAACCAAGCAAAATATCGGCTCGGGTTTCCGTAATCTGTTCCGTGGCAAAAAAATTGACGATGATCTGTTTGAAGAATTGGAAGAACAGCTGTTGATCGCCGATTTGGGAATGCCAACCACCCAAAAAATCATCAACAACCTCACCCAACACGCCAGCAAACAGCAGCTGCGTGATGCGGAATTGCTTTACCAACAGCTTAAAGTGGAACTTGCCAACGTGCTTAAACCTGTGGCTCAACCCCTCGAATTGAGCGACAAAAAACCTTATGTGATCTTAATGGTGGGCGTGAACGGCGTGGGCAAAACCACCACCATTGGTAAGCTGGCTCGCAAATTCCAAAGCGAGGGCAAATCGGTAATGTTGGCGGCGGGCGACACCTTCCGAGCGGCAGCCGTTGAGCAGTTGCAAGTTTGGGGCGAACGCAACAACATTCCTGTGGTCGCCCAAGCAACGGGGGCGGATTCCGCTTCGGTGATTTTCGATGCAATGCAATCAGCGGCAGCGAAAGGGATCGATGTGTTGATCGCTGACACCGCAGGACGTTTGCAAAATAAAAATCACTTAATGGACGAATTGAAAAAAATCGTGCGAGTGATGAAAAAATATGACGAAACCGCCCCGCACGAAATTATGCTCACCCTTGACGCTGGCACAGGGCAAAATGCGATCAGCCAAGCCAAACTGTTTAATGAAGCGGTGGGCTTGACGGGAATTACCCTCACCAAACTCGACGGCACAGCAAAAGGGGGCGTGATTTTTGCAATTGCTGATCAGTTCAACATTCCGATCCGCTTTATCGGGGTCGGCGAGAAAATTGACGATCTTCGCCCATTCCACGCCGAAGAGTTTATCGAAGCCCTGTTTGCCCACGAGGACGAAAAAAATGATTAAATTTAGTAACGTGAACAAAGCCTATATGGGCGGCAAGCAAGTTGCCTTGCAAAATATCAGTTTTGAATTGCCCGCAGGTAGTATGACTTATCTAACAGGGCATTCAGGGGCGGGCAAAAGTACCCTGCTCAAATTGATTATGGGAATTGAGCGAGCCAATGGCGGGCAAATTCTGTTTAACGGACACGATATTACCCGCTTGGCAAGCCACGAACAGCCGTTCTTACGCCGCCAAATTGGAATGGTGCATCAAGATTACCGTTTGTTGTCGGATCGCACCGTGTTGGATAACGTTTCGTTGCCGTTGATTGTGCGAGGTATCAGCCCAGAAATCGTCAAGCGTGAGGCGTATTATGCGTTGGAATGTGTCGGTTTAGAGGCGAAAGCGAACTATCTGCCGCACCACCTTTCGGGCGGCGAACAGCAACGGGTGGATATTGCCAGAGCAATTATTCATCGCCCTCAATTACTGCTTGCCGATGAACCGACGGGTAACCTTGACGAAAAATTATCCTTTGAAATTTTCCGCCTGTTTGAAGATTTCAACCGTCAAAATGGCACAACGGTGCTGATTGCGACCCACGACACCAACATTATCGCTCAACGTCCAAAACCTTGTTTAGTGTTAGAGCAAGGGCATTTGAGAAATTAAGGAAAAATAATGCGTTTTTTACTCAATACCAAATTAGGGGCAGAAACCCGTTATATTTTGCGTTCCGTTTGGCAGGATCTGCTGAAACGAAAATTTGGCACTTTTATTACGGTGCTGGTGATTGCGGTGTCGCTCACCATTCCAACCGTCAGCTATTTGCTCTGGAAAAACACCAGCAACGCGGCAAACCAGTTTTATCCTGAACCTGAATTGACGGTCTATTTGGATAAAAATTTATCGGAATTGGACATCAATGCGGTGGTGGATCGTATTCGTCAATTTGCCCCTGATAAGATCGAATCTTTGAACTACATTTCTCGCCAGCAAAGTTTAGAGGAATTTAGAACGTGGTCGGGCTTTAACGATGCCCTTGATATTTTGGACGACAACCCTCTGCCCGCGGTGGTAACCCTCAAACCGAAAAAAACCTTTACCAACAACGATTCAATGCTCTCATTCCGAGACGGTTTACAGCAAATCAAAGGGGTGCAAGAGGTGCGTTTGGATAATGGCTGGCTGGAAAAATTATCCGCATTAACCCAGCTCATTGCCCGTGTCGCAATGGTCTGCACTCTGTTAATGATGGTGGCGGTGTTCCTTGTGATCGGCAATAGCGTCCGTTCCGATGTCTCAAACAGCCGTGCATCAATCGAAGTGCAACAATTATTGGGGGCAACCGACTATTTCATCTCTCGCCCATTTATCTACAAAGGCGTAATTTATGGTTTGCTCGGTAGCCTGTTAGCGATGCTATTTAGTGCTTTTTTGATCGGCTATTTCGGCAGCGTGGTGAAATACGTTACCGATATGTTCACGGTCAAATTTGAAATGAACGGTTTAGCATTCAGCGAAATGTTCTTCCTGATCAGCTTCTGCATTTTTATCGGCTGGCTTTCCGCCAAAATCGCCACCAACCGCCATATCCAACGCCTTGGATCACGCTAACAAGCGGTGGGATTTTTAAAAATTTCAATCAATAAAAAAGGCGTATTTTAATACGCCTTTTTTATAAAGATTAGTTACGCTTTACCGCTTCAACAATTTCTTCCGCACAACGTTGAGCAAGTTCGCCGTCTTCGCATTCAACCATTACGCGGATCAACGGCTCGGTGCCGGATTTACGCAATAAAATTCGTCCTTTGCCTGCTAAACGTTGTTCCACTTCGGCGGCGACTGCTTTTACTTCGGCACTTTCAAGCGGATTTGCACCGCCAGCAAAACGCACGTTGAGCAACACTTGTGGGAACAGTGGCACGGCTTTGGCAAGTTCGTTGAGGCTCATTTTGTGGGTTGCCATCGCCGACAGCACTTCAAGGGACGCAATAATGCCGTCGCCCGTGGTGTTTTTGTCGAGGATAATCAAATGCCCCGAGTTTTCGCCGCCGAATTTCCAGCCTTTTTCTTTCAACTGTTCCAACACATAGCGGTCGCCCACATTGGCACGCACGAATGGAATGGCAAGCTCTTTGAGGGCAATTTCAAGGCTCATATTGCTCATTAGTGTGCCGACCACACCACCTTGCAATTTACCTGCACGCAAGGCTTCACGAGCGATGATGAACAAAATTTGGTCGCCATCGACTTTGTTGCCTAAGTGATCGACCATAATCAAACGGTCGCCGTCGCCGTCATAGGCTAAGCCCACGTCCGCCCCTGTTTCCACCACTTTGGCTTGCAACAATTTGATGTCGGTCGCCCCACATTTTTCGTTGATGTTGAGACCGTTCGGCTCGGTGCCGATTTCGATCACTTCCGCCCCTAGCTCACGCATTACATTTGGGGCGATGTGGTAAGTCGCACCGTTGGCACAATCGACCACGATTTTGTAGCCGTTCAAACTTAAATGGGCAGGAAATGTGCCTTTACAAAATTCGATATAACGCCCTGCGGCATCGTTGATTCGGCTGGCTTTCCCTAAGTGAGAGGATTCGACACAATCCATCGGCTGATCGAGCATTGCCTCAATCGCCTCTTCCACTTCATCGGGTAATTTTTCGCCAATGGACGAGAAGAATTTGATCCCGTTGTCGTGGTAAGGGTTGTGTGAAGCGGAAATTACGATCCCTGCCTCGGCACGGAAAGTGCGGGTCAAATAGGCAATCGCAGGGGTTGGCATCGGGCCGACAAACGCCGCCGATAACCCTGCTGCCGCCAAACCTGCTTCCAACGCCGATTCCAACATATAGCCCGAAATACGGGTATCTTTCCCGATTAACACTTTCTTCGTGCCTTGGGTGGCAAGCACCTTGCCCGCCGCCCAACCTAATTTCAGGGCAAATTCAGGGGTAATCGGAAATTTCCCCACCTCACCACGCACCCCATCGGTGCCAAAATATTTACGTTCAGCCATTTCTGTTTCCTTTTGTTGGCGAATAAAAAATAGTGGCATTTTAAAGGTTCGCAGGCGATGAGGAAAGGGCAAGGGGTAAGATTTTTTCAAAAATCCTACCGCTTGCAACGTCTAAACCGCCTCTGCCACGATCAAATGGCTCAAAGGCATATCCCAATTTTCAATGGGTAATTGTTCAACTTGTTGGCAATGATGAGCCAGCCCGACGCTGATTAAATGGGGGGATTGGGCGAGGGTGCGGTCGTAAAATCCGCCGCCCATTCCGAGACGGTTGCCTTGTTTGTCGCACGCCACGAGGGGGGTAAAAATCATCTCTAATTGTGAGACGGGCAGCACTTTTCGCACGTCAAGGCGGGGTTCTAAAATGCCAAAACGGTTCGGCACGAGTTGGCAGTCGCTTTCGTAGTGTAAAAAGAGCAGTTGGGTGTGGCTGAACGGGTGCAGGACGGGCAGGTAAATCTGTTTGTTGAGGGTTCGCAAGCGGTCAATTAACGGCAAGGGCGAAATTTCGCCGTTGAATGGCAGATAAAATGCTAAATGTTCGGCGTGGTATTGTTCGATCAGTTGTAACGCTGGCTCAATTAGGCTAAGGGCGGAACGCTGTTGTTGCTCGGCGGTGAGGGCAAGCCGTTTGGCTCGCATTTGCTGGCGAAGTTGTTGCCGTTGTTGGGCTTGTTGAGATAATTGCGATAGTTGAGAAATGTTCATAGGGTGTCCGAAGTGCCGTCATCAGTGATGGTCCTTGAACCAGACGGTTCAAGGCGAGTCGAACGTAACCGCTTTTAGGCTTCTCAATCTACCGAAGTAGCTGAGCCTGCTCACCAGCAGTTTAATGCCCAACTCAAAGTGTTTAATTATCGGCTCAGGGACGTAACCAACAACGCACACCCCAGACGAGCGAGATATTAACGGAATTTTGCCGATTTTCCTAGTGTTCCACATCAGAAAAAATGCGATGGCATAAATTTTATGCGGAAAAAGACCGCTTGCAAGCGGTCGGTTTACACGAAATTTTGCGGTGGGAATTATTCTAACACCACTGATTCACTGGTTTGAAATTTACTCAATGAGCTATCGAGCTGCTTGATGCAAGCCTCTAACACATTTTTATTGTCTGCATTTTTCTGCTTTTCTTGCTCTAATTCGTAATTGAGATTGAGGGCAACGATTGCCAACACTTTTTCAAACTGAATGATTTTTGACTGCTCTTTAAAGGCAGAAACCCGTTCCTCTAAGCGTTGTGCCGAAGCCAGCAGGGCTTCTTGTTGATCAACAGGGCAGCTCAAACGAAAAACCTGTCCAAAAATCTGCAATTCGATATTATTTGCCGACATAGGGGGAAAATCCTCACATAAAAATCAAAATTTTTGCTATTATGCCACCCTTTTAATCTCAATCAAATAGCGAGCTGACAAATCAAATGGCAATTCAACAAGCAAGCGATTTTCAAAAACTGATCAAAGATCTGCAAATCAGCGACACCCCCGCCGAATTTCACGGCTTTTTAAGTGGTTTGATCGCAGGTGGCGTGCAAGATGAATCGTGGAAAACCCTCACTTACCAATTCACTAATGATGGACACGCCTTTTCCCAAGCCCCTCTTGCTGAATTGAGCGATTTTTATCAGCAACTCGGCGAAAGCTACCAACAAGCCAACACTCTATTTAGCCTCTGGCTGCCCGCCAACGAGGAAGACGGTTTCGCCTTGGCGGACGGCATCGCCGAATGGACGAGCCACTTTTTGCTCGGCTTGGGCGTGGCTCAACCGAAATTACAGCAAGAAACGGACGAAGTGGGCGAAGCGGTGGACGATTTAGACGAAATCGCCAAATTGGGCTACCACGAAGACGATGACAACGCCGAACTGATTGAAGCGGGCGAGGAAATTGTCGAATATCTACGCGTGGTGGCGTTATTTTTGCATAGCCATTTCGCCCTCGACAAACCAGCGGAAAAGCCGCAATTGCATTAGTTCCAATACCCTCTCACGTTTACGGGAGAGGGACGATTTTTACTTCGTTCAGAAGTAAAAATCAGGGAGAGGGAAATTTATGAGAATCTTACCGCTTGTATCCCCTCTCCCTCCGAAAATCCTGCGGATTTTCTCCTCCCTCTCCCACAAGTGGGAGAGGGGATAAATAGTAAGAAAATGATTAAAATTTCACTAAATCTAAGAGAGAACCAAAATGACAACCCTCAAAAACGACCGATATTTGCGTGCTTTATTGCGTGAACCTGTGGATATGACCCCCGTGTGGATGATGCGTCAAGCGGGGCGTTATCTGCCAGAATATAAGGCAACCCGTGCCGAGGCAGGCGATTTTATGAGCCTTTGCCGTAATGCGGATTTGGCGTGCGAAGTTACTTTGCAGCCGCTTCGCCGTTATGATTTGGACGCAGCGATCCTGTTTTCCGACATTTTGACGATCCCCGATGCAATGGGCTTAGGGCTGAGTTTTGGGGCAGGCGAAGGCCCGAAATTTGCTCGTCCGATTGAACGCCAAGCCGATGTGGATAATTTGCCGATCCCTGATCCTGAAAGCGAGTTGCAATATGTGATGAACGCTGTTCGCACCATTCGCCGTGAACTAAAAGGCGAAGTGCCGTTAATCGGTTTTTCGGGCAGCCCGTGGACGTTAGCGACCTATATGGTTGAGGGCGGAAGTAGCAAAGCCTTTACCAAAATCAAAAAAATGCTCTACGCAGAACCTGCTTTGTTGCATAAACTGCTCGACAAACTTGCCGACAGCGTGATTTTATACCTCAACGCTCAAATCAAGGCAGGGGCTCAGTCGGTAATGATTTTCGACACTTGGGGTGGCGTGCTGGCTCACCGTGATTACCTCGAATTTTCGTTACGCTATATGCACAAAATCGTGGACGGCTTAATCCGTGAAAACGAGGGAAGAAAAGTGCCTGTTACCCTCTTTACCAAAGGCGGTGGCTTGTGGTTAGAGGCGATTGCGGATACGGGCTGCGATGCGGTGGGGCTAGATTGGACGGTAGATATTGGGGACGCTCGCCGCCGTGTGGGGCATAAAGTGGCGTTGCAGGGCAACCTCGATCCGAGCGTACTTTACGCCTCGCCAGAGCGAATTGAGCAGGAAGTGAAAACGATTTTAGACAGTTTTGGGCAAGGCTCAGGACACATCTTCAATCTCGGACACGGTATCCACCAAGATGTGCCGACCGAAAGCCCGAAAGTGCTGGTGGATACGGTGCATCATTATTCAAAAATCTACCATAAATAATCATTGCAAGCGGTGAGATTGCACGAAATTTTCGCGAATCTGACCGCTTGTTCAGCGAGAGGAATACAATGCGAAATCCTATCCATAAACGAATGGAACGTTTTGAATCGTGGCAACACCTCACTTTTATGGCGTGCCTGTGCGAGCGGATGATGCCGAATTTTCAACTGTTTTGCGAGGTGAGCAAGCGGTCGGATCACGCCAAAATTTTCCAAAACATTCTCAACCTCGTGTGGGAACATTTGACCGTCAAAGGGGCGAAAATCAACTTTGAAAATCAGCTCGAAAAGTTGGAAGAGATTATTCCTGACGTGAACGAATTTGATTTTTACGGCGTTTTCCCCGCCCAAGAAGCGTGCGAGGGGTTGAGCGAACTGCTGCATAGCTTGATTGCAGGCTCAACCCTCGAACAAGCGATTCGTCTTAGCCAAATTTCCCTCGGCACGGTGGCGACCTATTTGGAAACCCAACTCGACCGTGAATTGAATGAGCAAGAATTAAAAAATTCCGCCGAAATTCAAGAAGAATTGGACGTGCAATGGCAGGTTTATCGTTTGCTTAACGAGTGCGAAGAACGAGATGTCGAGCTGATTTTGGGCTTAAAAAATGAGATTAGAGAGAGCGGGATCAGCAATATTGGTTTAAAATTTAATCAATAAAACCATTTTTTAGGTAATTTTTCGATTTTTCTATTTGAGAAATCGACGGTTTGAATTAAGCTAGACAGGCATTTTATTGCAACAAACATAAATACCTCAGAGGATATTACTATGAACAAAACTGAATTGATCGATGCAATCGCAGCAGGTGCTGAGTTAAGCAAGAAAGATGCGAAAGCAGCATTAGAAGCAACATTAGACGCAATCTCTGCAAGCCTCAAAAAAGGTGATGCAGTTCAACTTATCGGTTTCGGTACTTTCAAAGTGAACGAGCGTAAAGCACGCACTGGTCGTAACCCTAAAACTGGCGAAGAAATCAAAATCGCTGCATCAAAAGTACCAGCATTCGTTGCAGGTAAAGCATTAAAAGATTTAGTAAAATAATTCTTTTTAGCAAGAAAAAATGGCTAGATGATAAAATCTAGCCATTTTGCTTTTTAGCCCCACAAAATCCAACCAAGATGAAATACAAAAACCTACGAGAATTTCTTGATCTGCTTGAACAGCAGGGCGAGCTGGTGCGTATCAAACAGGAAATCGACCCTTACCTTGAAATGACCGAAATTGCCGACCGCACCTTACGCAAAGGCGGGGCGGCGTTGTTGTTTGAAAACCCGAAAGGCTATGATATGCCTGTGCTTTGCAACCTGTTCGGCACGCCGAAGCGGGTGGCAATGGGAATGGGGCAAGCGGATACTTCCGCCCTGAGAGAACTCGGCAAGCTGTTGGCATTTTTGAAAGAGCCTGAACCGCCAAAGGGCTTCAAGGATTTGATCGGGCAGTTGCCACAATGGAAGCTGGTGCTAAATATGCCGAGCAAAGTATTGAGCAAGGCGGATTGTCAGCAGGTGGTGCTGTCGGGCGAGGATGTGGATTTGTACAAATTGCCGATTATGCACTGCTGGGAAGGGGACGTCGCCCCCCTCGTTACTTGGGGCTTGACGATTACCCAAGGGCCTTACAAAAAACGGCAAAATCTCGGCATTTATCGTCAACAGTTAATCGGCAAAAATAAGTTGATTATGCGTTGGCTCTCGCACCGTGGTGGAGCGTTGGATTTCCAAGAGTGGCAAGAGGCGAACCCAAATCAGCCGTTCCCTGTTTCGGTGGCGTTGGGGGCAGATCCTGCTACGATTTTGGCGGCGGTTACGCCGATTCCCGATACTCTGTCCGAATATGCGTTCGCAGGGCTGTTGCGAGGGTATAAAACCGAAGTGGTGAAATCGATCAGCAATGCTCTGGAAGTGCCAGCCAGTGCGGAAATTGTGTTAGAGGGCTACATCGACCCGAATGAAACCGCCCTCGAAGGCCCTTATGGCGACCACACGGGCTACTACAACGAGCAAGAATATTTCCCTGTGTTTACCGTAACCCACATCACAATGCGGAAAGATCCGATTTACCATTCCACCTACACGGGGCGACCGCCTGATGAACCTGCGGTGTTGGGCGAGGCGTTGAATGAAGTGTTTATCCCGATTTTGCAAAAGCAATTTCCCGAAATTGTCGATTTCTACTTACCGCCCGAGGGCTGTTCCTACCGCCTCGCGGTGGTAACGATCAAAAAGCAATACGCCGGCCACGCCAAGCGAGTGATGATGGGGGTTTGGTCGTTCTTACGCCAATTTATGTACACCAAATTTGTGATTGTGTGCGATGACGATGTGAACGCCCGCGACTGGAAAGACGTGATCTGGGCGATTACCACCCGCTGCGACCCTGCACGGGACACCACCCTGATCGAAAACACCCCAATCGACTACCTCGATTTCGCCTCACCCGTGGCTGGCTTAGGCTCAAAAATGGGAATCGACGCTACCAATAAATGGCAAGGCGAAACCCAACGAGAATGGGGCGTGCCGATCAAGAAAAACGCCGATGTCGTCAAAAAAGTCGACCAAATTTGGGAAAGTTTGGGGATTGATTAATCTTAAAAGGGGAAAGTATTTTCCCCTTTCCATTAAATCGCCTGCCTCGGCACGCTATTTGGGTAGCCAAACTGTCGCCACGCTTCGTAAACCACCACGGCGACCGAGTTGGATAAATTCATACTGCGGCTATCTTTACACATTGGGATTCGGATTTTTTGCGACATCGGTAGGCCGTCCAAAATCGCTTTCGGCAAGCCGCGGCTTTCGGGGCCGAACATCAAAAAATCCCCCAATTCATAACGCACATCGCTATGGTTGGGTTCGCCTTTGGTGGTGAGGGCGAACAGGCGTTTGGGCTTGGCTCGTTCGAGGAAATCCTCAAAATTGCGGTATTTTTGAATATCGACAAATTCGTGATAATCCAGCCCTGAACGGCGAAGTTTTTTGTCGTCCCACGCGAAGCCGAGGGGTTCAATCATATGCAGGCGAAAGCCACAATTTGCACAAAGGCGAATGATATTTCCGCTATTTTGCGGAATTTCGGGCTCAAATAACACAATATCTAACATAGCAAGCGGTCTGTTTCACGAAAATTTATTGGGCGATTTTCATTTGGCTGACGATTTTGAGAAAGCCGTCCGCCGAGTTGAACATCTCTTGTTTATTTTGGGCGGTCAAAATCAGGTCGGAAAGCTCACGCAACGCCCCGTGTCCGCCTGCGGTTTCCAGCACAAAATCGGCTTTTTCCTTGATGTAGCTGAACGCATCGCCCACCGCCACCGCCACGCCACACACTTCAAAGGCGGGCAGGTCGAGGCTGTCATCGCCTAAATAAACGGTCTGCTCGGCGGTTACCCCTGCTTTTTCCATTAGCTCAAAGCAAGCGGTGCGTTTTTCCATTTTGCCGAGCTGGCTCAATGTAATACCTAAATCGTCCAACCGCTTGCGTAAAAAAGGCTTATCGCCCCCCGATAATACCGCTACTTGAATGCCGGCGGCTTGCAACATTTTCGTGCCTAAGCCGTCTCGCACGTTGAAGCGTTTCATTGTTTCGCCTTGATCGGTGTAGTAGAGGCTGCCGTCCGTCAGCACGCCGTCCACATCGGTGATCACGAGCTTAATTTTGCTCAATTTTGCTAAAAGCTGTTCCATTGTTTTTCCTAATAATTTTCTTTATGATTTGTGCATTATAGCCGTTTGGAATTTAAAAATGTCGATTTCTCACAATTTATCTCAACTTTATCAACAAATTCAACAGGTTAGCCAACGGGCGAACCGTCCTCAAAATGCCGTAAAATTACTTGCCGTGAGCAAAACCAAACCCGTGGAAGCGATTGAACAAGCGATTTCGGCGGGGCAACGTGTCTTTGGCGAAAATTATGTGCAAGAGGGGGTAGAAAAAATTGCCTATTTTGCCGAACGCAAAGATTTGGAATGGCATTTTATCGGGCCGTTGCAGTCGAACAAAACCCGTTTAGTCGCAGAAAATTTTGATTGGATTCAAACGGTGGATCGGCTCAAAATTGCTCAACGCCTAAGCGAACAACGCCCTGCGGAACTGCCACCGTTGCAAGTGTTGATTCAAATTAACATCAGCGATGAAGAGTCCAAATCGGGCATCGCCCCCGAGGAAATGCTACCCCTTGCTAAACGGATTAGCGAGCTTCCCCGCCTGCAATTACGCGGTTTAATGGCGATCCCCAAACCCGAAAGCGACCCCGCTCAACAAAAAATCGCTCTGCAACAAATGCAGCGACTCTTCCAAACATTGCAAGCAAATTTTGACGGCATCGACACCCTCTCAATGGGAATGTCAGATGATATGCAAACAGCGATTGAATGCGGTTCGACAATGGTCAGAATCGGCACGGCGGTGTTTGGGGCGAGGGATTACAAGGGGTAGGATGTTGAAAAGTTCGTATATGTTATATTTATCAACAAAATGGACTTTTCAAAATATTACCGCTTGCTATCCTACCTCACTTTCCTTGCCAACATCGTCGCAAACTGTAATTGAATACGGTTGCCGTTGGCGTCGGTTTTGTGTAAATGCCCGAGATCTTCGTTATATTTCACCAATTCCCAACCTTGGTAATAATTTTTCAATTCGCCCTCTTTGAAGGTGAAAGAAAATGGCATTGGGCAGGGGTATTGTTCGGTACTCATTGCACAAACAATTAAATTATAACCACCGATTTTGGTGTTTTTTTGCATATTTTCGATGATGGCAGGAATGCGATCTCGGTTCAAAAACATCATTACCACGGTGGATAAAATCAGATCATAGTCGCCTTGAATATCCGCTTGGTTGATGTCGTAAATGGCGGTGTTGATGTTTCGTTGCTCTTTTTCGATCACTTGATTTAAGAATGAAATGCTCTCTTCGCTATGATCCACGGCGGTTACGTTAAAGCCGAGCAGATCCAAATAGAGGGAATTTCTGCCGCGTCCACAGCCCAAGTCAAGGGCTTTGCCTTGTTGGATATATTGGGTGGCGTTTAGCACTTCCGAGTGGGTGGCGGTGAGGTTATATTTTTTGCTGTAATAATCTTCGGGCTGGCAATAAAAGGCGAGCTGACATTCTAAATCGTCCGAAAGCGGGGTAACTTTATGCCAAAGTTGTGGCTCAACAAAATAGGGCTGATGTTGAGGATCAAAAATATGTTCGGCAACTACCTCGCCGTTTTCGGTTAATTCACTAAATTTGAGTTGCCCTTTTAGCACCGTTAATTTCGCCCAAGTGCCAACTTTGGTGTTGTGTTTTTCTTGGAACATTTGCGGTAGGGTCTCTTTTGTCCAGACGGGCATTTGTTTGTAGCAGCGTAGCTTTTCCATTTTGGTTTCCTCGATCAAAATAAAACGGCAAGATCTTAGGGATTTGGCGATCATCAGGCAAGAAAAAACCGACTAAAATAGTCGGCTATTCTGCATTCGCTTGATTTTTATCAAAGTTCCACTTGATTAAACTGCCGTCCAAAATAAACCAAACTATGGTTTGGGGCGGTGTCTATTTGGGTGAGGCGTGTAATAAAAATGGTGTGGCTGCCGACGCTGTGGCTGTCGATAATTTCCCCTTGCAAGGTGGAAATTGCCCCTTTCAATAACGGCAGACCTTGCTCGCTTTCTTGCCAAATGTCCCAACTGAAACGCTGTTCCATTGTGCTATCCAGCATACAGGCGAAATGTTTGGCGAGTTCTTCCTGCTCGTGGCTCAATACGTTTACGCACACTTGGCGGTTTTGGGCGATGATGTCGTGCAGGTCGCTGCTTTGGTTGATGCAAAAGAGCAGCGTGGGTGGGCTGTCGCTGACGGAACAGACCGATGAAACGGTGATCCCCACTTTGCCCGCTTTGCCGTTGCTGGTTACGATACTGACAGCGGCACAAAGATGAGCCATTGCATCGCGAAATTGTTGTGAAAATTCAATCGGTTGCATTCTTTTTTCCAATTAGGCTTTCCAAATAACGTGGTATTGGCGATCTTCCGCATCGTGGGAAATCAGAAAACGGGCGAAAATATCGTCCATTTCATCTTGCTCATTGACTAAGCCCACCCACACTTCGGCAAAGGCTTCGGGGTCAATCAACGTGCCGATTTCTTCGTCCCAGTTGTCGGCGGTTTCCACCATTTCCACCGCACCACGTTCTTCAAATTGTAAGTTGAATAATAAAATATCGGCAGGATCGAGATTTTCGCCTGCCATTTCCAAGAAAATATCGTAAGCGAGGTCAATCGCTTCATCAGGGGTTAATTTTTGCATTGTTTGAATAATGGGTAAAAATTGAACAAAATCAGACCGCTTGCAAGCGGTCTGATTCTTTGAAATTTCGGCTAAATGTTGGGTTTAAATTTCCAACAACAGACGAGTTGGATCTTCAAGCAGGTCTTTGACCGCCACGAGGAAACCAACACTTTCTCTGCCGTCAATCAAACGGTGATCGTAGCTGAGGGCGAGGTACATCATCGGGCGGATTTCCACTTTGCCGTCAATCGCCACAGGGCGATCTTTGATGGCGTGCATTCCCAAAATCGCACTTTGTGGTGGGTTGATGATCGGGGTAGACATCAATGATCCGAACACGCCGCCGTTGGTAATGGTAAAGTTGCCGCCCGTGAGATCTTCCACGGTCAATTTGCCGTCTCTGCCTTTTTCGGCGAGGGTTTTGATCGTTTTCTCGATCTCTGCCATACTCAATTTATCGCAATCACGCACTACTGGCGTAACCAATCCGCGTGGGGTGGATACGGCAATGCTGATGTCGAAATAGTTGTGATAAACAATATCATCGCCGTCAATTGAGGCATTGATTTCTGGGTAGCGTTTGAGGGCTTCCACCACCGCTTTGATGTAGAACGACATAAAGCCCAAACGCACGCCGTGCTGTTTCTCAAATTTTTCGCCGTATTGTTTACGCAGGGTCATAATTGGCTGCATATCCACTTCGTTGAAGGTGGTGAGCATTGCGGTGGTGTTTTTCGCTTCGAGTAAGCGTTCCGCCACGCGTTTGCGTAAACGGGTCATCGGGACGCGTTTTTCGCTGCGGCTTTGATACGCCACGGTGCTGACGGTGTTTTCCGCCACCGCAGGTTTGGCTTGGCGTTTCGCCACCACCGCTTCAATATCTTCACGGGTGATACGACCGCCTACGCCCGTGCCTTTCACTTCATTAGCATTCAAGCCGTGTTCGGCGAGTAAACGGCGAACCGCAGGGCCTTGCGAATCGGCATCGCTATGATCATTTTCCACCGCAGAGGTTTTGCGATCCGCAGGGGTTGGCTCGTTGGCTGGGGCAACGGTTTGTGCGGTAAAATCGCCCGCTTGTTGTGAGTTGAGCGTGCCGAGCAACTGCTTACTCACCACGGTTGCCCCTTCATCTTGCTGAATTTCGGCAATCACACCATCGCTGGTAGCTGGCACTTCAAGCACCACTTTGTCCGTTTCGATTTCAACAATCACTTCATCACGTTTTACGCTGTCGCCCACACGTTTATGCCATTTCGCCACTGTCGCATCGGCAACGGATTCAGGTAAATCTGGAACAAGAATTTCGATAGTCATTTTAGTTTTCCTTTTAATTTGTGAGCGATTAGCCTAAGCCACCCGTAGTTTGAGCACCGATTTGCACGGTTTGAATGTCGGCATTGACCATTTTCAAGGCTTGTGCGTCGGTATTGACCGCATACATTTCAACCCCTTTACTATTCAAATCTGCCACATTTTCGGTTTCAGCAATGCGATTTAATGCATTACAACCGCCACCACCTACGCCTATAATCTTAATGTTGGCTTGGAATGATTCTTCTGGAATTGGGTTAAACATCATTTTATTCTCCGTATCTTATCTAAATTGCCTCAACCTAAGCTGAGGCGTGATGATTAAAGGGTTAAAGCGTCAGCGATTAACGCTTTTTGCTGTTTGGTGTGTAACGACATATAGCCCACCGCTGGCGAAGCGGAAGCTGGTCTGCCTGCGTATTTCAGTTTCGCATTGTCAGGGATTGACGCCTCGAAATTGTGCTTACTGCAATACCACGCTCCTTGGTTGAGCGGTTCTTCTTGACACCAAACGAAATCGGTAACGTGAGCGTAAGGAGCAAGTGCCTTTTGCACGTCTTCGTGTGGATATGGGTAGAGCTGCTCAATGCGGATAATCGCCACATCGGTTTGTTCGTTTTGACGGCGTTGTTCGAGCAAGTCGTAATAAACTTTACCCGAGCAAAGTACCACACGTTTTACCTGTTTTGGATCGAGGTTGTCGATCTCGCCGATCACATTTTGGAATTCGCCATTGGTTAATTCTTCAAGGGAAGAGACCGCTAGCGGGTGGCGAAGTAGCGATTTTGGCGAAATTGCCACCAACGGACGACGCATTTTGCGGATCGCTTGACGGCGTAGCATATGGTAAACCTGTGCAGGGGTACTCGGTACGCACACTTGCATATTTTGTTCCGCACAAAGTTGCAGATAGCGTTCTAAGCGTGCGGACGAGTGTTCTGGGCCTTGCCCCTCGTAGCCGTGCGGTAGCAACATCACTAAGCCGCACATTCTGCCCCATTTTTGTTCGCCCGAGCTGATAAATTGGTCGATCACAATTTGTGCACCGTTGGCGAAGTCGCCGAATTGGGCTTCCCAAATGGTGAGGGTTTTCGGATCGGTGGTGGCATAGCCATATTCAAAGGCAAGTACCGCCTCTTCGGAAAGCACCGAATCCCACACCTCAAAACGCCCTTGGTTGGCGTGTAAGTGGGCTAACGGAACATAGCCCGTACCGTCATTTTGGTTGTGGATCACGGCGTGGCGGTGGAAGAATGTGCCACGTCCTGCGTCCTCGCCCGATAGGCGAATGTGCGTTCCCTCGTCAAGCAAGGTCGCATACGCCATTGTTTCCGCCATACCCCAATCAAGCAATTTTTGACCTTGATACATCTCTTTGCGGTCGTTGTAAATTTTCTCAACACGCGAGTGCGGTTTGTGCTGTTCTGGGTATTCGCACACCCGTTTGGCTAGGGTGGTAAAGCGATCTTGTGGGAATTTGCTTTCGTAAGGGCTGGTCCAGTCGTAGTTGAGATATTGCAACCAGTCCATTGCAGCGGTATCCATTTCACGCCATTCAGGTACGACACGGTCGCCTTGATCGAGGGCATCACGGTAGCCGTTGAGCATTTCTAATTCTTGCTCTGGGGTAATCACACCCTCGGCGATCAAACGATCCGCATACACCTTGCGAGGGGTTGGATGTTTTTTGATGATGCTATACATCATCGGCTGGGTTGCCAACGGCTCGTCCGCCTCGTTGTGTCCGTGGCGGCGGTAAGAGATCAAATCAATGAAAATATCACGTTTGAATAGGGTGCGATATTCCACCGCCATTCTTGCCGCAAAAGCCACCGCTTCTGGATCATCACCATTAACGTGAATGATCGGGGCTTGGATCATTTTGGCAATATCGGTGCAATATTCGGTTGAACGGGTGTCGTTCGGGTTCGAGGTGGTAAAGCCGATTTGGTTGTTGATCACAATACGGATCGTGCCGCCCACTTTATAACCACGGGCATTTGACATATTCAGCGTTTCTTGCACCACCCCTTGCCCTGCTACTGCCGAGTCGCCGTGAACGGTAATCGCCAACACTTTATTGTGTTCGGTGTCGAAAATACGAGCCTGTCTTGCACGCACCGAGCCAATCACCACAGGGCTAACAATTTCAAGGTGAGACGGGTTGAACGCCAACGCCAAATGCACCTGCTTATCGCCCACCGCAAAATCAGACGAGAAGCCTTGGTGATATTTCACATCGCCCGTGCGGTTATCGTCCGCGTGCTTACCCGCAAATTCATCAAAGAGTTCGGCAGGCTTTTTGCCCAACACATTGACGAGCATATTTAAACGCCCACGGTGAGCCATTCCCATTACCACATCAGACATCCCTTGACGACCTGCGTGGCGGATAATCTCTTTCATCAACGGAATAAAGGCATCGCTACCCTCTAACGAGAAGCGTTTTGCCCCTGGGAATTTCGCCCCTAAATAACGTTCCAAACCATCAGCAGCGGTAAGTTCTTGTAATAAATTGATTTTTTCCGCCGCCGTAAATAACGGTTTATTCAAAACGCTTTCCATTTTGGCTTGCAACCAGTTGCGTTGCTCGATGTCTTGAATGTGCATAAATTCAAGCCCAATCGTGCCTAAATAGGTTTCTTTCAAGGCTTCGGCGAGTTCGCCCAATTTCATTGTGTCTTTACCGAACACATAACGCCCAATGGTAAAGGTCTCATTCAGATCCGCCTCGCTAAAACCGTGGTGGCGATAATCCAACTCTGGCACTTTTGAGGTTTTCCAACGGTAATAATTAAGCGGATCGAGCTTCGCTTCTAGGTGTCCACGGATACGGTGAGCGTTGATCCACTGCAACAAACGCACCTGTTTGGCACTGGCTTCTGGGTCGATCACCGTTACCGTTTCCGAATGATTTTCACGGGCAAGTTTGCGGAAATAATCACGCACTTGGGAATGGGGTTGCTCTACGGCGGTGGTTTGCGGTAGCGAAGCAAAAATCGCCTGCCAGCTCTCATCAACGCTTGCAGGATCTTCCAGATACTGCTCGTAGATTTCCTCAACATAAGATTGGTTTGAACCACCGAAAGCGGTTGAGGCTAACCAATCATCAAAATTTTTATGCACAGGATCACGTTGCATACAGACCTAACCTTATTTGAGTGTAGTGTTTACAAATTACCGCCATTATATATGGCAAGTGAAATTTTGAATGCTATTATGCCCGAAATTTTTCAGAAAAAATGTGAAGTAAGTCGAATTTTTACAATTTTGTAACAAAATTTAGCCAGAACGATGTGCAAGCGGTTTGTTCCGAGAAAAAATTTGCAATTTCAAGCGGTAATCGGTAAGGTTAGCACCATATTTTTTCTTAATGAGGTTAGTATGAAAATTATTCTATTAGGTGCCCCTGGTGCTGGCAAAGGCACACAAGCACAATTTATGATGAACAAATTTGGTATCCCACAAATCTCAACGGGGGATATGTTCCGTGCGGCGATTAAAGAGGGAACGGAACTCGGCAAACAAGCCAAAGCGTTAATGGACGAAGGTAAACTCGTGCCAGACGAATTAACCGTTGCCTTAGTGAAAGATCGTATCGCTCAACCTGACTGTGCCAACGGTTTCTTGCTAGACGGCTTCCCTCGCACCATTCCACAAGCCGACGCCCTCAAAGAATCGGGCGTGAAAATCGACCTCGTGTTGGAATTTGACGTGGCAGACGAAGTGATCGTAGAGCGAATGAGCGGTCGCCGCGTGCATCAGCCGTCTGGTCGCGCCTACCACGTGGTTTACAACCCACCAAAAGTGGAAGGCAAAGACGATGTAACAGGCGAAGATTTAATCATTCGCCCAGACGACAAAGCCGAAACCGTGTTAGAGCGTTTGGCGATCTACCACAAACAAACCAAACCACTCATCGCTTACTACACCGCCGAAGCCGAAGCCGGCAACACCCGCTACGAGCGTTTAGACGGCACAAAACCTGTTGAGCAAGTGAGTGAAGAATTAGCGAAGATTTTGGGTTAATTTCGCTTTGCAAGGGGTGGGATTTTTGAAATTTTTCAAAATCCTACTCTTATGTTTTGCCCCCTTCGGTTTCGCTACGCTCAACCACTTCCCCCGCAAGCGGGGGCAGATCTTACTTTCGATAGTTCTAAAATTTTCCCTCGCTTGCGGGGAAAATTTTGCTTTCAATCGTTCCGATATCTTCCCCCGCTTGCGGGGGAAGTACCGCCAAAGGCGGGGTAGGGGGCAAATATATCCCTTTTTCATTCTCGAAGAATAAGCATTCATAACCTTCCATTTATCTAGGATTTTCGATGAACCTCGTCCGCCTCGCTTTGCCCGTGCCGTTGGCTCGGTTGTTTGATTATGTTGTGCCTGATGAATGGGCGGATGTGCCGTTGGTGCAAGGGGCGAGGGTGTGCGTGCCGTTTGGCTCGCAGAGCAAAATCGGGATTGTGATTGAACAGCCCACCACCAGCGATGTGCTAGCGGATAAATTAAAACCGATCACCGCCATTCTCGATCAGCAAAGCCTGTTTGACGAACAGAGCTGGCAACTGCTCAACTGGGCGGCTCGCTATTATCACGCCCCCCTCGGCGAGGTGTTACACAACGCGTTGCCAGTCAAATTACGCCAAGGCGACAGCACCGAACGTAGCGTTCCCGAACAATTCCAACTGACCGAAACCGCCCTTTCCGCCCTGCAAAATGGCGAATTGAAACGTGCTAAAAAACAGCAATTATTGCTAGAAGAACTGGCTCAATCGGCAAAAATTTTCGAGAAACCGACCGCTTGCACCGCCGCCATTTGGAAGCAATGGCTGGAAAAAGGCTATGTCGAACCCGTTGAAACCACTTTTGAGCCACAATCTTGGCAACAAACCTTAGGCGAACGGGCGATCTGCAATAAACAAAACCGGCTGGTGCTGAATAAACAGCAGTCGCTGGTGGTCAGCCGTCTGCTTTATCAAACGCATTTTGAGGCGTTTTTGCTGAATGGGGTAACGGGATCGGGCAAGACGGAAGTTTATCTGCAAGTGATTGAAAAAGCGTTGGAACGGGGCGAACAAGTGCTGGTGCTTGTGCCAGAAATCGGGCTAACCCCACAAACGGTGCAACGCTTTAAGGCACGTTTTAATGTGGAAATTGACGCCCTACATTCCAACCTCAACGATAGCCAACGACTCAACGCGTGGCTACGGGCGAAAAATGGCGAAAGTGCGATTGTGATCGGCACCCGTTCCGCCCTGTTTACCCCGTTCGCCAACTTGGGGCTGATCATTATTGACGAAGAACACGATAGCTCATTCAAACAGCAAGACGGCTGGCGTTATCACGCCCGAGATTTGGCGGTGGTGCGAGCCAAAATGGCGGACGTGCCGATTATTTTAGGCTCGGCGACCCCAAGCCTTGAAAGCCTGCATAACGTGCAGAGTGGCAAATTTACCGAATTGCAACTTACGGCTCGGGCAGGTAATGCGAAATTATCCCACCAGCAGCTGATCGACCTGAAAACTCAACGCATTTTTAACGGCTTGTCGGAAAAATTGCTGGCAATGATGAAAAAGCACCTCGCTGAGGGCAATCAAGTGATGTTGTTCCTCAATCGGCGAGGCTTCGCCCCTGTGCTGCTCTGCCACGAATGTGGTTGGATGTGCGAGTGTGGCTCGTGCGACAAGCCCTTTACCTATCATCAAAAACAGCGTGTGCTGCGTTGCCACCACTGTTCCGCCCAACGGATTATCCCTCGCCAATGCGAGCATTGCGGTTCGACCCATTTGATCACCACAGGGCTTGGCACGGAACAGTTGGAACAGACCCTCGCCCAGCATTTTCCCGATTATCAAATCACGAGAATTGACCGTGATAGCACCGCTCGCAAAGGCTCGCTAGAACAGCATTTGAGCGAAATTCAGCAGGGCAAAAGCCAAATTCTGATCGGCACGCAAATGCTTGCCAAAGGACACCATTTTCCGAATGTTACTTTGGTGGCGATTGTGAATGTGGATTCCGCCCTGTTTTCGACCGATTTCCGTGCCGAAGAACGGCTGGCTCAACTTTATGTGCAGGTGGCTGGGCGAGCTGGGCGTGCGGAAAAGCAAGGCGAAGTAGTGCTACAAACCCATTACCCCGACCATTCCCTGCTCAAAGCCTTGCTGGAACAGGGCTATCCAGCCTTTGCCGAGCAAGCCCTCACAATGCGGAAATTGATGAATCTACCGCCCTATTCCGCCCAAGCTCTGTTTCGAGCAACGGGGCGACAAAGCGAACAAGCGGAAAAAATTTTGCAGGATCTGACCGCTTACTTCCAACAAAAAATCCACGAACAAGGCTGGCAAGGCTTCCAAATCCTACCCCCATTCCAAGCCCCAATGCCGAAAAAAGCAGGGCATTACCGCTGGTTGCTACTCATTCAACACCCCAACCGCAACGCCCTGCAACAGTTACTTACTATTTTCGACCAAGATCGAGATCGCTTCCTCGCCAACAATTTACGGGTTTCGTTGGATGTTGATCCTTTGGAATTAGGATAAATTGAATAGAAAATCAGCATATTAAAATTTTTCATTTTGATATGAATTTTTAGGCAACCGTTTAATTAAAAAAGGCTAACACTTTGGGGCGAAAATGCCGTAAAATGCCGTCTCTCATTACTACGCAAACGTTTACTTATAGGAGAAACCGATGTTAAGACGTGATATGAACATCAAAGATTATGATCCTGTGTTATGGCAAGCGATTCAGGACGAAAACCGCCGTCAGGAAGAGCATATCGAGCTGATTGCTTCTGAAAACTATGCCAGCCCACGGGTGATGGAAGCCCAAGGCTCACAATTTACCAACAAATATGCGGAAGGTTACCCTGGTAAACGTTACTATGGTGGTTGTGAATATGCGGACATCGTTGAGCAGTTGGCGATTGACCGTGCCAAAGAGCTTTTCGGGGCGGATTATGCCAACGTGCAGCC
This sequence comes from Haemophilus paracuniculus, assembly GCF_002015115.1. Lineage (GTDB taxonomy): Bacteria > Pseudomonadota > Gammaproteobacteria > Enterobacterales > Pasteurellaceae > Haemophilus_E > Haemophilus_E paracuniculus. Next base: position 196,648 of record NZ_MUYA01000004.1, read on the forward strand.
GCACTCGGGTTCGCAGGCGAATGCGGCGGTGTATATGGCGTTGTTGCAGCCGCATGATACCATTTTAGGTATGAGTCTCGCCCACGGCGGACACTTAACCCACGGGGCTTCGGTCAGCTTCTCGGGCAAAATTTACAATGCGGTGCAATACGGCATTACCGCAGACGGCGTGTTAGATTATGAAGATATTCGCCAAAAAGCGTTAGAGTGCAAGCCAAAAATGATCGTGGGTGGTTTCTCGGCTTATTCACAGGTGGTGGATTGGGCGAAATTGCGTGAGATCGCCGATGAAGTGGGGGCGTATTTATTTGTGGATATGGCACACGTTGCAGGCTTAATCGCGGCAGGCGTTTACCCAAGCCCGATCAATCACGCTCACATTGTAACCACGACAACGCATAAAACCTTGGCTGGCCCGCGTGGTGGTTTGATTTTATCGAACGCCAAAGATGAAGAATTGTACAAAAAATTACAAAGTGCCGTGTTCCCAGCAGGTCAAGGCGGTCCGTTAGTCCACGTGATGGCGGCGAAAGCGGTCTGTTTCAAAGAAGCGTTAGAGCCAGAATTTAAAACCTACCAAGCCCAAGTGGTGAAAAACGCCAAAGCAATGGTGGAAGTGTTTAAACAACGTGGCTATAACGTGGTGTCGAACGGCACGGAAAACCACTTATTCCTCGTGGATTTAGTTTCAAAAGGCTTAACGGGCAAAGCGGCAGATGCGGCACTCGGTCGTGCCAATATTACCGTGAACAAAAATGCGGTGCCGAACGATCCGCAAAAACCGTTTATCACATCTGGTATCCGTGTCGGTACGCCTTCGGTAACCCGCCGTGGCTTTAAAGAGGCAGAAGTGAAAGAGTTGGCAGGTTGGATGTGCGATGTGCTAGATAGCATCAACCAAGACAATCACGAGCAAGTGATTGAAGCCACCAAAGCCAAAGTGCTTGAAATCTGCAAGCGTTTGCCGGTTTATGCTTAATTGAGAAAACCCCGCTTGCGGGGTTTTATTTTTTGATGATGTTAGCAATTTTCATTTATCTGGTGCTGATCAATTTGGTCAGCTTTTGTTTTATGTATGTCGATAAACAACGGGCGATCAAAAATCAGTGGCGAATCCCTGAATTGACTTTATTGCTACTCTGTTTGGCGGGCGGATTTATCGGCACATTTTTAGCGATGAAATACGTTCGCCACAAAACCAAACATTTGCCGTTTCACGCCTGTGTGATTTTTTCGGCAATTTTGTGGCTATTTGCGATTCCCTTTGGTTATCTGAAATATGTTGCGTGAATTTTCCCCAGAAATGTTGGCGTTTTTGCAACGGCAATTTGTGTTGAGTCTAGCGGTCAGTTTCGGCGAAAAATCGTGGTCGGCGAACTGTTTTTATCTATTTGAACCTGCCGAAAAATGGTTGATCATTACCACCGAAGATCGCACTTTACACGCCCAAATAATGCAGCAAAATCCTCAGGTTTCAGGCACGATTGCTCACTCGACTCGCAATCTCGCAGAGATTGAGGGGATTCAATTTTTAGGGCGGATCGCAAAAATTTCGGCGGATCTCACCGCTTGTTATCAGCAAAAATTCTTTGAGCAATTTCAATCGGCACGGGTGTTTGACACGCCAATTTGGGCGATTGAACTTGATGCAGTGAAATACACCGCCAACCAACCGCAATTCGGCACGAAACAAATTTGGCAACGCCATTTTGGCGAAAATCTGTTAGAATCCGCCCATTTTTTACAGCAAGCGTAACGACTATGGCTCATTTTAAAATCATTGCGATTGTGGGCAAACCTCGCCACGACATCGCCCTTGAAACGCACCTTTCCGTCTATAATTGGCTGAAAGAGCGTAAATATCAAATTTTGGTGGAAGAAAATATCGCCAAATTGTTGAATTTGCCGAATGCGACCACCCTCGACCAAATCGGGCAGGTGGCGGATTTAGTGATCGTGATCGGCGGCGATGGCAATATGCTCGGAATGGCTCGCCATTTTGCCAAATATCAAGTGCCGCTGATCGGTATCAATAGAGGTAATTTGGGCTTTTTGACCGACATCGCCCCCCAAACGGCGTTTGAACAGCTGCATAATTGTTTGGAACGGGGCGAATTTTTTATTGAAGAACGCTTTTTGTTAGAAGCGAAAGTGGAACGCAACGGCAAAATTATTGCCGAGCATAATGCCTTGAATGAAGTGATTATCCACGCCAGCCAAGTGGCGAAAACCATTGATTTTAAGGTAAGCATTGACGGCAAATTCGCCTTTTCGCAACGCTCGGACGGCTTGATTATCGCCACCCCAACGGGTTCGACCGCCTATTCCCTTTCGGCGAATGGCCCGATTTTGACCCCCAATTTGAATGCGATGGCGTTGGTGTCGATGTTCCCCCATTCCCTTTCTTCTCGCCCTGTGGTGATTGACGGCGATAGTCAGCTTTCGTTGCGGTTCGCCCAATATAATCAGCCTGAATTGCGAGTGAGTTGTGATAATCAGGTTTCCTTGCCGTTTGCCCCCGAAGATCGGATTCTGGTGCAAAAAAGCCCTGAAAAATTACAACTTTTACATTTAAATGATTACAACTATTTTAATGTTTTGGGGTCAAAGCTCGGTTGGCTCACAAAATTATTTTAGTGAATGTGTAAAATTGATTGCCAAGTAATCAAAGTTCTGCTATTTATACGCCTTTTTTTGAATAGCCTAACTCTTTTTGGCAGGATTAAATTGAGAGAAATCTCGTACAAGGAGTGAATGATGACTCAACAAACCGCATTAGGTTTATTAGCGTTAGCAGGGGTAACCCCTTATCAACCCAAGAAAAATGAAGAATATATGAATGATGCTCAAAAAGAGCATTTTCGTAAAATTTTAAGAGCGTGGCACGCTCAAATTATGGAAGAAGCGGAACGCACCAAAAGCCAAATGCAAGAAGAAGTGGCGAACTTTGCCGATCCTGCGGACCGAGCCACCCAAGAAGAAGAATTTAGTTTAGAGTTACGCAACCGTGATCGTGAGCGTAAATTATTGAAAAAAATTGAGCAAACGTTGCACAACATTTCCGAAGATGAATATGGTTACTGCGAAGCCTGTGGCGTAGAAATCGGTTTACGCCGTTTAGAGGCTCGTCCAACCGCCGATATGTGCATTGATTGCAAAACCCTTGCCGAAATTCGTGAAAAGCAAATGGGTCATTAACAGAGCAGAGCGGGGGAAATCAAATTTCCCCCGATTTTTGTTTTTATCCCAATTTTATTGAGGTGGATTATTTTTAATTACATCAAATCTTTGTTTACTCGCAAAAAAATAAGTGAAACGAAGGCGGAAAAGCCCGTGCAAGCGGTCGGATCTGCCCAAAAAACGGCGAGTAGCAAAACGGAACGCCCAAAGCGTGCCAAACCCAAATTTGTTGAGCCAGAACGTGCGGCGAAGAAAAAGCCATCGGCGAATGAACCAGCACATCTGTTGCATAAAAAATTTACCCAGCCCGCAGGGCATTATCAGATCACGCCCAAAGATTTCCCAACGAACGCCTTAACGATTGTCAATAAACTGCAAAAAGCAGGTTATGAAGCCTATATCGTGGGCGGCTGTTTGCGTGATTTACTACTCGGACAAAAGCCGAAAGATTTTGATGTGGCGACCAACGCTCGCCCCGAGGAAATCCAAAAATTGTTTGGTCGTCAATGTCGTTTGATCGGACGCCGTTTCCGCCTTGCCCATATCGTTTTTGGGCGAGATATTTACGAAGTGGCAACCTTCCGAGCCGATCATCAAACCCATTCCAACGATAAAATTTCCAAAGTGAGCGAGGCGGGAATGTTGTTGCGAGACAACGTTTACGGCACGCTGAAAGAAGACGCACAACGGCGCGATTTTACCGTCAATGCCCTCTATTATGATCCAACCCACAATCTGCTGTTTGATTTCTTCAACGGCATTGAGGATCTCAACGCAGGCAAATTGCGTTTGATCGGCGATCCTACCACCCGTTATCAAGAAGATCCCGTGCGAATGTTGAGGGCGATCCGCTTTATGGCGAAATTGGAAATGTTTTTGGACAAACCAAGCGAAGCCCCGATTAAATCGCTGGCTCACTTGCTGAAAAATATCCCTGCCGCCCGCTTGTTTGATGAATCCCTCAAATTATTGCAGTCGGGCAACGGCGTGAAAACCTACCAATTACTGCGTGAATATGGCTTGTTTGAGCTGTTATTCCCTGTGTTGAGCGACTTTTTCACGCCACAAAAAAATTCACCAACGGAACGAATGATCGAAAAAGCCCTCACTTCTACCGATGAGCGGATTAAAGATAAGTTGCGTGTGAACCCGGCGTTCCTGTTTGCGGCATTGTTGTGGTATCCGCTACGGGAAAAAATTGACGAGCTGAAAAATGAAGGCGGTTTGAACAGCCACGATGCGTTAATGCTGGCGGCAAACGAAATTTTAGATGCGAGCTGCAAAGCGGTGGCGTTACATCGCCGACACACGGCGGTGATCCGCGATATTTGGGCGTTGCAGTTCCAACTCACCAAACGTTCGGGCAAACGCCCATTGCAAACCCTCGAACATATTAAATTCCGTGCAGGTTTTGATCTACTCGTGATGCGAGCGGAAATTGAGGGCGGCGATTTGGTAGAATTAAGTGCGTGGTGGCACGAATTCCAATTCAGCAACGACAATCAACGCAACGAAATGCTACAAGCGGTGCGATCCTCGCCAAATTTCGTCAATGAGGAAAAGAAAAAACGCCGCAAACGCCCATTCAGACGTAAAAAGAAAAAAGCCTCAAATTCGGTGGTTGAGGCGTAATACAAAGCCTCAGTCAAGGGGGTAGATTTTGCAAAATTTCCCAAAATCTACCCCCTTGTTTGTAAATTTTCCGCCGTTCCCTCTATTCCTTGCTCAAATTTGCCAATTTGTCGCATTTTTTTCTTTCAATCCCCCCCTATTCGCTATATCATACCCGATATTTTTTCGTGGGATTTCACACGACTTCGCCCTGAATTTTTATTCAGAATTTCTGTCATTCTCAATTTTTAAGGGAAACACATTCGTAAGATGGAAACGTTAGATCAAAAACCAATCATCGAACTCCGTTCTTTAACTAAACGTTATGGCAACAAAACGATTATTGAGAACTTAAACCTCACTATTTATAACGGTGAATTTTTAACAATTTTAGGTCCTTCCGGTTGTGGTAAAACCACAGCGTTACGTTTAATTGCGGGTTTTGAGGAACTCACAGAGGGTTCTATTATTCTTGACGGACAAGATGTGTCTAACGTTCCCGCAGAGCAACGCCCTGTGAATACTGTATTCCAAAGCTACGCCCTTTTCCCACATATGACTATTTTTGAGAACGTGGCATTTGGGTTAAGAATGCAGAAAGTACCGAATGATCAAATCCGCCCGCGTGTAATGGAAGCCTTGCGTATGGTGCGTTTGGAAGATCGTGCCGATCAAAAACCAGCACAGCTTTCTGGTGGTCAGCAGCAGCGTATTGCGATTGCTCGTGCGGTGGTGAACAAGCCAAAAGTGTTGTTGTTAGATGAATCTCTTTCAGCACTCGACTACAAACTGCGTAAAGAGATGCAGAACGAGCTGAAAGCCTTACAACGTCAATTAGGGATCACCTTTATTTTCGTAACGCACGATCAAGAAGAAGCCCTCACGATGTCGGATCGTATTATCGTGATGAACGGCGGTAAAATCGCCCAAGACGGTTCGCCGCGTGAAATTTACGAAGAACCGAAAAACTTGTTCGTGGCTCGCTTTATCGGCGAAATCAACGTGTTTGATGCGACCGTGATTGAGCGTGTCGATGCGAAAAACGTGAAAGCGAATGTGGAAGGGCGTATCTGCAACATTAAAGTGGAAGATATGGAAGTAACCCCAAATCAAAAACTGAAAGTGTTGTTGCGTCCAGAAGATATTGTGATTGAAGAATTGGACGAAAATGAAAGCTCGAAAGCGATCATCGGACACATTTCTGATCGTAACTATAAAGGGATGACCTTAGAATCCAGCGTGAAACTTGATCACAACGGAATGAACGTGTTGGTGAGCGAGTTCTTCAACGAAGATGATCCGCACATCGATCACTCTATCGGTCAAAAAGTGGCATTAACGTGGCACGAAGGTTGGGAGGTTGTACTCAGAAATGAAGATCTCTAATAACAAATTCCAAAATGGAACTGTTGCGGTTATCTTCGGTTGGTTATTGCTATTTGTTCTTGTACCGAATTTACTCGTACTGTTAATCAGTTTCTTAACCGAAAATCGTCAAAGTCAGTATTTCGTTGATTTTACATTTAGCCTTGATGCTTATGTTTCCTTGTTCAACGATACTTACGCCACCGTGTTGTGGAACTCGCTTTATATGGCGGGAATTGCGACTTTCTTCTGTTTAATTATCGGCTATCCGTTCGCCTTTATTATTGCCAAAATGCCAGCGAAAATCCGCCCGATTTTGCTGTTTTTGGTGGTGTTGCCGTTCTGGACGAACTCACTGATCCGTATTTATGGGATTAAAATTTTCCTCGGGATCAAAGGCGTACTCAACGAAAGTTTAATGTGGCTTGGCGTTATTGACGAGCCAATGCGATTACTCAATTCCGAAACGGCGATTGTGATCGGTTTGGTGTATATCTTGTTGCCATTTATGATCTTACCGCTTTACTCATCAATTGAGAAAATTGACGGGCGTTTACTCGAAGCGGCGAAAGACCTCGGTGCAAATGCGTTCCAACGTTTTGTGCGTGTAACCATTCCACTCACAATGCCAGGGATTGTAGCGGGTTGTTTGCTCGTATTATTACCTGCAATGGGAATGTTCTACGTTGCGGACTTACTCGGCGGCGGCAAAACCCCGTTAATCGGTAACATCATTAAGAGCCTATTCTTGAATACCAACCAACTTCCGCTTGGTTCAGCAGTGAGTATTGCCCTCACCGTGTTAATGGCGTTAATGTTGTATGTTTACTATCGTGCGAATAAATTATTAAATAAAAAGGTGGAGCTTGAATAATGAAACGTCTATTTAGAAACCTTTTTATGTTGATCGTGTTTGCGTATCTCTACATTCCGATCATTATTCTCGTGGTAAACTCATTCAACGAAGACCGCTACGGCTTGCAATGGAAAGGGTTTAGCTGGAACTGGTATGAACGTTTATTCAATAACGACACCCTCATTTCCGCCACAATGAACTCGGTAACTATTGCGTTCTTTGCCGCCACATTCTCAACCATTTTAGGGGCTTTAACCTCAATCGCCCTTTACCGCTACCGTTTCCGTGGTAAGCAGTTGGTGGGCGGAATGTTGTTCGTGGTAATGATGTCGCCAGATATTGTAATGGCGGTGTCAATGCTTGTGTTGTTTATGATTTTAGGGATCAAACTCGGTTTTATCTCGTTGCTGATCGCTCACATCACATTCTGTTTACCTTATGTGGTGATCACCATTTCTTCTCGTCTAAGCGACTTTGACGGCAAAATGCTCGAAGCCGCCAAAGACTTAGGGGCGAGCGAGGTAACGATTTTACGCAAAATCATTCTTCCGTTGGCATTGCCGTCCATTATTTCGGGGTGGTTATTGAGCTTCACGATTTCCTTAGACGATGTGGTGGTATCCTCTTTCGTTACCAGCCCAAGCTATGAAGTGTTACCGCTCAAAATCTTCTCACTTGTGAAAACAGGGGTAACGCCAGAGGTCAATGCCTTAGCAACCTTGATGATTATCTTCTCATTAACCTTAGTGCTATTAAGCCAAGTTGTTGTGAGAAAAAAATAATGTAAACAAATTCCCTTTGGTCGCTGATCAAAGGGAATTTTTTATTTATATCCCTTTACAAGGGGTAGGATTTTCAAAAATTTCGCCCCCTATCCCCTGCTATGCAGGGTACTTCCCCCATAAATGGGGGAAGATCAGATCTGCCCCCGCTTGCGGGGGAAGTGGCACGCAGTGCCGTAGGGGGCTTGCAAGCGGTAAGATTTTACAAAATTTTTACAAATGATTGATTTCGTAAAAATTTAGCGTTATCTTACCGCTTGTTTTCGGTCTTATCTTTCATTTTAGGAGTCTTTTTAATGCTAGAACGCCTTTTCCAACTTCGTGAAAAAGGAAGTAACGTCAAAACCGAGATTGTGGCAGGCATCACCACATTCTTCACAATGGTTTATATCGTGTTTGTAAACCCGTCCATTTTAGGCGTGGCGGGAATGGACACCCAAGTGGTGTTTGTTACCACCTGTTTGATCGCTGCTTTCGGCACAATCGCAATGGGTTTATTCAGTAACTTGCCGATTGCCCTTGCACCCGCAATGGGCTTAAACGCCTTTTTTGCATTCGTGGTGGTGCAAAAATTGGGCTATTCGTGGCAAGTGGGAATGGGGGCGATTTTCCTCGGCTCAGTTGGCTTATTCCTTTTAACGGTGTTACAAGTGCGTTACTGGTTTATGTCGGCAATTCCCCTCGGTTTGCGTGTCGGCATTGGGGCGGGCATCGGCTTGTTCATCGCGTTAATCGGCTTTAAAAATATGGGCTTAGTGGTGGCGAACCCAGACACCTTAGTCGCCCTCGGCAACTTGCACGATCCAAAAGTGTTAATGGGCGTGCTAGGCTTTTTCATTATCGCAGCTCTTGCCGCTCGCGGCATTCATTCGGGCGTGTTGGTTTCAATCGTGGTGGTAACGGCGTTGGCGTTACTGTTCGATCCTGATGTCAAATTCTCTGGCATTATCTCAACCCCACCAAGCCTTGATCCCGTTGTTGGGCAAGTCGATATCGCAGGGGCGTTTGATGTGGGTTTGCTCGGCATTATCTTCTCATTTATGTTGGTAAACTTGTTTGACTCATCAGGCACGTTAATCGCCGTTACCAACAAAGCAGGCTTAGCCGATGAAAAAGGGCGTTTCCCGAAAATGAAACAAGCCCTCTATGTGGACAGCACCAGTGCAATGGCAGGCTCATTTATGGGAACTTCTGCGATCAGCACCTACATCGAAAGTGGCTCGGGCGTATCCGTTGGCGGTCGCACGGGCTTAACCGCCGTTGTGGTTGGCGTCTTATTCTTATTAACGATTTTCTTCTCGCCACTTGCAGGGTTAGTGCCTGCTTACGCCACCGCAGGGGCGTTAGTGTTTGTCGGCATCTTAATGGCGTCAAGCCTGATTGAAGTGAAGTGGGACGATCTTACCGAAGCGACCCCAGCGTTCATTACCACCGCAATGATGCCATTTACCTATTCGATTACCGAGGGGATCGCCTTTGGTTTCATCAGCTACTGCTTAATGAAGCTCTTTACGGGGCGTGCGAAAGAGATCAATCTTTCGGTGGTGGTTGTGTCTGCATTATTTATCGCAAAATTTATTTGGGTGGGATAATTCACACGAATTTCCCAGTAAAACACAATAAAAGGAGATGCTATGAATCTACACGAGTATCAAGCAAAACAAGTGTTTGCGAAGTATAAATTGCCCGTGAGTGTCGGGATTGCGTGCCAGTCGGCGGACGAAGTGGCACAGGCGATCACCAAGCTCAATGGCGATGTTTGGGCGGCGAAATGCCAAGTTCACGCAGGTGGGCGAGGCAAAGCAGGCGGCGTGAAGCTGGTGCGTAACGAGCAAGAAGCCCGAGCCTTTGCTGATCAATGGCTTGGCAAGCGGTTAGTTACCTTCCAAACCGATGCCAACGGTCAGCCCGTCAATACCATTTATGTGGAAGAGTGTTCACAAATCGAGCGTGAACTCTACCTCGGGGCGGTGGTGGATCGTGCCTCGCAAAAAATCGTGTTTATGGCATCTTCGGCAGGCGGTATGAATATCGAAGAAGTCGCCGAGAAAACCCCTGAACTCTTGCACAAAATCGCTCTCGATCCGCTCGTAGGCGGAATGCCGTACCAAGGGCGTGAATTGGCGTTCAAATTGGGCTTATCGGGCGATCAAATCAAACAATTCAGCCATATTTTTACCCAACTCGCCAAATTGTTTGTGGAAAAAGATCTTTCCCTGTTGGAAGTCAATCCGCTTGTGGTTACTAAATCGGGCGATTTGCTCTGCTTAGATGCCAAAATGGTGGTGGACAACAACGCCCTTTACCGTCAGCCAGAGTTATTGGCGATGCAAGATCCAAGCCAAGACGATCCGCGTGAGGCATTGGCGGAATCACACCAGCTCAACTATGTGGCGTTAGACGGCAACATCGGCTGTATGGTAAACGGTGCAGGGTTGGCGATGGGAACGATGGACATCGTCAAACTGCACGGCGGTCAGCCAGCCAACTTCCTTGATGTGGGCGGTGGGGCAACCAAAGAGCGTGTCGCCGAAGCGTTCAAAATCATCTTATCCGATAAAGCGGTCAAAGCGGTGCTGGTGAACATTTTCGGCGGTATCGTCCGTTGCGATTTGATTGCCGAGGGCATTATCGCCGCCGTGAATGAAGTGGGCGTAAATGTACCAGTGGTGGTGCGATTAGAGGGCAACAACGCACCGCTTGGGCGTGAAATTTTGGATAAAAGCGGGCTGAACATCATCGCCGCCAACACCTTAACCGAAGCCGCAATTTCTGCGGTGCAAGCTGCGGAGGGCAAATAATGGCTATCTTAATCAACAAAGACACCAAAGTAATCTGCCAAGGTTTCACTGGCGGACAAGGCACATTCCATTCTGAGCAAGCCCTTGCTTACGGCACGCAATTAGTCGGTGGCGTGTCGCCAAACAAAGGTGGCACCACCCACTTAGGCTTGCCTGTTTTCAACACCGTGCGTGAAGCGGTGGAAGCGACTGGGGCGACCGCCAGCGTGATTTATGTGCCTGCAAGCGGTTGTAAAGACGCCATTTTAGAGGCGATTGACAGCGGTATTCAGCTCATCGTTTGCATTACCGAAGGCATCCCAACCCTTGATATGCTTGAAGTGAAACAACGCCTCAACCAAACGGGCGTGCGAATGATCGGTCCGAACTGCCCAGGTATTATTACCCCAGAAGAATGCAAAATCGGCATTATGCCAGCCCACATTCACAAAAAAGGCAAAATCGGCATTGTTTCTCGCTCGGGAACGCTTACCTACGAAGCGGTTAAACAGACCACCGATGAAGGCTTTGGACAATCCACCTGCGTAGGTATTGGTGGCGACCCAATCCCTGGTTCGAGCTTTATCGACATTCTCAAACTGTTCCAAGAAGATCCGCAAACAGAAGCGATTGTAATGATCGGCGAGATCGGTGGATCAGCGGAAGAAGAAGCGGCTGCCTTTATCAAAGCTAATGTAACCAAGCCAGTGGTGAGCTACATCGCCGGCGTAACCGCCCCGAAAGGCAAACGAATGGGGCACGCAGGGGCGATCATCAGCGGCGGCAAAGGCACGGCAGATGAAAAATTCAAAGCCCTTGAAGACGCAGGCGTAAAAACCGTGCGTAGCTTGGCGGACATCGGTTCAGCCTTACGCTCGCTCTTGAAGTAAGGACATTCAATGCCATTACACAAACCCGTTATCTCAAATCAGCACGGTGCGTTGGTAATGGCATTCGTGCCTTTCCTTTACGGAATGTTCGCAGGGCAGCCGAGCCTCTGGCATTTACTGCTCGGACTGGCGTGGCTCGCCCTCTATTTCTGCTCTTATCCGCTACTTTCCCTGTTCAGCAAAAAGCCAACCGAACGAAATCGTCAGTGGGCAATCATTTACGGCGTCATCAGCCTAATTTTTGCGATCCCCGTACTGATTTACCGCCCTCAACTATGGCAATTTTTCGTGCCAATCCTACCGCTTGCAGCGGTACAACTCCACTTCGCCAAACAACGCAACGAACGCCATATCCTCAACGACCTCGCAGGGATTTTAACCTTTGGCATCGTGGGAATGGCAAGCTATTTTCTGACAACTGAACAACTTAATTTTGCGATTTTAATTGAACCCACCCTCTTTTTTATTGGCACAACCCTCTATATCAAAAGCGTGGCAAGAGAACGTAAAAATCCCCTTTACCTCAAACTCAGCCTCACGTGGCACTTGGCAATATTGTTGATCTACCTATCCAACACCCAATATCTGATCGCCTTTGCCTATCTCACCGCCCTCGTGAGAGCAATTATAATTCCTCGCCAAAAATGGAACATCAAACAAATCGGTATTCTAGAATTTCCGATAACATTGTTATTTTTGGTGGCACTGATCTTAGGGAGGTAGCAATTTGCTTAAAACATAACTACTCAAAAGTAGCCATTCAAAATCAACCAAATCCGTGTATAATTGCCCGCGTTTATGAGGGGAAATGATGTTCAAAGCTCGTTCAAATCGCACTGCCTTTCGTTCTTCTACTCGCCGTTCGCAAGCGGTTCAAGGGGATCGGAAAAAAATCAAAAAGCTACCCCTTGCATTGGCGGATACGGTGGTGGTGCTGTTTAATAAGCCCTATGATGTGCTGACCCAATTTACGGACGAGCAAGGGCGGCAGACGCTGAAAGATTTTATCCCCATTCCGCAGATTTACCCTGTGGGGCGGTTGGATCGAGATAGTGAGGGGCTTTTGTTGCTGACCAACAACGGCGAAATTCAGCATCGGCTCGCCCACCCTCGTTTTGAAAAAGCCAAAACCTACTGGGTGCAAGTTGAGGGCGAACCGCAGTCGGACGATCTCGCCAAACTCGAAAAAGGGGTGATCTTGAAAGACGGTTTAACCAAGCCAGCCCACGTTCGCCCGATTGATCCGCCCGATTTTAACTGGGCAACCGCCCCGAAAATTCGGGAACGCAAAACCATTCCAACCAGCTGGCTTGAATTGACGATTAGCGAGGGCAAAAATCGCCAAGTGCGGCGGATGACGGCACACATCGGTTTTCCTACCCTGCGGTTAATTCGAGTGCGGATCGGGCAATTTGCCCTTGACGATCTGAATGCGGGGGAATATAAAATCCTATCCGATGCGGAAAAAGCCCAACTATTTCGCCATTTACAACTGCGAGAATCACGATGATAACCAAACAGCCCCCTGAAATCCTTTCGATTAAAACGGTCGCCAAAAGCCGAATTTTCTCGGTGCAAGCGGTCGATTTGCGTTTTTCCAACGGCGAACTTCGCACCTACGAACGCCTTACCCCGCAACGCCGATCTTCGGTAATGGTGTTGCCGATCCACGAAGATCATCTTATTTTTGTGAAAGAATATGCGGTCGGGCCGGAACGTTATGAACTCACGTTCCCGAAAGGGATTGTCGATCAGGGCGAACAGCCGATTGAGAGTGCCAACCGCGAATTGCAAGAGGAAATCGGCTTTGGGGCGAAAAGCCTTGTGCCGTTGCGGACGCTCTATTCCTCGCCGAGCCATATGTACGGCTTAATGCACTTGTTTGTAGCGACCGATCTTTATCCCTCTCAATTAACGGGCGATGAGCCTGAGCCGTTGGAAATCGTGCGTTATCCGCTGGCTAAAATTGATGAATTATTAGCCGATCCAGCTTTTGCCGAATCTCGCAATTTGTCGGCGTTATTTTTGTTACGGGATTATCTCAACCAAACCAAGGGGTAATATGCTGACATCTTCGCTACTTCACGCCGTGATCAAGATCGCCCACCAAGCTGGCGAGCATTTGCAACGGTTTTACGCTCGTTCGGTGGCGGTGCAGATTAAATCGGACAAAACCCCCGTTACCGAAGCGGATCTCTTTATCAGCCAGTTTGTGATCGAGCAGTTGCAAGCCCTCACGCCTGATGTGCCGATTTTGTCGGAAGAAAATTGCAACATTCCCCTCGCTGAACGAGCCAACTGGCAACAGTATTGGATTATCGATCCGCTAGACGGCACGCAACAATTCATTGACCGTACCGATCAATTTGCGGTGGTGATTGCGTTGGTACAGCACAATCGCCCTGTGTTAGGCGTGATTCACGCTCCACAACTCAGCAAAACTTACTACGCAATGCAGGGCTTCGGGGCATTTTTGCAAAAAAATGGCGAAATCCTACCGCTTGCACCGCGTCCGTTGCCTGCTCATTCCTTTAAAATTGCGGTCGGCACTTCCCACCAGCCAAAAATTTTGGCGAGCGTTCAGCCACCGTATCAGGCGAGCTTTGTGCAGTATGGTTCAAGCAGTTTGAAAGCAGGTTTGGTGGCGGAAGGCGTTGCCGATTGCTATGTGCGACTCGGCGACACGGGCGAGTGGGACACCGCCGCTGCGGAAATTTTGCTGGCGGAAATCGGTGGGGCGATTTTCAATTTGGCGTTTGAGCCGTTGAGTTACAATCGGCGAGAAACCTTTGTCAATCCGCATTTTGTGATGGTCGGCAACCGCCAAGGCGAGTGGCAAAATATCTTTCGTTTCAATCGGTAATAACCATTCGCTTTTTCGGGCGAAATGTTGCATAGTACGCAAATTTTTAAAAACAAGGACAGATAAATAATGATCGCAGACAATAACTGTATCGTGATTTTCGGGGCGTCAGGCGACCTGACTTATCGTAAATTGATCCCTGCCCTCTATAATCTTTACAAAATCGGCAGGCTGGCGGAACATTTTTCCGTGCTGGGCGTGTCTCGCACCGAGATGACGGACGACAGTTTCCGTGAAAAAATGCGTCAAGCCCTGATCAAAAGCGAAAATGCAAGCGGTGAGATGCTCGAAAATTTTTGCCAACACCTTTACTATCAAGCGGTCAATACGTCCGACCCTGTCGATTACGGCAAACTTTTGCCACGCCTTGACGAGTTGCACGATAAATATCAAACGGGCGGCAACACCCTCTACTACCTTTCCACCCCGCCGAGCCTGTATGGCGTGATCCCCGAATGTTTGGCAGCTCACGGCTTGAACACCGAAGAATTTGGCTGGAAACGGATTATCGTGGAAAAACCGTTCGGCTACGACATCAAAACCGCCAAAGAGCTGGACGTGCAGATCCACCGTTTCTTTGAAGAACATCAAATCTACCGTATCGACCACTATCTCGGCAAAGAAACCGTACAAAATTTGCTCGTTTTACGTTTCTCAAACGGCTTATTTGAACCCCTTTGGAACCGCAATTTTATCGACTATGTGGAAATCACAGGGGCGGAATCGATTGGCGTGGAAGACCGAGGCGGTTACTATGACGGCTCGGGGGCGATGCGTGATATGTTCCAAAACCACTTGTTGCAAGTGTTGGCAATGGTGGCGATGGAACCGCCTGCGATCATCAACGCTGATTCAATGCGTGATGAAGTGGCGAAAGTGTTGCACTGCTTGCACCCATTGAGTGTCGAAGACGTGAAAAATAATTTGGTGCTAGGGCAATATGTGCGAGGCGAAGTGAACGGCGAAGAAGTGCAGGGCTACCTTGAAGAAAAAGGCGTGCCAGCGGATTCCTTGACCGAAACCTATATGGCGTTGCGTTGCGAAATCGACAACTGGCGTTGGGCAGGCGTGCCGTTTTATGTGCGTTCGGGCAAGCGAATGCCGACTCGGGTAACGGAAGTGGTGATCCATTTCAAAACCACCCCTCACCCCGTATTTAGCCAAAACGCCCCCGACAATAAATTGATTATCCGCATTCAGCCCGATGAGGGCATTTCAATGCGATTCGGTTTGAAAAAACCAGGGGCAGGCTTTGAGGCGAAAGAGGTTTCAATGGATTTTCGCTACGCCGATCTCGCCTCGCCGAGTTTGCTGACCGCTTACGAACGCTTGCTATTAGACGCAATGAAAGGCGATGCGACCTTATTCGCTCGTACTGACGCGGTGCACGCCTGCTGGAAATTTGTGCAACCGATCCTCGACTACAAAGCCGAACGCGGTAGAGTGTACGAATACGAAGCGGGAACTTGGGGTCCAACGGAAGCGGATAAACTGATCGCCAAACACGGCAGAGTGTGGCGGAAACCAACTGGCGAAATGAAAAAGAAAATTTAAGGGCAATAAAAATGAACACCACTATTTTTGAGACCGCCCAAGCGGCGGTTGAGCAAATCGCTCAACAATTTTTGGCGTTAAGCCGTGAAAACCGCCCCGTGCATATTTCCCTCTCGGGCGGCAGCACCCCTAAATTACTGTTTAAAACCCTCGCCGAAGCCCCGTTCAATCAAGAAATTGCGTGGCAAAATCTGCATTTTTGGTGGGGCGATGAGCGAATGGTTGAGCCGAATGATCCTGAAAGTAACTACGGCGAAGTGCAAAAATTGCTGTTCGACAAGGTACAAATCCCTGCGGAAAATATCCACCGCATTCGGGGCGAAAACGAGGTGGCACAAGAGCTAACCAGATTTTCACAGGAACTGACCGCTTGCGTGCCAGATTTAGCCTTTGATTGGATTATTTTAGGAATGGGAACGGACGGACACACCGCTTCACTATTCCCACACCAAACGGATTTTGACGATCCCAATCCTGCCGTAATCGCCAAACACCCCGAAAGCGGTCAGATCCGCATTTCCAAAACGGCGACTTTACTTGAAAAGGCAAAACGGATCACCTATTTGGTTACGGGCGAAAGCAAGGCAGAAATTTTAAAAGAAATCAAAACCACCCCAGCAGATCAACTGCCTTACCCCGCAGCAAAAATCCAAGCGAAAAATGGGATTACCGAGTGGTATCTCGACCAAGAGGCGGGGAAGTTGCTGTAAACATAAAGTGCAAACAGCGTTCGCACAATCTCAGGTAGGGACGCCAAGCTGGCGTCCTCACAAATAAAACATTACAAGCGGTCAGATTTTTTAAAATTTTCCGCAAACCATTTCAATAATCTAACAGGAGCAAAAAATGTCAGTGAAAGGCGATATTGGCGTCATCGGGTTAGCCGTGATGGGGCAAAACTTGATTTTAAATATGAACGACAAGGGTTTTAAAGTCGTGGCATATAACCGTACCACCGCCAAAGTGGACGAATTTTTAATGGGAGCGGCGAAAGACACCAACATTATCGGGGCATATTCGTTGCAGGATTTAGCCGATAAGCTCGAAAAACCACGCAAAGTAATGCTAATGGTGCGTGCGGGCGAGGTGGTCGATCAATTTATTGAGGCGTTGCTGCCGCATTTGGAAGAGGGCGACATCATTATTGACGGCGGTAATTCAAACTACCCTGACACCAACCGCCGCGTTGCCGCATTGCGTGAGAAAGGGATTCGCTTTGTCGGGGCAGGTGTATCGGGTGGCGAAGAGGGGGCGAGACACGGACCGTCCATTATGCCAGGCGGTAACATTGAAGCGTGGGAACACGTTAAGCCAATTTTACAAGCGATTGCCGCCAAAACCGACAAAGGCGAGCCGTGCTGCGACTGGGTTGGGGCAGAAGGCTCGGGGCATTTCGTCAAAATGGTGCATAACGGGATCGAATATGGCGATATGCAGTTGATCTGCGAAGCCTACCAATTCCTCAAAGACGGCTTGGGCTTAGGCTACGATGAAATGCAACAGATCTTCGCCGAGTGGAAGAAAACCGAACTCGACAGCTATTTGATCGACATCACTACCGATATTTTGGGCTACAAAGATGCAGACGGTCAGCCGTTGGTGGAAAAAATCCTCGACACCGCAGGGCAAAAAGGCACGGGTAAATGGACAGGCATCAACGCCCTCGATCTCGGTATTCCATTAACTCTTATCACTGAATCCGTGTTCGCCCGTTGCGTTTCTTCGTTCAAAGATCAACGCGTAGAAGCGGAAAAACTATTCGGCAAAACTATCGGCAAAGTGGAGGGCGATAAAGCCGTTTGGATCGAAGCGGTGCGTAAAGCCTTGCTCGCTTCAAAAATCATCTCTTACGCCCAAGGCTTTATGCTGATCCGTGAAGCCTCGCAAAATAACGGCTGGAACATCAACTACGGTGGCACGGCATTATTATGGCGTGAGGGCTGCATTATCCGCAGTCGTTTCCTCGGCAATATCCGTGATGCGTACGAAGCCGATCCGAATTTAGTGTTCCTCGGTTCAGATCCTTACTTCAAAGGCATTTTGGAAAACTGTTTGGCAGACTGGCGTAAAGTGGTGGCGAAAGCGATTGAAATCGGCGTGCCAATGCCGTGTATGGCGTCTGCGATTACTTTCTTAGACGGCTACACCTCGGCTCGCTTGCCAGCCAACTTGCTACAAGCCCAACGCGATTACTTCGGCGCTCACACCTACGAACGCACCGACAAGCCGCGTGGCGAATTTTTCCATACCAACTGGACAGGGCGTGGCGGCAATACTGCCTCAACCACTTACGATGTCTAATTAACCTTTGGGCGAGTGCAAAACTCGCCCTTACCGATTTTTTCTATGTCTTTACTTGACGTTCATCAACTCAGTAAACGCTTTACCGACCACATCGGGCTGTTCCGCCAGCAGGATTTTTACGCGGTGCAAGCGGTCAGTTTCTCGCTAAAAAGACGAGAAACGCTGGCGATTATCGGCGAAAACGGAGCGGGTAAATCGACCCTCGCCAAAATGATCGCAGGGATCACCGAACCCACCGCTGGCACAATGCACTTTTCGGGGCAGGAACTGCGGTTCGGCGACTATGATTTCCGAGCCAAACATATCCGAATGATGTTTCAAGATCCGAATGATGCCTTTGATCCCAATCTCAACATCGGGCAGATCCTCGATGCCCCATTACGGCTTGCCACGGGCTTATCAGAACAGGAACGCAACGAGCGGATTTTCAACACCTTGCGATTGGTGGGAATGTATCCCGAACACGCTTTGATCCCGATTCGAGACGCATCAAGCAGTCAGAAACAGCGGATCGCCCTCGCCCGTGCCTTGATTTTAGAGCCTGAAATCATCATCGCAGACGATACATTGAGCAACCTTGATTTTTCGGTCAAAACCCAACTGCTCAACCTAATGCTGAATTTGCAACAACGGCTCGGCATTGCCTACATTTATGTGGGGCAGCACCTTGGCATTATTAAGCACGTAGCCGATAAATTGATGGTAATGCACCAAGGGGAAGTGGTGGAATATGACGAAACCAAACAGATTTTGCTCAATCCGCAAAGCCCGATCACGGCACGCCTTATCGAAAGTCATTTCGGCAAAAAATTAACGGCGGAGGCGTTTGCACAATCTCATTTTTAAATTGAATGGAGCATAAATATGGAACTCACCCAAGCAATTCAACAACGCAAAACGATCAAAGCCTTTGATCGCAATGCGAAAATCAGCCGTGCAGAACTGGAAGAAATGCTCAACCTCGCCCAGCTCGCCCCCTCAAAAGCCAACTTGCAACCGTGGCGATTTATGGTGCTAGACAGCCCCGAACAAAAAAGCCTGCTCAACGGCAAAGTGGCATTCAATGAACTGCCGTGCGAAACGGCTTCGGCGGTGGTGTTGATTTTGGCAGATCTGCACTATCCACAACTGCTCAGCGATATTTTAGATCTTGCGGTGGAAAAAGGTTATCTGCACCCTGCCACCCGCCAAAATTCCTTTGAATTTTTGAGCAATATGCACAACAGCCAAACCCCACAACAGATTCGCGATCAAGTGCTGATCGATAGCAGCCTTGTATCAATGCAATTGATGTTAATCGCCAAAGATCGGGGCTATGATAGCCACGCCATCGGCATTTTCGACCGTGAGGCGGTGCTAAACAGTTTCAATCTTGATGGGGAACGCTATGTGCCAGTGATGATCCTCGCCCTCGGCAAAGCCGCCGCTCAACCGATTCCAAGCGTGCGATTACCGCTCGATTATACCCTCGCCTATAACGGCGAACCGTTCAAAAAATAGCGAACAAGCGGGTAGATTTTTGATTTTTCCAAGCGAAATTTATTAAAAATTGCTAGAATCTACCCGCTTGTTTTTTGACTCTTACCTTTTATGAAAACCGATTTAACAACTCGACAAAATTTATTTAGCAAAATTATTTTTGCCAGCCGTTGGTTGCAATTACCGATTTATTTAGGGCTAATTGTGGTGCAGGCGATTTACGCCTACAAATTCATCAAATCCTTGTGGAATTTGGTGGTAAACCTCGGCGTAATGGACGAAAACACCATTATGTTAGCGGTGCTGAACTTAATTGATGTGGTAATGATTGCCAACTTGCTGATTATGGTAATTGTGGGCGGCTACGAAACCTTTGTTTCGCGGCTGAATGTGGATTCCCACCCTGATCAACCCGAATGGCTGGACCACGTTAATGCCTCGGTGCTGAAAGTGAAACTCTCAATGGCGATTATCAGCATTTCCTCAATCAATTTGCTACAAACCTTTATCAACGTGCCAAAACTGCCCGTTGAAACGATTCAATGGCAAATTTTAATCCATTGCGTCTTTATTCTATCGGCGATTGGAATGGCTTACACGGATAAAATTTTAACGGCAACCGCCAACCAAAATAACCACTAACAAGGGGTCAGATTTGACCAAATTTTTGAAAGGAAACATTTATGAAACATTATGATTATTTAGCCATCGGCGGCGGCAGCGGTGGGATCGCTTCCATTAACCGAGCGGCAAGCTACGGCAAAAAATGTGCGATTATTGAAGCCAAACACCTCGGCGGCACTTGCGTAAACGTGGGCTGCGTGCCGAAAAAAGTGATGTGGCACGGAGCGCAAATCGCCGAGGCAATCAAACTCTACGCCCCTGATTATGGTTTTGACGTGAGCCTCAACCACTTCGACTTCAACAAATTGATCGAAAGCCGTGAAGCCTACATCGGCCGTATTCACACCTCGTACAACAACGTGCTCGGCAAAAACAACGTGGATGTGATCAACGGTTTCGCCAAATTTGTGAACAAAAACACGGTGGAAGTTACCCTCGCCAACGGCGAAAAAGAGCAAATCACCGCCGATCATATTTTGATCGCCACAGGCGGTCGCCCAACTCGCCCAGCGATTAAAGGGGCGGAATATGGGATTGATTCAGATGGCTTCTTCGCCCTCAACGCCCTGCCAAAACGCGTTGCGGTGGTGGGTGCAGGCTATATTGCTGTGGAAATCGCTGGCGTATTAAATAGCCTCGGCTCAGAAACCCACTTATTCGTTCGCCAACACGCCCCACTTCGCACCTTTGATCCACTGATTGTGGAAACCTTGCTTGAAGTAATGGCACAAGACGGCATTCAACTACACACCCAAGCGATTCCGCAAGAAGTGGTGAAAAACGCGGACGGCTCGCTCACCCTCAAATTGGAAGACGGACGTAGCCAAACGGTGGATTGCTTGATTTGGGCGATCGGTCGCCAGCCAGCGACAGACGTAATCAACCTTGAAGCGACAGGTGTTGCCACCAACGAAAAAGGCTACATCAAAGTCGATAAATTCCAAAACACCAATGTGGACGGCATTTATGCGGTGGGCGACATCATCGAAGGCGGCATCGAATTAACCCCAGTCGCCGTGGCAGCAGGTCGCCGTTTGTCAGAACGCTTGTTCAACAACAAACCGAACGAACATTTGGACTACAACCTCGTGCCAACGGTGGTTTTCAGCCACCCGCCAATCGGCACGATCGGCTTAACCGAACCGCAAGCGATTGAGCAATACGGTGCAGACAACGTGAAAGTGTACAAATCCTCATTCACGCCAATGTACAGTGCGGTTACCCAACACCGCCAACCGTGCCGAATGAAATTAGTGTGTGTCGGCGAACAGCAAAAAATCGTGGGCTTACACGGCATCGGCTTCGGAATGGACGAAATCCTACAAGGCTTTGCGGTCGCGATCAAAATGGGTGCCACCAAAGCCGACTTCGACAACACCGTAGCAATCCACCCAACCGCCGCGGAAGAGTTTGTAACGATGCGATAGGCAAAACAAGCGGTAGGATTGACGGAAATTCCCAAAAATCTTACCGCTTGTTTGAGATTGTTACTTTTCTTTGCTTCGCCAAAGAAAAGTAACCAAAAGAAAGGCGACCCCGAGCATTTTGCTGATGTTTCGCTTGTTTCTAATTTCTACGGTCGATTTGTAAACTCGCTTGCTACGTAAGCTCAAACAGTACAAATCGCCCTTGAAATTAACGAAACCGCTCAACGCAAAATGACGGGGATTTTTTCTTGCAAAATTTTAAAATCTTTGGAAAGAATAAGAAGACTTTTAGGAATTCTATCTGACAAAAAATAATTTCTGCGAAATGGGAACTAAATTTCCCTTTTTTCTACTAACAAGCGGGCATTTTGCCTGTTTTTTATCATTTTTATTAAGGATCAATTATGAAAAAATTACTCGGTTTAGCGGTGGTTGCTTTGGCATTGACCGCCTGTTCACAAGGCGGAAACCGCCCAAAACACGATAACCCAGCTTTTCAAAAAGCGATGCAAGAGTGCCGTAAAACAAGTCAAGAACGTACCGCTTTTGAGAATTGTATGGTGCAACGTGGTTTTGAAAAACCAGCGGAAATGAAAGACCACCCGAAAAATCCCGAAGTGGAACAAGCCTTAAAAGCCTGCCACCAAAACAACGCTGACCGTACTGCCGTTGAAAATTGTATGAAACAAAAAGGCTTTGAAAAACCTGAACACAAAGGCGAGAAAAAAGGCAAAAAAGTCAAACATAAAACCCACAAAGCGAAAAAATCTGCACAAGCGAATTAAGTCAGATTCTCATAAATACAAACTTTCCCTTTGCAGAATGAGGGTGTTAGTAATCAATAAAAAAGGCGGAATTTCCGCCTTTTTATTATTAAGTTATCAAGAACTTTGATTACCAATACGCACGAACACCAATAACGGTGGTGTTATCACGCACTTTTGAGGTTTTTGCACCGTTGGTGTAGTTTTTGGTGCTTGCTGTTTTCCACTCTACGAAGGTTTTTAAGTATTTCGGTACGATGTAATACTCTGTGCCCACCATAAATTCGTGGGTTTTCGCTTTGCGGTTGTTCGCTGAGGTTTTGTCGGTTTTGAACGCATACATTGTGTAAGCGTTTAATTGGTCGGTAACTTTTTGGTAAACCACCGTTCTCACTTGGTTTTGGGTGCGTTTATTACCCAAAATACCGCTTTGGTTTTTACCGATGCTACGCTCTAAGTCTAAGCCAAGGGTGGTTTTGTCAAAGGTGTATTTGGTGCCGAGTGAGTAAGCGGTACGATTTGAATCGTTCATAAAACGCTCGCGAGTTACGCCCGTTGCCACGGTGGCACTTTGTTTGTCGTCAATTTTGTGCTTGTAGATTGCCGCCAAACCCCATACATCTTTACGCTCAACGGCCAAATCTAAACCGTTGTTGCCACGTTGGCTGCGGTCGCCGTAGAATCCACCCACTTTTAAGCCCTCGATGCCTTGGTAGCTATATTGTAACGCACGGCGAGCTGAACCTACTAATAAACCCTCGCTGAGACTTAATGTGTTTGGTAGGTCGGTTTGTTTCACTTCATCGGTAATCACAGTCATATTACCGTAAAGTACTTCGCCGTATTTTTTGTTGCCGATACCCGCATAAAGTTGGCGTGTGTAAATATCGTCAAAATCGTGTTGTGAGCGAGATGTGCCACGGAAACGCCATTCGA
Source organism: Haemophilus paracuniculus (assembly GCF_002015115.1). GTDB lineage: Bacteria > Pseudomonadota > Gammaproteobacteria > Enterobacterales > Pasteurellaceae > Haemophilus_E > Haemophilus_E paracuniculus. The sequence continues at coordinate 220,063 of NZ_MUYA01000004.1, forward strand.
CACGACCAATCCCGTAGTAGCCGTAACCTAACTCTTGGCTCGCTTTAAAGCCGAAACGTGAGCTGTTATTTCTCACCGCTTCATTGATATGCTCACGGGTTGTTCCCGCTGCGGTTGAGGTTTTGTTTGAGTTGCTGGTCCATTTCAAACGAGCCGATCCCGTAAAATCGACTTTTGTGCCTAAATCTTCGTTTTCATAGACAGTAATAGCGGAAGCCGTATTCACCGCTAAGGCAAGTGCCGAAATGGCAAGGGTTACTTTTTTCATCATTGACTCCGAGTTTAAGAAAAAGTGGCGAAAGGTTATCCGAAACCGATTGCGAGTGCAAGGCGATTTGGTTGTTTGATATTCCCACCCGTTATAATGGGCGAGAATTACGCCAATTTTAGGTTAATTTCAATGCAAGGGGTGGGATCATTAAAAATTCACATAAATATTCGTCAAAACCCAAATCTCTGCTCGAACAAAATCCCCCCATCATTTTGCGTTGAGCGTTTCGTCAATTTCAAGGTCAATTTGTACTGTTTGAGCCTACACAGTAGGCGAGTTTACAAATTGACCGCAGAAATTAGAAACAAGCGAAACAACAGCAAAATGTCTGGGGTCGCCTTTCTTTTTGGTTACTTTTTCTTTGGCGAAGCAAAGAAAAAGTAACAGAACCAAAAATACGCTATAATCCCCCCCACTTTTCACTTCAAAATGGATCGATTTATGCAAACAAATTCCCCCGTAATTGCGATTGTCGCAGGCGAGATTTCTGGCGATATTTTAGGGGCTGGGCTGATTTCTGCCCTTAAAATTCACTACCCTCACGCTCGTTTTGTCGGGGTGGCTGGCGAGCGAATGAAACAGGCTGGCTGTGAAAGTCTGTTTGATATGGAAGAACTGGCGGTGATGGGCTTGGCGGAAGTGGTGAAACATTTGCCACGCCTGCTGAAACGGCGGAAGCAGGTGATCGATACAATGCTCGAACTCAAACCCGATGTGTTTATCGGCATTGACGCCCCTGATTTTAACCTTGATGTCGAGCTGAAATTAAAGGCGAACGGGATTAAAACCATTCACTACGTTAGCCCGTCCGTGTGGGCGTGGCGGCAAAATCGGGTGCATAAAATCGGCAAGGCGACCGACCTCGTCCTCGCCTTTCTGCCCTTTGAAAAAGCCTTTTACGACCGCTTTAACGTGCCGTGTCGTTTTATCGGGCATACAATGGCGGACGCAATCCCCCTCAAACCGAGCCGTGCGGAGGCGTGCCAAGCCTTGAATTTGGACGAAAATCAACGCTATCTAGCGATTTTGTGTGGTAGTCGCGGTAGCGAAGTGGCATTTTTAAGTGAGCCATTCCTCAAAACCGCTCAAATCCTCAAACAGAAATATCCCGACCTGCAATTTTTAGTGCCGATGGTCAATCAAACACGGATCGACCAATTTAACCAAATCAAAGCGAAAATCGCCCCTGATCTCGATCTGCACATTTTGCACGGCAACGCTCGCCAAGCGATGATCGCCGCCGAAGCAACTCTACTCGCCTCTGGCACAGCGGCGTTGGAAGCGATGTTGTGTAAATCGCCAATGGTGGTGGGCTACAAAATGAAACCGCTCACCTATTCGATTGCGAAACGGATGGTCAAAACCAATTACATCTCGTTGCCAAATTTACTCGCCAATGCACCGCTTGTACCCGAGTTAATTCAGCACGAATGTACCCCTGAAAACTTAGCCGCGGCGTTGAGCGGTTATTTATCAACCGATCCTGAACAAAAAATCCAAACCCACGCCCTCAAACAACGCTTCACCGAGTTGCATCAACAAATCCAATGCAACGCCGATCAACAAGCAGCACAGGCTGTGGTGGATGTGATTTATGGTTGAGAAAGGTTTTTTTGGGAAATTTCCCAAAATCCCACCCCTTGCAACAGGTTTTAATCATTCCACAATCCAAGTTGCCCGTGATTGGGTTTTTCTGGATTTTTGGATTCAGGGAAATGGGTGTTTAGCCCGATTAGGCGTACTTTTCGTCCGTCTCGCCGTTGCCAGATTTGGGTGAGTAATGCCAAAAATTGGGCTTTTTCAAAGCCTTGTTCGGTTGTTTTTTCGAGAGTGGTTTGGGTGAAATCGTCAAATTTGAGCTTGATCCCCAATTTCTTAAATTCGCTCAACGGCTTGTCGCCCCAGTTGCGTTCAAGGCGGAAACGCAATTTTTCAAACAGTTCTTCGACAAATTTTTCCGCTTCGCTCAGATCGTCAATATCTTCCAGTAGGGTGTTTTCCACCGCTTGCGATTTACGCGGGCGATTGACTTCCACCCCTCGCTCATCAATGGCGTGGCTAAAATCCCACAATCGCTGCCCAAATTTGCCGAAATGGTGCAAAATGGTGGCACGATCCGACCGCTGAATGTCGGCACAGGTGTGAAAACCGAGCTGTTTCAATTTTTCGTGGGTAACTTTGCCGACCCCAGGGATTTTTTTGAGGGGCAATTTCGCCACAAAATCCGCCACATTTTCGGGCGGGATCACAAATTGTCCGTTCGGTTTATTTTGATCTGAGGCAATCTTGGCGAGAAATTTCAAAGGGGCGACCCCAGCGGATGCGGTCAATTTCAATTCGTCCCAAATTGCTTGGCGAATGGCTTGGGCGATCCACGTTGCTGAGCCAAAACAATGCGGATTATTGCTCACATCGAGATAGGCTTCATCGAGGGAAAGCGGTTCAATCACGTCCGTATAACGGCGGAAAATTTGATGAATTTGTGCCGAAATGCCTTTATATAACGGCATATTGATGGGAAGTAGCACCAAATGCGGGCAACGTTTCAACGCTTGGGCGGACGACATCGCACTATGCAAACCAAATTTGCGTGCTTCATAATTGCAAGTGGCAAGCACCCCACGCTGATCGAGCGAACCACCGACCGCAATCGGCTTACCCACCAGCGAGGGGTTATCTCGTATTTCCACCGCCGCATAAAAGCAGTCCATATCAATATGAATGATTTTTCGCACTTCCGACATTCAAAATTTCCCACCAAACCATCGCTTGATTATGGCAGAAAACTGGATAAAAATACATATCCAATATGCATATTTGTAAATAAGATTGATTATCATTTTCTTAAAACTTAAAATCCACACTCTATTTAATGTTATTGATAAAAGGGGATTTTAATGAATTTACATAAAAACCATTCTGCCTTGTGGAAGTTAAGTGCTATTTCGGTGGCGATTGCAAGCGTATCTGGCTTTGCTTATGAACAAGGGAAAGGAAAAATCGCTCAAATTGCAGTGGGTGAGAAAGTTGAGAAAATCGATCAGGTTACTAGCGAAGATTTAAACGAACGGATTCGAGGGGAATTTGACCGTTCGGGTAATCCTGTGCGGATTATTTGGTATGAGGATGATATTCAAACGGGGGCAAATAACCAAGGGCAAATTCACGGCAAAGTGATTGCGGAAGGTAGAGAAACCCAAACGAGTGAACAACGTGCCAGTGCCATTGCGGTGGAAGCCCAAGGAAACGGCATTGATGCACTCGGTTGGTCTGCTCCGTCAAATCCACGCGATGTGGATTTCCATTTAACCACTATTACCAACAGTGGGCGTGTTCTAGGGGAAGCCGATTTAACCGCTGGTAAAGCAGAAACACACGGTGATGTGCAAAGTTTTGGCAGCGGAAACGGGATTTCGATTATTTCTCTCTCCGATTACGGTAAAAGCAATGTGCAGGCAGGGGCGGACGGTGTTGTCGATGGTTATAGCGGTGCAACGGGTATTTCATCACGCTCGGTTCGCTCTGCCACGACCAGCACTCGCTCAACGGCAAGCACGGAAAGCCTACCTCTCACGCCTGAAACGGCTGAATCGGATATGTACGGCAAAACCGCCAAAGTGGTGCTAGATAAATTGGAAAATAGCGGTACGATTGAAGGAAAATTTAGCGGCAAAGCGGATCAATCGATCACCATTCCCCATACAGCAAGCTATAAACCACAATTTTATAATGTGGTGGCTTCGGCAGTGGGTAATGCGTTAAATGCAGCATCTTATGTGAATACGATTGATCGCTACACTTATTCTGAACAGAAGCAAAATCACGCTGAAATTGGTAATATCAATAATAGTGGCACAATGTTGGGTAATGCCGATCTATTGGCAGGTAAAAATATCACCCATACCCGCACCCATTCTTCAAATTCGGGCAATGCGGTTTCTGCTTTTGCCAAATCAGGAAGTTATGCCAAACATAGCACGGTTGCCAAAGTCGGCGATATTGAAAATAGCGGGCAGTTAGTAGGGCAATTACGCCAAGTGTCAGGGCAAAACTCTAATTATCAAGGGTATCATCTTTATTCTGATGCCGTGGCTTATGGCAGTGGTAATGGGGTTTCTGTTACCACCGATTCTTATAATTACAACGTGCCGACCACCTCATCTAGCCTTGGGAATGTCACCAATTCAGGCAAAATCAGTGGTTCAGGTGAATTAAAAGCAGGCTCAGGAATGGGCGTGCTAATGGCTCAATCCTATGCGTCTGGTAATGGTCTTTCTGTTTATGCACACGGCAAAAATGAAACCAGCTCGTTGGGGAATGTGGAAAATAAAGGGATTATCAAAGGCGAAATGACCGTCTATGGCGGAGCAACTAACGGTAAAGTTTTCGTGCCAGAAATTACCGAAACCAAACCGCAAACAAGTTCATCGTCCCTCTCTGCTTGGCTCGCGCCAAGTCGCCCAGCGGCTAAACAGAGCAACCTTAATCATCAAGCGAGTACGGTTCAAAGCCAAACCGATGTTCACGCCAGCGGTAATGGCATTTCCGTTTGGACTTACGGCGAATCAGGCTCTCAAAATAGCAATCCGTGGCTCGCCCCTAACAAGCAGACCAAAATTAAATCAACCCTTGGCAACATTGATAACCAAGGGGTGATCAGTGGTTACAACAAGGTTTATCAAGGCTTTTCCCAAAATGAAAATACACGGGTAGATTATCGTAATAACGGAAATGGGATCAGCATTGATGCCGAAACTAATGCCAATATTACAAATGCAGGGATCATTTCGGGCAGTTTGAGTGCCATTCTCGCACAGGGCAAAATTGATTCCAGATTCAGTTTTAGCCAACCCACTTATCAATCAGGTTTCAAAGGCAAAGTGGAAAACTATGGGATTATGGCGGGTCGTATGATTACAGGCGGCTATCAATTAGAAAATAATAATCCACAGGTGCATAAATACTTTGAAGCCACCCCAGCTCAAATGCAAAATAAAGGGATTTATGTTCGCCTTGATGCCACAGGGAATATTAGCTCCGTGGAACGTGCCGAAAATTCTACCTTTACGAATAAACAAGGCGTGCAATATCACATCATTAACGCACCGCTTGTTTCAGAAAATAAAGATAGCGAACTAAACGCGGAGGCATTTTATAATCACTCTATCATCAATGGCGTTGGATTAAATAATGGGACGTTAGTCGCCAATAAAGGTCTTGTCGTTCAAGATAGTATTATCAATGGCTTCCGAACTGCCTTGAAACTAAATAGCGACCAGACGGCAATCCTGATGGATAGCACCTTAAATGCCAATGGTTTCAATGTAAACCAAGATCAGCCGACCTATGCCATTTTAGGTAATCAAGAGAACAACAATCTGATCCTAGGAGGGAAAAGCAGCCAGATCAACGGTAACATTGATCTTAAAGGCGGTGATGATTCACTCACTATGGCTTCCTCAACAGTCAAATTTAATGGAAATACCCTTGATATGGGCGAGGGAAATGACCGCCTTAAATTTGGCGTTGATAGCACAAATCCGCCTCCAACAACCACGCCAATTCGGGTCGATTATGCGGTCAAAAATGCGGAAACCGTCGAAGTGAATCAACCAACCACCTTTACCGCAGAGGCGAAAATCACCGGTACGGATCAAATTGCACTGAATAGCAACCTCACCTATCAAGTGCCGACGCCAACACAACACGCCCTCTACGATAATAACCGCACGGGTAAAATTGCCTTAACGGGGCAGGGAAATTTTGTGGTAGATATTGCGCAATCTCCGGCAAATTATGAAGTAAGTTTTGGCAAGTTACAGCTAGAAAATCAGGAAAATGGCGTTAAATTTAGTACCTCCAATGCAGTGCAAGCGGTGGAATTAAAAGAGGGCAAACTGGTTATCAATCCAAAAGCCCCAGAGCCGCCTGCTCCAACCAAGGAAGAGCTGGAACAAGCGAATCAACAAGCCAACCAGCTACAAGATCAGTTCAATCAATTACAGCAAGATTTAGCCAACAAACAAGCTGAACTGGAACGCTTGCAAGCGACAAAAAATCAGTCGGATCTGACCGCTAGCAAAGCTCAACAGTCGCAAGCCACAACTGCTGAACAACTTGCCAAAGCGGAACAAGATCTCGCAAATAAACAGGCAGAATTGGCACGTTTACAAACGGCAAAAAATCAGTCGGATCTGACCGCTAGCAAGGCTCAACAATCGCAAGCCACAACCGCCGAGCAACTTGCCAAAGCGGAACAAGAGCTTGCTAACAAACAGGTGGAATTGGCACGTTTACAAACTGCAAAAAATCAGTCGGATCTGACCGCTAGCAAAGCTGAACAATCGCAAGCGACAACCGCCGAGCAACTTGCCAAAGCGAAGCAAGAGCTTGCCAATAAACAGGCGGAATTGGCACGTTTACAAACGGCAAAAAATCAATCGGATCTGACCGCTAGCAAGGCTCTACAATCGCAAGCCACAACTGCCGAACAACTTGCCAAAGCGGAGCAAGAGCTTGCTAAACAAAAAGCAGAGCTTGAACGCTTACAAAAGGTTAAAAATCAAACGGCAACGAAAGCTGACACTTTTGCGACATCCTATTCAGCCGCTTACCAAAGCTACATTCAAGCGTGGCAACGCACTGGCGTGAATATGTTAGAGAAATCGGCTTCGACCAAAGATAAATCGGCGGAACAAGCCAACCGAGCGGTCAATCAATATCTTGCCAAAACCGTTAAGCAAAATATCTATGGCGGTATTCCACGCCTTGCACAAGATAACAGCTCTCGCTACCGTGAGCAGATTTTGAGCAGCGATAATCCTTTGGGGCAGGGGCAAATTCAAGTGAATGCTGCTACACCCCATCAAAAACAACGTTTTAGCCATGTGGTTGATTCCGCACAATTCGCAGGCGTACTCACCTCCGGTCGCTATGGCGTTACGGATCAGCTTGCATTAGGGATGGCGTTCGGCACAGGCAAAACCGCATTGAATGGTATCAATCAAGATAAATTAAAAGGCAACGATCATTTTGCTAGCTTATTCTTGAATTACCATCCAAACAACTGGACATTGAGTGCTGGCGTGGGATATGGCGTGCTTGATTTGAAAGGCACTCGAACCATCGATAACAGATTTGATTCCGCTAAATTTGAGAGCAAAGCCAAAGCAAATCGTGTTAGCCTCTATTCGCAACTCAAATATACGTTACCGCTTTCTGACATCTGGTCGATTGAGCCGAAAATTGGCGTTGCCCACCAGTTCACCAAACAGAGTGAAATTCGCGAAACAGGCGTGACTGGGTTAGTTGCCGAACCATTAAAACAAAACACCACAGAATTGTCCGCAGGTTCAGATCTGATTGCGAAAATACCAACCGCCAATGGCAAAATGCAGGCTAAACTCTCATTGGCTTATCTTGCCACCTCGGGTGAAAAAGATCTAACGGCACGCTTTAATGGTGGCTCACCATTCAGATTGGATACCGTCAAATCACCAAATCAAGTGCAACTTGGGCTAGGCGTGGGTTATCAATGGCATAACGGTTTTGCCTTGAATCTTGATGCTTCACATCGTGCAAGCAAAACCGTTAAACAAACGGCGATAAATGCCGGCGTTTCCTACCAGTGGTAGTGAAATAATCCTCCTGCAAGCGGGTAAATTTGTAAAAATTTTTGCAAATCTACCCGCTTGTTTTTTCAATTATGGCATACTACGTCCATTTTAAATTTAGGGGGAAATTTCAATGTTATTCGGTCTTTCGATTGTATTTATTCCACTCGTATTGGGCTATCTGTTTCGTTTCGCCAACCATCAGGCGTTGCTCGGCAAAATCACGATGCTTTGCCTCTATTTGATTTTGTTGGCGATGGGGATTTCGGTCGGGCAGTTAGACGATTTAACCACCAAACTGCCCCAAATCGGGGCGATTGCGTTCGGGGCTTGTGCGATTTTATTTTTGAGCAACGTGGCGTGCATTGCGATTTTCGATCTGTTCCGCCCCCTTTCGCAAAAAACGGACGAAAACCAACCGCTTCCCTCTCGCCTCGCCCAACTGTGGGAATCATTGCAACTCTGTTTGACCGTGTTCGCTGGCGTGCTCATCGGCTTTTTCAGCAAAGGGATTATCGACTTTCCGCTACACAGCAGCACCTACGTTTTGGTGGTAATGATTTTCTGCGTAGGCAGCCAATTACGCAGCAGTGGCATTCCGTTGCGAGAAGTGTTTATCAACAAACGCGGCTGGCAAGCCTCGATTTTGTTTATTGTGAGCTGTTTGCTCGGCGGCGTAGTGTTGGGCTATCTGTTCGATTTGCCAATGGCGAGAGCCTTAGCGATTGCCTCGGGCTTTGGCTGGTATTCCTTGTCAAGCGTGCTGTTGAACGATGCGTGGGGGGCAGTTTACGGCAGCATTGCGTTCTTCAACGACTTGGCGAGAGAAATTTTGTGCCTGCTGTTTATTCCGTTCTTGATGAAACGGTTGCCGTCCACCGCCGTAAGTGTCGCAGGGGCAACCGCAATGGACTGCACCCTGCCGATTATCCAAAAATCGGGCGGGATTCAAATCGTCCCCTTCGCAATGAGCTTCGGCGTGATTATCAACCTCGCCGCCCCGATTTTATTGGCGTTTTTTATTGGGGTGGGGTCATAATTATCTAAAATCCCACCCCTTGCAACGGTTCAATCTGCCGTCCATTCTGGTCAAAATTCGCCTTATCTAGCCAGCGTTCAAGTCGGATTTTATTGGCGTGCCATTCGTGGTCGAGTAGGGAAAACCAGGCGGTGTCGCGGGTGCGGTTTTTGTACACTTGCATTTGGCGGAATGTGCCTTCGTAGCGGAAGCCGAGGCGTTCGGCGGCGTGGCGTGAGGGGGCGTTGAGGGCGTCGCATTTCCATTCGTAACGGCGGTAGCCCAGCGTTTCAAACACATATTTCATCACGAGATATTGGGCTTCGGTTGCCATTCGGGTGCGTTGTAGGGCGGTGGAATAGACCACCCAGCCCATTTCAAGGGTGCGGTTGTGGCGGTCGATTCGCATTAGGGCAAAACTTCCCAAAATCTGACCGCTTGTTTTGGCTTTGATCTCGAGATAATAGGGATCAGTCGATTGGTGCATTTGGGCTTCAAACGGCTCGAAATCCGCTCGGCTGGCGAAAGGCTCAATCGGTAAATATGTCCAATTTTGATAATTCTCAAAAAAAGAAAGAGTTTAGCATTTCTTTTTAAAAATCTAACCGCTTGTTGGCTAATTTTTATTTATTCTAATGTTGTTCTATTTAACCCAAATCCCTCTGGTATCAACAATCCACCGTTGGCGAATTTCGCTCACAGGCTTGGCTTTAAATGGTTTGTGATCGACTAAAAGCACCAAAATATCCGCTTGTTCGAGGGCGTTCTCAAAATCGACCAATTTTACTTTACCTGCCAAAGATTTCGGCAACTCAGCCACATTCGGCTCAACTGCCCAAACTTCATCCGAATGCCAATCGGCAAGTTCGGCGGTAATTTCCACCGAAGGGCTTTCTCGCAAGTCGTCAATATCAGGTTTGAACGCCAAGCCCAAGCAGGCGATTTTCACTTCGCTCGCTTTTACGTTTTTCGCCGTAACACAATCCGCCAAGGCTGATTTGACTTTGTCGATCACCCAGTGCGGTTTGTGATCGTTCACTTCACGAGCGGTTCGGATCAGGCGAGCCTGCTCTGGGGCTTGTGCCACGATAAACCACGGATCGACAGCGATGCAATGTCCGCCCACGCCTGCCCCAGGTTGCAGAATGTTCACACGCGGGTGGCGGTTCGCCAATGCAATCAATTCCCACACGCTGATGTTGAGTTTGTCGCAAATCAACGAAAGCTCGTTGGCGAAAGCGATGTTCACATCACGGAAGCTGTTTTCGGTGAGTTTGCACATTTCGGCGGTACGAGCGTTGGTTTGAATGCACTCGCCTTTAACAAAAATTTGATACAAAGCCACCGCTTGTTCGGCACATTTTGGGGTCAAACCGCCGATCACTCGGTCGTTTTCAAACAGCTCGGTCATAATTTTGCCCGGCAACACACGTTCAGGGCAGTAAGCGAGATGAATATCGGCGTTTTCGCCTGCGTCCGTTGGGAACGAAAGATCAGGACGAGCCTGTTTAAGCCATTGCTCAACGGATTCGGTCGCTCCGACTGGCGAGGTGGATTCCAACACCACCAAATCGCCCTTTTTCAACACAGGGGCAATCGACTTCGCCGCCGCTTCCACATAGGCAAGATCGGGTTGATAATCGCCCTTGAATGGGGTCGGCACCGCGATCAAAAACGCGTCCGCAGGTTGCACCGTTAAACTCGCCGATAGCTTGCCCTGCTCAACCGCACGATGCACCGCCACATCTAAATCAGGTTCAACAATATGAATTTTGCCTTGGTTGATCGTCTCCACCGCCACAGGGTTCACATCTACCCCCAACACTCGCTTTCCTGCGGAAGCGAATGCCGTGGCGGTTGGCAAACCAATGTAGCCCAAACCGATCACCGAAATGGTATTAAATGTTTTCATTTTTTCTCGTCAATCAAAAAAGAGGGCTATTATAGCCCAGCTGATCCATTTTTTATTTGCACAAATTGGTTTTCTTCTGTATTGTTTTCAGTACAAAATTCAAACGTTTTTAATGCGTAACCCCACATCTTTCCGCCCCAAGCGGGCAGATTTTTCAACATTTCTACGAGATAAATTTGTACAAAATAGGATTAAAAAATGAGTAATTTAGCTTTCGATGAAAAATATGGCGTGAAAACATTTGATGTGGCGGAACACCTCAAAAATGATGAGTTGATTGCCCTTTATCTTGCAGAAATTTTGAAAGACGGCACAGATGAAGAATTTATCCAAGCCCTCAATGATGTGGCACGAGCCAAAGGAATGAACGAATTGGCTCAAAAAGCAGGGATTGGGCGAGAAAGTCTTTATCAAACCCTTTCCTCAAAAAAGCCTCGTTTTGAGACGATCCGCAAGATTTTAAATGCCTTAAATATCGAACTCGTGCCAACCATCAAAACTGTCTAAACCAAAAGAGGCGAATGCCTCTTTTTTGATTTATCTATCCCCTTGCAACTGCTGATTTAAAATATCCACAATCCGCTGGCAAGCATCGCCGTTGCCGTAGGGGTTGTGGGCTTGTGCCATTTGTTGGTAGGCGGTGGGGTTGGTCAGTAAAGCGGTGGTTTCTTGGCAAATTTTAGTGGGGTCTGTGCCGACTAATTTTACTGTGCCAGCTTCGACCGCCTCGAACCGCTCGGTGCTTTCTCGCATTACCAACACGGGCTTGCCGAGGGCGGGGGCTTCTTCTTGGATTCCGCCCGAGTCAGTCAAAATCAAATAGGCTTGATCCATTAAATAGACGAAGGGCAGGTAATCCTGAGGTTCGATCAAAAAGATGTTTTCAAACTTGGTGAGCCAGCGATGAACGGGTTCTTGCACTTTAGGGTTGAGATGAACGGGGTACACAATCTGCACCGTGGGGTGCTGTTCCGCCAGCGTTGCCAAGGCTTGGCAAATCCGCTCAAAGCCCTCGCCAAAATGTTCTCGGCGGTGAGCGGTAACCAAAATCATTTTTTGATCAGGGTTTAAAAAGGGGTAACGTGCCGCCAACGCCGTTGCAAGCGGTGGGTTTTGCTGAATTTTTTGGCGAACCTCAAACAAAGCGTCAATCACGGTGTTGCCTGTTACCCAAATTCGCTCGGCGGATTTGCCCTCTCGCAACAAATTGGCTTGGGCGGACAGCGTAGGGGCGAAGTGATAATCGGCAAGCACGCCCGTTAAAGCTCGGTTGCCCTCTTCGGGAAAGGGGGATTTGAGATTGTGGGTGCGTAGTCCTGCTTCAACGTGTGCAATCAGAATCTTGGCGTAAAAGCTGGCGAGGGCAGCAGAAAATGAGGTGGTGGTGTCGCCGTGGACGATCACAAGATCGGGGCGAAATGCCTCAAAAATTGGGGGTAATTTTTGTAAGACTTTGGCGGTAATGTCGGCGAGGGATTGCCCGTTCGCCATAATGTTGAGATCAAAATCAGGTGTGATCTCAAACAGATCAAGCACCTGATCCAGCATTTGCCGATGTTGCCCCGTTACGCAAATTTTGACGTTACAAGCGGTCTGTTTCGCCAATAATTTTGCGAGGGGGGCGAGTTTGATCGCCTCTGGGCGAGTGCCAAAGACGATCAAGATATTGCGATTAGCCATTTTGTGCCGATTTTGGCGAACGGCGAGCGGAAAGCCCGATCATTCCGAGCAATAAACCGCTCAATGCCCCGATCATCGCCCAAATCGAACGTTTTGGGGCAATTGGCGAGCCAGCTTCCGTTGGGCTTTGCACAAAACGGTAAGCGACTAATTTATCATCAAGGGGCTGCACGGTTTTCATAATGTTAAGTTTACCGTTCCAATCTTGCATTGCAATTTGGTTGCCCTGTTGGGTCGGGCCGAGTTTCAATTCCGTTGCATTTTTCACTTGTTGGAACAGGATTTTCCACTTCGCAATCAAATCGGTGTTGAGGTTTACACGGGTTTGCTGATTGGCAAATTGAATGAAGCCGTTAAGCATTTTTGCAGCTTCATCGGTTTTGGTTGAGGTTACGCTCAAACTGTCCGCTGTGCCTTTGTTGAGGTTGGCTCGTTGGAAGTTGAATTGGCTGGAAAGTTGTTCCATTGCCGCCGTTTCGGAAATGTTTTCCGTTTGGGATTTCACTTTCACTAAGTTGGTGCGAGTGAGGTAATCTTTCAGCACATCAGGCGAGGTTAAATTACGTTTAAATTCTTGATAAGCGGATTCGGTTGCCATTTGTTCCGCTGTTTGTGAACGTTGTGGGGCAAGGCTGAATTGACCCTGTTCGTTTTTTAATAGGGTGTAAGATTGTGGCTCGCCACCGTTCAAAAAGGTGTAGGTTGAGTAAAGATCGAAATAGTTACCCAATTCGCTCACTTTCGGCTGGTCAAATTGTGCTGTCGCTCGCCATTTTGGGGTTTGCACATAGCTTGCCCCAAAGCCGATCCCCGCCCCAATGGCGGTGGTTAAAGCAAGGGTGATCGCCCCTGTCAAAATGGTTTTGGTAGTTGAAGATGTTTTTTGTTCTTGTTCCATTTGATCTTACCTTTTATGAAATTTGTTGTTTGCGTTTCGCTCTACGCTTCATTCGGCGAATAAAACGGGTTACCCGCCACGCGTGAGTAATGGAATACGCATAAAGAAAAAATAAGCCGATAAAGCCAATCGACATTACCCATTGATTCCAATAATAACGCTCGCCGAGTACGCCAATGGTGGCACAAACGCCCGCCCCGAATGTGATAACGGCTAAGGCTTGGCGAGAGGTTAAGCCTGCTCGCATCATTAAATGGTGCAGGTGCAAGCGGTCGGGACGGAACGGGCTTTTGCCTTTTTTCAAGCGGCGGATAATCACCGCCACCATATCAATTAACGGCACGGCGATTAGCCATAAGCCTGTAATCGGGCTGATAGAATGCCCTTGCCCCTGCGTGCTGAGTAGCAAAATCCAGATAATCGTGAAGCCAATCAACGTACTGCCCGAATCGCCCATAAAGACTTTCCATTTCGCCCCAAACAGGCTGAGATTGAACATCGCATAGGGGATTAGCACTACCACAATCGCAAAGCACCAGTAAGCGAGGATATATTGACTATCTAGCCACATCAAAGTTCCAATGCCGAGAAAACTCACGCTCGAAAGCCCTGCGAGCAAGCCGTCAATGCCGTCAATCATATTGAACGCATTGATTACGCCAATGGTTACTAATACGGTGAACACTACGCCCAACACGCCTAATTCTAAGCTAAATGGGGCGATCAGTTGCCCTAAACTTTCGAGGGATAATCCGCTGTAAATCATTAGCCCTGCGAGGGTCGCTTGAATAATCGCTCGCAAAAAGGGGCTAACATCAAAGCGATCATCTAGCACGCCGATAATCAGCAACGCCGTTACCGAAGAGAGATAGAGCCACGGCAGTTCCATTTGATCCCATTGCAACAGGTAAAAGGTAAGGTTGCCGAGAAAGAGGGCAATCCCCCCAATCAGCGGAATCAAGCCCTGATGACGTTTGCGGTAATTCGGTTTATCCACCAAGCCGATTTTTTCGGCGACAGGACGCATTGCGATCAACGCAGTAAAAGAAACAAGAAATACAGCAACAAAAGTCAGCCACATCAAAATGCGAACCCTCAACAAGTGGAAAATTCAAAATGTGCGGATCATAACATAACCGCTAAAACACTCAATTTTTTTCATCTGTTTTGTGAATTTAAAGTACAATATCGCCCATTTTGATTGATTTAAAAAAGGAACAACAATGCAATCTTCTCAATCTCTGTTTGAAAAAGCCCAAAAAGTGATCCCGGGTGGGGTAAATTCGCCGGTGCGAGCGTTCAAAGGCGTGGGTGGCACGCCGTTATTTATCGAAAAAGCCGAAGGGGCTTATATTTTCGATAGCGAGGGCAAGCGTTATATTGATTACGTTGGCTCGTGGGGTCCAATGGTGTTAGGGCATAACCACCCTGCGATTATCAAAGCGGTGTTGGACGCTGTGCCGAACGGATTAAGTTTCGGTGCACCAACCGCCCGTGAAATTGAATTAGCCGAATTAGTTTGCCAGCTCGTGCCGTCTATCGAAATGGTGCGAATGGTCAGCTCTGGCACGGAAGCGACAATGTCTGCGATCCGCCTTGCACGAGGCTACACAGGGCGAGATAAAATCATCAAATTTGAGGGCTGTTATCACGGACATTCCGATTCCCTACTCGTCAAAGCAGGATCAGGTGCTTTGACCCTTGGTCAGCCAAGTTCGCCAGGTGTGCCAGAAGATTTCGCCAAGCATACGCTCACTTGCGAATACAACAACCTCGACAGCGTGAAACAAGCCTTTGAGCAATATCCCGACCAAATCGCCTGTTTGATTATCGAACCCGTGGCGGGCAATATGAACTGCATTCCGCCAACAGCAGGCTTCTTGCAAGGCTTGCGTGAGCTTTGCACCCAATACGGGGCAGTGTTTATTATTGACGAAGTGATGACAGGCTTTCGTGTCGCCCTCGGCGGTGCGCAAAGCTACTACGGCGTTACCCCTGATCTTACCACCCTCGGCAAAATCATCGGCGGCGGAATGCCAGTCGGGGCGTTCGGCGGTAAAAAAGAGATTATGGAATATATCGCCCCAACCGGCCCTGTTTACCAAGCAGGCACTTTATCGGGCAATCCAATCGCAATGGCAGCAGGTTTAGCGTGCTTAACCGAACTGTCAAAATCGGGCAATGAGCAACTGCTCGCCGATAAAACCAAAACCCTCGCCGAAGGCTTGAAAGCCCTAGCCGACAAGCACGGTATCCCATTCACGGTACAATATGTGGGCGGAATGTTCGGCATTTTCTTTACCGAACAAGAAAAAGTGGCAAGCTACCAAGATGTGATGAAATGTGATGTACAAAAATTCAACACATTCTTCCACAAAATGCTCGCCCACGGCGTTTACCTCGCCCCATCGGCATTCGAGGCAGGTTTTATGTCCCTCGCCCACAGCGACCAAGACATCGCCGACACCCTCGCCGCTGCGGATAAGGTTTTTGCGGAAATGAAATAATTTGCCGTGCAAGGGGCAGGATTTCCGAAAATTTCGATCATCCCCCCTTGCAAATTGATTACCCTCTCAACTTCGCCAACACCCCTTTGAGGTTTTTGTCGAGGGGGGCGGTGATATGCATTTGTTCATCGGTTTTGGGGTGGATGAAGCGGATCGAGTGGGCGTGTAGGAACAAGCGGTTTAGCCCTGTCTCTTTCATTTTTTGGTCGAAATCTTGATCGCCGTATTTGTCGTCTAACGCAATCGGATGCCCTGCGTATTGGGTATGCACGCGGATTTGGTGGGTTCGCCCCGTGATTGGCGAGGCTTTGACGAGGGTAGCGGTTGGGTAGCGTTCCTCAATGGCAAAACGGGTTTCGGACGGTTTGCCCTCTTCGCTCACTTTCACAATCCGCTCGCCGCTCGCCAGTTCGTTTTTGAGCAACGGGGCTTTGATCGCCTTAACGTGAGCCTGCCATTGCCCTCGCACGAGGGCGAGGTAATCTTTTTGCACCACTTTTTCACGAAGCTGTTCGTGTAGGGAACGCAACGCCGAGCGTTTTTTCGCCACCAGCAGAATACCCGAGGTGTCGCGGTCGATTCGATGCACCAATTCCAAAAAACGAGCCTGAGGACGCAACGCTCGCAAGGCTTCGATCACGCCGAAGCTCAATCCGCTGCCGCCGTGCACCGCAATCCCCGAGGGCTTGTTGATCACCAGCAATACCTCATCTTCATACAAAATCTGCTGTTCGAGTTCAGCGACTTTATTCAGTTTGGTGGATATTGGCGGTTCGTTTTTTTCCGCCACTCGTACGGGCGGCACTCGCACCACATCATCGGTTTGCAATTTATATTCAGGCTTGATTCGCCCTTTGTTTACACGCACCTCGCCCTTGCGAACAATGCGGTAAATCAGGCTTTTCGGCACACCTTTCAGTTTGGCGAGCAGGAAATTATCGAGGCGTTGCCCTGCCTCGTCTTCGCTGATGGTAAAAAATTGTACCGCGGCACTAATGATTTTTTCTGTTGTCATTGATTACATCGTGATAAAAAATAATGCAAATCCTACCATAAAATCTATGCTAGGATTGCATTTTTTCATAAGAGGTAAATATGACAACAACGACCACCAATGACACCGCAGATAAGGCGGTGCAAGCTCTCACTAACTTGCCCGAAAAGACGGTTGAGGTACTAAAACAAGCGGAAACAATGGATCTCAACACCATTCTGAATCAATGGATTATCCCTTACGGCACGAAAATTTTGCTGGCGATTGCGATTTTTGTGATCGGGCGTTATCTGGCACGTTTTTTCAGCAATATTTTGAGCAAGGGCGTTTTGCTATCCAGCAAAGACGAAATGTTGCATAGTTTCGTCCGCTCAATGAGCTATTTTCTGTTTTTGCTGATTACCGTGATCGCCTCGCTCTCGCAACTGGGGATTAACACCAGTTCGCTGGTGGCGTTGATTGGTGCGGCAGGTTTGGCGATTGGTTTGGCGTTGCAAAATTCCCTGCAAAATTTTGCGGCGGGCGTGATGATTTTGATCTTCAAACCATTCAAAAAAGATGATTTTATCGAAGCGGGCGGTGTGTCGGGCAAGGTGCGACAAATGGGCTTGCTGATGTTGGAACTTCGCACCCCCGACAATAAAACCATTCTCGTGCCAAACGGCAAGGTGTTTGCCGACAGCATTACCAACTATTCTCGCAACAAAACTCGCCGTATTGATATGATTTTCGACATCGCTTACGAGGCGGATATCGCCAAAGCGAAAGCGATTATCGCCGATTGCTTGAAAGCCGACGAGCGAGTGCTAACCACCCCTGAACCTGTGATTTCGGTCGGCAATTTGGCGGCGAGCAGCGTGCAGATTTTCGTCCGTCCGTGGGTCAAAACCGCCGATTTCGCAACCACCCAGTTTGCGATTATGGAAAGCGTCAAAATCGCCTTTGATCGTGAGGGAATTTCCATTCCTTACAACCAACTCGATCTGCATTTACCGCAGGAATTGTTGGGGGCGTTGGAAAAACCGTCAAAATAATTCACAAGGGGCATTCGGAACGCCCCTTTTTTATGCTTGCAAGGGGTGCGATTGCGTGAAATTTCCACCCCCTTTTCCTTGCCACTTCCCCCCGAAAAATGGCATAATGCCGTGCTTTTTTGTGTGCCTAATTTGCAAGGCAATTTGAGGTAAAAATTTGCTCAAATCCCACCGCTTGCAAGCAAGTTTATGCAAGTTAAGTGATTGATTATGCGGTCAATTTAGTCAAACGAATTGAGTGTAAGACGTGATCGCACAAGGTGAGCCTAATAGGCGTAAAAAGCAAATCGTTGCGAGGAACTGACCGTCGTGAGATAGCCAACGAACTTCCACGCTTTATAAAATCAAAAAGAAAGATGAGAAAACACAATGAAAAGAATGTTAATCAACGCAACGCAAAAAGAAGAGTTGCGAGTTGCCCTCGTTGATGGGCAGCGACTGTTCGATCTGGATATTGAAAACCCAGGCTTCGAGCAGAAAAAATCGAATATCTACAAGGGCAAAATTACCCGTGTCGAGCCAAGTCTTGAAGCCGCATTTGTCGATTATGGTGCGGAACGCCACGGTTTCCTTCCCCTCAAAGAAATCTCTCGTGATTATTTCCCTGCCGATTATGTGTTCCAAGGTCGCCCAAATATCAAAGATATTATTCAAGAAGGGCAAGAAGTTATCGTTCAAGTGAGCAAAGAAGAGCGTGGCAACAAAGGGGCAGCCCTGACCACCTTTATTTCATTGGCGGGTAGCTATTTGGTGTTAATGCCGAACAATCCGCGTGCGGGGGGGATTTCTCGCCGCATTGAGGGCGATGAGCGTTTGGAACTCAAAGAAGCGTTGGATTGCCTTGATGTGCCTGATGATGTGGGCTTGATCGTGCGTACCGCTGGCGTGGGCAAATCGCCAGAGGAATTGCAGTGGGACTTAAAAGTGCTGCTGCACCATTGGGATGCGATTAAAAAAGCGGCGGAATCCCGTCCAGCCCCGTTCCTCATTCATCAAGAAAGCGATGTGATTGTGCGTGCAATTCGCGATTATCTTCGCCGTGATATTGGCGAGATTTTAATCGACAACAAAAAAGTGTTCGAGAAAGCCAAAAATCACATTCGCCTTGTTCGCCCTGATTTTATCAACCGTGTTCGCCTTTATGAGGGCGAAGTGCCGTTGTTCAGCCATTATCAAATTGAGTCGCAGATTGAATCCGCTTTCCAACGTGAAGTGCGTTTGCCGTCTGGCGGTTCGATTGTAATTGATGTTACGGAAGCCTTAACCGCAATTGATATTAACTCGTCTCGTTCCACCCGTGGTGGCGACATTGAGGAAACCGCCCTCAACACCAACTTAGAGGCGGCGGACGAAATCGCTCGCCAGTTGCGTTTACGCGATTTGGGCGGTTTGATCGTAATCGACTTCATTGATATGACCCCAGTCCGCCACCAGCGTGAAGTGGAAAATCGTATCCGTGAGGCAACCCGTCAAGATCGTGCCAGAATCCAATTCGGTCGCATTTCACGCTTCGGCTTGCTCGAAATGAGCCGTCAGCGTTTAAGCCCATCATTGAGCGAAGCGTCTAGCCACGTTTGCCCTCGTTGCCAAGGCACAGGCAAGGTGCGTGATAACGAGTCGATTGCCCTTTCAATCTTGCGTTTACTCGAAGAAGAGGCGATCAAAGAGAACACCGCCCAAGTGCATACCATTGTGCCAGTGGAAGTAGCGTCTTACTTGCTCAACGAAAAACGCAAAGCGATTTCCAGCATTGAAAAACGCCACGATGTGCAAGTGATTGTGGTGCCGACTGAAAGTATGGAAACCCCACATTTCAGCGTTTACCGCTTGCGTGAAAACGATGTCGTGCCAACATTGAGCTACGATCTTGCCAAACATTATCAAGCGTTGGAAGAACAGCAACCGCACTATCATCACAACCATAGTTCAGCGGAAGAAACCCTCGTTACTCGCAACGAACCTGTGATTACGGTGGAATCGGTGCTACAAAGCAGCGAGTTGAATTTACAACCTGCCCCAACCCCTGTTGAGCCTGCGAAACCGTCTCTGTTGAGCCGTTTATTCGCCACGATCAAAGGGTGGTTCAAATCGGAAGAAGAGCCAGCGAAAAAGCCAAAAGGCAAAAACCGCAATCCGCGTGATCGCCGTCAGCAACGCCGTGAGCGTCCGTCTCGTCAAGAGAAAAACGAGCAACGCAAAGCTCAGCAAGACGAAGCGAGAAATAGCCAACAGCGTGAAAAAGCGGATCGCAACGAGCCGAAAAAAGCACGCCGTCAAGTGGTGGAAGAAGTCGCTGGGGCAAGCCAAGCGGAAGCCTTTGAGCCACGCCAGCAAAATGTCTCAGAACGTCGCCAACGCCGTGATTTACGCAAAAAAGTGCGAGTGGATAATGTGGAAGCGAACGACAATCTCGATGCGGTAAACAATGTTGTGGCGACCGAAAGTGTTGCCCCACAAGCCTTTACCGCAAAAGAGGCGGAAGCACCGCAAAAATTTGAGCAAAACCCACCGCTTGCAACGGACATTCCAGCAGAAAGCTCAATGGAAAGCGTAGCAACCTTTGAGGAACAAGGTTTCGAGCAAGGTGCAGATCGTCAAGAGCGTGAAAACGGTCGCCAACGCCGTCTGCCTCGCCATTTGCGTGTCGGCAACCAACGCCGCCGTGATGATCGCCGCCGCAACGAGCCAAAAGCCCCAATGCCGTTAAGTTCGGCAGTGGCTTCGCCAGAGCTGGCAAGCGGTAAGATTTGGGTGAAATTTGACAGCCCGAAAGTGGAAGAAAAACCACGTTTCCTGTCGGTCGATGAAATGTTGCAACAGCAAGAGCCACAAGTTCAAACTGCGAAAGCCCAATCAGCACCGTTCGAGCCAGTGTTGCCAATCTCGGAAATGCCAGTCGCCAGCCAAAGCACGGCAAGCGTGCCGTTCGGTGGTTTTGTGTCGCAACCAAGTGAGCGTGATCTCGTTAAAGAGAAAAACGAACGAGTGGCGGCTCAACAGCAATCCGCCCAAGCGGTCGAAAGCAAAGCAGGTTCAGCAATGATTGGGGCAACCCAACCGCCAGCGGTGGAAGCGATTGCTGCCGTGCAGCAGCCAACGTCCAGCTACCAAAGCGACTACCGCTTTGAGGGCAAACTCGGCACATTCTCGCGAGCGGAACACACCAAATCGGCGATGACCCAAGCGAAAACCGAGGGCGAAATGGCGAAGCCTTACCCAATCGTAGAGTGGCAGTATTCACGCTACTACTTCTACGGCAAAGGTTTCGGGGGACATTCCAGTGCCGTCAGCCACGTTCATTCCGCCCCACGTTCCACCGCGAACGAATAAGGTGCATAATGCCTAACAAATTGCCGAGCCGAAAGGTTCGGTAATTTTTTTTATGGCGTGAATGAACTTCTCGGATTTTACTGTGTCTTAACCACCGCAATTACTTGATCCCATTTGGGGTTTTTCTTTTCTTACATTGAGGAATAAACCAATGAAAAAATCATTATTAGCTATCGTTTTAGGTTCAGTATTCGCATTAACCGCTTGTGATCAAGCACAACAGGCGAAACAAGCGGTCGAAAACAAAGCTGCCGAAGTAAAACAAGCTGCAACCGATGCGACTAACGCCGTTGCTGAGAAAGCCGCAGAAGTGAAAGATGCAGCAGCCGCAAAAGTGGAAGAAGCAAAACAAGCAACTGCTGACGCAGCAAACGCTGTGGCGGACAAAGCAACAGAAATGAAAGATGCCGCAGCTGCAAAAGTGGAAGAAGCGAAACAAGCAACTGCTGACGCAGCAAACGCTGTGGCGGACAAAGCAACAGAAATGAAAGATGCGGCAGCTACAAAAGTGGAAGAAGCGAAACAAGCAACTGCTGACGCAGCAAATGCTGTGGCTGACAAAGCCACAGAAATGAAAGATGCCGCAGCTACAAAAGTGGAAGAATCGAAACAAGCGACTGCTGACGCAGTAAAAGCGGTTGAAGAAAAAGCGACCGAAGTGAAAGATGCTGTAACTAAGTAAGTTTAAAATTTTAAAGTAGTACGACTGTAAAAATACCCGCTTTCGAGCGGGTGTTTTTTATACTTTTTTATAACTCAACCAGTTGCGTAGCATCTGTTCGCCAAACTCGGTCATAAAGGATTCGGGGTGGAATTGCACCCCGAAAATCGGTAAATCTTGATGTTTGAACGCCATTAACACCCCTTGATCGCAGGTGGACGTGGCGACAAGCGGTGTGTTAGCGAGGGATTTTGGCGAAATCGCCCACGAGTGGTAAAGCCCGATGCCAAAAGTATCGGGCAGGTTGGCAAACAGCGGATTAGGCTGTTGCTGAATCAGAGGGCGTTTCTGCCCGTGTCGCACTTGGTTGAGGTTGTAAAGCTCGCCACCAAAAAACTCGCACAGGGTTTGATGTCCTAAACAAACCCCCAAAATCGATTTGCGTTGATGATAACGATCCAACATTGCGAACAGATTGGGGTAGGCTCGTGGCACATCAGGACCGGGCGAGATCAAAATATGGCTAAATTTTTCGACTTCGTCCAAATCTAATTTTTCCGCCGACACCACCTCAAAGGACGTGCCGATTTTGCGGAACAGATCGACCAAATTAAAAGTAAAAGAGTCGTGATTATCCACGATCAGCAACATCGCTCGCCCCCTTTTGTTCGGCAATCAACACCTCTAACCGTGCGGTTTCCACCTCACTATTTAGTAGTTCAATTTGTGGTACTTCTTGGCTGGCTTTTGCCGAAAGTTTTTGGAAACGTTCCACCTTGCCGAGCAAACCTTGTTTGCCGACAAGGGCGGTAACTGTTTGATTATATTGATTATTTGCGGTGGTAATCGTATTCCCCAAACGGTTCAAACGCTCGGCAATGGTGCAAACTTGGTTATAAATTTCCCCCGCTTTTTCGCTGATTTCCCTCGCCTCATTGTTGCCCCGTTCAATCCGCCATAGGTTCGCCACCGTGCGTAAAATCGGCATTAGGGTGGTGTGCGAAACTAAAATCACGTTGCGTTCGTAGCCGTAATTGAACAGGTGCGGATCGTGCTTCATCGCCTCGATGTAAGCTGGCTCAATCGGCACGAACATCAGCACAAAATCGGGGCTTTTGATCCCCAACAGCTCGCTATATTTTTTCTTCGCCAAACCGTCAATGTGGGATCGCAGGGATTTGCAATGCTCGTCCAACGCCTGCGAGATTGCAAAATTTTCGTGGGATCGTACCGCTTGATCATAGGCGAGTAGCGACACTTTGCTGTCGATCACAAGGTGTTTTTGGTCGGGCAAATGCACCACAAAATCAGGGAAAGCACTTTTCCCTTCTTCATTTTTGTAATGCTCTTGGGCGATATAATGCTCACCCGCCAGCAAGCCCGCCGCCTGCAATGCACTTTCCAACTGCACCTCGCCCCAGTTGCCGACCACCTTATTATTGCCCTTCAACGCCGTGGCGAGATTTTGGGCTTCTTCCGACATCGACACCCCGATTTGCAGCACCCGTTTAATCTCAGCCTCTAAATTCGCCGTGCCTTTTATCGACTCGCTATGCACCTCATTCACCCGCTTTTGAAAACCCTCGATCTGCTCTTTGAACGGTTTGAGCAACGCCTCTAACGAAGATTGGTTGCTCTCACTAAACGAACGGCTTTTTTCCTCTAAAATTTGCTGGGCGAGGTGCTGAAATTCCACGTTAAGTTGTTGTTTTACCTCAATAAAATTACGCTGTTGAGCCTCAAAATTCGCCTGTTTTTCGGCAAGGGTGGTGCGAAGTTCGGTCAATTCCTGCTGAACCTGATGAAGTTGCCCCAACAAGCGGTGGTTTTCCTGCGATTTTTCGCTGATCTGCTGCTGGGATTGTTGCAGTTGCTCATCCAATGTTTCCGCTTTGGTGGTGGCTGAACCAACCCGCTCTTTTAGCTCGTTAACATAACTTTCAAGGCGATTTTCTTCCTGCTCGGCGATTTCAATTTTGTGGCTAATCGTTTGAATTTGTTGATCTTTTTCGCTAATGCGTTGCAAGCTCGCCTCTAATTGGGTTTTATACTGCACCGCCCACTGCTCAATCTGATTTTTATCCAACAAAATCTGATCGTGCTTTTGCTGAATTTGAACCAGATCTTGCTGACTTCTTTCAAGATCTAAGCGTAATTCTCTGGCATCTCGCTGATAATGGGATTGCAAAAAAAAGAGATAAATCGAAACCAAAAACAAAATAAAAAGGGCAAGATAAAGCCAAATTGGGTCAATGTTCATCGTGGATTGCGGAAAATACTGTAAAAAAATTGAGTGGATTTTAGCACATTATTTTAACTCTTACGATGTGATTCTCTGCAAGGGGTGGGATTTTGGGGAATTTCGAGGTTTTTTGTGAATGTGAAAATTTTTCAAAATCCTACCCCTTGTTTGGGATTTGTTACTTTTTCTTTGCTTCGCCAAAGAAAAAGTAACCAAAAAGAAAGGCGACCCCCGAGCATTTTGCTATTGTTTCGCTTGTTTCTAATTTCTGCGGTCAATTTGTAAACTCGCTGACTTCGTCAGCTCAAACAGTACAAATTGACCTTGAAATTGACGAAACCGCTCAACGCAAAATGACGGGGGATTTTTTGTTCGAGCAAGATCACTGTTTGTAGGGGCGGATTTTATATCCGCCCTTATACGAAATTTTTGAAAATCCTACCCCTTGCTGTTGATTATTTCAGCGAAAAGTAGAATTTTCTTGCATAAATATGCAATAAATTTTAATATTCATTCAATTTTACGCCAATAAAACATAGGATTTTTTACCGATGGCAATTCGGATTAGTAATGTCAATTTCTTTTATGGCTCGAATCAAGCCTTGTTTGACATCAATTTGAACATTGAAAAGGGCGATACGGTGGTGTTGCTCGGGCCGAGTGGGGCGGGCAAGAGTACCCTCATTCGCACCCTGAATTTACTGGAAGTGCCGCAATCTGGTACGTTGAAAATTGCGAATCATCATTTTGATCTTTCGGCGAAAATGCACACCAAACAGCTCTCTGCATTACGCAAAGAGGTGGGAATGGTGTTTCAGCAGTATCATTTGTGGGCACATTTGAGTGTGTTGCAAAATTTGATTGAAGCCCCGATGAAAGTGCTTGGGTTAAGCAAAACCGAGGCGGTAGAGCGTGCCAAAAGTTTGTTGGAACGTCTGCGTTTAGCTCAGTTTGCCGAGCGTTTTCCGTTGCAACTGTCGGGCGGTCAGCAGCAGCGTGTGGCGATTGCACGAGCCTTGATGATGCAACCCGAAGTGTTGCTGTTTGATGAACCTACGGCGGCACTCGACCCAGAAATCACTGCACAAGTGGTTGATATTATTAAAGAATTACAAAGCACAGGCATTACGCAAGTGATTGTAACCCACGAAGTTTCGGTGGCTCGCAAAGTGGCGACCAAAGTCGTGTATATGGAACAAGGCAGAATTGTGGAAAGCGGCGATGCAAGCTGTTTTGAGCAACCGCAAACCCCACAATTTGCACAATATCTCTCTCACTCACACTAATTGAGGAATTTACAATGAAAAAATTATTGATTGCGTCAGCGATTGCATTAGCAACCCTTTCTGTTCAAGCCCAAGAGAAAATCACTTTTGCGATGGAACCCTCTTATGCCCCGTTTGAAACCACCAACGAAAAAGGCGAAATTATCGGTTTTGACGTGGATGTGGCGAACGCCCTTTGTGCGGAATTAAAAGCAACTTGCGAATTTAAAGCGAACTCGTTCGACAGCTTAATCGCTGGCTTAAAATTCAAAAAATTTGATGCGGTAATTTCAGGAATGGACATCACCGAAGCCCGTGCGAAACAGGTTGCCTTTACGAACCCATACTTCGACAGCACTGCGTCATTCTTAGCCGTGAAAGGCAAAGCAACCCCTGAAACAGCGAAGACCGTGGGCGTGCAAAACGGCTCAACGTTCCAACAATACCTTGTGAAAAACGGCAAGCAATACACCTTAAAACCTTATGCTACCTTGCAAACCGCCGTGCTTGATTTGAAAAGCGGTCGGATTGATATGTTATTTGGCGACACCCCAGTGCTTGCCGAGTGGCTCAAAACCGACAGCGAACTTGACTACGTTGGCGAAAAAGTTACCGATAAAGAGTTCTTCGGCAACGGTTTAGGTATCGCCGTAAACAAATCAAACACTGAGTTGTTGAATAAACTCAACGGAGCGTTGGCGACCATTAAATCAAACGGCAAATATCAAGAAGTTTACAATAAATGGTTCGCTAAGTAGGTTGTTACTTTCTTTGCTCGTGCAAAGAAAGTAACCAAAGAAACACGCCCCGAACATTTTGCTTTTGTTTCGCTTGTTTCTAATTTCTACGGTCGATTTGTAAACTCGCTTGCTACGCAAGCTCAAACAGTACAAATCGCCCTTGAAATTGACGAAACCGCTCAACGCAAAATGACGGGGGAATTTGTTCG
This sequence comes from Haemophilus paracuniculus, assembly GCF_002015115.1. GTDB lineage: Bacteria > Pseudomonadota > Gammaproteobacteria > Enterobacterales > Pasteurellaceae > Haemophilus_E > Haemophilus_E paracuniculus. The sequence continues at coordinate 246,437 of NZ_MUYA01000004.1, forward strand.
AGCAAGATCATTATTCGTAGGGGCGGATTTTATATCCGCCCTCAATATCGAATGTGAGAAATCGAAAATAATAAAACTAAACAAGCGGTAGGATTTTCGTAAACTTTTTCAAAATCTAACCGCTTGTTGCCCCCTTCCCCACCTTCGGTGGTACTTCCCCCGTGAACGGGGGAAGATCACATAAATCTACCTTCTTGGGGAAATCCGATCTGCCCCCGCTTGCGGGGGAAGTGGCACGCAGTGCCGAAGGGGGCAAATCCCCTAAAAAACCAAAAATAAAAATACAGGATCAAACACAATGAAAAAACTTCTTTTAACTTCTGTTTTAGCGTTATCCGCTTTGGCGGCGAACGCCAATCAAACTTTGACCTTTGCGACTGAACCCTCTTATGCCCCGTTTGAGATCACCAATGAAAAAGGTGAGTTGGTCGGGTTCGATATTGATTTGGCGAAAGCCTTGTGTGAGGAAATGCAAGCCACTTGCCAGTTCAAAACCCAGAGTTTTGATAGCTTGATTGCCGATCTCAAAATGAAAAAATTTGATGCGGCGATTTCGGCGATGGATATTACCGAAGCCCGAGCGAGACAGGTTGCTTTTACCGATCCTTACTACGACAGCTCGGCGGCGTTTTTGGCGGTGAAAGGCAAGGCGACCCCAGCAACGGCGAAAACCGTGGGGGTGCAGACGGGATCGACGTTCCAGCAATATCTGGTTAAAAATGGCAAGCAGTATCAGTTGAAACCTTATGTGAGCTTGCAAACGGCGATGTTGGATTTGAAAAATGGTCGGGTGGATATGATTTTCGGCGATACCCCCGTGCTTGCCGAATGGCTTAAAACAGAACCAGAATTTGGCTTCGTGGGCGAAAAAGTGGTGGACAAAGATTTCTTCGGCAGCGGTTACGGTATTGCGGTGAATAAAGGCAATGCGGAATTGGTGTCGAAGTTAAATCAAGCGTTAGCCGCAATTAAAGCCAACGGAAAATATCAACAAATTTATCAAACTTGGATGGCGGACAAATAGTGTTTGCGGATTATCTTTCTCTGCTCGGCAACGCAACCCTGATGACCTTAGGGATTGCGGCGGCGAGCCTTGTGATCGGCTTGGTGTTGTCGATTCTGTTTGTGGTGTTGGAAACCCACAAAAATGCCCTCGTGCGAAAAAGTACGGCGGCGGTGGTTACGCTTTTGCGTGGCTTGCCTGAAATTTTGGTGGTGTTCCTGATTTATTTCGGCTTGACCCAAGCGATGTTTATGCTGACGGGGGATTTCGCCGAATTTAGTGCGTTCTGGTGCGGTTCGTTCGCCCTTGGGATTATTTTCGCCGCTTACGCTTCCCAGTCGTTGCGTGGGGCGATTAAGGCGATTCCCCTCGGGCAGTGGGAATCAGGGGCTGCACTCGGTTTGAGCCGTTCCCACACTTTCATCAAAATCATTATGCCGCAGGTGTGGCGACACGCTTTACCTGGGTTGAGCAACCAATGGCTTGTGTTGTTGAAAGATACGGCGTTGGTATCGTTAATCGGGGTGGACGATTTAATGCGTCAAGCGGAATTGATTAACGCCAACACCCATCAGCCGTTCACTTGGTTTAGTTTGGCGGCGTTGATTTATTTGGCGATTACGCTGGTTAGCCAACGAATTATCAAACGCCTTGAACTTCACGTTACCCGATTTGAGCGAGGAAATGCCTAATGTTATGGGAATATTTAACCACGATTGCCCAAGGGATCGGCACGAGCTTGCAACTCACGGCGGTGGCGTTAGTGATTGCGTTCGCCTTGTCGGTGTTGCTCACGTTCTTGCTCTCAATGGACAACCGCCCAATCAAATGCTTGATTAACGGCTTCATTACCCTGTTTACGGGAACGCCGTTGCTGGTGCAATTTTTCCTGATTTATAGTGGACCGGGGCAGTTTCAATGGATTATCGACAGCCCTCTTTGGTACTTTTTCTCGGACGCGTGGTTCTGTGCGATGTTAGCCCTCGCTTTGAACAGTACCGCTTATTCGACTTTATTGTTCCACGGGGCGGTGAAAGCCATTCCAAAAGGGCAATGGGAAACTTGTGCGGCACTCGGATTGAACCGCTTGCAGACCCTCAAAATTTTGATTCCTTATGCGTTAAAACGAGCCTTGCCCTCTTACAGCAACGAAATCGTCCTCGTGTTCAAAGGCACGTCCCTCGCCTCAACCATCACGATTATGGACATTATGGGCTACGCCCGCCAGCTTTACGGCACGGAATATGATGCCCTCTCAATCTTCGGAATGGCTGGCGTGATTTACCTCGTGATTACGGCGATTATGACCATAATCCTACGCAAAATCGAAAGCAAAGTGCTTGCCTTTGAAAGATTTGAAGCGGAACAGACCGCTTGATCGACAAAATAGACATCGAAAGATGTCTATTTTTTTATCGGTTAAAATAAAATCAAAAAATAAAGCCGCAAAATCGCTTTTTTTCCTCTTGACGAGTTGTTTTTTTTTTTTACAGTCGGAAAGTTTTACACTTACCAAATGAAAGGACAACAAAATGCAACGTTTCTGGGAAATTGCGATCGCCCCGATTTTACCGATTGTCAAACCAAAGCACATTATCGAAATTGGTTCAGACACGGGTTTAAACACGATTAAAGTGCTAAATTATTGTGTGAATAACGATTGCCACTTCACGGCGATTGACCCATTCCCACAATTTGACGCAGACAGCCTCGAAAAACAGAGCAACGGCAAATTCACAATGGCTCGCGAACTCAGCTTGCAAGCCCTGCCGAAACTCAACGCCTGCGACATCGCCCTTATTGACGGCGACCACAACTGGTACACCGTTTTCAACGAATTAAAATCCATCGCAGCAAAAAGCAAAGAACAAAATAACCCTTTCCCGATCTGCTTTTTCCACGACATCGGCTGGCCTTACGGACGCCGTGATATGTATTACAACCCGAGCAACGTCCCTGCCGAATTTGTGCAACCCCACGCCAAAATGGGAATGGTGCCGAACCAAAACGAACTCTCGCCAACCAGCCGCTTCAACGCAGGTTTCGCCAACGCCTTACACGAAGGCGGCGAGAAAAACGGCGTTTTAACCGCGATTGAAGATTTCATCAAAGAATCCGATTTAGACTTTATTTTCTACCCATTCAACGGCTTAAACGGCTTCGGCATTCTAATGGAAAACACCGAACGCAACCGTAGTTTATATAACCCTTATTTACTGCAAGCCCAAATTGCGGGAATGGTTGAATATCAACGGCTAATGACTCAAATCTAATCACAAAAAAACCGAACAAATTGTTCGGTTTTTTACTTCACAATCAATCTTAAAACTGTCCGCTTGTAAAAAAACAAAAGGGGCTTTCGCCCCTTGATTTGGTTGAGTTGGATTAGAACTCGTATTTGACACTTGCGTAGTAAGCTCGCCCTGGTTGGTTGTAGGTAGCGGCACCTGCATTTGAACGTTTAATTTGTTTGTCAAACAAATTACTTACTCCTGCACGAACGCTGATCGCTTTGTTCCATTTATAACCTGCGTTCACGCCCCAAACGCTGTAACTGCCGAGCGTGGTCGGGTTGAGTTCCATTTGTTCACGCGGTGTAGTTGCCACGGTGCGAGGTTTTTGGCGACCATATTGGGTGTAGGTCAAATTCGCATCAAAGGCTTCGGTTGGTGTCCAATTTAGGCTTGAATTTAGCGTATATTTTGGAATGATCGAAAGCGGATTGCCCGTCTCTTTATCTTTCGATTGGATCATATAGGTGAAGTTATTGACTAAGCGTAATTTGTCTTGCACCAATGGCAGGGTGAGATTGCCCTCAACACCCTCAACAATCGCACGTTTGGCGTTCTTCCATTGATAAACTTCTCGACCTGCACTGGTGATCGCAATCGCTTCTGTACCTGCGATAATTTTATTGCGGTAGTCATTGTTGAAGTAGGCAACTGACGCGGTGAAATCGTCTTTGCTATATTCTAAGCCAATCTCTTTGTTCCAGCTGATTTCTGGTTTGAGATCCGCCGAGCCGAGCAAGTAGCAAGGCACAAAGCCTTCTGGCAAGATTCGGCAACTTCTTCCGTTACTATAAATCATATAGTTCGGGTTGGCTTGATAGAGGTTTGGATTTTTGAATGCACGTGCCACACCGCCTTTGATTTTGAGGTTGTCGGTAATGTTATGTGCCACATTTAAGCCCCCTGTTACCACTGAGCCTGCGTCATCGCTGTAATTGTAGCGAACAGCTGGGGTAACGAAAGTGCGGTCGCTGGCGGCGATATTATCTTCAAGGAACACCGCCCATTCGGTGCGTTTAATCAATCCCGTGCGATTTTGCCCAATGCCTGCGTAGCTATCAGGTGTTTCCTGCCCTGTTCTTCGATTGGTTTTTGCCACAAGACTTTGACTGGTTGAAGCACCATCATCGAGTTTGGTTTGTGCAAATTCCGCCCCGATGGTGAGCATTTGATCGAAACCGAGTGTAAATGGAATATTGAGTTCGCCATTTAAACGGGAATTTTTTAAGACACTGTCGCTGAACCCACTGGCTCTTGTCTCGTTTGGATTACGGCTTGCCGGTGCATAAGCCCCCTCAATGTTCCCTGTTAAGGCTTCTTTCAAGCGGCTGTTGGTGGTACGATCCCAGCTAAACCCAAGTTTGCTATCCCCCCAACCATATTTGCCCGTGTGGGTAATCGCATAGCTTTGGCGATACAAGCGGGCAGTTTCTTGTCCATTTAACGCCGAAGTAACGCCAATGTTGCCGCCCGAGCTGGTTTGGGTATCGCCGTTGTAGATATTCCCTTGACGGCTGTTGCTAATGTCGATACTGACTTTTTGGTTATCGGTAACATTCCAATCAATACGCCCTGCAATATCTTTGTTACGCACCCCCTCACGTCCTGCAATAAATTTGGCGTTATTGCGGCTGCGAGCTTGGGCGGAAAGATCATTATATTGTGCGTTGATATTGGCGGAATCGGCATCGGTTTTGTTCCAGTTGCCGTAGAGACGAAACGCCAATTTATCTTTAATTAACGGACCGCTAAACGCAAAGCCAACGCGGTTGGTTGCGCCTTCTTTGCTATCTTGCGGTTGGTTGGTGTAGTAATTTAGGCTACCGTGAAATTCGTTGGTGGCGGGTTTGGTTTTGATATTCACCACTCCGCCCATCGCCCCCGAACCATAACGAGCAGCGGCAGGACCACGCAGCACTTCAATCGACTCAATCATTTCCGCTGGCACCCAGTTGCTGTCGCCTCGGGTGTTTCGCTCGCCCGAACGACCGTAACGCTCGGCGTTACGTGAGGTTACAGGTCTGCCATCAATCAAAATCAAGGTATTTTCAGGCCCCATTCCACGCACATCAATTTGGCGTTTGTTACCGCGAGCTGATCCTGCGGCGTTGCCCGTCAAGTTTACTCCTGGCATTGTGCGTAACACTTCGGACAGATCGTTCTGTACAGGGCGTTTTTCTAAATCTTCCTTACTGATATTCGACACCCCTAACGATTGTTTACCTTGCACCTCAGCGGTAACAACAATTTCATCAAGTTGGGTAACAGTTTCGGCATACGCCATTGAGCTGGTCGCCACCACCACAGCAGCGGCGAGTTTGGTTAAATTGAATCGCATTGGGTTCTCCTGAAAATTGCGGAAATAAGAATAGTTCGCAATTTACATAATTTGCAAATGCAAGTCAATTTCATTTACAAAAATTTTTGGGAACTTTATGCAAGGGGTAGGATTTTACGAAATTTCACGAAATCCTATCCCTTGCAAGGGCGAAAAAGAAACCCCTTGCTGGGCAAGGGGTTAAGGATTATTTGCTGGTTTGATGCCAAGGGGCGATTTTGAATAGCATTAACATTCCAGGGATACCGACCACGAAGCAGATCCAGAAGAAAGTGTAATAGCCGTAGTTTTCAACCAATACGCCCGAGAACGCCCCGAAAATTTTGCTCGGAATGGCGGAAAGGCTGGTAAAAATCGCGAGTTGGGTGGCACTATAAAGTCGATTTGTTTCTTTTGCCATAAATGCTGCAAATGCTGCACTCCCTAAGCCAACCCCTATATATTCGCCACTAATAACAATCGCTAAAAGCACAATTTCATAAGTACCAACAGTTTCAAATTTACCAAAACTTGATAACCAAACAAAGCCTAGTATTGTTACCAGCTGAACAAATCCAAATATCCATAATGCTCGGTTAAGCCCTAATTTATTTGCAATTAGCCAACCTAACATTCCAGCTAAGATGACCGAGCCTAAGGAAAAGAATTTTACAACAGTGCCTAAATGGGTGCGACTAAATCCCATATCTAAAATAAAGGCGGTTTGTAATGATGTAGCTAGGGAATCACCGAATTTATATAAGAAAATAAATAAGATAAATCCCAAACCTGCATATATGCCTTTACGCTGGAAAAACTCTTTAAATGGCAAAGTAAATGCTTTATAGAACGGTATTGAGCGATCAATGTGTGGTACATCTGGTTCTTTGGCTAAGAAAAGGGAAAGAGCAATACCAGGAAGCATAAATAATGCTGTAAAAATAAATGTTTTATCCCAACTAATATAATCGGATAAAATTAACGCTAGCCCACCTGGGATTAAACTTGAAAAACGATATGCCGCAATATGTAATGAATTACCGCCACCAAGTTCTTCATCGCTTAAAATTTCACGGCGGTAAGCATCAATCACAATATCTTGCACCGCTGAGAACACCGCAATCGCAGTTGAAATAATTGCCACCGTTGAAATGCTTTCGACAGGGTTAAATTGCCCAAGCAAAGCTAACAGAGCAAGCAAACAGATTTGAGTGAGGAACATCCAACTGCGGCGGCGACCGAGGAAATTGGGGTAGTAACGGTCAAGTAGTGGCGAAATAATGAATTTCCAAGTGTAAGGAAACCCAATCAAAGTAAAAAAACCAATGGTTTTAAGATCTACACTATTTGATCTTAGCCAAGCTGGTACGAGTTGGTATAGCACATAGAGCGGTAAGCCTGAGCTAAATCCCGTGAAAATACAGAGCAACATATTTTTAGTGAAAATTTGTTGCCAAATTGAGGGTTTGGTGGTGGTCATCATTTATCCTTATTGTGAGCTTTTGTAGCCGTTCGGGTTATTTTTCTGCCAATTCCACGTATCTTTCATCATTTGGTCGAGATCACGTTCCGTTTTCCAGCCTAGCACGTCAAGGGCTTTGCGAGAGTCGGAATAACATTCGGCAATATCCCCCGCACGGCGATCGACGATTTTGTACGGCACGGCGATTTCATTCACTTTCTCAAAGGCTTTGACCATATCCAGCACCGAATAGCCTACGCCTGTTCCCAAGTTGTAGATATGTAAACCTGCGTGATCCTGATGTTTTTCAAGGGATTTCAAATGCCCAATCGCTAAATCGACCACGTGGATATAATCTCGCACGCCCGTGCCGTCTTGGGTTGGGTAGTCGCCACCAAACACGGACAGTTGCGACAATTTGCCCACCGCCACTTGGCTGATAAATGGCATTAGGTTGTTGGGAATGCCATTCGGATCTTCGCCGATCAAACCGCTTGCGTGTGCCCCAACAGGATTGAAATAACGTAGGATCACCGCACTAAATTGCGGATTGGCTTTGACCGTATCTTCCAACACTCTCTCAACCATATATTTGGACGTGCCGTATGGATTGGTCGTGCCACCTACCCCAAAATCTTCGGTAATAGGCACTGCTTTCGGTGTGCCGTAAACAGTGGCGGACGAGCTAAACACAATGGTGTTCACCCCTGCTTTCAACATTTCTTCCACCAACACAATCGAACCGCCTACGTTATTTTCGTAGTAGAACAACGGCTTTTGCACGCTTTCGCCCACCGCTTTCAAGCCAGCGAAATGGATCACCGATTCGATGTTGTGTTCCGCAAAAATTTTACGCAGGATTTCACGATCTAAAATATCGCCCTTGTAAAACGGAAAATCTTTGCCCGTAATCTGTTTGACACGTTCGAGGGAAACTTCCGATGAATTGTGCAAATTATCTAACACCACGATCTCACGCCCAGCGTTCAATAATTCCACCGCCGTATGTGAACCGATATAACCTGCACCACCTGTTACTAAAATTGCCATTTGCACTTCCTTTTCGTTAAGAAAAACGCCTATATTCTACAAGGTTCTGAAAAAAGTTAAATCATACTTACAAAAAAACCGCCAAAAATGGCGGTTTTCTTTGTTGAAACTAAAAATTAGTTTGCTTTGATGTGAACACGACGGTTTGGTTTTAAGCACGCTTTTAACGCATCGCCTGAAACGCCGTTACATGCTTTCACTTGGTTTGCTTTACCACGACCTACCGCAGAGATTTTCGCTTTCACGCCTTGTGCTTGTAAGTATGCTTTCGCTGTGTTAGCACGCTCTTGTGAAAGTTTTAAGTTGTAAGCCGCTGAACCTAAACGGTCAGTGTAACCAGTAACAACCACTTTGCTTGAACCTGCTGCTTTAAGCTCTTGTGCGATGCGGTTTAAGGTTGATTTACCTTGTGCAGATAAGTTTGATTTGTCGAAATCAAATAAGAAGTCGCCACTTAAAGTGTACTCTTTCGCTGGTTTAGCTGGTGCAGGTGCTACCGCTGGGGCTGGTGCGTCAAGGTTGATGCTTTTTGCTGAGAAACAGCCTGCTAACATCATTGAAGTTGCCGCCACTGCGGTTAATTTTGCTAAATTTTTGATCATTTTTAATTTCCTATTAAGGTTTTGTTTAACAAAAGTAAGTTTTATGAAACTTAAAAAACGTGCTAATGGTAAATTTTCCCGCCTTAAAAAACAATAGCAAGCGGTTAGATTTCCCACATTTTTTTGCAAAATTTTTCAAAATCAGCCCGCTTGCAAGGCGAATTTGATCTATAATACCGCCCACTGTATAAAAGTACATTAAGAGCAAGCGATGGATTTTTCTTTATTATTAGACGGTTTGAACGATAAACAACGGGAAGCGGTGGCAGCACCCTTGGGGAATTATTTGGTGTTGGCGGGGGCTGGTTCGGGCAAAACGCGGGTGCTAACCCACCGCATTGCGTGGCTGATTGGGGTGGAAAATGTGCCAGAATCGAACATTCTCGCCGTTACCTTTACCAACAAAGCCGCCGCTGAAATGCGGCACCGCATTGAGCATACCCTGTCGCAAACCAGCGATCACCGCCTGTTTGGAATGTGGGTCGGCACTTTCCATAGCATTGCCAACCGCCTGTTGCGTTCGCACTATCTGGATGCCGACCTGCCGCAAGATTTCCAAATTATGGATAGCGAGGATCAACAACGCTTGCTCAAACGGTTGTTGAAACTGCATAACATTGACGAGAAACATTTTCCGCCGAAACAGGTCGCGTGGTATATCAACGCTCAAAAAGATAAGGGCTTGCGACCAAGCCACATCGATCACGGCAATGATCCGAACGAGAAAAAATTAGTCGAAATCTACCAAATCTATCAAGACGCTTGCGACCGTGCAGGCTTGTTGGATTTTGCCGAATTGTTGATCCGTGCCTACGAATTATTCAAATTTAAACCACCGATTTTGCACCGCTACCGTGAGCGTTTTCAGCATATTTTGATTGACGAGTTCCAAGATACCAACAACATTCAATATGATTTAATCCGCTTGTTGGCGGGCGACACCAGCAAAGTGATGATCGTGGGCGATGATGATCAGTCGATTTACGGCTGGCGAGGGGCGCAGGTGGAAAATATCCAGCGTTTTCTCAATGATTACCCGAATGCCCAAACCATTCGCCTTGAACAAAATTACCGCTCAACGGGGCATATTTTGTCGGCGGCGAACGGCTTGATCGCCAACAACGATAACCGCCTCGGCAAAAATTTATGGACGGATCAAGGCGAGGGAGATCCTGTCGAAATTTATTGTGCGTTCAATGAGTTAGACGAAGCTCGCTTCGTGGCTTCGCAGATCAAACAATGGAAAGAAGACGAGGGCGAGCTGAACGAATGTGCGGTGCTTTACCGCAGCAACAGCCAATCTCGTGTGATTGAAGAAGCCTTGATCCAAGCCAACATTCCTTACCGTATTTACGGCGGAATGCGATTCTTCGAGCGTCAAGAGATCAAAGATGCGTTGGCGTACCTACGTTTAATCGCCAACCGCCAAGACGATGCCGCCTTTGAACGGGTGATCAACACCCCACCGCGTGGCATTGGCGACCGCACCCTCGACACCTTACGCCAGCTCACTCGCCAACGTCAAATCACGCTCTGGCAAGCGATCCAAGTGGCGATCAAAGAGGAAATGCTCACGGGCAGAGCTTCGTCCGCCCTGTTGCGATTTACCGAATTGATCAACGCCTTAGAGCAAGAAACCAGCGAAATGGCACTGTTCGAGCAGACCGATTTTGTGATCAAAAAATCGGGTTTATACGCAATGTATCAGCAAGAAAAAGGCGAAAAGGGTGAAGTGCGGATCGAAAACTTGGAAGAACTGGTTACCGCCGCCCGTCAATTTAGCAAGCCCGATGAAGCAGAAGATCTCACGGATCTGACCGCTTTCCTCACCCACGCGTCCCTCGAAGCGGGTGAAGCCCAAGCCTCGCCGCATCAGGATTATGTTGAGTTAATGACCTTGCACTCGGCAAAAGGCTTAGAATTTCCGAGAGTGTTTATGGTCGGGGTGGAAGAGGGGATTTTCCCAAGCGGAATGAGCTTTGACGAAGGGCGATTGCAGGAAGAACGCCGCCTCGCCTATGTCGGCATTACCCGAGCCAAACGCAAATTGACGATCAGCTATGCGGAAAGTCGCCGCTTGTACGGCAAAGAAGAACGGCATATTCCGTCTCGCTTTATCGCCGAATTACCCGAACAGCATATCCGTGAAATCCGCCTGCGTGGCAACATCAACCGCCCAGCGAATTTCAGCCCCTTTGCAAAAAATCCACGAAATCAGCCCGCTTGCAACCCATTGCAAACGGAAAATGAGTGGAAAATGGGGAAAAAAGTCCGTCATAGCAAATTCGGACAAGGCACAATCATCAACGTCGAAGGCTCCGGCGACCAAACCCGCCTGCAAATTGCTTTTGTACAAAATGGGATAAAGTGGCTGATTGCGAAGGTGGCGGGGTTGGAAAAAATTTAATAAATTTATTATTTAATCCGTGATAAAAAAGCCTCAAATTAAAATTTGAGGCTTTTTTAATTTTATTTTGGAATTACGCGATTAGATCGGATTTCTGTGCTGACGGCAGTGGTTTTTGAGGTGGTGTAATCGGCGTTGGCAAATTCGCTGTGGGGATTGTCGAGGAAGAATCGGCGGTATTCTTTTACCCACATTGCGGTTGCACCGCAGACGGCAACGGGCATTACCACGAGGTTGATGAAAGGCAACATCGTGAAAATGCTGACCAACGCCCCAAAGGTGAAATTCATTGTGCGTTGTTGGTAAAGGGCGTTTCGCATTCGTTGGAATTGGATTTTGTGGTTGTCGAACGGGTAATCGCAATACTGAATCGCAATCAGCCACGAGCCGAACGCAAAAGCTAAAATCGGCACAACGGTTTGCCCAACAAGGGGTAGGAAACCGAGAAAAAACAGGGCAATCAAACGTGGCAGGCTGTACATCATTTTTTGCCACTCACGCTTTAACATTCGAGGCACATCTTTTAGCACGCCCATTAGGGAAGTGTCGCCCAGCGGTTCGCCCGTGAGTTGCAATTCGACTTTTTCCGCCAATAAGGCATTGAAAGGGGCTGCGACAAAGTTGGCGAGGGTGGTGAACGCAAAATAAAATGCGACCAAAATCATTAGGAAAATCAATGGGATAAGCACAAAACTTAGCCACTCTAACCAACTTGGTAGAAAGCTGTCGAGCAAGCCGCCGATGGACGAAAAGAATAGCCAAATCAAGCCAATCATTATTATGGCGTTGATCGCAATCGGGAAAATCACGAAAGGTAAAAATTCACGCTGAAACAATAATTTCCAACCGTAAATAAAATAGTGAAAGCCTGATTCCACTTGGTTTTGCGGTTGAGGAAAAGGGGTACGATTCATAAACATCCTTTAAATTTAATGATCAATTTTTCACAAATATGGTAAGCTATGCACCCTTTTATCGCAAACGCAAATCCGTTCCAAAATGACATTTTAACGAGGATCCAATGGAAAATATTGATACGTTGCTGATTGTTTTTGGTGTTTTATTAGCCTTAATCGTGGCGGGCTGGACGATTTTCAGTCATCGCAAAGAAAAATCTCGTGTTTTTTCAAACAGTTTTTCTTCTCAACCCCAGCCAAATCCGTCCTTTGGACAAGAAAATCCGCTTTCTGTTGCACCACCGTCTGAGCAAAATTTTGGTGCTTCGCCCATTGCGGATTATTCCCCAATGCAAGGGGACACTTTACCGCAAGAATCCGTGCAACAAGACATTGAGAAAGAACTCGGTAAGATTCAGGTGCGTTTGTCAGATCAAGTTGCCCCGCAACAAAACGTTCAGCTCAACAATGCTCAACCGAACATTGAGCAAACCGCACCTCAGCCTGAAATTCAAGTGCAAATTCAGCCACAACAATCGCAGCCAGAACCTGAACCAGAGCCAGCGATCCCTGCAAATCAAATTCAGCTTTATGTAATGGCGAGCCAAGGGCAAGTGTTTGCGGGCAGCGAGTTTGTTAAACAGTTGGAAAATCTCGGTTTCTTGTATGGCGAGAGCAATCTTTTCCACCGCCACATTGACGGCACAAGTGCCAGCCCCGTGGTGTATAGTGTCGCCAACGCCTACAACCCAGGGGTGTTTGATTTAACCCAAATTCATCAATTAAGCACCGCAGGGTTGATTTTCTTTATGTATCTGCCGTCTGCGGGAAATGATCTCGTCAATTTCAACCAGCTATTAAACGATGCGAAAGATCTCGCCCAAGCCCTCAACGGTTGGGTGGTTGATGATCAAGGAAATGTCTTTGATGAAGACTCTCGCTACCGTTATTTAGCCAAATTACGTCAGCCTCATTAGTCCTCAATCCCCCTCGCATCGCAAGGTTTCACTGATTTCGCCTTGCCTGCGTTGGGGGATTTCTTTTCTAAGTTTCAAAAATGCCACTATTCGACCAAAATTCTATTCAAAATCAATTAGATAGATTAAGAACCCAACTGCGTGAATACGAATATCACTATCACGTTTTGGATAATCCCCTCGTGTCCGATTCGGAATATGACCGCTTGTTCAACGAGCTGAAAAACCTTGAATGGCAATATCCCGAGCTGATCACCGCCGATTCGCCAACCCAACGGGTGGGGGCGAAGCCGTTGGACGGTTTCGCTCAAATCACCCACGAAATTCCGATGTTGTCCCTCGATAACGGTTTTTCGGACGAGGATCTGACCGCTTTCTTAAAGCGAATTGAAGATCGGATTGGGCTCAACGCCGACCAAATCGAATTTTGTTGTGAGCCAAAATTAGACGGTTTAGCCGTGAGTATTTTGTATGTGAACGGCGTGCTAACCCAAGCGGCGACAAGAGGCGATGGCACAACGGGCGAGGACATCACCGCCAACATTCGCACCATTCGCAACATTCCGCTACGCTTGCAAGGGCAAAATCCCCCTGCTCGCTTGGAAGTGCGGGGCGAGGTGTTTATGCCGCAACAGGGCTTTGAGGAACTCAACCGCAAAGCGTTGGAAAAGGGCGAAAAAACCTTTGCCAACCCTCGCAATGCGGCGGCTGGCTCGTTGCGTCAGCTCGATCCGAAAATCACCCGTCAGCGTCCGCTCACCCTCAACGCTTATGGGGTCGGCGTTTACGAGGGCGAACAGCCCTTGCCCGACACCCATTTTGAGCGGTTGCAATGGCTCAAATCCCTCGGCATTCCCGTTAATGCGGAAATCCGTCTGGCAAAAAATTATCAGGAATTGACCGCTTTCTATGCCGAGATTCAAGCCAAACGCCCAACCCTCGGCTACGATATTGACGGCACGGTGCTGAAAGTGAACCAGATCGCCCTGCAAAATCAGCTTGGCTTTATTTCCAAAGCCCCTCGTTGGGCAATTGCTTACAAATTCCCTGCCCAAGAGGAAATGACGATCCTCAATGATGTGGAATTTCAGGTCGGTCGCACGGGGGCGATTACCCCTGTCGCCAAGCTCGAACCTGTGTTTGTGGCGGGTGTAACCGTCAGCAATGCGACCCTACACAACGGCGATGAGATCGCTCGCTTAGGGATTGCGATTGGCGATACGGTGATCGTCCGCCGTGCTGGCGATGTGATTCCGCAAATTATCGGGATCGTGGCGGAACGCCGTCCTGCCAATGCGAAAAAAATCGAATTTCCGACCGCTTGTCCTGTCTGTGGCTCGGCGGTAGTGCGAGTTGAGGGCGAGGCGGTGGCACGCTGCACGGGCGGCTTATTCTGCGAAGCCCAACGCAAAGAGGCGTTAAAACATTTCGTTTCACGCAAGGCGATGGACATTGACGGCGTGGGCGAAAAATTGATCGAACAGTTAATGGAACGTGAGCTTGTCCGCACCCCTGCCGACCTGTTCAAACTCGATCACACCACCCTAATGCGATTGGATCGAATGGGGGAAAAATCGGCGAATAATGCCTTACAAAGCATCGAAAAAGCCAAACAAACCACCCTCGCTCGCTTTTTATTTGCGTTGGGGATCCGTGATGTGGGCGAGGCAACCGCCCAAAACCTCGCCAACCACTTCGGCACGTTGGACGCGATCCGCACCGCCAACCTCGACCAACTGAAAGAGGTGCAAGATGTGGGGGAAGTGGTGGCAAACCGTCTTTTCCAATTCTGGCAAGAACCGCACAATGTGGAAGTAGTGGAAGATCTCATCGCTTGTGGCGTGAGCTGGCAGGCGGTGGTGCAACAGGAAATCGCCGATAATCCGCTCAAAGGCAAAAATGTGGTGCTGACTGGAACGCTGACCCAACTTACTCGTGATGAAGCCAAAGCCTTGCTACAACAGCTCGGCTGTAAAGTATCGGGCAGTGTTTCCAGCAAAACCGACTACCTCATCGCCGGCGAAAAAGCAGGCTCAAAACTCGCCAAAGCCCAAGAACTCGGCGTGGCGGTGTTGAGTGAGGAAGATTTGATTAAATTAGTAGAGAATAAATAATGACCGAATTATTACGCTGCGAAAAAATCAGTAAATTTTATCAAGAGGGCGAGCAAGCGGTGCAGGTGTTGAAAGAGGTTTCTTTCGCAATGCAAGCGGGCGAATTGGTGGCGATTGTGGGTAGCTCGGGGTCGGGCAAAAGTACCCTATTGCACACGCTCGGCGGCTTGGATCAGCCTAGCCAAGGCGAGGTGTTTATTAAGGGGCAATCGCTACAAAAATTGAGCAGCAACCAGCTCGCCCAGTTGCGGAATCAAAATTTAGGTTTCGTCTATCAATTTCATCACTTAATGGCGGATTTTACCGCCCTTGAAAATGTAATGATGCCGATGTTAATCGGTAGCCACAATAAGGGCGAAGCTCGGGATCGTGCCGAAAAAATGCTACAAGCGGTGGGATTATCGCACAGAATTAGCCACCGCCCTTCGGCACTTTCGGGGGGGGAACGGCAACGGGTGGCGATTGCTCGGGCGTTGGTGAATAATCCTGCGTTGGTGCTTGCCGATGAGCCAACGGGCAACCTCGACCAGAAAACCACCGAAAGCATTTTTGAGCTGATTCAACAGCTCAACCGTGAGCAAAATATCGCATTCTTGCTGGTAACCCACGATTTGAAATTAGCCGATAAACTCTCTCGCCGTTTGATTATGCAGGACGGCGTTCTGCGTGAGGGCAATTAAATGAATGCCCCGTTTTTTATTAGCTGGCGTTATCAACGAGGCAAGCAGAAAAATCGCCTTGTGTCGCTGATTTCGCTGTTTTCCAGCATTGGTATTGCGTTGGGCGTGGCGGTGTTAATCGTTGGGTTGAGTGCGATGAACGGTTTTGAGCGAGAGCTGAACCAGCGGGTGCTTTCCGTTGTGCCGCACGCGGAGTTACGCTCTTATGCAATGAATGAAGCCCAGCCGATTGAGGATCTCAACACCCTCGAAAGCCTTGTGCAACAAAGCCCGAACGTGGTTGCCACTTCGCCATTTGTTACCTTTACGGGCTTGATTGAAAACGGCTCGCAACTGAAAATCGCCCAAGTGCGAGGGGTTGATCCCGCCAAGCAAGATCAAGTGAGCCAGTTAGGGCAATTTGTGCCAACCGAACAGTGGCAAGCGTTCCACAAAGAGGGCGGTTTGGTGTTAGGTTCTGGCATCGCCAAAGCCCTTGATGTGGCGGTAGGCGATGAAGTTACGCTGTTGCTACCGCAAGCCACCGAAGACGGCTCATTGGCTCAACCACTACGCTTTTCGCTACCTATTACGGGGATTTTGCGTTTAGAGGGGCAACTCGACCATAGTTACGCCCTGCTGCCATTAAGCAAAGCCCAAGAGCTGTTGGAATATCAGCCAAACCAAGTGTCGGGCTTAGAACTTGCGTTAAAAACGCCATTTGAGGCACGCAATCTTGCCCTGCCTGAATTGCGAAACTATCCGCAGCCCCTCTATTTAGAGACGTGGGTCGAAAAATTTGGCTATATGTATAACGACATCCAGCTGATTCGGGTGGTGATGTATATCGCAATGGTGCTGGTGATCGGCGTAGCGTGTTTCAACATTATTTCCACCCTGATTATGGCGGTTAAAGACAAACAGGGCGACATTGCGATTATGCGAACCCTCGGGGCGAACAACCGTTTTATCCAGAAAATTTTCCTCTGGTATGGTTTGCTGTCGGGAATGAAAGGGGCGATTTGTGGCATTATCCTCGGCGTGATTGTCGCTTTAAATTTAACCAACATCATCAAATCCCTCGAAAATTTCTTCGGCGTGAAACTGCTCTCAGACGGGGTCTATTTTGTCGATTTCCTACCCAGTGAATTAAACTGGCTAGATGTGGTCTGGGTGCTACTCGCCACCTTAATCCTCAGCCTCTTGGCAAGCCTCTACCCTGCAGTTCGTGCTTCAAAACTCGAACCTGCGAAAGTGTTGAGTGGGCATTAGGATTGATGAGATCTGAGAAATTTTCCTACCCATTGTCAAACAAAAATGCCAGCAAAAGCTGGCATTTTTTGTGCGAAGAATTAAAGATTTCTCAACGCTTCAATACGTTTTTCAAGCGGTGGGTGGCTCATAAAGAGTTCTTTGGTGCGTCCACCGTTGATCATAAAGGCAGCGAGTGAGCCTTGCATTTCTTGTGGTTCGTGTACATTTTGCAAGCGTTGTAAAGCCGCAATCATTTTCTCTTTGCCGACTAATTGGGCTGAACCTGCGTCCGCACGGAACTCACGGTAACGCGAGAACCACATTGCGATCATTGTCGCTACTACGCCGAACACCATTTGCAACACGATATCCACCACCCAGAACACGAGGGTATTTGAGGTGGAATTACCGTTTTCATCACGACCGCCTGCCGCGAGGGTTGAGATAATGCGTGCGAAGAAAATTACGAAAGTATTCAAAATCCCTTGTAGTAAGGTCATTGTTACCATATCGCCGTTGGCAATGTGGGCGATTTCGTGTGCCACCACCGCTTCGGCTTCATCTTCGGTCATTGCGTTAAGCAAGCCCGTACTGACCGCTACAAGTGAATTGCTTTTGGTCGCCCCTGTCGCAAAGGCATTTACATCCGCCGAGTGGTAAATCGCAATATCAGGCATTGGAATGTTCGCCTGTTGCGATTGGCGTTTGACCGTGTCAAATAACCATTGCTCGGCTTGATTGCGAGGCTGTTGAATCACTTCCGCCCCCACCGAACGCAACGCCATCGTTTTTGATAGGAATAATGAAATTAACGAGCCTGCAAAACCGAATAAGAGCGACATTACTAAAATACCGCCCGTGCCACGGCTGTCAATGCCCGTTACGCTGAAAATAATGTTAAGCACGATCCCCAAAACAAAGGTGATCGCTAAGTTCGTTAATAGAAAGAGGATAACTCTTTTTGCCATAATGTTTTGTTCTCCGTAGTCAAAGTCAATTCGGCAATGCCGAAACCGCAATTTAATGGCAATGCTGCCAAAATTCAAGGCTAAGACAATGATCCTTTAAAGAAATTTCACGATTTTGTAAGATTTTTTTAAATTTCAATTACCCAACGGAACTATCTAAACCTGATACTTCCCCTTATCCCCAATATCAAAATGCAGTGGCATTCGCCATTTTTGGATGCTGAGGATCAGCAATAACAGGCTGGCGATTGTCGAGAGGATGATTTGGGCGAGGGGGATTTCCGCCACGGTGGCGAGCCATAATAGTGCGAGCAAAATCGGTTGAGCGGCTAAGCCAAAAATGCGGAAGCAGAAGTATTCTTTGTAGCATAATCCGCCGATCACTAACAAAGCCGCCCCGAGGGCGAGGGTTGGCACGCCGAAAATTTGGCAGAGCAAGCCGATCCACATTGCGAATTGGAACGTGAAGCGGATAGGTTTGAGGTAAATGTGTAGCGAGGAAGCCAGCATTGTGCCTGCGATCAGTAGCCCAAGTTGGGCGAGGTTGGGAAAATAGGGCAACAGGGCGAGCATTAGGGTTGCGACCACAAAGCCCGAGCGGTAGCAGATGACGGTGAGTTTATCCCAAACATCAAGGGGGGATTGAATATGCGGATCAGCCATTGGATTTTCCTTAAAAAATAACCGCTTGTGAGAAACAAGCGGTTAGATTGATGTGAATTTTTGCGATTAAACGTTAAAACGGAAGTGCATTACATCGCCGTCTTGCACGATATAATCCTTGCCCTCTAAACGCCATTTTCCTGCGTCTTTCGCCCCGTTTTCGCCTTTGTATTGGATGAAATCATCGTAGGCAATCACTTCGGCACGGATAAAGCCTCGCTCGAAGTCGGTGTGGATCACAGCGGCAGCTTTTGGTGCGGTTGCCCCGACTGAGACCGTCCACGCACGCACTTCTTTTACGCCAGCGGTGAAGTAGGTTTGCAAGTTGAGCAAGGCGTAACCTGCACGGATCACGCGGTTCAAACCCGGTTCTTCAATACCGAGATCTTGTAAAAATTCGACTTTTTCTTCGTCTTCCAATTCTGCGATTTCCGCTTCAATCGCGGCACACACAGGCACAACCACTGCCCCCTCTTTTTCGGCGATTTCACGCACGCGGTCGAGGTATGGGTTATTTTCAAAACCGTCTTCGTTCACGTTGGCGATGTACATCACAGGTTTGAGCGTAAGGAAGTTGTAGCCTTTGATGGCGTGTAATTCGTCTTTGTCTAACGGCACAGAGCGGATCATTCCTGCATTTTCAAGCACTGGCAGGATTTTTTCCATAATTGATAGCTCAAATTTCGCGTCTTTGTCGCCGCCTTTGGCTCGTTTTTGTAAGCGTTGGATCGCCCGTTCGCAGCTATCCAAATCCGCCAACGCCAATTCGGTGTTGATGATTTCAATATCGTCCGCAGGGTCGATTTTGCCTGCAACGTGAACGATGTCATCATTCTCAAAACAACGCACAACGTGTCCGATCGCGTCCGTTTCACGAATGTTGGCAAGGAATTTATTACCTAAACCCTCGCCCTTACTCGCCCCTGCCACCAGGCCTGCGATGTCCACAAATTCCATTGTGGTTGGCAACACACGCTCAGGTTTAACGATTTCCGCCAATTTATCCAAACGAGGATCAGGCATCGGCACTACGCCCGTGTTCGGCTCAATGGTACAGAATGGATAGTTTGCCGCCTCAATCCCTGCTTTGGTTAAGGCGTTGAAAAGGGTCGATTTTCCCACGTTTGGTAAACCGACAATACCACATTTAAATCCCATAATTTTTCCTTTTGTTTGTAAATTGTTTCTAAAATCTTACCGCTTGTAGCCCCCTACCCCTGCTTCGCAGGGACTTCCCCCGCAAGCGGGGGCAGATCAGATTCTGCGATGATTTTAAGATCTTCCCCCGCTTGCGGGGGAAGTGGTCGAGCAGAGCGAGACCGTAGGGGGCAACTTAATCACAAGAGAGTTTTATGCCTTAAACCCATTCAACCGATTTGTCGCTTTGACGATGCCCTCTTTAAACAGCACCTCAACGCAGCGACCTGCTTCGTCAATTACGCTGTCGATCAAGGTTTGATCCGCTGGCGAGGGTTTGCCTAGCACATAGGCAGCGACTAAATCTTTATGCCCTGGGTGTCCTATTCCGATTCGCACACGGTAGAAATTATTACTGTTGGCGAGGTTGGCGATAATATCTTTCAAGCCATTATGACCGCCGTGTCCGCCGCCCTGCTTGATTTTCGCCACGCCACAAGGCAAATCCAACTCATCGTGGGCGACCAAAATTTCTTCGGGTTTGATTCGATAAAAATTCGCCAATGCCCCCACCGCTTTTCCGCTTAAATTCATAAAAGTGGTTGGCACGAGCAAACGCACTTCGCCTTGTGCCGTGTTGATTTTGGCGACCTTGCCGAAAAATTTTGGTTCGTCTTTCAAACTCACATTATATTGACGGGCGATTTCGTTAATCAGCCATTCGCCCACATTGTGGCGAGTGCCTTCATATTTCGCCCCTGGGTTGGCAAGACCGACAATCAATTTGATCTGCGACACCTTGACCTCTTTTGCTAAAACCTAAAAGGGCGATATTGTAGGGAAATTGGGGGGATTGTACAAGGAAGAAAAAACGGAATTACAACTGTAATTCCGTTTTAATACTATTTTAGTTCTTCCACATTTCTAAGCGTAAAATCATTTCCTTTTGATTGCATTTCAGATTTAATGATTGAAACAGCCATATTTGCGGATGGGGCTTGTACAGTTTTTGAGGCTTGGTAACCGCCTATACTGCCAATTTCTTATTTTTGAAGCTCATTAACCAAAAAAATTTGCCCCATAGTTTTTTACACTATACTTCCATAGAGCGTATTTATTTGGTCTGGAATACCATTTCACTATTAAGAGCAAAAAAGCAGATAATCGAAATTTTCAATTATCTGCCCTCTTGCTATGGCTAGGCTAAGAATTACAACCCTTTATGCAACCCCTGCACGGAATACACATCAAACTCGTTGATATGCTTCACGCCGTAGGATACGGCGTCTGCCCCTGCCATTGTGGTGTAGAGTGGCACACGCAGTTGTAGAGCGGTGCGGCGGATTGAGTGGCTGTCGGCGATGATTTCAGGGTCGCCGCCCACGGTGTTGATCACCAACGCAATTTCGCCGTTTTTGAGGGCATCGACAATATGTGGGCGACCTTCACGCACTTTGTTGATTGTTTGCACCGCAATGCCTTGCTCACGCAGGAATTTTGCCGTGCCGAAGCTGGCACACAAGCCGTAGCCTTGTTCTTGCAGGCGTTTGGCGATGTCGATTAAGTCTGCTTTGTGTTCGTCCATTACCGAGAGGTAAACTTTGCCCACTTTCGGGATTCGTTCGCCCGCCCCTAACTGGGCTTTGAAAAAGGCTTCGGCGAAGGTTTTGCCCACGCCCATTACTTCGCCCGTTGAACGCATTTCAGGTCCTAAAATGGTGTCCACCCCTGGGAATTTGATGAATGGGAACACCGCTTCTTTAACGAAATAGTGTGGTGGAATCACTTCTTGCAACGCATTTTGCTCTTTAAGGCTGATGCCTGCCATTACGCGTGCGGCGATTTTGGCGAGCGGTTGCCCCGTGGCTTTGCTGACAAATGGCACGGTACGGCTGGCACGCGGATTGACTTCCAACACATAGATCACATCATTCTGCACCGCAAACTGCACGTTCATCAAGCCTTTCACGCCCAACGCAAACGCCATTTCTTTGGTTTGACGGCGAATTTCATCTTGAATCGCACCGCTTAATGAGTATGGCGGTAGCGAGCAAGCTGAGTCGCCGCTGTGAATCCCTGCCTGCTCAACGTGTTGCATAATGCCACCGATCACCACGTTTTCGCCATCGCAAATACAATCCACATCGACCTCAATCGCGTTATTGAGGAAGTGATCGAGCAGGATCGGGCTGTCGTTTGAGACCGACACCGCCTCACGCATATAGCGGTTCAATTCTTCATCATTGTAAACGATCTGCATTGCACGACCGCCGAGAACGTAAGACGGACGCACCACCAACGGATAGCCGACTTCGTTCGCCAAGGCTAAGGCTTCGTCCGCATTGCGAGCGGTGCGATTTGGTGGCTGTTTGAGGTTGAGCTGATTGAGGATCTGCTGGAAACGCTCACGGTCTTCGGCGGCGTCAATGCTATCCGCCGAAGTGCCGATAATGTTCACCCCATTTTCGTGTAACGCATTTGCCAATTTGAGCGGGGTTTGACCGCCGTAATGCACGATCACGCCCCACGGTTTTTCCACACGCACGATTTCTAACACATCTTCAAGGGTTAAAGGCTCGAAATACAAGCGGTCAGATGTGTCGAAATCGGTGGAAACCGTTTCAGGGTTGCAGTTCACCATAATGGTTTCAAAACCGCTTTCACGCAGGGCGAGGGCGGCGTGAACACAGCAGTAGTCAAATTCGATCCCTTGCCCGATACGGTTCGGACCGCCGCCCAAAATCATCACTTTTTTGCGGTCGCTTGGGTTGGCTTCGCACTCTTGTTCGTAGGTGGAATAGAGGTAAGCGGTGTCCGATTTAAATTCCGCCGCGCAGGTATCCACCCGCTTGTAAACAGGTACGATATTGAGGCTGTGGCGGTAATCACGCACGGTTTTTTCGCTCACTTTGGTCAGTTGCGAAATGCGTTTGTCCGAGAAGCCTTTGCGTTTGAGGCGTAGTAATTCCGCCGCGTCCAAATCGCTGAGGGATTTTTTCTCTAAGGCGAGTTCTTCTTGCACCAGATCTTGAATTTGCACTAAGAACCACGGATCGATTTTGGAATAGTGATGCACTTCTTCAAGGCTAAATCCTGCCCCGAATGCGTCCGCCACATAGAGAATACGGCTCGGGCCGGGGTTGGCAAGCTCACGGCGGATTTTTTCAGGGTGTTCCGAAAGCAGATTGAAGCCACAAATGCCCGTTTCCAAGCCACGTAAGGCTTTTTGCAAACTCTCTTGGAAGGTTCGCCCCATTGCCATTACTTCGCCCACGGATTTCATCTGAGTGGTTAAGCGATCATCGGCGTTGGCGAATTTCTCAAAGGCAAAGCGAGGGATTTTGGTTACCACATAATCGAGGGTTGGCTCAAACGAGGCTGGGATCAAACCGCCTGTAATATCGTTTCGCAATTCGTTGAGGGTGTAGCCCACCGCCAATTTCGCCGCCACTTTTGCGATCGGGAAGCCTGTCGCCTTACTTGCCAACGCCGAAGAACGGCTCACACGCGGGTTCATTTCGATCACGATCATCTCGCCATTTTCAGGGTTGATCGCAAATTGCACGTTCGCACCGCCCGTATCCACCCCGATTTCACGCAACACCGCCAGCGAGGCGTTACGCATAATTTGATACTCTTTATCGGTCAAAGTTTGAGCAGGAGCAACGGTAATGCTGTCGCCCGTATGCACGCCCATTGGGTCAAAGTTCTCAATCGAGCAAACGATAATGCAGTTGTCCGCTTTATCACGCACCACTTCCATTTCGTACTCTTTCCAGCCAAGCACCGACTGCTCGATCAGCAATTCGTGGGTCGGCGAGGCCTCAAAACCACGCTCGCAGATCGCCATAAATTCATCACGGTTGTAAGCGATCCCACCGCCCGATCCGCCCATTGTAAAAGACGGACGAATTAAGGTTGGGAAGCCCACTTTTTCCTGTGCGGCTAAGGCTTCTTCAAAGCTGTGAGCGACAAACGATTTCGGGGTAAACAAGCCGATTTTTTCCATCGCTTCTTTAAAACGCCCACGGTCTTCCGCTTTGTCGATCGCATCTTCGGTCGCCCCGATCAATTCCACATTAAACTGTTTCAGCACGCCATTTTTGGCAAGATCTAAGGCACAATTCAACGCAGTCTGACCGCCCATTGTCGGCAAAATCGCATCAGGACGCTCTTTTTCGATGATTTTCGCGACTGTTCGCCACTCAATCGGCTCAATATAGGTAACGTCCGCCATATTCGGATCGGTCATAATGGTCGCTGGATTGGAATTAACCAACACCACCTTATAACCCTCTTCACGCAACGCCTTACACGCCTGCGCCCCCGAATAGTCAAACTCACACGCCTGCCCGATCACAATCGGACCCGCCCCAATAATTAAAATGGTTTTTATGTCTGTACGTTTTGGCATTTTTAATCTCTTTTGATGTTGGTATTTAGTTTACAAGCGGTGGGATTTTACGAAATTTTTAAAAATCTGACCGCTTGTATTTGTTTTGCCCCCTACGACTTCGCTTCGCTCAGCCACTTCCCCCGCAAGCGGGGGCAGATTGATCTTCCCCCCGTTTACGGGGGAAGTACCGCCGTAGGCGGGGTAGGGGGCAGAAAAATTTAGTTTTTCGCCTTTTTCAACTCATCAATAAACTTGTCGAACAAATACGCCACGTCATTCGGGCCGGGGCTGGCTTCGGGGTGGCCTTGGAACGAGAAAGCGGATTGGGTGGTGAGTTCAATCCCTTGCACCGAGTTGTCAAATAGCGAGCGGTGGGTTACTACCACATTTTCTGGCAAGCTCGCTTCGTCCACTTCAAAGCCGTGGTTTTGGCTGGTGATTAACACTTTTTGGGTGTTGAGATCTTGCACAGGGTGGTTCGCCCCGTGGTGTCCGAACGTCATTTTGCGAGTTTTGCCACCCACCGCCAAGCCGAGTAGCTGATGCCCTAAACAGATGCCGAAAATCGGTTTTTTGGTGGCGAGTAGGGTTTGAATTGCCGAAATCGCATAATCGCACGGCTCTGGGTCGCCCGGTCCGTTTGACAGGAAAATGCCGTCTGGGTTGAGTGCTAACACCTGTTCAGCGGTGGTTTTAGCTGGCACAACGGTAATTTTACAACCACGATCGGCAAGCATCCGCAAGATATTGCGTTTCACCCCGAAATCATAGGCGACCACGTGGAATTGTGGGGCGGTTTGTGGCACGTAGCCCTTGCCGAGTTGCCATTCGCCTTCCGTCCATTGGTAGGCTTGCTCGCAGGTAACTTGTTGAGCTAAATCTTGCCCTGCCATTGAGCCGAAACTTTTTGCCAATTCCAACGCTTTCGCTTCGTCCGTGCCAACATAAATACAGCCCGCCATTGCCCCTTTATCACGCAAAATCCGTGTGAGGCGGCGGGTGTCGAGGTCGGCAATCGCCACCACTTTGTTTTTGACTAAATAATCAGAAAGGGAAGAATTAGCACGGAAATTGCTATGCAATAACGGCAAATCACGAATAATCAAGCCAGCCGCATAAACTTTGGCGGATTCGCTGTCTTCTTCGTTCGTTCCCGTGTTGCCGATATGCGGATAGGTAAGGGTTACCATCTGGTTGGTGTAAGAGGGATCGGTCAGGATTTCTTGATAGCCCGTCATTGCGGTGTTGAACACCACTTCACCAATGCTATGACCTTGATAACCAATGGATTTTCCGTGAAACACTGAACCGTCAGCGAGGACGAGAATTGCAGGTTCAAACATTCTTCTTTACTCCTAAAAATTTTGTTGCGTTGCGTTATTAGTGCAAAAATATGCAGTTATTTTGCATAATTATTCTATTTTAAGCAAGTGCAAGGGGTGGGATTTTTGCGAATTTTGTGAAATTTCTAAAAATCTACCCGCTTGTAGATCTACTTTTCTTTGCTAAGCAAAAGAACAATTATCCGAACATTTTGCTTTATTTGGCTTGTTTCTAATTTCTACGGTCGATTTGTAAACTCTCTTGCTTTGCGAGCTAAATATAGTATAAATCGTTCATAAAATTAACGAAACCTCTCAACGAAAAATGAAGGTGAAAATAAATCCTCACTATCTCAAAAAACGATAATATTTTGTGAGATCGCTCACAAAATCAAAAAAATCCTGTTGTTTTTTCGGCAGGATTTTTTTATTGTGAAGCTATCGAAACGTTTCGATAGAAATTTACTCTCGCCCACTTGTGGGAGAGAGACAGATTTTAGCTTCGTTCAGAAGCTAAAATCAGAGAGAGGGGAAACAAATAAAATGAAAAAAACCAACCTACTTAATGCGGAACTTTCACGTTTGATTGCAACAATGGGGCATACGGATGGGCTGACGATTTGTGATGCGGGTTTGCCGATTGGGCGTTCGCAGCCTTGTGTTGATCTTGCCTTAACCAAAGGCGTGCCGAGTTTTTTGGCGACCCTTGACGTGGTGTTGAGCGAGCTGTTTGTGGAAAAAATTTTGCTGGCGGAAGAAATTAAGCAACATAATCCGCAGATTGAACAGCAACTGCTTGATTTAATTGAGAAAACTGCTCAATCCCAAGGGAAGCCTATTGCGGTGGAATATGTCAGCCACGAGCTATTTAAACAGCGAAATCAAGCTGTCAAAGGCGTGGTGCGGACGGGCGAATGTTCGCCTTATGCGAATGTGATCCTCTATTCGGGCGTGCCGTTTTAATTTCATTCCACGAGGTCAAAAATGAAAACCTTGTTAAAAATCAATGGGATAGATAAAGCCTTCCCTGGTGTGCAAGCCCTCAAAAATGCCTGCTTGAATGTGTACGCAGGGCGTGTGATGGCGTTAATGGGCGAAAATGGGGCGGGCAAATCGACCTTGATGAAAATCCTCACGGGCATTTATCAGCGAGATGCTGGCACGATTGAATATCTGGGGCAAGCGGTCAGTTTCGCTAATCCGAAAGCCTCGCAACAGGCTGGGTTGAGCATTATTCATCAGGAACTCAACATTTTGGGTAATTTATCGGTGGCGGAAAATCTGTTCCTCGGGCGAGAATTTACCCACCCGTGGGGTGGGATTGATTGGGGTAAAATGTACGCTGAATCCGACCGCTTGTTGGCACGCTTGGGCGTAAAACGGTCGAGCAAAACCCCTGCCAATCAGCTTTCGTTGGGCGAATTGCAAATGGTCGAAATCGCTCGGGCGTTGAGCTTTGAATCGCAAGTGATCATTATGGACGAACCAACCGATGCCCTGACCGACACCGAAACGGAAGCCCTGTTTGCGGTGATTCGCGAGCTGAAAGCCGAGGGGCGTGGGATTGTCTATATTTCGCACCGCTTGCAGGAAATTTTTCAGATCTGCGATGATGTAACCGTGTTGCGAGACGGGCAGTTTATCGGCGAGCGAGCGGTGGCGGATCTCAATCAAGATGAGCTGATTGAAATGATGGTCGGGCGGAAATTGGAAGATCAATATCCGCATATTGAGGTGCCGTTAGGGGCGGAACGTTTGCGAGTAGAAAATCTGTCGGGCAGCGGTGTGCAAAATGTCAGTTTCCGCCTGCATAGTGGTGAAATTTTAGGCGTATCGGGCTTAATGGGGGCAGGTCGCACCGAACTGATGAAAGTGATTTACGGGGCATTGCCTCATTATTCGGGCGAGATCTACCTCGATCAGCAAAAAATTGAGATCCATTCCGCTCAGCAAGGTCTGGCGAATGGGATCGTCTATATTTCCGAAGATCGTAAGGGCGATGGGCTGATTTTGGGAATGTCGGTTAAGCAAAATATGTCGCTGACCGCCCTGCCCTATTTGTCGCAATGGGGCAAAATCGATCAACGCAAAGAGCAGATGATCGTGCAAGATTTTATCGATCTGTTCAACATCAAAACCCCTTCGGCGGATAAGCGGATCGGCGAATTATCAGGCGGTAATCAACAAAAAGTGGCGATCGCCAAAGGCTTGCTCACGCGTCCGAAAGTGCTGATTTTAGACGAGCCAACCCGTGGCGTGGATGTGGGGGCGAAAAAAGAGATCTACCAGCTGATCAACAAATTCAAAGCGGACGGATTGAGCATTATTTTAGTGTCGAGCGATATGCCCGAAGTGCTGGGAATGTCGGATCGGATTTTGGTAATGCGAGAGGGCAAAATCTCCGCTGAATTCAACCGCTTGCAAGCCACGCAGGAAAAATTATTGGCGGCGGCGATTAAATAAATGACACCCTCTCCCTGATTTTTCTTCTGCACGAAGAAAAATCTGTCCCTCTCCCATAAATGGGCGAGGGTTTATAAGACATTTTGTGGATAAAAACTCTCTCACGTTCACGGGAGAGAGACAGCGAAAAAATTGCGTTAGGCAATTTTTCGCAGAGAGAGGGCGACAAGCGGTAAGATTTCCGTAAATTTTTTGTAATGTACACCCCTCTTTGAAAAAGAGGGGCTGGGGGAGATTTTAGCGATCTGAAATCTCGTTTGAGCGTAATTTGAGCTGACAAATCTCCCCTGTTTTAATCTCTTTTAGCCCCTCTTTACTAAAGAGGGGAACGGATCGAGCAAAGGTAAGATCCCAACAATTTTTAAAATATCTTTCAATAGGATAAAAATATGAACCTCAAAAAATTCCTGATCGAACAACGCTCAATCATTGCCCTTGTGGTGTTGATTGGGGTGGTTTCGACCCTTAATCCCAACTTTTTTACGAGCGATAATTTGCTCAACATTCTGCGTCAAACGTCCGTGAATGCGATTATTGCGATTGGTATGACTTTCGTGATTTTGATTGCGGGGATCGATCTTTCGGTCGGGTCGGTGCTTGCCCTGACGGGGGCGGTGGCGGCGACTTTGATTGGCTTGGATTTTTCGATCTACTTGGTCGTGCCTGCGGTGCTGATGTTTGGGGCGTTGATCGGTACGCTCAACGGGGCGTTGGTTGCGTTCGGCAAGGTGCAAGCCTTTATGGCAACGCTGATTACAATGTTGCTGTTGCGAGGCGTAACGATGATTTATATGCAAGGTCGCCCGATTAGCACAGGCTTTTCCGATAATGCAGATGCATTTTCAGCAATCGGCACGGGTGAATGGCTGGGCGTGCCGATCCCCGTTTGGCTGATGTTTGCCCTGTTCGGCTTAGGCTGGTTTGTGCTAACCCAAACTCGCATTGGTCGCTATATTTACGCCCTCGGCGGTAACGAAGCTGCGACCGCTCTCTCTGGCATTAACGTCAATAAAATCAAACTGTTTGTATTTGCGGTCAGCGGTGTGTTGGCGGCGTTGGCTGGCTTAATTGTTACCGCTCGACTTGGCTCAGCTCAACCCACCGCAGGCTCTGGCTATGAACTAGACGCCATCGCCGCCGTGGTGGTGGGCGGCACGAGCTTAATGGGCGGAAAAGGGCGGATTTTCGGCACCCTGATCGGGGCGTTGATCATCGGCTTTTTAAGCAATGCCCTCAACTTGCTCGACATCGATTCCTACTATCAACTGGTTGCCAAAGCCTTGGTGATTTTAGCCGCCGTGATTTTGGATAACTTGATTGGTCGTAAAACTGCGTAACTCAACCCAAAAGGAGATTTCCTATGAAAAAATTAACTTCCCTCGTTGTCGCATTAGGCTTATTCAGCGGTTCTGCCTTGGCACAAGAAACCATCGCATTAGCGGTTTCCACCCTTGATAATCCGTTTTTCGTTACCCTTAAAGAGGGGGCGGAGAAAAAAGCGAAAGATTTAGGCTATCAACTGGTGGTGTTGGATTCGCAAAACGATCCTGCCAAAGAGTTGGCAAATGTGGAAGATTTAACCGTGCGTGGGGCGAAAGTGTTGCTGATCAACCCAACGGATTCCGATGCGGTCGGCAATGCGGTGGCGATTGCGAATAAGAAAAAAATCCCTGTGATTACCCTTGACCGTGGGGCGAATAAGGGCGAAGTGGTGAGCCATATCGCGTCCGACAATGTGGCTGGCGGTAAAATGGCAGGCGATTTCATTGCAGAAAAAGTCGGCAAAAATGCCAAAGTGATTCAACTTGAAGGGATCGCCGGCACGTCCGCCGCCCGTGAGCGTGGCGAAGGCTTCAAACAAGCGGTGGAAAGCAACCAATTCCAACTGCTCGCCAGCCAACCTGCGGATTTTGACCGCACCAAAGGCTTGAACGTAATGGAAAACTTACTCGCCAGCCACGGCTCAGTCCAAGCCGTCTTTGCCCAAAATGACGAAATGGCATTAGGGGCGTTGCGTGCGATTAAAGCCGCTGGCAAATCAATGCTCGTGGTCGGCTTTGACGGCACAGACGATGCGGTGAAAGCGGTCAAAAGTGGCAAACTCGCCGCCACCATCGCCCAACAACCTGAAAAAATCGGCGAACTCGGCGTAGAAACTGCGGATAAATTGCTTAAAGGCGAAAAAGTCGAAAGCAAAATTCCTGTGCCGTTGAAGGTGGTTACGGAATAAGTTGCGGTGAGCAAGCGGTGGGATTTTGTGAAATTCCGCAAAATCCTACCCCTTGCAATGCCTCGCATGGTAAGCCGTACGAGGTTATGGATTGGTCAGGGACGTTGTCCCTGTTGATCCCCCGTCATTTTGTGTTGAGTGGTTTCGTCAATTTCAAGAGCGATTTGTACTGTTTGAGCCAGCTTGCTGGCGAGTTTACAAATCGCTCGTAGAAATTAGAAACAAGCGAAACAAAGCAAAATGCTCGGGGTCGCCTTTCTTTTGCTACTTTTCTTTGGCGAAGCAAAGAAAAGTAGATCTACAAGCGGTAAGATTTTGCCAAATTCCACCAAAACCTACCGCTTTCCATTCAACCAATCAAATAAGGAACAACAATGAAAACCCTCTGCATTCTCGGTAGTATCAATGTCGATCACGTGATTCGTGTGCCTTATTTTCCCCAAGCGGGCGAGACTTTGACAGGCTCGGGCTATCAAATCGCTTATGGTGGCAAGGGGGCAAATCAGGCGGTGGCGGCGGCTCGAATGGGAGCGAAGGTCGCCTTTATTGGGGCGGTTGGCGATGATGACATCGGGCGAGAAATGGTATCCGCCTTTGCCAAAGACGGCATTGATACCACCGCAATCAGCACCATTCACAACCAAAATACAGGGCTAGCAATGATTCAAGTGGCGGATTCGGGCGAAAATAGCATTGTGATTTCCGCAGGGGCGAATGGCGATTTAAGCCCTGCATTGGTCGAGCAACATCGTGCCGTGATTGAGCAAGCGGATACCTTGCTAATGCAGTTGGAAAGCCCGTTAGAAAGCATTTTAGCCGCCGCCAAAATCGCGAAGCAAGCCAACACAAAAGTGGTGCTAAACCCTGCCCCAGCAAGGGCGTTGCCTGATGAATTGCTGTCTCAACTGGATATGATTACCCCCAACGAAACCGAAGCGGAAATTTTGACAGGGGTAAAAATTACCGACGATCAGACCGCTTGCAAAGCGGCAGGGGTCTTTCATCAAAAAGGGATCGAAACGGTATTGATCACCCTCGGCTCAAAAGGCGTTTATTTAAGTCAGCTAACCCAACAAAGCCAACAGGGGCAAGGCGAAATCATCAAGGGCTTCAAGGTACAAGCGATCGATACCACAGGGGCTGGCGACACCTTTAACGGGGCATTTTTAACCGCCTTATTAGAGAGCAAAACCGCCCCCGAAGCCTCTCGCCTCGCCCACGCCGCCGCTGCCATTTCCGTAACCCGAAAAGGGGCTCAAAGTGCGATTCCGTATCGACAGGAAGTGGAGGAGTTTTTGGCACAACACGATTGATCTTAGCAAGGGGTAGGATTTCTAAAAATTTCGTAAAATCCTACCCCTTGCAACGCTCTAAAATCCTGCTAAATAACCAATCAACGCTTGAACAAAGCGGAGTTATTTGATGAGCGTAATGCTGTTGCAAACCGAAATATCGCTCGCGTTCAAATTACCTTTAAGTATTCCCAAACACATTCCAATACCGAATTTGCTTGATTTTTCAATCTCATCAGGATTTGCACCGCTTGACTTATTACTACCAATGAAGGCTAATAGTGGCTGTATTAGTGCAGTAAATGTACAAATCATTGATTGTAATCGTCATTAGCAATCTCTCGATATTATCCGTCATAAGATTCTCAAGGTAGCTAAAAATGTTGGTTGAGTCTGTTTTAGGCTACCAAACACCACCAAAATCCAAAATTATTCACTTTAAGAATAAATTTTATTGCAAAATAAAATAATTTAAGTATAATGTTATCATCTTTACGACTAACCCACTTTAAGGAGATTATTATGTCCACTAGTTTTATCGATAACCGCACAGAAGCTTACAACCAACGCAACCAAGACAAAATCACATTGAGTTTACGTCTATCGGTTAAAGATGATTTAATCTTGCAAGAACTGGCTGATACTTGGGAAACCACGCGTCAAGATATTATCAATGATTTGATTCAAGAGTACATCATTAAGGAATGGAACGAGAAGCGTTCGGCGGATAGAGTCGCCAATGATGAGTTTGATAATTCTTCTACGACAAACTATTTTTTGCTTAATACAAATAAAGCCAATGATATTGCTGACCACGACTTTATGATTAAACAAAAAGTAGCGGCTGCATTTGAAGACGGCTATAAAGAGAAAATCTGCCGTATAAAAAAAGGAGACTATGTCTTTTTATATGCTTCAGGACAAGGAATTGTTGCTTATGGTCAGGCAGCAAGTGAAGAAGTAGAAAAAATGCATCACTATGGCGTTGAAAATAAAACCTTTTTTAAAAAGCTCGATAATTTTACAGATTTAAGTGAACAGCCAATTAAAGCCAGACAGGTAAAATCAGTGTTGGGGCGTTCTTTTCCATTTGCTCAAACCTTAGCCCAAATTATTGATGGGGATAAATTACTTAAATTTGTTCAAGAGAATGTGGTTTAGATATAAAACACTAGCCGTATTTTATCGAATTTAAAAAGATTTTTACCTAGCACAATATATGCTACAACAACTTATTGCTACCCAAACCTGATTTTAGGGAACGGGATTGGATAGTGGATGTGTCGTTGCATAGTTATTTAACTTTTTAAGTACTTAAGGAATAAAATTATGGAATTTCTATTATCTATTACAGCTAATATCAATAGTCATGAAGGTAACTTTACTCAAGACCTTGAATTAAGATCTCCACTAACATTTATTGTTGGTCCAAATGGATCAGGTAAAACACATTTGCTAAAAGGTTTAAAAAATAGTTTTCAGCAATATACCACGAAAAAAGTTCGGTTTATTTCTGCAGGTCGCCTAGGTCCAATGGAGCAATATCGATCAAAATCTAGTACATTCTATTATGGTTCTGAGACCCCTGATGACGCTCAACATGGAGATAAAGGTTTTTCAAAAAATAGACATAATATTGAATCTATTAATGGAGATTTGCATACATTATCAGCTCGCCCAGATATTTTGATTAAGGTAAGAGAGCGTTTACAAAAACTATTTAAACGAAATATCCATATTGAGTGGGATGCTGGCAATTTGAAAGTTTCATTTACCAGATTAGGAAATGGTAACTCATATTACTCATCGGGACGTGAAGCGTCTGGTTTACTACATCTTGTTGGGCTTTTATCTGCCTTATATGATGATGAAGTGGGGGTTTTACTTATTGATGAACCAGAGGTTTCATTGCACCCGCAATTACAAGCATTTTTGCTTAAAGAAATTTCACGAGTAGCAGGTATTCCTAATGAAAATAATTATCAAAAAATAATTATAATGGCGACACATTCAACAGAAATGATCAAACTCTCAAAAGCTGATGATTTATTATCTTTTATTTTCTGTAATAATTTAAAAGAAAAACCTATTCAAATTCCTAATAATGCTGGTGAATTAAAAAGTGAAAAAATAAAAAGTCTTGTTGCTCGATTGGGGCAAGAGCATAAATTGGCTTTATTTTCTAGAACACCGCTCTTAGTGGAAGGTCCTTCAGATGTGATTATCTGTAATTCACTTTCAGATAAATTGTATTTAAATCTTGAAGCAGCAGGATCACAGATACTACCAATTAATGGTAAAGAAGCGATGCCAGAAACGGTAAAACTATTTAGATTGATGGGTAAAACGCCAACAGTATTAGTTGATGCTGATGTTTTTGCTGATAATTTAAATTTGGTTCGTGCTTATTTTAATAACAAAAAAATACTGAATGACGCGGATAATTTAGCAAGCATAGGAGGTCATTCAAGTATCTTAGATCTTGCAGAGAATATTTATAATGACTTTTGTTCATTAATTCAGACCAACTGGGAAGATATTGCAAATGTAGCCCAAAATCATCCGTATTTTTCTTTAACTGAAGATGACTTATTAAAGAAAAAGCGTTCAGCATTATGCACAGTATTTAGTGAGCAAAACCTACCTGACAGTTGGGCCAAGTTAAAAAACAGGCTTTGTGCATTACTTGATATTTTTGAAAAGTTAGGATTATTTATTCTAAAAAAAGGAGCTATCGAGTCCTACTATCATGATAACAATGAAATTACAGATAAAGTAGACGATGCTGTTGCTGAAAGTGAATATATTTCATCAACAGATAATCTTGAAAGTTCATACCAAGATATTTTAAACTGCTTGAAATATGCTTCAAATAGTGAAGTTATTGATGAATCAAGAGCAATTAGAGATGAGCTTTTATCTTTTATTGCTCCGATTCATGCTCATTATGCAGAAGGAGAAACTAATTTAGACGGATTAGGTCGCCCATCTTTGATTTTTAGTGAACGCATTGATGAAAACGAAAAATTGGAAATATCTCTAAACAGTAAAGTATTAGATGTTAAAGGGTTTCCAATTATTTTGAATAAAAATGATGACCTGTTAAAAAAGGTTAATAGCCACTTAGGACTTGATCAAGCTAAATAAAGTTTTAGCTAGAATTTTTTGTTTAAACACAGGAAAGTACCGTTTGAAACCAATTTTCAGGCGGTACTAATTTTCCTCAATTCTTTCATTATCAGCCTTCCAATCCACCATATATTCGCAATCTTGTACAATTTCAACAAATAGCAAAATTTTCAAAAATCACACCGCTTGTCTTACAACAAGCAGTGTGATTGTGGGATTATTTTACTCGGTGATGTGGTAAAAATTTGTCCATTGGGTTCAAGCATCAGTAAGTGTTCTAGCGTAAATCTTTATCTGTGGCGTTGGTTTCTTCATAGAATTCATCTACATCATTAACAGCACAGGTTTGGCAAAATAACTACGCTGCGGTTAACTTTTAAGCAATGTTAGCAGTTGTTGAAAGCATTGGCGAGTTCAGCATGGTTAAGCGACCGCTTCTAAAATATGCGGTCTTAGCACAATGGCAAGGGTTAGGATTAACGAAAACTTGTGAATTCCCCTTTGTTCACTCCAAAATAATCCACTTTCTGCTTGAAATTTAGCAGATAGACGGTATAATCCACGCCCTCAACCACATTCTGTTTTTTAATCCTTGCTTCCAAAGCTGGTGGTTGGCATTTTGGGGGCTATTAACCCGTAAGGATCGATAATGCGTCACTACGAAATCGTTTTTATGGTTCACCCGGACCAAAGCGAACAAGTACCTGGTATGATTGAGCGTTATACCGCTTCTGTAAAAGAAGCAGGCGGTCAAGTTCATCGCTTAGAAGATTGGGGTCGTAAGCAATTAGCTTATCCAATCAACAAACTTCACAAAGCACACTATGTGTTAATGAATGTAGAAGCACCTCAAAGTGTAATCGACGAGCTAGAAACTAACTTCCGTTATAACGATGCAGTTCTTCGCAACTTAATCGTTCACACTAAAAGTGCCGTAACCGAAGCTTCACCAATGGTGAAAGCGAAAGAAAGCAAAGCTGTTGAAGCTGTTGCAGACGTTACAGAAGAAGCAGGCGAATAATTCGCCGATTGATAATTGTTTAACGCTGGCAGGCACAGTCGCCTCAACGCTTAAACAGAGCCAAAGCCCGTTCGGCATTGCAAATTTGAGCTTTTGGTTAGAACATCGTTCCAGCCGTTATGAAGCCAATTTAGAGCGTCAAGCGTGGTGCAAAATCCAAGTGGTTTTGAATGGCAATCAATTTAGTTATATAGCCCAACAAATCCAACTCGGTGCGAAAGTGAAAGTCAGTGGTTTTATCCACACTCACAAAGACTACAATGGTACAAACCAATTAGTTTTACACACCGAACAGATTGAATTTATAGATTAGGAGAAAGCCAAATGGCACGTTATTTCCGTCGTCGTAAGTTCTGCCGTTTTACTGCGGAAAATGTTGTTGAGATCGATTACAAAGATATCGCTACATTAAAGAACTACATTTCTGAAAGCGGCAAGATTGTTCCTAGCCGTATTACTGGTACTCGTGCGAAGTATCAACGTCAATTAGCTCGTGCAATCAAACGCGCTCGCTACCTTGCGTTACTTCCATATACTGATAACCACCAATAATCAGGAGAGAGTACAATGCAAGTTATTTTATTAGACAAAGTTGCTCACTTAGGTTCTGTGGGCGATCAAGTAACCGTTAAATCAGGTTTTGCTCGTAACTACTTAATCCCACAAGGTAAAGCAGTGATGGCAACCGCAGCAAACATTGCTCACTTTGAAGCACGCCGTGCAGAATTAGAAGCAAAAGCAGCCGCAGCATTATCAGCCGCACAAGCTCGTGCAGCAAAAATCGCTGAAATCGCAGCCGTTTCTGTTTCTGCAACCGCAGGTGATGACGGTCGTTTATTCGGCTCAATCTCTGCAAAAGACATCGCAGATGCATTAACCGCAGCAGGTGTTGAAGTAGCAAAATCAGAAGTTCGTTTAGGCGAAGGTCCACTTCGTACCACTGGCGAACACGCTGTGAAAGTTCACTTACACGCAGAAGTGAATGCAGTAGTAACTGTAAACGTAGTTGCTGAATAATCTGAAATAGATAAAAGAAAAACCTAGCTGAAAGGCTAGGTTTTTTTGTTAGGCATATCCATAATGTTATGACTAATGAATATCAGTTTTAAAGCAACACCCTCGTTTTGATCGTGCCGTCAATTTGTTTTAAGCGTTGTAATAACTCGCTGGTGTCGTCCGTTTCCACATCGATCACTACATAACCGATAGTTGGGTCGGTTTGTAGGTATTGGGCGGCGATGTTGATGTTATCGTTTACAAACACTTGGTTGATTTGGTTCAAAATGCCCGGTTTGTTGTGGTGAATGTGCAACAGGCGTTTTGTGCCAGAGTGGCTTGGCAAGGAAACTTCTGGGAAATTGACCGCCGAGAGGGTCGAGCCGTTGTCAGAGTATTTGACGAATTTATTCGCTACTTCCGTGCCGATATTCGCTTGGGCTTCAAAGGTTGAGCCGCCTATGTGTGGGGTTAAAATCACGTTGTCGAATTGGCAAAGCGGCGATTCAAACGGATCGCTAATCGAGGCTGGCTCAACAGGGAACACATCCAACGCTGCCCCACGCAATTTACACGCTTGCAAGCGGTCGGTTAAGGCGTCTAAATCCACCACTGTGCCGCGTGCCGCATTGATTAGCACCGCATCATCTTTTAACTTGGCGATTTTTTCTGCATTCATCAAATTTTTGGTCGAGGCATTTTCAGGGACGTGCAACGACACTGCATCGCTGATCGCCAATAATTCATCAAGGCTTGCCACCTGTTGAGCGTTGCCGAGCGGTAATTTATTTTCGATGTCGTAGAAGTAAACCCGCATACCAATCGCTTCGGCGAGAACGCTCAACTGCGAGCCGATATGCCCGTAGCCGATAATGCCGAGATTTTTGCCCCGCACTTCGTTCGAGCCTGTCGCCGATTTGTTCCACACGCCACGATGCACTTCGGCGTTGGCGGTCGGCACTTGACGCATTAACAAAATGATTTCGCCCAGCACCAATTCTGCTACCGAGCGAGTGTTTGAAAACGGGGCGTTAAACACGGGAATCCCACGTTTTTTCGCCGCATCCAAATCCACTTGGTTAGTGCCGATACAAAAACAGCCCACAGCAATCAGCTTTTGGGCTTGTTCAAGGACTTGTTCGGTCAAGAAAGTGCGAGAGCGAATCCCGACAAAATGCGCATCTTTAATCGCCTCGATCAGCTCATCGCCGTCTAAGGCTTTTTTGTGATACTCAATGTTGGTGTAGCCCGCTTGTTTCAGCACGTCCACCGCATTCTGATGAACGCCTTCGAGCAAGAGGAATTTGATTTTGGATTTATCCAAAGAAACTTTTGCGGTCATAGTGTTTTCCTGTTGTGTTTGATATATGAATTTTTATATGGGACGCCAGCGTGGCGTCCCTACAATTTTTCACAGACAGCTCGTAGGGACACGATGCTCGTGTCCCAATGCT
Source organism: Haemophilus paracuniculus (assembly GCF_002015115.1). Taxonomy (GTDB): domain Bacteria; phylum Pseudomonadota; class Gammaproteobacteria; order Enterobacterales; family Pasteurellaceae; genus Haemophilus_E; species Haemophilus_E paracuniculus. Next base: position 284,540 of record NZ_MUYA01000004.1, read on the forward strand.
TGCTATTCAATAATCTTCGCCCCCTCAGGCGTGCCGACAATGGTTACATTCGCATAGCGTTGGGCAAAAATGCCGTTCGTTACCACCCCAGCGATATTGTTTAAAGTCTGTTCCATTTTAAGGGGTTCGAGAATTTGGAAATTATGCACATCTAAAATCACATTGCTGTTATCGGTAACCACACCCTCACGGTATTCAGGCGAGCCACCAAGTGCCACCAACTGACGAGCCACATAAGAGCGAGCCATTGGGATCACTTCAACAGGCAACGGGAACGTTGAGCCTAACACATCTACTTGCTTTGTGCTATCCACAATGCAAATAAATTTTTTGGCGAGGGAACTCACAATTTTCTCACGGGTTAATGCCGCCCCGCCGCCCTTAATCATATAGCCTTGCGGCGTGATTTCGTCCGCCCCGTCAATATAGACATCAAGGCTAGAAACCTCATTGGCATTAAACACCTCAATCCCCAACGCACGCAGGCGTTCTTCCGAGGCTTTTGAAGCGGCAACCGCCCCCTTGATTTGATCCGCCATTGTGCCGAGTGCCTCAATAAAGCAGTTCACCGTTGAGCCACTGCCCACCCCCACAATCGTATCGGGTTGCACATATTTCAACGCAGCCTCTGCCGCCATTTTTTTCATTGTAAGCTGATCCATTTCGGTTTCCTTTTTAAGTGATGTAAGCGGTGGGATTGTAGCAAATTTTCCTCATAAGCGGTTAGAACTCCCACAAAAATCATTTATTTTCTATTTTTTACCTATTGTTGAATAAAAATTCGTCAATTGACTCATTATTGCTTGCTTTTTTTTTTTTTT
>NZ_MUYA01000004.1:285425-317899 GCF_002015115.1 Haemophilus paracuniculus
TACAAATTAACCATTACTACTACTATGAACAAAAAAGCTGATCTGATTGTGCGTCATTTCAGCTTTTTTTATAGAGAGTAGTTTTTTATGAGTAATTTTCGGTTACGAGGTAACAATGAATAAAGTATTTAAGGTAATTTGGAATCAAGCAACGCAATCATGGGTTGCTGTTTCGGAATTAACAAAAGCAAAAGGTAAGACATCATCAAAAACGGATGAGCGTACTTCACCTTCTAAAACATTATTAGCATTAAGTGTTGCTGGTGGGGTTGTGTTAAGTGGTGCAGCAATGGCAGCTACTTCATCAAGTGGTGCACTTGAGGGTAGTATCAGTGGTACAACAGTAGGTACAATTGCGATTAGTGATAATATCCCAGGTTCTTTGGCTACTGCTGGAGGCAATTATTCTGTTGCTATTGGTACGGGAGCTTCTGCACCAATGGAAGATGGTATTGCGATTGGTCATAATGCCACTGCAAGACGTAAACACAACATTGTTATTGGTGCGAATGCGACTGTATTAGGAAATAATGCTGAATCTCAACCTGGTAATATAGTGATTGGTTGGGAAGCTACGGACACTGGCGGTAACGCTAACACCGTTTTGGGTAGTAAAGCAAATACCCATTATGAAAACCGCACATTTAGTACTTCACAACAATTAGCCTTAGGTAGCCGTGCAAGCGTGTATGGTGACCAATCTTTAGCAATTGGTGCTGATACCATTGCGGGTGGTAACTCATCAATCGCTATTGGTGGTGATGATGTGGATAAAGCTTGGGACAAAATGGTTGCTGCGATCCCAGAATTAAACACTACACTTAACCCTAACACTGCGATAGGACGAGCAGGTGTGCGTGGCTATGCGGATGCGAAAGGGCTTAACACTGATATGACCAGACATATTGCTGGGGGAAAATATCCAAATACTGCAGCGGCAGGGGATGCTTCTGTAGCAATTGGTGCACAAGCTCAAACAGCGGGCGTAGGGGCTAATGCGTTAGGGGTTAACGCCCTTGCAGTGGGATATAGTTCGACTGCTATCGGTACTTTGCCTCGTGCTTATGGTAATAATACTATTGCCCTTGGTACAGCATCTCAAGCTGGTGAAGCAAAAGGTAATAAGTTATCGGGTGATGACGCAATGGCTGTTGGTCACTTTGCATTAGCAACTGCTGCGAATTCAACTGCACTAGGTACACGTGCTCACGCTCGTGGTTATGAATCACTTACTCTTGGTACAAACAGTAACGTAACGGGTAACTACTCTGTTGCACTAGGTCCAAATATCCGTACTGTACCTACTATCAACTCCGTTGTATTAGGTAATGGTTCAACCGCCGTAGTTGGTACGACAGGTGCATCTCACGCCGTAGAATATGTTGCAAACGCAGAAGTACGTAATTCAAACGGCGAAACTATCACTTATGGCGAATGGGGCTTTAAGGGTCAGCCACAGACAGAAGGGCAATACGTAAGTATTGGTGAAGTGGACAATGAACGTCAGCTCAAAAACGTAGCGGCAGGTCATATTGATGCGAACTCGACAGACGGCATCAACGGTTCACAGCTTTATGCGGTAATGGCGAAGTTAGAAACTGGTTTTGTGGTATCTAACAACACCGTGAATGCTACAAACCATATTACGCCAAATAAAATCGTAAACTTCAATAATGGTACAGCAACAACAGCGACTGTTGCTAACTGGAATTCAACAGACGGAAGCGTTGCAGGCGTAAACGTAACCTTTAACGTTAATACAACGCCATTGACAGTATCAGATGGTTCAAATGCATCAAGCCCAACTGCGACAACGAATAAAGCATCATCAGGTAAGGTGGATACACCAGTAGATCAAAATGCGATTGCAACTGCAGGCGATGTCGCTAACGCGATTAACAATGCAGGCTGGTGGACAAACGCGACTAACCCAGACGGTACATCAAATAACACCTTAATCAACCCAGGTGATATCGTTAACTTTGCAAAAGGCAGTAACTTAAAACTGACTCAAACCAATACAACGACAAATGGTGTTGATACTGTTACTTATACCTACTCTGTAGTTGATACTCCAACGTTCACCAACGTAACCATTGGCAACGCAAGTAACCCAATTGTAATTGGCACTGACGGAAATGGTAACAACACCATTTCAAACTTAACCAGCAGATTGCCTAAAACGGTAACTGAAAATGGTACAGGTACGGTAACTAACCCTGATGGTTCAACAGGTCAAGGAACAACTGTCTTTACCACCAATGTTACTCGTCCAGTATTGAAAGCAGGTGAAGAAAACAACGCTGCGACATTAGGTGATGTATTGAACGCAGGTTGGAACTTGCAAGAAAACAACACAGCGAAAGATTTTGTAAAACCATACGATACGTTGAATTTCCTGAACACGACAACAGTGTCAGTGAACATTACGTCAGATGGTAATCTTTCAAATGTAACTTGGAACGTCAATACTACGCCATTGGCAGTATCAGATGGTTCAAATGCTTCAAGCCCAACTGCGACAACGAATAAAGCACCATCAGGTAAGGTGGATACACCAGTAGATCAAAATGCGATTGCAACTGCAGGCGATGTCGCTAACGCGATTAACAATGCAGGCTGGTGGACAAACGCGACTAACCCAGACGGTACATCAAATAACACCTTAATCAACCCAGGTGATATCGTTAACTTTGCAAAAGGCAGTAACTTAAAACTGACTCAAACCAATACAACGACAAATGGTGTTGATACTGTTACTTATACCTACTCTGTAGTTGATACTCCAACGTTCACCAACGTAACCATTGGCAACGCAAGTAACCCAATTGTAATTGGCACTGACGGAAATGGTAACAACACCATTTCAAACTTAACCAGCAGATTGCCTAAAACGGTAACTGAAAATGGTACAGGTACGGTAACTAACCCTGATGGTTCAACAGGTCAAGGAACAACTGTCTTTACCACCAATGTTACTCGTCCAGTATTGAAAGCAGGTGAAGAGAACAATGCAGCGACTTTAGGTGATGTATTGAACGCAGGTTGGAACTTGCAAGAAAACAACAAAGCGAAAGATTTCGTGAAACCTTATGACACAATTAACTTCTTAAATAGTTCTACTGTGTCAGTGAATATCACCTCCGACGGTAATCTTTCTAACGTTACTTGGAATGTGATTTCTGGCGATGTAAACACAAACACCAATCCAAATACAGCAGAGGATAAAGACAACAAAGTACCAGCAACAGGTACAGTGGTTGTAAATGGCACAGGTTATGTGACTGCAGAAACCCTTGCCAAAGCGGTAAATGCCTCTGGTTGGAAAGTAACTTCTGACACCGTAAACGGTGGTGACCGTGGTAATGAAGGTAGCGAAAAAGATGAGAAATCTACTCAGCTCGTTCAACCAGGTGAAGAAGTGAAATTCCTCGCAGGTAAAAACTTGAAAATTACCCAAAATGGTCAAAACTTCACTTATGCGACTCAAGAAAACGTGTCGTTCAATAACGTGAACACCACCACAATGACCTTAGGTAATGCAAGTAACCCAGCACAGCCAGCGGTGAGCTTCAAAACTGAAAAAGCAAGCCCAACAGTAACAACTGATAAAGATGGCAAACCAGTTGAGAATGCAAAAGCTCCAACTTCAGCAGTGAATCTCTCTGACTCTGCGGGTAACCCAGTTCAGTTGAAAGGTGTTGCATCTTCATTGAATGCGACAACCCCTGCAACTTCAACGGGTGAAAGCGTGCTAGACCTTAACAATGCAACTGACCCAACAGCGGTTGTAACCGTAGCAGATTTACAAAAATATGGTTGGATTGTTCGCACAGAGAAAGACAACAACAGCACCGTAGTAAATAACGGTGAAGTGGTTACTTTCATCGGTAAAAACGGTATCAACGTAACCAGCGTAGCGAACGGTACAAATGGCAACTGGGATGTAGTTATCAGTGGTGAAAAAACATCTTACACCAGCAATAACAATGCAACAGATGCAACGGTAAGCTTCAACAACGGCAACGGTACAACAGCGAGCGTAGTAAATTACCCGAACGGCTCAACGGCTGTCAGCTTCGATGTGAACCAAACGACTGGCGATGTGAACGAAAACGGCGTATCAAGCGTGAAAGATCCAAACGCGTTCTTGAACGCAGGCGATGTGTCTAAGTTAGTAAACAATGCAGGTTGGAACGTATTCCAAAACAACGTTTCGACAGCGAAGAAAGATACTGTAACCGCAGGTAACAACGTGGCGTTTAACAACGGCACTTACACCACGGTGAACGTAACCTCTGACGGTACGAATACAACAATCACCTACGATGCGAAAATTGGTAACTTAACCAACAACGCTAACGGTTCTGTGAACGAAGGCGACATCAGCCCGAACTCATTAGCAACCGCCGCAGGTGTAGCAAAAGCGATCAACAACAGCGGTTGGGGTACAAACGTAACTAACCCAGATGGCACTGTAAGCAAAGAGATCGTAAACCCAGGCGACCAAGTGAACTATGTAAATGGTCAAGGCACAACAGCGAAAACGACTGTGGTGAAAAATCCTGATGGTTCACAATCATTTGCCGTATCTTACAGCGTAAACAGCACCACAGCTGACGTGAACGATGCAGGTTCAGTAAATGCACCAGCAGATCCGAACGCTTACTTGAACGCAGGCGAAGTGGTTAAATTGGTGAACGGCGTTTCTTGGACAGTAGATTCAAAAACTGACTCTACCACTGCAAACGGTGCAACCAAAAATACTTACACTCCATCAGCGAAAGTGAAAGCAGGTGATACTGTTCGCATTAACGCAGGTCGTAACATCGAGATCAGCGGTTCAGGTCGCAACATCAACATCGCTACTTCGAACGATCCAACGTTCAACAACGTAAAAGCGAATAAAGTGGATGCAGATGACATCGTAGCGGGCAACAGCCTAACCGTAGGTAAAGGTGCTGGTGCAACGAAGATCACTTCTTCTCCAGAAGGGTTAAGAATTGCGAAAGCAGATGGCAAACCACAACGCATCTTGAATGTAGCCCCTGGTCAAGCTGACACTGACGCAGTGAACGTAAGCCAACTTAAAGGTGCGATTGGCAATGTAAACAACCGCATCAACAAGTTGAACAAACAACGTAAAGCAGGCCACGCATCTTCAATGGCAGCAGGCAACTTAATGCAAGCATACCGTGAAGGTCAATCTGTAGTAACAGCGGGTGTGGGTCAATACCAAGGTCAAACAGGCTTAGCGGTAGGTTACTCTCGTATCTCTGACAGCGGCAAAGTGGGTATCAAACTCTCTGCTGGCGTAAACAGCCAAAAAGAAATCAGCGGTGCAGCGTCTGTGGGTTACTTCTGGTAATCAGAACCTAACCAAAACGCTCGCATAGCGAAGTGAAGAATAAAACCCCCAAGGGAAACCTTGGGGGTTTTTGTTTTTTGAATCTGTGAATGAGATTATGCTATTATAAAAATAATCACTAAAAAGCTAATAAAAAGTGTTCAATGCAATCTCAACTTTTTCTAGCTTAGAGCTGTGTTGTCGTTCCGTTGAAATTATTGTGGGATATCAAAGAATTTGAGGTCATATGATAAAATCAACATTAACGTTTAAAACAAATTAAAAAAGCGATTTCTGATTTATTATACCGTTCCTAATAAAATAAGGCGATGAAAATAAACATTAAGCTCATTTACATCGCCTTAAAATTTTTTAAATCCCACCCCTTGCAATCCAACTACCTTAAATAACTAATCACTTTCACCACTTTTTTCACGCCATTTACGTTACGGGCGACTTCGGTGGCGGCGTTGGTTTGGCTGGCGGTAAGGTTGCCCATTAGGAAAACTTCGCCGTTTTCAGTGATCACTTTGACATCGGTGCTTTTCACATCGCCGTTTACCAAGAGTTTTGATTTGATTTTGGTGGTAATCCAACTGTCGGTGGCGATTTGTGCGACACCTGCGTTTTCGGTTACTCGGATTTCGTTATAGACCTCTTTCACTCCGTCAACGCCCGAGGCGATATTACCTGCGGCTTCTTTGGCGGCGTCGCTCGGGGCTTGACCAACTAACAAAATGCGTCCGCTGTATGACACCACGTTAATGCGTGCTTCTTGCTGTAATTGAGCATCTTTATTGAGGTTGTATGCTACTTTTTCTTCGAGGGTTTCATCGTCAATTTGTGTGCCTGCGGAACGTGGGTCGGTCGCCACTTTGGTGGCAACGGCAGCGGTGGTTACCACGGCGGTGGCGATACAGCCAGAAAGTGAAATTACGCTCACGCCGAGAACAGCGAACATTGAGAGGCGTTTGATTAAGGTTTTCATCATCAATCCTTATTGAGTTTTAGGAAAAAGTAAATGGTCGATCAATTCGCAAAGTAGGTTTACGCAGAATTGATGCCCTTCAATAATCCGCATTTCATTTTCAGACGGAATGGCGATTTCTAAATCACTCTCGTCTAACAAACTGCGAACGTGGTCGTTGTTATGCCCGATAAAGGCAATCACATCTAAATTTTCAATATTGGCAAAATTAAGGGCGGAAACCACTGCTTCCTCATCACCATTGGGGGAAAAGGCGATAAAAAGATCGCCCTCTCGCTGAATGGCTTGTAGCTGTTTTTTGTAAATATGCGAAATTTCGTTATCTTGTGCCAAACTGCTGGCAAAAACCCCATTAAATTGCAGTAAAGTTGCCGCAAAACTCGGGCGGTCAAAATCATAGCGGTGCAGTAAATGGCTGGCGAGTAATTCGGCGTTAGCGTAAGAACGGCTATGTCCGCAGATAATCACTTTGTTGCCTCGCAATAAGCAATCGACAATCCGTTGTGCCGCTTGACTTAATGCGGTGGGCAAGAGTTCTGCCGAGGCAATTTGCATCTGGATGCTTTCAGAAAAGCGGGTGTGGATTTTTTCTAACATTTTTGCTAACCAAGAAAATTGGGAATCCAAATCGGGTCGTCCGTTCCCTCAAAAACCACCACATCAAAACGGCAATCGGCGGTATCTAAACTTTGGCTACGTTGAGCCAGCCATAGATTTGCCGTGTTAAGCCATTTTTGTTGTTTGCGAAAATCAATGCTTTCAAGGGCTGAACCAAAACGGGCATTTTGGCGGTGGCGAACTTCAACAAACACAAGGGTTGAGCCTTGTTGCATAATCAAATCAAGTTCGCCGGTACGAAAGGTTTGATTTTGAGCGATAAACCGCAAGCCTTTTGCTTCCAAAAAGGCTTTGGCTTTCTGCTCAAAAATTGCCCCTTTCGCTCGCATTAGTATGCCGTTTCCACCGCACCGTTGCGATATTGCAACCACGCCATTCCACGCTCTACGTTACAATTTTTGCCTTTGGTTAAATTGCCCGTTAAGCCTGAAACGCTATACCCTGAAATTTGGCGAAGTTCGTTAAACTTGTTCGCCAACGCCCAAGCGTCCGATCCCATTGCGTAAAGTCGCATCATAGAGAAATCGCCCTCGGCTAAATTTTTCGATTTTTGGTACATTTCCGAATCGGTGTCCGCCAATAATGGAATTTCACTGAATTTTACCCCGTCCATTGCGGTGTAAAATTCGCTGTCGTTATTTGGCGAATTGCTGCGTGATGAGGTGTACATCGGGAATTTTAGCGAGGCTTGATCGATACCTTGCTTAATTTGCAACACTTCTTCCGCCGTGCCTAACATATACAAGCCCGAGCCTTGTGCCACGCCATTATTTTGAATGGAAGCCACGGCATCAAGCGGTTGGTTGTAGTAACGCACGTCCGCATCGGTATTGGTTAATTTACGCCATTGTTGCACGAACGCATCTGCGGAACGCTGACCAAAATCCGTTTGCGGTGCGGCAACCACCGCACGGCTTAACCCATCACGATAAAGGCGTTCCGCCGCCGCTTTGGCTTCGCTTTCTGGCGAGAGACCGTAATAGCAAACCTGCGGTAAATTTTTCACGTTTTCAGTCGCATTCAGGGCTAACACGTTCACGCCTTTGATTTCAGGACTGAGTAACATTTCATCAACACGCGGTTTGAGCAAAGGCCCGATAATGGTTTGTGCCCCTTGCTCTTTGGCTTTGGCGATCAAATTCGCAACGCTATCGCTGTCAGTGTCAAACACTTGCACCACCGTTGGATCATCGCCTTTCGCTTCGTCAAAACCTTTCTTCAAAATTTCGCCCAATACTTTGGCTTCGCCACTCAACGGCAACAACAACGCAATGCTGTTAAGGTTGGTTTGCTGATAATTCGCCACATCTTGCAACTCTTTTGGCATTAAAGTGGCGGCACTATGGTTAGGATATTGCTGTTTCCATTCATTTAACGCCTGCTTTAATTGAGCAGGATTCGCCATATTTTGATTATACAAATTCGCCAACGCTAACCAGCCCGCCAAACCGACCTCGCCCGCTTGCGGGGTGGCTTTTTCGATCATTCCACGATTACCCTCACGCAACAGTTGCCAAATGGTGTCGTTATTTTGCTGGCGAGCGATATTATCCGTGAGGTAGCTATCCATCATTACTCTGGCTCGCACGGTGTCGATCAGATCTTTACGATTTTCCGCAAGGCGAGCTTCCGTTTGGTAATAACGCAGTAATTGAGCTTGGCTTAATTGTGGCATCGGCAAATTTTTCAATAAACTGACCGCTTGCTCGTTCTGCCCAAGCATCGCCGAAAGTTGTGCCGAAGTGAGGCTATATTCTAGCTGCTGCGGTTCAGTTAATTCGGTGGTAACAATTTCCGCAAAGGTGTTTTTCGCTTCTTCCGCTTTATTTTCTTCAATCAGCTTACGCACCGCAAGCAAGCGGTAGCTTTGCTTATCTTCTTGCTCTTTGGCTTGATCAGCTTTGTTAATATAAAACTCGGAATTGCCGTAAGCCTCTTGTTTGATCGATTCGGTAACAGGATTGACCGAAGAACACGCCGACACCAACAACGCAAGGGCGGTTGGCACAAAAATTGTTTTGATTTTCTGTTTTAACGCACGGGTTTGTACTAGAATAGTCGCCATTTTATAACTCCATAAAAAATTTCTGTCTCGCCAGAAATAAGTGAAATCTTACTTACCTAACCGCAGAAATGCAAATAGAAAAGCAAATGAAAAATAACCAAAACGGGATCTTATATATCGTTGCCACCCCGATTGGCAACCTCGCCGATATTAGCCAACGAGCCTTAGACACCTTTCAGCAAGTCGATTTAATCGCCGCCGAAGACACCCGCCATAGCGGATTATTATTGAGCCATTACGGCATCAAAAAACCGTTTTTCGCCCTGCACGATCATAATGAACAGACCAAAGCGGTGGTGCTGATCGAAAAATTGCAACAGGGGCTAAATATCGCCCTGATTTCCGATGCTGGCACGCCGTTAATTAGCGATCCTGGGTTTCATCTCGTTCGCCATTGCCGCCAAGCGGGGATTCAAGTTGTCCCCGTGCCTGGGGCTTGTGCCGCCATCACCGCCCTTTGTGCTTCGGGCATTGCATCAGACCGTTTTTGTTTTGAAGGGTTCTTGCCCGCCAAAACAAAAGCCCGTTGCGATAAACTTTCTGCCCTTGAAAATGAAGAACGCACCTTGATTTTCTACGAATCCACCCACCGCATTTTAGACACCCTCGCCGATATGCAACGCATTTTCGGGGCGGATCGTTATGTGGTAATGGCACGGGAATTAACCAAAACGTGGGAAACCATTCACGGCGACAGCCTCGCCAATTTGCGTGAGTGGCTCAATCAGGACAGCAACCGCATTAAGGGCGAAATTGTGTTAGTGGTGGAAGGCAAGCCGAAAGCCAACGAAGACGAAGGCTTCTCGCCCCAAGCGATCAAAACCCTCACCCTGCTCTGCCAAGAACTTCCCCTCAAAAAAGCCGCTGCGGTGGTGGCAGAGGCGTTTGGCTACAAAAAGAATGCACTTTATCAATACGGTTTAGAGCATTTTGATTAGCAAGCGGTGGGATTTTGAAAATTTCACAAAATCCCACCCCTTGCAATCCTTAGCTAATCAACCCAGCTTGATACACCATAAATAAGAGGGTAAAGGCTGAGAGGTAGATTAAGCCGATGATTGAGAGCCAGAGTAAGCCACCTTTGACGCGGTGTTCACCTTTCAATACGAGTGAGAGGTTGAGCCACGCGAAGATTGGGGTTGAGACGAATGAGCAGATCATCGCAAATTTGAGCATTGTCGCTACATCGCTCATAAAGACGGTGATGATTAAAATCCCGATTAGGGCAGTGGCGGTTGTCCAAACGTAGAGGCTGGTTGGGCGGCTCTCTTTACGGTTGAGCAACAGGCGTAATGCCTCGTTGTTGGCTCGCGAGTAGCCGTCAATCACGGTGATGGTTGTGCCGAACATACACATAAAGGCGATGAGGGCGATCAATAATTTTGACCAGTCGCCAATGGCGAACGCATACATTTTAATCAGTTGGGCGATATATTTTACCCCAGCCTGTTCCACGGTTTCGCCCGAGCCGTATTGTACCAACGCACCGAGGGCGAGGAACACAATTGCCAAAATGGCGGTGCCGATGTAGCCTACGTTGAAGTCGAAAATGCCGTCTTGATAGCTCACTTTATTGAGGCGTTTTTTCGCCACCACCCACATTGAGTTGATCGCCGAAATCTCAATCGGGGCAGGCATCCAGCCCATTAACGCCACGATAAAGCCCAACGCCGCCAAGTTCCACGGCGATGGCTCAACGAAATCAGGGGCGACCGCAATGCCACCTTTGAGGGCAGCGATCACCACCGCACTGACGGTTGAAACCGTGAGGGCGATCATAATCCATTTGGAAAGGCTATCGAGCAAGCGGTATTTTCCGAGCAATAAAATGCCCCAAGTTACCGCAATCACAATCACGCTTGCGGTTGGAATGGAAAGATCCACCGCTAATCCCAACGCTGAGAAGATAAATTTCAAAATCGCTGCGGTTACAATCCCCACCGCCGCAGTGTTGATCATCGCCGCCGCCACATTGAGGAAGAAGAATACCCAAAGGTAAATTTTGCCTTTTTCTTGATAACCTTCGAGCAAGGTTTTGTTGGTGCTGAGGGTATATTGCACCCCAAAGCGGAAGAACGGATATTTAAACAGGTTCGCCAAAATAATGATTAACGCCAGTTGCCAGCCGTAAATCGCCCCCGCCTGCGTGGACGCAATAATATGCGAACCACCCACCGCTGCCGAAGCCATTAAAATCCCCGGTCCCATTGCCTTTAATTTCGACCCCCAAGTCGAGATTTCTTGTTGTTCCATTGTTTTTCCTTTTATTGTTATTGAAAAATAAGGCGTGATTTTAAGCATAAATGGGCAGGAAAAGATAGGGGCAAAAATGCAGTTTAAAAATGGTTCAGCAAAATATCTCTTTGAAAAGTGGATAAAATTTAGAGTAATAAACTAATTTTATGTTGAAATCAGCATTTTTGACTAAGAATAATTTGTTAAAGAAAGAGGAAATAAATGTTAAAGGGATGGAGTTGATTGCGTAAAAAATAAATTCCTTAATGGAATCAGGGAAATGAAAGGGGTGAGATTTCTAAAAATTTTGCATTTATTGCCCCTAGGATATCCCCGTTTCGTAGCGAAGGCGTGGATAATGTTTCATCAGAGAGACTGAACACAATCGTTGAAAAACTCGAATACAAGGCAAACACTCCGATTTATTGCCTAAATGCGGTTTGGTGATTAACTTATCCAATCAGAAAAGTTTGAGTCGCTTTGAGGTTGCCCTGATTAACTTCGAAGCTACAAGCGAATCTCGACATTAAGAAACGAAGCAGAAAACTTAATGTATATGCCAATTTTTGTGGAACACAGTTGCTACGGCTCAATAATTGACTCAATAGATCAGCAAAATATAAAGGGGATATTCCAGAAGAATAATCATTATAGATCAGTTGATATAATTTATTTTAAATGCTGTTTTAGCAACATTTTTAATTCCAAAATTTCCTTCTCTAAATCAGAAATTTTAGTTAATAATTCCGTTTGATTATTTTCCTGTTCCGAACATTGACAATCGGCATTTTTAATTTCGCCGATACAATCCACCACAATCCCAATCGCGATATTTAAAATAATGTAGCTGGTAATTAACAAAAAGCTAATAAAAATAATCCACGCATTTGGATAAACCGCCATTACAGAGCGGACAATCCCCATCGACCAACTTTCAAAGGTCATTATTTGGAATAGGGTGTAAAAACTCTCGCCCAGCGTGCCGAACCATTGGGGAAATTGCTCGCCATATAAATGGGTGGCGACCACCGCATAAATATAAAAAAGAATCACCAATAAAACCGCCACCCCAAGCATTGAACTCATTGTTTTAAATAAGGCTTGGGAAACAATTCGCATTTTAGGAATTAACGACACTAGGCGTAAAATGCGAATAATGCGGAAAATACGAAACACCGAAAATACGCCAATTTCGGTAATTAACGAAGTAGCAATAATAAAGAAATCAAAAACATTCCAGCCTCGTTTAAAAAAGGTCAATTTCTCAACAACAATTCTTAATAAAATTTCAATTGTAAAGATAAATAAACACGCATTGTTAATCAGAGAAATCCAATCACCAAATTGGGCGGAAATAGTTTTTGAGGTATCCAACCCCACAATAATGGCGTTAATAATGATCACGCTCACAATAAAATCGTGAAAAAATTTGCCGTGAATAAAATGGCGTAACTTATTTTGCATAGGAAAACAATAAGGCTAAAAAATAGTCATATTATATTTTTGTTAATAACATTTTGCAATCCAACTGTATTTCTATACAATACGCCCCCAAGCGGTCAGTTTCACAAAAATTTTTACGATGAGCGAACAATTATTAGACGGTGTGCCACTCACGGCGTTGTCGGGCGTGGGGGCGGCGATAGCAGGGAAATTAAGCAAAATTGGGATCAACAATGTGCAAGATTTGTTGTTCCATTTGCCGTTTCGTTATGAAGATCGCACGCGGATCACGCCGATTGCCGATGTTCGCCCCGAAAATTACTGCACCATTGAGGGCTATGTGCAGCTAACCGAAGTGCAATTCGGTCGCCGTCCGATTTTATCCACCACCCTTTCAGACGGCACGAGCAAAATTACCCTCAAATTCTTCAATTTCAACGCAGGAATGAAAAACAGCCTTGCCACGGGCGTTCGCGTCAAAGCCTTTGGCGAGGTCAAGCGGGGGCGGTTTATGGCGGAAATGCACCACCCCGAATATCAAATTATTCGCAATAACCAACCGCTTGAATTGGCGGAAAGCCTGACCCCGATCTATTCCACCACCGAGGGCTTGAAGCAAGCCACCCTACGCAAATTGACCGATCAGGCGTTGGCGTTGTTGGATCGGGTGCAAGTGGCGGAATTGTTGCCGAATGAATTTAATCCGCACCAATATAGCCTCAAACAAGCCCTGCAACTGCTGCACCGCCCACCGCCGAGCGTGTCGGCGGAACAGTTGGAAAAAGGCGATCACCCTGCCCAAAAACGGCTGATTTTTGAGGAACTGCTCGCCCACAACCTCGCAATGCAGCAGGTGCGAATGGGGGTAAAACAGCATTTTGCCGAGCCGTTGCAGTATCAAACGGATCTCAAACAGCGTTTCCTCGCCAGCCTGCCGTTCCAACCGACCAACGCCCAAAGCCGTGTTACCGCTGAGATTGAGCGAGATCTCGCCCAATCACAACCGATGATGCGGTTAGTACAAGGCGATGTGGGATCGGGCAAAACGCTGGTGGCGGCGTTGGCGGCGTTGCTGGCGATTGATAACGGCAAGCAGGTGGCGTTAATGGCACCGACCGAAATTCTCGCCGAGCAGCACGCCAACAATTTCGCGAACTGGCTCGCCCCTTTTGGAATTGAGGTTGGCTGGCTGGCGGGCAAGGTCAAGGGCAAGGCTCGCACCGCTCAATTAGCGGCGATCCAAAATGGCTCGGTGCAGATGATTATCGGCACCCACGCCCTGTTCCAAGAGAGCGTGGAATTTCACAACCTCGCCCTCGTGATTATTGATGAACAGCACCGTTTTGGCGTACATCAACGGCTCACGTTGCGAGAAAAAGGGGCGAAGGGCGAGGTTTATCCGCACCAACTGATTATGACCGCCACCCCCATTCCCCGCACGCTGGCGATGACGGTTTACGCCGATCTTGATACCTCAATTATTGACGAACTTCCCCCTGGGCGAACGCCGATCACCACCGTGGCGATTTCCGAAGATCGGCGAGGCGAAATTGTGCAACGGGTTTACCAAGCCTGCAAAAACGAAAAACGTCAAGCCTACTGGGTTTGCACCTTGATTGATGAATCGGAAGTGCTGGAAGCCCAAGCGGCAGCCGCGATTGCCGAAGATCTGCAACGTGCCTTGCCCGATTTGCGGATCGGCTTGGTTCACGGTCGAATGAAACCGCAGGAAAAACAGGCGATTATGGCGGAATTTAAGACGGCGAATCTCGATCTGCTGGTCGCCACCACCGTGATTGAGGTGGGGGTTGATGTGCCGAATGCGAGCTTGATGATTATCGAAAATTCCGAGCGATTAGGGCTGGCACAACTGCACCAACTGCGTGGACGGGTCGGGCGAGGGGCAACGGCGTCCCACTGCGTGCTAATGTATAAACCGCCCCTCGGCAAAATTTCGAGCAAACGCTTACAAGTGATGCGAGACAGCCAAGACGGCTTCTACATCGCCGAAAAAGACCTCGAAATCCGCGGCACGGGCGAAATCCTCGGCACGAAACAAACAGGCACCGCAGAATTTAAAATCGCCGACCTAATGCGAGACCGTAAAATGATCCCCCTCGTGCAAGACTACGCCAAACGCCTGATCGCCACCCAACCGCAGATTGCGGATTTGCTGATCAAACGCTGGTTAGAACTAAAAACCGAATATACCAATGCCTAGCAAGGGGGGGGGTTTAAAAATTTTAGCATCGCCTGAAATTTTCATTAAATCTACTTTTTTGATTTATTTAAAATGTTGAAATAAATCAAGAAAATGTACCGCAATTCGCCCATTTCAATCAGAAACTGATATAATCGCCCCGTTTTTATTTTTGAACTCAACAGAGGAACTTATTATGTCTGTAATCAAAATGGCAGATCTTGATCTTCAAGGTAAACGTCTTTTCATTCGTGCTGACCTTAACGTACCAGTGAAAGACGGCAAAGTAACGTCTGATGCACGTATTCGTGCAACGATTCCAACCCTCAAATTAGCCTTACAAAAAGGGGCGAAAGTGATGGTAACTTCGCACTTAGGTCGTCCGACTGAGGGGGTGTTTGAGGAAGCGAACTCGTTACAACCTGTGGTCGATTACCTCAACAATTCAGATTTAGGCGTGCCTGTGCGTTTAGTGCGTGATTATTTAGACGGCGTGGACGTGCAAGAAAACGAAATCGTGGTGCTTGAAAACGTGCGTATCAACAAAGGCGAGAAGAAAAATGATCCTGAGTTGGCGAAAAAATATGCAGCACTTTGCGATGTGTTCGTAATGGACGCATTCGGTACGGCTCACCGTGCAGAGGGTTCAACCTACGGCGTGGCTGAATTTGCCCCTGTTGCTTGTGCAGGTCCATTATTGGCGGCGGAATTAGACGCACTCGGCAAAGCATTAAAAGAGCCACAACGCCCAATGTTGGCGATTGTTGGCGGTTCAAAAGTTTCAACCAAATTAACCGTGTTGGATTCCCTTTCAAAAATCGCTGATCAGCTTATCGTGGGCGGTGGTATTGCGAACACCTTTATCGCAGCGGAAGGCAACAACGTGGGTAAATCATTATATGAAGAAGATTTGATCCCAGAAGCAAAACGTTTGGCACAAGCGACCAAAATCCCCGTGCCAGTAGATGTGCGTGTGGGGACAGAATTTTCTGAAACCGCCCCAGCAACCCACAAAGCGGTGGCTGATGTAGCGACGGATGAGTCAATTTTCGACATCGGCGACAAATCTGCCGAAGAATTAGCGGAAATTATCCGTAATGCGAAAACTATTCTTTGGAACGGCCCAGTTGGCGTGTTTGAGTTCCCGAACTTCCGTAAAGGGACGGAAATCGTGGCACAAGCGATTGTGGATGCCACTGCAAGCGGTGCGTTCTCTATCGCAGGCGGCGGCGACACCTTAGCGGCGATTGATATGTTCGGTATCGCAGATAAAATCTCTTACATCTCAACCGGTGGCGGTGCGTTCTTAGAATTTGTAGAAGGTAAAGTATTACCAGCCGTTGAAATTTTGGAAAAACGTGCGAACGGTTAAGGCAAAATAAGCAATGCGAAAGGGGACGCGAGCATCGCGTCCCTACGCAAAAACCGATAAATCGTAGGGACGCCACGCTGGCGTCTCAGATCAAAAACCGAAACCATAAATGGTCAATCGTAGGGACGCAATGCTTGCGTCCCCTAGATGAAAAAATTCAATTAAATCAAGAGGAAACCTCAAATGACTAAATTATTAGACATCGTAAAACCAGGCGTTGTAACCGGCGATGACGTTCAAAAAGTATTCGCTTACGCAAAAGCCAATAACTTCGCAATCCCAGCGGTAAACTGCGTAGGTACAGACTCTGTAAACGCGGTATTAGAAACCGCAGCGCGCGTAAAATCGCCAGTGATCGTGCAATTCTCAAACGGTGGCGCGCAATTCTACGCAGGTAAAGGCATCAAACCAGCCAGCGGTCAGCGTGCAGACGTTTTAGGTGCAATCGCAGGGGCGAAACATGTTCACACCCTTGCCAAAGAGTATGGCGTGCCAGTGATTCTTCACACCGACCACGCAGCGAAAAACTTACTTCCGTGGATTGACGGCTTACTTGAAGCGGGCGAAAAACACTTCGCGGAAACAGGTTCACCATTGTTCTCATCACATATGATCGACCTTTCAGAAGAGCCAATCGAAGAGAATATGGAAATCTGCCGTGAGTACCTTGCACGTATGGACAAAATCGGTATGACCCTTGAAATCGAAATTGGGGTAACCGGTGGCGAAGAAGACGGTGTGGATAACTCAGATGTGGACGAATCAAAACTCTACACCCAACCGTCAGAAGTGCTTTACGTTTACGACCAATTAAGCCCAATCAGCAAACGCTTTACGATTGCGGCGGCGTTCGGTAACGTACACGGTGTTTACAAACCAGGTAACGTGAAATTAAAACCGTCAATCCTCGGTGCTTCACAAGAGTACGTTTCAAAAGAGCGTAATCTTCCAGCGAAATCATTAGACTTCGTCTTCCACGGCGGTTCAGGCTCTTCACAAGAAGAAATCCGTGAAGCGATCAGCTACGGTGCGATCAAAATGAACATCGACACCGACACCCAATGGGCTTCTTGGCAGGGTATTTTAGAGTTCTACAAAGCGAACCACGAATACTTACAAGGTCAATTAGGCAACCCAACCGGCCCAGACGCACCAAACAAAAAATACTACGACCCACGCGTTTGGTTACGCAAAATGGAAGAGTCAATGTCTAAACGCTTAGAGCAATCTTTCGTTGATCTTAACTGCGTAAACGTACTCTAATCGGGTAAAAAATCCCAAAAATCAGACCGCTTGTTGTGAGACAAGCGGTCTTTTTTTGCGAAATTTTGAGGGAAATTTAGGCGGCGGTAATTTGCCCCTGTTCCACCAAAAACAGCCGATCATTTTGCTGTTCCTGCCAGCTCATCTGTTGTAGTTGATCTTGGGTGATGGCGGTAACGAACACCTGCGAGCCACTTTCCCGCAGGCGGTGGGCGAGTAGTTCGCGTTTGGTCGGGTCGAGTTCTGAGGCGAAATCGTCAATCAAAAACAGGCATTGGCGTTCTTTTTGTTGAATCAGATATTCCCCTTGGGCGAGGCGTAACGCACACATCAACAATTTTAACTGCCCCCTTGAAAGCACATCTTCCACGGGCAAGCCGTTGGCTTTAAAGCGGAAATCGGCTTTTTGTGGGCCGATCATCGTGTAGCCCATAGCCCGATCTCGCTCAAAGCCTTGGGCGAGAATCTCGGCGAAGCCTGCCCCCTTTTCCCAACCTTGATGAAAACTGACGCTAATCTCTAATTCGGGCAGGAAAAATTGGCAAGTTTTCTCAATTTCGGGGCGAAGAATATCCGCATAATCCGCTCGCAGTTGGCTGACGATATGAGCGACTTTGGCAAGCTCAATATCCCACGCTTTCAATTCCCCATAATGGCGAACTTGGGCGAGGGCGGCATTGCGTTGTTTGAGCAGGCGTTTGAGGTTTACCCAATGTTGGAAAAATTCTTGATGCTGATGAAACAAGCCCCAATCCAAAAAGGCTCGGCGGTAACTCGGACCACCATTCAGTAAGGTTAAGCCCTCGGGGGTGATCACTTGCATTGGCAGCAGTTGGGCGAGGTCGGCAAGTTTATTGCCGTCTTCGTTATTGATTTTGAGCAACGTATCGCCTTGCCGTTTTTTCTGAATCCCCACCGTCCAACTATGTTGAGCCTCGTCAATTTTGCCGTGCAGGGTAAATTGCTCTTGCTCATATTGAATAATGCGGTTACCCAAATGGCTTTTGAAAGAACGCCCGTGTCCGAGGTAGAAAATCGCTTCCAACAGGCTAGTTTTGCCGCTTCCATTCGCCCCGACCAGAAAATTAAAGCCTGACGAAAAGTGGAGATCGACCTCGCTCAAATTGCGAAAATGTTGAATCAGTAAACGAGAAAGTGCCATAAACGAACCTCAAAATTAGCAAGGGGCTAATCGTAAAGGCTTACGGCATTTTTTGCAAATATAAGACCTCTTTCCCTGCGAAATGGCATTATGGCGGCGGATAGAAAGGGTGTGAATTTGGCAGTCGCATTGATAGCGAAATTGCGAACCTTGCACATTTTCCACATTAAAACAGTGGCGAACGTCCGCTGGCACGCCGAGTACGCCCATCATCATTTGCCATTCTTTGCCGTGGGGTTGCACCCGCCCGAATTGCTGATAAACCAACAGATGAGCCAACTCGTGCGGCACGACCTGCTGAATAAAGGCTTGCCCGTTTTCTTGCAATAAAACGGGGTTGAGCCGAATTTCATTCTGCTGCAAATAAGCCGCCCCCGCTTTCAGCCCCCGCACTTTGTAGCTTACGCTCGGCTCGGTAAAAGTTTTGCCAAAATGGGCGTTGGCGGTGGCGAGATCACGGCGAAGTTGGCGTTGAACTTGCATTTTGAGAATCGGTAAATCAGCCATACAAGCGGTCGGATTGTGAGAAATTTCCCTTAGTGCAACTTCATTGACGGACGCAAGAAGCGGTTAATCTGCCCCACGAGCAGGATTAAGCCCGTTTTGATCCAGCCGTGCAATGCCACTTGGTGCATACGGTAGAGCGAGAGGTATGCCACACGGGCGATTTTGCCCTCGATGAACATATTACCGCTCACGAGGTTACCCATTAAATTGCCGACCGTGCCGAAGCGTGAGAACGAGAGCAACGAGCCTTTATCGTTGAACACGAAGGGTTTGAGCGGTTTATTTTCCAGTTGTGCCACGATGTTTTTGCCGCATTGGGTCGCCATTTGGTGAGCGGCTTGGGCTTTGGGCGGAATCGGCTTGCCGTCTTGGATTAACGAGGCACAATCGCCGATCACATACACATTCTCGTCCACCGTGGTTTGTAGGGTGTCTTTAATTTCGATTTGATTCAAGCGGTTGGTTTCAAAGCCAAAATTGCGTACAAAATCAGGGGCTTTCACGCCAGCCGCCCACACCATTAAATCCGCCTCAATCAGCTCGCCCTCGCTGGTGAGCAAGCCCTCGGCAGTGGCTTCGGTGATTTTGGTGTTTAACCGCACGTCCACGCCCAACTGACGCAATTCCGACAACGCCGATTGCGACACTTTTTCCGTTAAGGCTGGAATTAAGCGACCGCCCGCTTCCACGAGGGTAACTTTGAGGTTGGTATTGTTGAGTTTGCCGAAGCCGTAGGCGTGCAGATATTTGACCGCATTGTAGAGTTCCGCCGAAAGTTCGATCCCCGTTGCCCCACCGCCGACAATCGCAATGCTGACGGATTTGTCGTTGTTGTTTGAGAATTTGAGGAATTGTTCCATCATCTGCTTGTGGAAGCGTTTGGCTTGTTCCGAACCGTCTAAGAAAATGCAATGTTCCGCCACGCCTTTGGTGCCGAAATCGTTTGAGGTGCTGCCAATCGCAATCACTAATTTATCGTAGGCGATATGGCGTTCTGCCACCAATACTTCGTTCTGTTCATTGAAAATCGGGGCGAGGGTAACTTCTTTTTTGTTGCGATCCACCGCCGTTAAAGTGCCGAGTTGGAACTCAAAACCGTGATTTTTGGCGTGGGCGCGGTAGCTTAATGCGTCCGTTCCCTCATCGAGCGAACCTGTCGCCACTTCGTGTAATAAGGGTTTCCAAAGGTGGGTGCTGTTGCGATCAATCAACACCACTTTGGCACGTTTTTTTGAGCCTAATTTATTGCCGAGGTAGGTGGCGAGTTCCAATCCACCAGCCCCACCGCCAACGATAACAATAGTTTCCATAAAAATTTCCGAGTAAATGATAAAAAATTGGCGATATTTTAGGGGGGAATGGATCTTCGGGCAAGATTTTCCCGACTAGCACAGTCGGATTTGCAAAATTTTACGCAATCGCACCGCTTGTTTTCGCCATTAAGCATTCTTTAAGATTTGGTTGCTATCCTTTCACCAACTTTAACCCAGAGAGGAAACCCAAATGAAAAACCTTTTTAATGAAAACGCCCCGATGTCGGTGGTGGTGATTACCCTGAATGAACAGAAAAACATTGCGAATCTTTTGGAAGATCTGACCGCTCAAACTTACCCCCATTTTGAAGTGATTGTGGTGGATAGTTGTAGCGATGATGACACGGTTGAGATCGCCAAAACCTATCAAGATCGTTTGGATCTTCGCACCATTGTAATGAATGAACGAGGGGCAAGTCTCGGACGCAACACAGGGGCGGAAGCGGCACGCTACGAACGCCTTGTGTTCCTTGACGCTGATGTGCGAATTGAGCCAGATTTTCTCGCCAACGCCGAAAAAGCCTTGCGTGAGAAAGGGTTAGCGGTGGCGGCAGGGCGAATGGCGAGTAACGATCCGAACCGCTTGACCCGCATTGGGGTGAAAGCCTTTGATTGGGGAATGCTGGCAACCCAATATAATTTCCCAACCTGCACAGGGGCGTGTATTTTCTCAACCAAAACCGTACATCAAATGATCGGCGGATTTGACCCACAAATTACCCTCTGCGAGGATTGTGATTACGTTAAACGTGCGGCAAAAACCTTTAAATTCAGAATGTTACCCGTCTTTTTTGAATTTAACACCCGCCGCCTCAATCAAGACGGCGTGCTTAAAACGGGCTATCTCTATTTGAAAGCCAACACAATGCGATTGCTCAAAGGCGAGCTACGCAATAACGAAATCCCTTATCCGTTCGGGCATTATCAACAATGATCCCAAGTTGGTTAAACGAATGGCTGGCATCCCCGTGGCTGCCCGCCATTCTTGCATTCGGGGCGTTTGCTGACGCCTTTTTGCTCACCAGTGTATTTGTGTTGGGCGAGCTATTTTTCATCGCGACAGGCTATGCGGTGGGGCTGACCGCCCAATGGTGGCTGATTCCGCTGATTTGGGCAAGTGCCTTATTCGGCGATTTGAGCAGCTACTGGCTCGGGCAATGCTACGGCGAGGGCATTATTCGGCGGTTTATCCACAAAGGGGCGAAACGGCGGCTCAACTACCTGCGAGCCAAACGCCTAATGCAACGGCGTGGCGGCATTGCGATTTTTACCGCTCGCTTAACAGGACCTATCGCCAAATTTATGCCCTTTCTCGCCGGCACAATGCACGTCAATTTCCGCACCGTTCTTTATGCAAGCCTACTCGGTGTGATCATCGGCACGATACAATTCTTCTTCATCGGCTGGTTAGTGGCGGTGGGGTTGAATTAGAGGGAATGCAAGCGGTGGGATCTCGAAAAATTTTGCACAATCTCACCGCTTGTTCATCCACAAATTGCATATTACGAGCAAGGTTTATAGAATAGCGTTAATTCAGTTGATTTAAAGGATAAAAAATGATCAATCAAGAACCAGTCGTTCGGCAGGTGGTGCTGGATACGGAAACCACGGGGATGAATTTCAGCGGGCAGCCGCATATTGGGCATAACATTATTGAGATTGGGGCGGTGGAAGTGATTAACCGCCGTTTGACGGGGCGGACGTTCCACGTTTATATCAAACCGCCGCGTGAAGTTGATGAGGAAGCGATTCGCGTTCACGGCATTACCAACGAGTTTCTGCAAGATAAGCCCACGTTTGCCGAAATTGCCGATGAATTTGTCGAATTTATCAAAGGGGCGGAATTGGTGATTCACAACGCCCCCTTCGATGTGGGCTTTATGGATCAGGAATTTTCGTTTTTGCCAAATCCACCGCCGAAAACCAAAGAGATGTGCGTGGTAACGGACAGCTTGCAGTTGGCGAAAAAGATGTACCCTGGCAAGAAAAATAATTTAGATGCTTTGTGTAGCCGACTGGGGATTGATAACAGCAAGCGTGTGTTGCACGGGGCGTTGCTGGATGCGGAAATCCTTGCCGATGTGTTCTTGATGATGACGGGCGGTCAAATCGCCCTGTTGGAAGAAGAAAATCAAGAGGTGCAAGCGGTGGTTAGCGAGGAAAATTTTACCATTCAACGCTTGGATGTGGATTTATCGCAAATGGTGGTGCTGAAAGCGAATGAAGAAGAGCTGGCGGCACATCAGCAAATGTTGGCATTGCTGGCGGAAAAATCCAAAGGAAATTGCCTTTGGCAACGCTTAACGAGCGAAGAAACGGCACAATCTCACTAAAAAATAGCCGTTTTGGCGATTTTAAAATCAAACGAAAAATTTTCTGAAAAAAGCGTTTGACGAGTGAGAGCGAAATCATTATTATACGCCTCGTTCGCTGCGGAGTGGTAGTTCAGCTGGTTAGAATACCTGCCTGTCACGCAGGGGGTCGCGGGTTCGAGTCCCGTCCATTCCGCCAACTAATTTAAACGTCATAATATACCTCCTTAGTACGTTAATGGGAAAAACCTCTGAGCAATCAGAGGTTTTTTCTTTGTATCGAAAAAATATTCCTCATTCTGATTAGGTTTCAAAATGGCTTACTGGCAGAAACTTTCCCCGTTACACAAAGGCGTCATTACGATTTTAATTTCCGCCCTAGGGTTTGCGTTAATGGCATTATTTATGCGATTAGCGGGCGATTTGCCCCTTGCCGAAAAAGCGATTTTCCGCAATGGGATCACGGCGATGATAAGCGGGTACATTGTGTGGAAAAATAGGGCGTTGTTTTGGGGCAAGCTACAAAATCGGGGAATGTTAATTTTACGCTCAATCACGGGGTTATTAGGTATTTTGTGCGGTGTTTATATTATTGATCGCTTGGTATTGAGCGATGTGGATATGATCGGCAAATTGACCTCATTTATGTTGATCGTGCTGAGTGCCATTTTCCTCAAAGAGCGAGTCAGCCTAATGCAATGGGGCTTGTGCCTTGTGGCTTTTGTCGGGGCGTTGTTTATCATCAAACCTGCCTTTGAGGTGCAATTTGTGCCTTATTTGGTGGGATTACTCGGGGCGTTATTCGCCGCCCTTGCCTACCTTTGTTTACGCTTACTCGGCAAACCTGAACGAGCCGAATCGCCCCATACTATCGTTTTCTTCTTTTCAGCGTTCTCAACCTTGGTGTTGATCCCTTTTGTGATCTATGATTTCGCCCCACTTTCTTGGCAACAATTTGTCTATTTGGTGCTATCGGGGCTAACCGCTGCCGTTGGGCAGTTTGGCGTTACCCTTGCTTATCGCTATGCCGCCGCCAAAGATATTTCCATTTACAGCTATGCCTCGGTGCTATTTAGTGCGATGTTAGGGGCGGTGTTTTTCGCCCAATATCCCGACCTATTGAGTCTGTTCGGCTATTTATTGATTTTCGGATCGGGCTGGGTAATGTTTTACCAATCGAAACGAGGCAGAAAACCATAAAAAAACGGGCATTTTGCCCGCTTTTGCTAGTTGCCGAGTAGTAATCCGTCATCGCTTAATTGTTCGTTACGGCTTTGTTGGAACAGATCGAGTAGGTCTGAAACCCCCATTTTTTTTCGCTGTTCCCCTGCCACATCAAACGCCACTTGCCCTTGATGAAGCATTACGGTGCGGTCGCCAAAGGTCAAGGCTTGTTGCATTGAGTGGGTTACCATTAGGGTGGTTAGTTTTTGCTCTCGCACGATTTTATTGGTCAATTCCAATACAAAATCGGTGGTTTTCGGATCGAGGGCGGCGGTGTGTTCGTCCAGCAATAAAATGCTAGACGGCTGTAACGATGCCATTAACAAACTGACCGCTTGTCGCTGCCCGCCTGAAAGTCGCCCCATTTGGTCGGTTAAGCGATTTTCTAAGCCCAATCCGAGCAACGCCAATTTTTCCCGAAATAGTTCACGGGTTTGGCGTTTGAGGGCGAAACCTAGCCCGCGTTTTCTGCCGCGTTGATAGGCGAGAGCCATATTTTCCTCAATGGTTAAGGCTTCGCAAGTACCAGCCATTGGATCTTGAAACACGCGAGCGACCAAATTCGCCCGTTGCCAACTGTTGGTGTGGCTCACGTTTTTGCCTTGAATTAAAATCTCGCCAGAATCCACCGTATAATCGCCACTAATTGCATTGAGCAGAGTCGATTTGCCCGCCCCGTTACTGCCGATCACCGACACAAATTCCCCTTGTTCCACTTTTAGGGATAGCCCTCGCAAAACAGGGTTTTCAATCGCTGTGCCACGATTAAAGGTAATAAAAAGATTGTTCAGTTCGATCATTATTGCCCCCGTTTGGCTAACCATTTTTGCTTGAATTGCGGTAACACCAGCACGAACACCACGAGCAGGGCGGTAATGAGGTTCAAATCTTGCGGGCCGAAGCCGATGCCATTTAGCACTTCGTTATTTAACGCCAACGCAATGAAAAAGCGGTAGAGAATTGAGCCGGCAATCACGGCGGTGGTCAGCCAAATCATTCGTTTTGCCGAGAAAATCGCCTCGCCGATAATCACCGCAGCCAGCCCAATCACAATGGTGCCGACCCCGATAGAAATATCAAATCCGCCATTGCTTTGCACATACAACGCCCCACCCAACGCGATTAAGCCGTTAGAAATCGCCATTCCTAAAATGGTCATTTTATTGACCGCAATCCCTTGGGCTTTCGCCATTCGTTGATTCGTGCCAGTCGCTCGCACCGCCAGCCCCGTTTCAGTGGCGAAGAACAGATCAAACAAAATTTTGGCGATCACCACCACCAAGCCAGCCATTAACAGACGGACAATCGCCAGTTGCAGATCATCATTCGCAGGCATCGCGTCATAAATGGTCGCCTCGCCGAGTAACGACACATTCGGCGAACCCATAATGCGAAGATTGATCGAATAAAGGGCGATCATCATCAAAATGCTCGAAAGCAATTTTTCCAACTTGAAGCCGATGTGCAACGAAGCGGTAATCACGCCCGCGATTGAACCCGCCAACATACCGATTAAGGTTGCAAGCCACGGATCAACTTGATTGAGAATACAAAGCACGCAAACGCCGCCGCCCAGCGGAAAACTGCCGTCTGCGGTAAGATCAGGAAAGTCGAGAATTTTGTAAGAAATCAGCACCCCAAGGGCAACCAGAGCATAAATCAACCCCAGTTCCAACGCCCCAACCCAAGTTACATTGGTTAAAAAACTGCTGAAAAATTGAAGTAATGAATCCATAAACACACAATTTAATAAAACATACTACTTTACTAGTACAAGTGAAAACGGATTTTACGCATTTTCAGAGGTTTTGGCAATTTTTATGGTGGGGGATTTCCCCCTACGGTCTCGCTTTGCTCGACCACTTCCCCCGCAAGCGGGGGCAGATTTTGTTTTGTGGAAGTTTTGATATTTTTCCTCGTAGTGAGTTTGATCTGATCTGCCCCCGCTTGCGGGGGAAGCACCCTGCGTAGCAGGGGGTAGGGGGCTACAAGCGGTAAGATTTTGCAAAATTTTGTGAAATCTTACCGCTTGCTATTTAAAAATTACTCAAAATATCCAACGCATCCGACAATTTCCGTACGGTAAACACTTCCATTCCCTTAATCGGTTTTTTCGGGGCGTTGGCTTGGGGGATTATGGCTCGTTTGAAGCCGTGTTTTGCCGCTTCGCTGATCCGTTCTTGACCGCTTGGTACGGGGCGGATTTCGCCTGCCAAGCCAACTTCGCCGAAGATCACGAGATCTTGGGGTAGAGGTCGGTTGCGGAAGCTGGAAATCAAGGCGAGTAGCAGGGCTAAATCGGCACTAGTTTCGGTAACTTTTACGCCGCCGACTACATTAACGAACACATCTTGATCGGACATCTGCAAACCACCGTGGCGGTGCAGAACGGCAAGCAGTAGCGAAAGGCGGTTGTGATCTAAGCCCACCGCCACACGGCGAGGGTTGGCTAACATTGAGTGATCAACAAGGGCTTGGATTTCCACCAATAACGGGCGTGTGCCTTCCCATAACACCATTACCGAACTGCCCGAGGTCTGTTCTTCGCTACGGCTGAGGAAAATGGCGGACGGATTTTTCACTTCTCGCAAGCCCTGTTCCGTCATTGCAAACACGCCCAATTCATTGACCGCCCCAAAGCGGTTTTTCTGGCTACGCAGAGTGCGGAAACGGGAATCCGCCTCGCCCTCTAATAAAATTGAGGCATCAATACAATGTTCTAACACTTTCGGGCCTGCCAGCGTGCCGTCTTTGGTAACGTGTCCGACCATAATAATCGCCACTTGGCGAGTTTTGGCGTAGCGAGTGAGGAACGAGGCACATTCACGCACCTGCGACACACTACCTGGCGAAGATTGAATATCGGCAAGGTGCATTACCTGAATCGAGTCGATTACCATTAGTTTCGGCTTTTCTTGATCGGCAATGTTGCAGATATGTTCCACCGAGGTTTCCGAGAGCATTTTGAGGTGTTCGGTTGGCAAGCCCAAGCGGTTGGCTCGCATTGCCACCTGTTGTAACGACTCTTCGCCCGTAACGTAGAGGGTCGGAATGTGAGCCGACAAACCGCACATCACTTGCAATAACAGGGTACTTTTACCTGCCCCTGGATGTCCACCGATTAAAATCGCACTACCTGGTACGATACCGCCGCCAAGCACACGGTCGAGTTCGTTAAATCCACTGCCAAAACGGGGCACTTCCTGCAAACTGATTTCCGACAGGGTTTGCACCTTGCCCGAAGTCTCGCCCGCATAGCCCGAAAAGCGGTCGTTTTTGGTGGTTTCTTTGCTGGAAATTAACCGCACTTCGCTAATCGTATTCCACGATTTACACTCTTTGCATTGCCCTAGCCAACGGGCGTATTCCGCCCCACAATCGTTACAAACATAGGCGGTTTTCGGTGCTTTTGCCATTGTTAAACCTCAAAATCAACGCTAATTACTGTAAATTTGAACAGATAATAGCAATAAATACTGAATAAATAAACATTTATTTTAGATCGGCGACAATTCTTCCTTGCTCGATTTGAAGTATGCGATCCATTTTATTTTCTACCTCACTTAATTGGTGGGTAACCATTAGCAGGGTTAATTTTTTTTGATCGCATAAATCAAGGAATAATTGCAACATTTCATCGCGTAATATCGGATCAAGGGCGGAAAAAGGTTCATCTAATAATAAAATGGGTTTTTCGCGTAATAAACAACGGGCGAGGGCAACCCGTTGTTTTTGTCCGCCCGATAATTCCGTAGGCAAGCGGTGAGATAATTCCGATAATCCTACCGCTTGCAGGGCAGATTTTATTTTTTCTCGTTCTTTATCATTGAGTTTTAATTGCGGATTTAATCCTAAACTGATATTTTGCTCAACGGTTAAATGGGGGAAAAGATTATTTTCTTGAAATAACATTGAAACGGGGCGTTCAAAGGGTTGGGAATGGCTATGGTTTTGTTGATTAAGCCAAATTTCGCCTTTATGGGGTAATTCAAACCCTGCAATTAAATTTAATAATGTGCTTTTGCCCGAACCACTTGCCCCGATAATTGCTACTTTCTGCTCGGCAGGAATATGCAAATCGAAAAACATCGGCATTGCTTTATAATCGAAAAAGACATTATTTAATTTAATCATTTTGAGTTCCTTGCGGATTTTTTCTTTCTGCGATAAAAAAGACCATAAAGCAGAGCAATAATAAAATAAAAGCGGTTACGCTGGCTTCGTTCATTCGATAACTGCCGAGTTGTTGATAAAGCAAATAGGGCAATGAGCTAAATTCTTGATTACCGAATAAGGCAATGGCGGTAAAATCGCCAAGGGAAAAACAAAACGCCAAGCAAAACGCATATTTGACGGGGCTGGAAAGGCTTTGCCACTCAATTAAGCGAAAGCGTTGCCAGCCTTGAATGTGCAGTGAAGAACATAATTTTTCATAGCGTTGCATATTATGATTCATCGGCACGCTTAGGGTTTTAAGCATAAAGGGCAATGAAGCAAAAGCATTGCAGAGAATAATAATGATAAATAGATGAACTTGATTAAATTCAATTTGTTGTAATAATAAAAATAGCCCAATCGCCACCACTAAGGTTGGAATGGCTAAAACGGTCATTCCAGCGTTCAAGATAAATTTGGCGGTTCTTTCAAAATAGAGATAAGTTAATTTGCGAGCGAGGAATAAAATCGCCAATGCCATTAACAACGAAAACAAAGCGGAAAATAGAGCAATGCTGATCGAGTAAAAAGTCGATTTCCAAAATAATGGCATTGATAAAACACTCTGCCATTTTGCCGAAAAAATCGCTGTTACCACCAAGTTGACTAGCGGTAATAATATAAAAAGGCTGAATAAAATAATAATAGAAAAATAGAAAAATCTTACCCCTTGCAAGGGCTTGTTTAACCAAACTTTGCTGGTGCTGATCGATGATTTGATATTTTTATTAAAAATTTGGGTGAGGCTAAATAAAATAAAGCAAAAAATAAATTGCATAATAGCTAAAAAAGCGGCTTTGGTTAAATCAAATTCAAACATAATTGCTTGATAAATTGCCACTTCGAGGGTGGTATATTTTGGGCTGCCACCGAGGGTTAAAACAATGGTAAAACTGGTGAAACAGAGCATAAAAATTAAGCCAAACACCGCAGGAAGTTGTTGGCGTAAATAAGGCAATTCCACCCAGCGAAAAAACGCCCAGCCCCTTAAATTGAGTTGGGCGGCGAGTTGCCGTTGTTCGTTGGGAATGGCGGAAAAACTCTGCAAAAACATTCGGCTGGCGAGGGGAATGTTAAAAAAGAGGTGGGCGATTAAAATTCCCGTTAATCCATAAATGTTGAGCTGCCATTCAATGCCGAAAAAGGTGGAAAGTTGAGCTAGCCAGCCCGAACTGCCGTAAATGCCGATTAAGCCAAAAATGGCGACTAACGCAGGTAATACAAAGGTGAGCGAGCAGATTTTTATCAGCAGTGATTTCCCCTTAAAATCAAGGTAAAACAAGGATTTAGCGAAAATCATACCGCTTGCAATGGCGAGCAAGGCGGACAACAAGGCTTGCCCGAAGCTAAATAACAGAATGTGGCGAAGATAGTCATCTTGCCAAAAAGATTGAAATGAGAGGGATTTTCCAGCGGAAAATACCCCTTGCAAGGCGAAAAAATAGAAGCCCAAAATAAGCAGTAGCACCGTGCCACCTGCGAGAATTTCGGGCGGACGAATGCGTGAGAGGATCGATATTTTCATTGCCTTGCGTAAAATCGAAATTTAGAATAGCCAAAAAATGCGAGGATTTTACTATGAAACCGATCAAAACGGCGTTACTTTTTTCAGTTACTCTGATTTTAACCGCGTGCGTTAGCCCGCAACAACGTGCGGAACAGCGTTTGCGAGCCGAGCAAAATCTGCAAGTGGCATTGGCGAAACAGTGTGATTTGGAAACCGCAGAATTGATTGCGGAACAATTTCATCCACCCGTTGGCAGAACGGCGGAACAGGCGAAATTATTTGAAAAACGCTATGCGGAAAAAGTGAATAACCCGATGTTCCAAGCCTGCTACAAAATGGCGTGGCAAAATTACAAATCCCAACAGGAAATGCAAGAAATGCGAGATTGGTATTACCGCGACAACTTCCGCCCGTGGTTTCCGTGTTTTTCTTGTTGGTAATTAAGGTTCATACCCCACATCTTCCAGCGTGGGATTATTCGCCCCTTGTTTGGCGAGTTCATCGCAGAGGTCGTTTTCACGATGCCCTGAATGTCCTTTGACCCACTGCAATTCGAGTTGGTGGCGGTGGGTGGCTTGGTCGAGCAAAATCCATAAATCTTTGTTTTTCACGGGCTTTTTGTCGCTGGTTTTCCAGTCGTTTTTCTTCCAGTTAAAAATCCATTTCTGAATCCCATTTTTCATATATTGACTGTCGCTATGCAGCAACACTCGGCAAGGTTCTTTGAGCAAATTTAACGCTTCAATCACGGCTCGTAGTTCCATTCGGTTGTTGGTGGTTTGGAAGTAGCCTTGGCTGACGGTTTTTTCAATTTGGTTGTAACGCAACAAAATGCCGATGCCGCCTTTCCCTGGGTTGCCGAGGCACGAGCCGTCCGTAAAAATTTCAACTGTTTTCATAAAATGCCTAAAATTTTACAAAATCTCACCGCTTGCAAGCGGTGCGATGGTTAATTCTGTAACGTAATCGCTAGTTAAATCGGCGAGGGGCAGGGTTGAGCCTTGCCACGCTCGCAGCAGTTGCGATTTCATTAGGTTGAGGGTGTCTAACCCCGCCAGCGTGTTGGGGGTGTATTGATGAGCGAGTCGAGCCAGTTGCGTGAGGGCAAGGCTGCTTTCAATGCTGGAACTGATAACGGCGATCAGCCCCTGCTGATGAGCCTGCTCAATTAGGCGAACGCATTTGGCGATTGACCCCGTGAGGGTTGGTTTGATAATAATCGCCGCCACGTTCGGCTCTGCTTTCGGCTGGAAATTTGGTTCTCGCACTGTTTCGTCCCACGCAATCGCAATCCCATATTTTTCCGCAAATTGGCGAGAAAGTTCGGGGGTTTGGCAGGGTTCTTCAATAAATTGAATTTGCAAGCGGTGGGATTGTGCGATTTTTTCGGCAAATTTCCCCGCTTTTTCGAGTGTCCAGCCACGGTTGGCGTCAAGGCGAAGTTTTAAATCTGGCACGGCTTCGCACAGCATATCGGCGATTAAGCCGTCTCGATTGGCTTCGTATAAGCCCACTTTCATTTTGGCGATTTTTTCGCCTTGCATCGCGTTCAGTTTGGCGTAGAGTTCGTCTGGGTCGCCGTAGCAGAGCGGGGCGGTGCGAAAATCCGCTTGCTCGCCCAATTCGCCGTGCAATTCGGCTAAGGCACAACTTAGCCCGAATGCCACCGAGGGGGCGTTTTGGTCGAGGTCGCCCGTGTTTTGATTCGCAAGCCATTTCGCCAGCCACTGTTGAGTTTGGGCGAGGGCGATTGCTAAGGTTTCGTGGCTAAATTGGGGCAGGGGGGCGATTTCCCCCCAGCCCGTTTTGCCGTTTTCGTTTAATGCCACGATCAACCCCTCACGCTGTTTGAGGCGTTGGGTGCGAAGAATTACGCCTGTTTCGACAGGCAAGCGGTAATGGTAAAGTTGAGCGGTTCGCATAAAATTATCTTATCAGAGAGCCAACAATCGAGAACGCATAAATCACAAGGCTGATGGCGATAGAGTACATAATCAAGCCCGTGATGCTATCTAAAATTTGCCACATTCGGCGTTTTTGGAAATAGGGTGCGAGGAAGCCTGCCCCGTAGCCCACCCCGAAAAACCAGAGGAAAGAGCAGAGCAACGCCCCGATTAAAAATTGGATTTTTTGCTCAAACGTGAGCGTGCCGCCGATGCCGCCGACAATCACGACCGTATCAATGTAAACGTGGGGGTTGAGCAGGGTAATGGCGAGAGCCACCGCCACCGCTTTTTTGAGATTAGCCCCTTGCTCGCCCTGTTTGGCGGTGAGCTGGCTTGAACCACGATAGGCACTTAAAAAGGAACGGCTGCCGTAGGTAAACAGAAACATCGCCCCGAACACGGCTAACGCAAAACTCGCCACGGGGGATTGAGCTATCAGCGTGCCTAAGCCGAGAACGCCGAGGGTCATCAGCACCACATCTAGCAAAAAGAAAATCAAGGCAACCCAAAAAATATGTTGTTTGAGAATCCCTTGTTTGAGTAAAAAGGCGTTTTGAGCCCCAATCGACACGATCAAGCCAAAACAGACCACAAAGCCTTGTAAAAAATGTTCCATAATGTTTCCTCGCAAGTGAAATATATTAACAGACGGAATGAAATCCACAAAATGTTTGAGCCTAGCCCGCTTTTTTTGCTAAAAATGCTAAAAAATTGTCCAGCTAAACCGTTTTAGTATTGCATTTTTTTTTTTTTTTTT
>NZ_MUYA01000004.1:317950-373698 GCF_002015115.1 Haemophilus paracuniculus
TCGGGAAGTTTTATTCGTAAGTGCTTTATGAGTAAAACAGTCGTAAAACTTTGAAAACTTATTCATTTAATTTCCTTAACTTACCTGTTTGCCGAGTTGATACTCGGCTTTTTTTTTCGCCAAAATTTCTGTGAAAGAGCGTGGCAGGGCGATTTTGGCGTGTTGGGCTAAATTTTTGATAAAAAAATCGTCAGCTAAACCCGTTTAGTATTGCATTTTTTTTTTTTTTTTTACAATCGGGAAGTTTTATTCGTAGTTCCTTATGAGTAAGACACAGTCGTAACTCTAAAAATTTTATTCATTTACTTTCCTATTAGCCAAGCCTAACCCACTTGGCTTTTTTTCTTCTTTCTTATTTTTTCAGCCCATAAAAAAGCCCAAACCTATGTTTGGGCTTAAAATTTTTGCCAATCTCACCCCTTGCAAGCGGTGCGATAGCGGATTATTTCACGAAACTATCAAATTTGAGTTCGTAATTGTCGCCGTCTCGGTTGTAAGAGATGTAGCGAGGGAATTTTTCATCGGCGTGTTTTTTCACGGTAATGTATTTATCGCCCGTGCGGAAGCGGTAGGTGATTTCTTCCACATTTTGCCCGCCACGTTTTACCATTTTGCTGGTTTTGTTTACCACCACGTTTTCCGTTGGGTAGAGCTTTTTGCCGTTGGTGGTTTGGAAGCTGTTTGGCAATTTGTCGTAATAGCTCAACTGGAATGCGGTGGTAAAGAGGTCAAAGGTTGGCATTTTCATCACTTCTTCTTTGAGCGGTTCTTTGGTTCTGCCGTATTTGACGGTTTTTGAGTCAATTTCCGCCACGGCGTAGGTTTTGCCGTTGCGGGTATCGCGATAGCTCAACATACTGAGCATATTATTGCGATCTAACCCTTTGGCGGTAAACACGATGTTGTAAAGTGGCACGTTGATTTGGGATTTGATGCTATATTGCCCATTGCCATTTTTGAAGGTAACGTAGGCGGGCATTAAATAGTTTGAGCTGTATTTGATTTTAAATTCTTCGGCAAATGCCGCTGAACTGGCGACTAAAACGGCAATGCAAGCGGTCAGTTTTTTCCAAATTTTCATTTACTTTTCCTCTAATTGAGTTTGTTCAAACAGACGCAAAATGGCGTTGTTATCCCGTAATTGTTCCGCTTTTTCCACCTGCATTTTGGTTAAATGCGGCGAAAAATCGTTGATAAAATCATACATATAATTGCGTAGGAATGTGCCTCGTTTAAAGGCGATTTGGGTCATACTCGATTGAAAAATGTGGCTGGCATTGATTGCCACTAAATCTTTATCGTTGGCGGTGTGAGCCATTGACGCCATAATTCCCACCCCTAAACCAAGACGGACGTAAGTTTTAATCACGTCCGCATCGGTGGCGGTAAACACGATATTCGGCAAAATGCCCTCTTTGCTAAATGCGTGATCGAGATCCGATTGCCCTGTAAAGCCAAAGGTGTAAGTGATCAAATCGTATTTACCAAGCTCTTCGACAGTCAAAGCGGTGCTTTGGTTCGCAAATTTTGCGAGGGGGTGATCGGGTTTCACGATCACCGAGCGATTCCAAAAATAGCAAGGCAGCAAAATTGCTTCTTCAAACAGATATTGGGCTTCGGTGGTAATGGCGAGATCGACTTCCCCTTTCATCAAGGCATCGTAAATTTGGTTGGGCGAGCCTTGATGCAAATGCAAACTCACTTCGGGGTATTTCTGCTTAAATTTCTCAATAATTTCAGGCAGAACATAGCGAGCTTGGGTGTTAGTGGTAGCGATGCGTAGCGTGCCTTTATGCGGGCGGGTTTGTTCTTCCGCCACCGATTTAATGCTATGGGCTTTGACTAACAATTCCCGTGCAATCGCCACAATTTTCTTGCCCGCAGGGGTTAGCCCTTTAATATGCTTGCCGTTGCGTTCAAAAATGTTGATGCCGAGTTCCGTTTCCAACAGGCGAACCTGTTTGCTAATCCCAGGTTGCGAAGTGTAGAGATTTTCCGCCGCCTCAGTGATATTTAAATTTTGATTAACGATTTCAACAATATAGCGAAGTTGCTGTAATTTCATTTCACTTTCCTTGCACAATATCCACTAATTCGAGCATATTTTTGATTTCGTAGGTGGGGCGAATTTCGCTCTCGTTGTGATGATTTTCGTGGTTGAACCAACAGCTATCAATGCCGACATTATTTGCCCCGACAATATCGGAACTGAACGTATCGCCCACCATTAGGATTTGCGATTTATCCACCTCGCCCATTTGGGCGATAGCGTTCTCAAAAATTTTCGGATCGGGTTTCGCCACCCCAACTTTTTCCGACACCACCACAAATTCAAAAAAATCAGCGGTTTTTGTGTTTTCTAACCGCTTGCTTTGCATTGATTCAAAACCGTTGGTGATAATCCCCATTTTAACCTTGCCGTGCAGGGCGTTTAAGGTTTCCACCACCTGCGGTAACGGCTGGCTGACGATTGCCATTTCCGCCATTAACTCTTGATTGAGGCTTTCCGCATCTTTGCCGATTTGAGCCGACAGTTTGGCAAAACGGCGTTGGCGAAGCTGCTCGGCGGTAATCTCTTTATTTTGATAGGCAACCCAAAGGGGCTTATTGACTGCTTGAAATTCGGCATAATCCTGCTCGTTAAAATCAATGCCGTAACGTTTTAGCATTGTTTTCAAGCCAATAAACGAGTTGAACGAAAACAGGGTTTCGTCCGCATCAAAAAGAATCCATTGATATTTCATTAACAGCACTCCGCCATTGTTTGGGTAATCCATTGAATAAAATGTTGTACTTTTTCCGTGTTCGCCATTTGGGGCGGATAGACCACATAAAAGGCTTTTTCATCGTAAAGCTCGGTCGGGAACGGCTCAATCACCGTGCCTTTTTCGATTTCGTGTTGAGCCAAAATTTGGTTAGCAATCGCCACCCCCTGTTGGTGCATCGCCGCTTGCAACGCCATAAAAGTGTGGCTGAACGTTGAGCCAGATTCCGCATCCACATTGGTTAAATTGAGGTGTTGCACCATTTTTTTCCATTTATTGTGCGATCCAACGTGCAGTAAGTGCTTGCCCTCTAAATCTTCGGGGCGAGCAATCGGGTTTTCCGCCAAATAGGCTTGCGAGGCGAGAATCACAATCCGAGCCTGCCCGAGCGGAATCGCCTCTAAATTTTGCCAGTTGCCTAAGCCGTAATAAATCGCCACATCAATCTCTTTGCCGAGTTGCCCCTCATCTTGATCCACCCCTTTCAAACGAACTTCAATATCAGGGTATTTTTGATGAAAATCGTTCAAACGCGGCACCAGCCAGTGCATTCCAAAGGTTTGCGGCACGCTGATCGACAAAATTTGACGATGATTTTGCAGGCGGATTTTGTCGGTTACGAGGGCGATCTGCTCTAAAAGCGGTCGGATTTCCTCATAATATTGCGAGCCAAATTCGGTAAAGGCGAGCAAGCGATTTCGGCGGTGAAATAATTTCACCCCCAAAAATTCTTCCAGCAGCTTGATTTGGTGGCTCACCGCCGCTTGGGTTACGAACAGATCTTCCGCCGCTTTGGTAAAATTCAAATGGCGAGCCGCAACGTCAAAGGCTTTCAACGCATTGAGCGGTGGCAGTTTTTTATTCATCATAGTAAGTTTGATTATTTTTTTTGATAGTTAAAATAAAAATTTTTCGTTTGTGGATTTCGTACGATCCACCTAAAATGCACCCGTACTTAGATGGATAGTGATAGTTAATTTTTAGCTATTTCAGATTTTAAGTATGATGTTGTGTTTGCATATTGGTCTAGGAAACTAGACTTCGAGTAACCCAAGTCAAACGTAAGTTACTCATTTCACTTCCTGTATTTTTAACCGTTTTGGTTTATAAGCCCCCAATTTGGGGGCTTTTTTTATACCTAAAAAAACTAATCCATTCTAACAGAAGCGAATCCATAAAAACAGCGAAAATCTACCAAAAGGGCGATTTATTTATCAAGCAAAGAGAATTAGAACAGTAAGGGGAATTCTGCCCCCTTCGGCACTGCGTGCCACTTCCCCCGCAAGCGGGGGGCAGATCTGGTTTTTTGGTGGGGTAAAGATCTTCCCCCGTTTACGGGGGAAGTACCGCTGTTAGGCGGGGTAGGGGGCGAAATTTTAAGAAATCCCACCCCTTGCATTAAGTTCGGCTGTCGTTCGCCTGTTGTAGTAAATTTCGGCTCTCTTTGAGGAATTGCTCGGAATAGTCGCCAAACCAGTGGTGGACGCTTTCAAACGCCTCAATAAAGCCAGCTTTGTCGTTATTTTTGAAGTAAGCCAAACTCTGTTCAAAGCTCTGTTTGAGCGACTCAATTACGCTCAAATTTTCAGGTTTGTCGGCGATAATATCGGCGTAAAGCCCGCCGTCTTGGGCGAAAAGTCGCCCAATCATCGCCAATTCTAAGCGGTAAATCGGCGAGGAAAGTGCCAGCAGTTGCGACAATTTGACGGGCTGGCGAGAGAGATGCAAGCCGAACGCGAAAGTGGAAAAGTGGCGTAGGGCTTGAATGTAGGTCATTGAGTGATCGTGTTCGTGGGCGTCAATTTGCTCAATTTTTGCACCCCAAATGCGGATTTGATCGAGCAACCATTGATAACGCTCGGCAAAACGCCCGTGGCAGCAGGCGACCACTTGTTTGGCAAAACTGGCAATATCGCTACCAAACATCGGGTGCAAGCCAACCACCGCCCCTTGATGCACTTCCAACATTTTCGCCAACGGTTGAGCCTTGACGGACGTGAGATCGGCAAGAATCATCTGCTCGGTCAAATAAGGCTTCAACGCCTCGATGGTGTCGAGGGTGTTCACAATCGGCACGGATACAATCACCACGTCCGCCCCCGATAAAATCTCGTCCGCCTTACCCCAATCATCCTTATCCAGTACCTCAACGTGGTAGCCCGAATTGCGGAAATAGCGAGCGAAAAGCCCACCGAGCTTGCCTCGTCCGCCGACCACCACCATTTTCTGCACCTGCGGATTGACGGTTTTAAAGCCGTGCAAATTCTCGCTCACATAGGATTCCCGCATCACACGGCGTAGCACATCTTCAATCAGATCGGCAGGAACGCCTTGCTTTTCCGCCTCTTGACGGCGAGCTTCAATCATCGCTGTTTCACGGTCAGGAGCGTATACGGGCAACCCATGCTGATGTTTCACTTTGCCAACTTCCGATACTAATGCGAGGCGTTTGGCGAGCAGTTGAATAAGCTGTTGATCGACTTGATCGATCTGATCCCGTAATGGGGCGAGGGGGTGTTTGTTTTCGGTCATTATATTTGGAATATATTAAAAAGTTAGAATGTCAAAAATCTGTGCATATTTGAGTTTGTTACTTTTCTTTGCTTCGCCAAAGAAAAGTAACCAAAAGAAAGGCGACCCCGAGCATTTTGCTTTGTTTCGCTTGTTTCTAATTTCTACGGTCGATTTGTAAACTCGCTGACTTTGTCAGCTCAAACAGTACAAATCGCCCTTGGAATTAACGAAACCGCTCAACGCAAAATGACGGGGAATAATGCAAGCGGTGAGATCTTTTAAAATTTTTCATTCGTTTGCCCCCTACCCCCTACTTCGTAGGGTACTTCCCCCGTTAAACGGGGGAAGATCTTAGAATTTGTGAGAAATCAGATCTGCCCCCGCTGGCGGGGGAAGTGGCACGGAGTGCCGAAGGGGGCTATCCCACCGCTTGTGATTATTTTTGACGCAATTTTTCCGCAAAATCCGTCAAGACGGTTTCAGTCGTCTGCCAATCAATACAAGCGTCCGTGATCGAAACGCCATACTGCATTTGCTCGAACGGTTGTTCGGACGATTGATTGCCCGCGTTGAGGTGGCTTTCGATCATCAAGCCGATAATCGACTGATTGCCCGCCAGCAGTTGTGCTAACGCATTTTCAGCGACCGCGGGCTGACGGCGGTAGTCTTTGTTGGAATTGCCGTGGCTGCAATCGATCATAATCGATTCTGGCAAGTTGGCTTTGCGTAACGCTTGCTCACATTCTGCCACGAACGGCTGTTCAAAATTCGGGGTTTTGCCGCCGCGTAAAATCACGTGTCCGTCTGGGTTGCCTTTGGTTTGCAGTAGGGTAACTTGCCCTTTTTGGTTGATGCCGATAAAGCTATGCCCTTGTGCCGCCGCTTGCATTGCGTTGATCGCCACGCCTAAACCGCCGTCCGTGCCGTTTTTGAAGCCGACCGCCATTGATAAGCCTGAGGCAAGTTCGCGGTGGGTTTGCGATTCGGTGGTTCTCGCCCCGATTGCTGCCCAGCTAAATAAGTCCGCAAGGTATTGTGGGGTCATCGGATCTAAGGCTTCGGTGGCGAGTGGCAAGCCTAATTCGGCGAGGTCTAGGCAGAGTTTACGCCCCACACGCAAGCCCGTTTCGATATCGAATGAACCGTCAATTTTTGGGTCGTTGATCAAGCCTTTCCAGCCCACGGTGGTGCGAGGTTTTTCAAAGTAAACTCGCATTACAATGTAAAGTTTATCACTTAACTGATCGCTTAATGCTTTGAGTTTGTGGGCGTATTCGATGGCGGCTTTTGGATCGTGGATTGAGCAAGGCCCGATCACGATCAATTTGCGAGGATCACGTTTTTGAATGATGTCTGAAATCGTTTTACGCGATGTTTCGATTTGTTTACGCAGATGATCAGGCAGGGGTAATTCTTGTTTTAATTCCGCAGGGGTTAATAGCACTTTTTCATCACAGATATTGACATTGTGGATACTATCTTGATTAACGACATTGTTCATTTTTATTTCCTTTTATGTAAAAAAATTGATACAGCGAACTTTACTCGTTTCTGGCAAGGGTTTCAACTATTTTTTGCTTGACCGCCTCAACGGAAATGCGATTCATCAAATTTTTGCCTTTCGCTTTGGTCGCCCACGCCAGTTCCTGCCACGGTTTGCCGTAGCTTTCCAAAATCGCCTGATCGTAAACGGAAATCACTTTATCTAAATCGTTGTAAGGCCCTGTTCGGCGAGGGTTGTGAATCGCATAAAGCCCAATCACGGGGGTATTTTGGGTGGTGGCGATATGAGCAGGTCCAGAGTCAGATGATAGCACCAAATCCACCTGACGAATTAACGCCGCCAACTGTTTAAGGTTGGTTTTCCCTGCAAGATTGACACAATTCGGGGCAAGTTTGGCGATTTTCGCTGCCGTTTCCATTTCATAGGCAGAGGGCGAACCGCACACCAGCACATTAAAATCCTTTGCTGCCCAGCGAGCAATTTCCGCATAATTTTCCGCCTGCCAATCTTTTTCTTTTTTACTCGAACAAGGGGCAATCAGCAGATTTTTCCGTTGTGGATCAATAAATTGCGAACTGTATGCTAAATCCTGCTCGCTCACGGGCAGATTCCAGCAAGGGGTTAGATCCTGCACCCCAATTGCTTTGGCAAACATCATCTGCCCGTCTAAAACGTGGGGGGAAGCGGTCATTTCCACCTTGGCGTTGGTAAACAACCATTGCATTTCTCTGGCACGATCCTTGTTAAAGCCGATTTTGGTTTTTGCCCGAATCCCGAGCGACAAAATCGAGGCTCGCAAAGCGGTCTGCATATTTAACAAAAAATCAAACCGCTTGTGTCGCAAACTTCGCCAAAGTGTAAAGATACCTTTCCAGCCCGATTTTTTATCGTAGGGAATCAGGGTAACATTGGGAATGCCGTCCATTAACTGAGCTTCGGTTTTGCCGATAATCCAGCAAATTTCCGCCTGCGGATATTGGCGTTGAATCGCCTGCACCACCGCAAGGGTGTGGCACACATCGCCAATCGCCGAAAGACGCAGAATACAAATTGATTGAGGGGGTTGTTTCATCTTTTTTCTATCCAAAATCCAATCACGCTGGCTAGT
Organism: Haemophilus paracuniculus; assembly: GCF_002015115.1. Classification (GTDB taxonomy): domain Bacteria; phylum Pseudomonadota; class Gammaproteobacteria; order Enterobacterales; family Pasteurellaceae; genus Haemophilus_E; species Haemophilus_E paracuniculus. Next base: position 325,842 of record NZ_MUYA01000004.1, read on the forward strand.
TTACCAATTTTCAGCCTCGTGTGTGGGGAATTTTTGGGGAAATGGTGGCAGTCAGAAATTTCTTAAAATCTGACCGCTTGTATAAGATCACTTATGGCTTTCTTTCAAAATAAAAAAAACCACATCAAGCGGTGGCTTAATGTGGATTTTTCATTAAAGTTAAAAAATTATTCCACTTTTAAGATACGGCAGGTGTTTGTGCCGCCTTCTTTTAATTCATCGCCGTGGGTAAGAAGCACGAGGTCGCCACTTAATAGGTAGCCTTGCTCTTTTAATTGAGCGATCGCTTTTTTCGCCCCTTCAATCGTGCGGCTTACTTCATCGCAGAACACTGGGGTTACGCCACGGTAAAGGGCGGCGAGGTTTAATGCTTTCTCGTTGCGAGAGAGGGCGTAAATTGGTAAGCCTGAGCTGATACGGCTCATCAATTTCGCGGTTTCGCCAGAGTGGGTGAGGGCGATAATGGCTGAAACGCCTTCTAAGTGGTTGGCGGTGTACATTGCTGACATCGCCACCGCTTCTTCAATGCTGGTGAATGTGCCTTCCATACGGTGGCGAGAAACGTTGATGCTTGGCATTGTTTCTGCCCCTAAGCAAACTTCCGCCATTGATTTCACGGTTTCAACTGGGTAGTCGCCGTTTGCCGTTTCGCCTGAAAGCATTACTGCGTCCGTGCCGTCCAATACCGCATTCGCTACGTCCATTACTTCCGCACGGGTCGGCATTGGTTTTTTGATCATTGATTCCATCATTTGGGTCGCAGTGATCACCACACGGTTTAATTTGCGTGAACGGCGGATCAATTTTTTCTGTACGCCAACAAGGGCTGCATCGCCGATTTCTACGCCTAAGTCGCCACGAGCCACCATAATTACATCAGCACCAAGAATGATGTCGTTCATTGCTTCTTCCGTTGCCACGGTTTCCGCACGCTCTACTTTCGCCACGATTTTCGGATCAAAACCTGCTTCGTTCGCTAATTGGCGAGCATAGCGTAAGTCCGCACTTGATTGTGGGAAAGAAACCGCGAGGTAGTCCACCCCAATGCGTGCAGCGAGTTTGATGTCTTCTTTGTCTTTGTCGGTCAACGCTGGGGCAGATAAGCCGCCGCCTAATTTGTTGATCCCTTTGTTGTTTGAAAGTGGACCACCTACGGTAACTTCGGTGAACACTTTCGCCCCGTCAATGGTAAGCACTTTTAATTGAATGTTGCCGTCATCGAGTAAAAGAATATCGCCAGGTACGACATCACGAGGTAGGTTTTTATAGTCTAAACCGACTGATTCTTGATTACCTTCGCCTTTTGGTAATTCTGCGTCTAAGGTAAATTTGTCGCCGATATTGAGGAAAATTTTGCCCTCTTTAAAGGTAGAAACACGGATTTTAGGCCCTTGTAAATCTCCTAAGATCGCAACGTGTTTACCTAATTTCGCCGCAATTTCACGCACTTTTTTCGCACGTTCGATGTGATCTTCTGGTACACCGTGAGAGAAGTTCATACGAACCATATTCGCACCTGCGGCAATGATTTTTTCTAAGGTATTGCCACGATCCGTTGCAGGACCCATAGTACAAACGATTTTGGTTCTTCTGAGTTTTCTAGACATTGATTGCTCCGTTATGAATTTAAGAAATGAAAAATCTTTAATCACGGCTTGCCACCGCAAAAAAGTGGGGGCATTATACGCCTAAATCGGTTTAGTTTAAATAGTAAAGAGGTTGAAATGAACATTTGGATTATGCGACACGGCGAAGCGGGCTTTAACGCCAGCAAAGACAGCGAACGCACCTTGACCGAGTTCGGGCAAGCAATGGCGGAACAGCAAGGGCAATGGCTGGGCAAGCGGTTAGATCAGCAAAATTTATCCCTTGATAAAATTCTGGTTAGCCCTTACCAGCGAGCCAAGCAGACGTGGCAAGAGGTGGAACGGGGCTTACAAGCGGTCAGTTCGGGCAAAAATTTTTCTCACTTAGTGGAAGAGTGGGACGGCATTACCCCCGCAGGCGAGGTGCAAAATGTGCTGAATTACGCCCATTTTTTACGGGACGAGGGGGCGAAAAATCTGCTAATTATTTCTCATCTGCCACTGGTGTTTGATTTGGTGCAAGCCTTTACCGAACATCAACATAGCGTCCATTTTTACCCTGCGGTGATCGCCGAAATTGATTGGCGGACGGATGCGGGCAAATTAGTGATTGCGGAAAAACCGTAAATTCGGCACAAAAAAGCGGACGCTTGTCCGCTTAAATTTTTTATTTACTGACCGCTTGTTGCCATTCGGCAAGCCATTTTTTGATTGTGGCTTGTTCCACTTGTGGGGCGTTGAGCGGTTTGAAATCGGGCATTTGGCTAAGGGCTTGGTCGATTTCGCCTTGAATCACAGGCTTCATAATATTTTTGGTAGCGATGATTTTTTGCGATTCTGACTCAATCAAAAAACGCAAAAATTGGCGAGCGAGATCGGGCTGATTGCTAGTCGCCAAAATCCCTGCCACTTCAATTTGGGCGATATGCCCCTCACTAAACGGGGCGGCGGTATATTTGTTCTCTTTTTCATACCATTGATGATAGAGGGGCGAAGTGGTGTAGCTCAACACCAAATCCGCCTCGCCTTTCAAAAATGCCCCGTAGGTTTCCGACCAGCCTTTGCCGACCGTTACCGTATGTTTGGCGAGGGTTTGCCACGCCCTTTGAGCTTGTTCGCCATAAATTTGATTAACCCAAAGCAACAAGCCACGCCCCACGGTGCTGGTGCGAGGATCTTGATAAATCACGCGTAAATCTTGCCATTCCACCAATTCTTGCAAAGATTTGGGTGGATTGGCTAATTTGGTTTGATCGTAAATAAACGCATATTCGCTAAAATCATAGGGATAAAAGGTTTTGCTTTGCCATTTTTGCGGCAAATTCAGCGGATCAAGCGGTTGGTTATGCTCAATAAATAAGCCCGATTTTTCCGCCTCTGGCACGAGGAATTGATCGATGCCGAGCATCAAATCCGCCTTGCTTTTCTTGCCCTCTAACCGCAGACGGTTAAACATCGTAATACCGTCTTCAAACGGCACAAATTGCACTTTGCATTGACAGCGTTGCTCAAAGCGTTCCGCCAGCGGTTTCGCCGCCCCCCATTCATTCGCAAAAGAGTCGTAGGTGTAAACGGTCAAAGTCGGTTGCTGGGCAAAAAGTGGCAAAGCAAAAACAAGGCTTGCCAGCCCCAATAGTTTGGTAAGTTTCATTTGATGTTCCTTCTAAACGTGAAAATAGAAGGATTTAAGTCTGAAAGGCAGTCTCAAATCCCTACGCTGATATTACTCAGATCAGGTTCTATGGGTATTTCTCAGCAAAACGCACCCCAATGAGAACGGGCGTATTGTAACGAAATGGTTAATTTATTCAACAAAGCGGCGGCGGTTTTTTCTGTGGCGGTTTTTTCTGTGGCGTTTTTTTCTACGGTGTTTTTTTCTACGGTGTTTTTTTCTACGGCTCTTTTCCACAAGCTAGACGATCCCGATTTTTTTCTTTATAATCCGCACACTTTTCCTATCCCCCCATAGCTCAGTGGTTAGAGCAGGCGACTCATAATCGCTTGGTCGCTGGTTCAAGTCCGGCTGGGGGGACCATTCAAAACCTTTATTTTTCAATAAGTTACAAGAAAAATAAAGCGTCCTAAATTTTCCCTGAAATCAAAAGTGTGCCGAAAATGTGCCTGATTGCTTAACTATCCATTCCTTTTCAATAGAAAATTGTTTGACTTCTGTAAATGAGATTATGATAATTCATTAAAAGTGGGGGGTATTATGATAAATGTATTTGAGACCGTTTTTTTAGATTTTTTTATTGGTATCTTAATTATTGCGTTACTGATACTCTCTATATTATGGGTGTGGTTTTTACCTATTGCGTTTCTTATCTTTATACTTATAGTAATTGTTGAAAACATAAGAATAAATAAAAGAATGAAAAAGATTGAAGAAAAAGCAAAAAAAGCATCGGAAGTAAAATATATTATTATTAAATAAAATTTCACATAAGCCTTTGATCTTTTCAAAGGCTTTTCTTTATCTATCCATACTGCTATGAAATTAACCCTCTTTTTAGTAGTGGTATTACCTCTTGTTTGTACAAAAAATCATTAAATCCTTTTAAAAATTTTGACCTACCTCACAAATTGACAAAAATCTTGCTGATTCCTTGCTAAAAATCGTTATCATAGCCGTTCACAATAACAATTTAAAAAAGGGGCTTTTATGTTTTCATTTTTACAATCTAAGGCGGGAACGCCGGTGCCTGAAAGCGAAATTCGGGCGAGATATAACCGCTTGCGTTGGCACGCGTTGTTCGGGATTTTTATCGGCTATGCGGCGTATTACATTTTGCGGAATAATTTCCTGCTTTCATCGCCCGATTTAATCAGCGATTTCGGCTTTACCAAAAAGGATATCGGCTTTATTTCTGGCACGATGTTGATTGTGTATGGCATCAGCAAGGGCGTGATGTCGGCGTTGGCGGATAAATCCAACCCGAAACATTTTATGATTTTCGGCTTAGTAATGTCGGCGTTAGTCAATTTGATGATGGGCTTCACCGCTTCTTTCTGGATTTTCCTCTTCCTCTGCATTATGAACGGGATTTTCCAAGGAATGGGGGCTGGTCCTGCCTATGTGGTGTTGGCGAGCTGGTTTCCACGTAAAACCCGTGGTGTAACCACCGCAGCGTTCAACATTTCGCACAATGTGGGCGGTGGTTTGGTTGCACCGATTGCAGGGGCGAGCTTGGCGTGGTTGGGGCAGGAACAGTGGCAAACCGCTCACTTTATCGTGCCAACCGCGATTGCGGCGATTGTGGCATTGATTTTCTACATTTTCGGGGCGGGTCGAACCTATAACGAGGGATTGCCGCCGATGAATCAAATTCTGCAAAATGAATCGGAAGAGCTGATCGTAACCAAACAAGAGAATGTGGATTTAACCACTTGGCAGATTTTCACCCAATATATCGCCAAAGATATTAACGTGTGGTTTGTGTCCTTTATTGATGTGTTTACCTATATGATCCGCTTTGGGGTGCTAACGTGGTTGCCACTCTATCTGCTTGAAACCAAAGGCTTTTCCAAAGGGCAGATGTCCGCTGCCTTTGCGATTTTTGAGTGGGCGGCGATTCCTTCCACCCTATTCGCAGGTTGGATCACCGACACCTATTTCAAAGGCAAACGGATGCCGTTAGCGATGATTACCCTCGCAGGCGTAGGCTTGGCGATGTTCGCTTACTGGGGCGGACAAGATTTGCTGACCGTAACCATCGGGGCAGGGATTATCGGTTGTTTAATTTATGTACCGATGTTCCTTTCATCATTACAAACCATTGAGCTTGTACCGTCATTCGCCGCAGGTTCAGCAACGGGCTTGCGTGGCTTGTTGAGCTATGTTCTCGGCAGTTTCTCAGGCACAGCGTTATTCGGTATCTTAGCCGAAAAATTCGGTTGGGACGCAGGTTTCTACTTGCTCTTATTTGCAGTCGTAGCTTGTATCTTCTGCTGTTATATGACCCACCGTGGCGTAATGAAAATTGAAAGAGAAAAATTAGCAAGAGAATCAGCTAATTAACGGAAACAAATAAAAAGGGCGTGAATTTCACGCCCTTTTTTATTTAATGTAAGGGATAAGGTTTTTTTGAGTAATTTTCTTTACAATAAATACATTCAAAATTTCTAAAAATCCCACCGCTTGTAATCGCTAAATAATCCCAAAAACCGCTCGGATATAGCTCGCCACCGATTCGTGATGATTGTGTCCGATCACTTCATTGTGCGGTAATGCCTGTTTTAAACGAGGATCGGCGTTTCGCATAATGCAGCCTTTGCCGACTTGAGAAAGCATTTCCACATCGTTCATTCCGTCCCCGAATGCCAAGCAATCGGCGAGGGTGTAGCCGCGTAATTTGACCACTTCGGCAAGGGTGTTTGCCTTGCAGACCTTGGCGTTCATCACTTCTAAACATTGCGGGGTGGAATAGGTGAGTTGCAGTTGATCGCCGTAGGTTTGGCGGATCTGCTGTTCGATCTCAACCAGATCCTGCGGGGTTTTGGCAATGTAGAACACTTTTTCCGTGCGTTCGCCGTGCTGTTGGGCGAAATCCACCACTTGATAGCTGTAACCTGAATCTTGATGAAAGGCTTTGAGTTGCGGCACATCAACATTGATAAACCAGTCGTCCCCTTGATAGCTGTTCAAGCAGACAGCGGTCGGATTGAAAGGAATTTTAAATAACTCTCGTACAATGGCTTCGGGAATGTAATTGGTGGAAAGCAGTTCGCCCGAGAGAAAATTCGCCCTCGCCCCATTTGAAGTGATAAGCATCGCCTGTTCGAGTTTGATTTTTCGCACGAGGTGCTTCACATCGGGCAGGTTTCGCCCCGTGGCGAGAAAAATATCCACCCCTTTGGCGGCTAATTTTTCGAGGGTGTCAATCGTAAAATCGCCAATTTTATGCTGGGCGTTGAGTAAAGTGCCGTCAAGATCAGACACAATCGCACGAAATGGTAAATTCATAGAAAATCCTTGCTAGAAAAGTGGGTTTTAAAGGTATCAAATTTGGGGCTGAACATCAAAGGAAACGGCATTTTTTTATAGAATTTGTAAAAAATTGGTTAAAATTTGGTAAAATGAAAGAAAAGTGTAAAGAATTGTTATTCCTTTAATCTCTGTTTTTTTATCGTGTAAGTTTTTTATACGGCAAATTTATATCCTTTAAAAATTGCACTTGTCAGTTTTTTATACTTTTTTAATAAGCTAAATTCTCAACGTAAACGTTTGCGAAAGTGAAATGTGCTATTGACAATACTTCATTTGAAGTTAAGATAACGCCCACTTTACACATAACAATGCAAACATAAACACACACAACACAATGGAAAAACTCTCTTCGCTTCGACTGTTACGCTTATCGCCCCCGTTGCGAGCATAGTTTCATCGTATTGAAGAAAGTTCACTATCCACTTTGCCCGCACGCTTACCTTGCGGGCTTTTTTTATTCTGCGAAAACGCCGATAATAGCGGTCGGTTTTGCCCAATTTTTTCAATGAGGATTTATTATGAGCAACATCATTATTTTTGATACCACTTTGCGTGATGGCGAACAGTCGTTGAAAGCCAGCCTAACGGTAAAAGAGAAATTGCAAATCGCCCTTGCCCTTGAACGTTTGGGGGTGGACGTAATGGAAGTGGGCTTTCCTGTTTCATCGGCGGGGGATTTTGAGTCGGTGCAAACCATTGCTCGCCACGTTAAAAATAGCCGTGTGTGTGCCTTATCACGTGCGGTAGATAAAGATATTGATGTGGCGGCGGAAGCCTTGAAAGTGGCGGAAGCCTTCCGTATTCACACGTTCATTGCGACTTCGGCATTGCACGTTGAGGCAAAACTTCGCCGCACCTTTGATGATGTGGTGGAAATGGCGATCAATGCGGTGAAACGTGCCAGACGCTACACCGATGATGTGGAATTTTCTTGCGAGGACGCAGGGCGTACGGGGGTAGATAATATCTGCCGTATCGTGGAAGCGGCGATCAACGCAGGGGCGACCACCGTGAACATTCCTGACACCGTGGGCTACTGCTTGCCGAGTCAATATGGCGACATCATTGCCAACGTGATGAACCGTGTGCCGAACATTGATAAAGCGGTGGTTTCGGTGCATTGCCACAACGATTTGGGAATGGCGACCGCCAACTCGCTCACGGCGATCCAAAACGGGGCGAGACAGATTGAATGTACCATTAACGGCATCGGCGAGCGTGCAGGCAACACCGCCCTTGAAGAAGTGGTAATGGCGATCAAAACTCGCCAAGATCTGTTCGGGATTGACACTCGCATTAACACCCAAGAGATCCACCGTGTCAGCCAAATGGTCAGCCAACTTTGTAATATGCCGATCCAGCCAAATAAAGCGATTGTCGGCTCAAATGCGTTCGCTCACTCGTCTGGTATCCACCAAGATGGAATGGTCAAAAACAAAAATACCTACGAGATTATGTCGCCAGAAACCATTGGCTTGAAGAAAGAGAAACTCAACTTAACCGCCCGTTCTGGTCGTGCCGCTGTGAAAAATCATATGGAAGAAATGGGCTATCAAGAGTGCGATTACGATCTCGACAAACTTTATGATGCCTTCCTCAAACTTGCCGACAAAAAAGGGCAAGTGTTTGATTACGACCTCGAAGCCCTCGCCTTTATTGATATGCAGCAGGGCGATGAAGATCGCTTAACCCTTGATGTGATTACTTCGCAAACAATGAGCCATTTGCCCGCTTCGGCGTTCGTGCAAGTGGAATTAGACGGCGAGAAACTGAGCCAAGTATCGAGTGGCGGTAACGGACCTGTCGATGCGGTGTTTAATGCGATTTTGAGCATCACGGGCTTAGATCTCACAATGTCTTACTACAACCTGACCGCCAAAGGCGAAGGGGCGGAAGCCTTGGGGCAAGTGGATATTGTGGTGGAATATGAAGGCAGACGCTTCCACGGTGTCGGCTTGGCGACCGATATTGTCGAATCTTCGGCGAGAGCCTTAATCCACGCGATTAACGCCATTTACCGCTCGCAAAAAGTAGCGGTGTTGAAAGCGAATAAGCAATAAGCCCATTTTGCCCTTGCAAGCGGTGAGATTGTGCCAATTTTCCCGAAAAATTTGGTACAATCCCACCGCTTGTTGTTTCAAGTAAAAAATTTTTAAAAAAGGTTGAACTTTTTTTTTGAGGCAGCACACTAATCGGGTGTGCGATAGAAATGGACAAAATATCTAGGAGTTCGCAGTTTAATGAGTGAACAAATCACCGATCAAGAATTAGTCGAAAAAGCACAAAAAGGTGATAAAAAAGCGTTTAATTTATTAGTCGTACGTTATCAAAACCGCGTAGCAGGTTTATTAACTCGCTATGTCGCAAGAGATGATATTCCAGACATTGTGCAAGAATCTTTCATTAAAGCCTACCGTTCATTGGATTCTTTCCGTGGCGACAGTGCGTTCTACACTTGGCTTTATCGAATTGCGGTCAATACCGCCAAAAATCATTTAACCTCTTTGGGCAGACGCCCGCCAAAAGAAGATATTTTAGCCGAAGATGCTGAAAGCTATGATGTTGGCACGCAACTCAGAGAGGCAGATACCCCAGAAAATCTGATGTTATCTGATGAATTAAAACGTGTTGTTTTTGAAACTATCGAAAACTTACCCGAAGAACTTAAAACCGCCATTACCCTACGAGAATTAGAAGGTTTAAGTTACGAAGAAATTGCAGAAGTGATGCAATGCCCAGTCGGCACAGTTCGCTCTCGCATTTTCCGAGCAAGGGAAGCCATTGATGCCAAAATCAACCCCCTAATTTCATAAAAAACCGACTTAAAGAACACTTTGGAGTTATTATGCAACAACGAGAAATCCTTTCTGCTTATATGGATGGGCATATTGAGGAAAGCCATTTCGCCGACACCTTAACCAACAGCCCTGAATTACAGCAAAAATGGGCAAATTACCACGCAATCCGTAGTGTGATGCAAGGCGAAGAAATCCTACTCGGTAGCGATTTTAGTGCGAAAATGGCGGATTTGATCGAAAACGAAGAAATCGAAAAACAACCACAAGGCATTATGCTCAAACTAAAACGTTGGGGTACGCCGTTAATGCAAGCAGGGATCGCCGCTTCCGTTTGTTTGGTTGCCGTTTTCGGTTTCAATATGGTAAACAGCAACAATGAAGTGGCACAGAACGAGCCAGTGTTGCAAACCTTGCCATTCAGCAACTCGGTGCAAGCGGTGAGTTATAACGCCCCAGCCCAACAGCAACCAACGGCAGAGCGTTTGGAAAATCAGCAACGTTTAATCAACTCTTTGTTACAAAATCACGAGCTACAACGCCGTATCAACAATAACGTAACATTGAGCGATGAACAAAAAGCAAAATCACAAACATCATCAAACCAAGCTCAACCAACTCAAACGCAACCAAAATAATGTTGCCAACAGGAACGCTAACCTTAGCCACCGCTAACGTTAGCGTTCTTTTTTGATCTAAATTCAAATCTTTCCATTCTTGCCCTTTTGCTTTACGGCAAAATTGCCTAAAATTACCGTTCTTTTCAGTCGGAGAAAAATTATGTTCAATCCTAAAAATCTCGAATCTATCGCCCAACAACTTCACAACGCGTTGCCGCAAGGCTTAAAAAATGTCGGTAATGATTTAGAAGAAAAATTCAAACAGATCTTACAGGCTCAACTTGCCAAATTAGAAGTGGTTACCCGTGAAGAATTTGAGGTGCAATCGCAAGTGTTGCTTCGCACCCGTGAAAAACTGAACGAATTAGAAAAACGCCTAGACCAACTGACCGCTTGTCAAAATGAAAATTCCCAAAGCGGCAATTCCCAAAACGACAACCCACAAGGCGAATAACCGATTTTTCAACTTTAAAAGGACAAACTAATGCAAAAAATCAACCCAACTCAAACTCAAGCGTGGCAGGCTTTAACCGCTCACAAAACCGAGATCCCAACCATTGCTGAGCTTTTCGCCCAAGACGCACAACGCTTCGACCGTTATTCCCTGCGTTTTGACGATCAAATCTTAGTCGATTATTCTAAAAACAATCTCAACGACAAAACCCTAACCCTTTTACGCCAACTCGCGGACGAATGTGGCTTAAAATCTGCCACCGAAGCGATGTTCAACGGCGAAAAAATCAACCGCACCGAAAACCGTGCCGTGCTACACACCGCCTTGCGTAACCGCAGCAATCAGCCTGTTTGGGTGGACGGCAAAGATGTAATGCCCGAAGTGAATGCGGTGCTTGCCAAAATGAAAAACTTCTGCGAGCGTGTGATTTCAGGCGAGTGGAAAGGCTACACGGGCAAAGCGATTACTGATGTCATCAATATCGGGATCGGTGGTTCGGATCTTGGTCCTTATATGGTAACTGAGGCATTACGCCCTTACAAAAATCATCTCACAATGCACTTTGTGTCGAACGTGGACGGCACGCACATCGCCGAAACCTTACGCAAAGTGAACCCTGAAACCACCCTCGTGTTGGTGGCTTCAAAAACCTTTACCACCCAAGAAACTATGACCAACGCCCTTTCCGCTCGCCAATGGTTACTTGACGCGGCAAAAGACGAAAGTGCGGTGGCAAAACACTTCGTGGCACTCTCAACCAACGCCAAAGAAGTGGCAAAATTCGGGATCGATACTGACAATATGTTTGAATTTTGGGATTGGGTCGGCGGTCGTTACTCGCTTTGGTCGGCAATCGGTTTATCCATCGCTCTATCCCTCGGCTTTGAAAACTTTGAGCAACTGCTCGCAGGGGCGAACGCAATGGATTTACACTTCCGCAACGCCCCAATCGAACAAAACATTCCAACCACCCTCGCCTTAGTCGGCATTTGGAACAACAACTTTTTAGGGGCGGAATCGGAAGCAATTTTGCCTTACGACCAATATCTACACCGCTTCGCCGCCTATTTCCAACAAGGCAATATGGAATCAAACGGCAAATTTGTCGGCAGAGACGGCAAACCTGTCAGCCACCAAACAGGCCCGATTATCTGGGGCGAACCAGGGACGAACGGTCAGCACGCGTTCTATCAGCTCATTCATCAAGGCACGAAATTGATCCCGTGCGATTTCATCGCCCCTGCTCAAACGCACAATCCGCTTGCCGATCATCACAGCAAATTGCTCTCAAACTTCTTCGCTCAAACGGAAGCCCTTGCGTTCGGCAAATCAAAAGAGGTAGTCGAAAAAGAGTTCCTAGACGCTGGCAAACCCCTTGATGAAGTGGCGGAAATCGTGCCGTTTAAAGTGTTCACGGGCAACAAACCGACCAACTCAATCCTGTTGCAAAAAATTACCCCATTCAGCCTCGGGGCGTTGATTGCGATGTACGAACACAAAATTTTCGTACAAGGCGTGATTTTCAATATTTACAGCTTCGACCAATGGGGCGTTGAACTCGGCAAACAACTCGCCAACCGCATTTTGCCAGAGTTAGAAAACAACGAAAAAATCACAAGCCACGACAGCTCAACCAACGGCTTAATCAACCAATTTAAAGCGTGGCGGTAGGCATTTTTGCTGTAGCAAGGGGTAGGATTTTTGCAGAAATCCCACCCCTTGTTTCTCTCTATCCCTGATTTTCAAACCAACTTTCCAGAATTAAGCAGGCGGAAATTGAGTCGATTTTGTCTTTTTTGAGGGCTTTGTAGCCGCCGCGGGCGAAGATTTCGGATCTTGCTTCAACGGTGGTGAGGCGTTCATCGTGTAGGGCGGTGGGGATGTTGAAGCGTCCGTTGAGGCGGTTGGCGAATTTTTTTGCTCGTTGGGTGAGGGGCTGTTCTGTGCCGTCCATATTGAGGGGTAAGCCGATGACGAGTAGGTCGGGCTGCCACTCTTTGATCACTTTTTCGATCTGTTCCCATTGGGGAATGCCGTCTTGGGCTTTGAATGCGGGCAAGCCTTGTGCCGTGCCAGTAATGCTTTGCCCCACCGCACAGCCGATGCTGTTCGTGCCGAAATCAAAGGCGAGAATGGTTTGGCTCATTAGGCACGCCCCGCTTTGCCGAGAATGGCGGTAATGCCAAGTAGCTCGTTTGCTTCGTTCCAGCGGTCGAGGTAGCCCGTTTCAAACAGGATTTTTTCGCTACTTGGGGCGTAGATCCAGTCATTTCGGGCGATTTCCTGTTCCAGTTGGTCGTTTTTCCAAGTCGCACAACCTAGGCAGACGAGGAATTTTTCGGGGGCGGTTGGTGTGCCAAAGGTTTCCAAAATATCGCCTGAGGTAGTGAGGGAAATACGATCATCAATTGGGTAGCTATGCAGAAAAGGTTGATCGGTTTTGGTGTGCAGAATGAAGCCCCGATCTTGGCTGACTGGCCCGCCGCTCAATACCATTTGATCTTCCGTGTAGTTGCGTTGATTCGCCATTTGGAAATCCATTCGGGTCAGCAATTCCAATACGGAAAGGTCGGTCGGCGAGCTGATCATCAGCCCCATTACCCCCTGTTGCGAATGTTCGCAGATGTAAATCACTGAACGGGCGAAAAACTCATCGTCCATTTCGGGGGTAGCAATCAGAAATTTTCCTTGTAGGTTGGGGATTGTCGCTAACATTAGAGATCTCCAAAGCAAACTTGTAGGGCGGTAATCGCAGCGAGGGACGCCGTTTCGGTGCGAAGTACCCGCTTGCCGAGTAGCACTTCGGTAAAGCCCTCGCTTTCGGTCATTGCAATTTCTTCGGCGGACAGCCCGCCCTCTGAACCAATCAATAATCGTACCCCTTGTGCTGGGATATTTGGCAGTTGGCGGATGCTGTATTTGGCACGGGGGTGCAGATTGAGTTTGAGCATTGCATCTTGCTCTTTGCACCAATCGGTCAGTTTCATTATCGGGCGGATTTCGGGGATCACATTTCGCCCGCACTGTTCGCAGGCGGCAATCGCAATTTTTTGCCATTGTTGCAGCTTTTTGTCTTGCCGTTCGCCGTCTAGTTTCACGCCACAACGTTCCGACCAAAGCGGGGTAATGGTGGTTACGCCCAATTCCACCGATTTTTGGATAGTAAATTCCATTCGGTCGCCCCGTGAAATCACTTGCCCTAAGTGGATCGGCAGGTGGGATTCACGGTCGTCTAATTCGCTGGATAAAATTTCCGCCTCAATCTGTTTTTTCGACACGCTTTTTAGCACGGCGTGGAAAATGTGGTTTGAGCCATCAAACAGGGTGATTTGATCCCCTTGATTCATTCGCAATACACGCCCAACGTGGTTGGCGGCGTCTTCGCTAAGTTGGCAAATTGATTGCCCTTTCAAGGGTTCTGGGTGGTAAATTCGTGGGATTCGCATTTTAACCTGCCATAAGTTGAGACACGCCGTTGTAAATCAGCGAGAGACCAAAAAAGATAAACACAATGCCCGCGAGATTATCCATATAACGGCTATGTTTGGCGTAAAACGCTCGCACGGGTTGGCGAGAGAATAATAGGGCGATCACGATGAAATAGAGCATACTTTCCGCCCCGATCAAAAATATCGCTAACAGGCTGTCGGAATAACCGCCGATAGCAGCGGCGTAGCCCGAAAACACACTACTGAAAAAGACCACCACTTTGGCGTTGCTGAGGTTGATCATCAGCCCTTCGAGGATACTTTTGAAAATCGGTTGATCTTGATTTTCCTGAATTTTATCGCTTTTTAGCTGCACATTCTTGCGAATTTGCACCATTTTCCAGCCAGAATAGGCGAGATAGCTACCGCCAAGGCAGATGATAATCCCCTGCACAAAGGGCAGATTTTTATTGATAAAGGTTAAGCCAAAAATCGCCATCGCCGCCCAAAAACAGACCCCAAGCCCGATCCCTACACTGCCAAAAATGGCGTTGCGGGTGGTGCTACTGGCGGCTTTGCGGCTAACGTAGAAGAAATCAGGACCAGGGCTAAGTAGCCCCATTAGATTAACAAATAAAATCGTGAGCATTGGCTTTCCTTAAATCAAAAAATAAAAATGTAGTAGGGCGAGGGCATAAAGGGCGGCGAGAATGTCGTCCAGCATAATGCCGAAGCCTCCGCTCACTTTTTCGTCCAGTTGGCGAATGGGGTAAGGTTTCCACACATCAAAATGTCGGAAGAATACAAAGGCGAGCAGGTAGCTCTGCCAGTTATATTCGGGCAAAGCACAAAACATCAGCCAAATCGCGACCATTTCGTCCCACACAATGCGACCGTCATCGTGCACGCCGAGATCGTGGCTGGTGCGTTCGCATAAATAACAGCCCACCGCAAAGCCCACGAGGGTTAGCCCCACAAAAAGCAGAATGGAAGCGGTGAGATTCCATAAAATAATCGCGATCAACAAGCCTGCCAGCGTTCCCCAAGTGCCAGGGGCGGGTTTTAACAAGCCCGAGCCGAAGCCTGTGGCGAGCAAATGAATGGGGTTTTTGAGACTGATTTTAGGCTTAATTTGAGGGTTCAATTTTTCGTTCATTTTGATGTTTGAAAATGGTCAAAGCCGATTTTGGTTGGCGGTGGCACGATTTGCCCTTGACGGCGTAGGGTTAGCCCTTGTTCCGCCGCCACAATCCGCCCGATACAGGTTGCTTTAATCCCCTGCGAACGTAGAAATTTTTCAAAATCCGACCGCTTGTGAGGTGCAATCGTAAAGCAAAGTTCGTAATCTTCGCCCCCCGTGAGGGCAAGCTGTTCCGCCTCAAATTGAGGGTTGCGAGCGAGCAAATGCGAGGAAAGGGGCAGATCCGCCAATTCAATTTCCGCCCCACAGCGGCTGCGTTTGAGAATATGCCCTAAATCGGCGAGCAAGCCGTCTGAAATATCAATCGCACATTGGGAAAAGGCTCGTAGGGCGATGCCAAGCTCAACCCGTGGGGTTGGGCGTAGGTGGCGGGCGATCAGCAAGCGGTCGGATGCCGTCAAATTTTCCGTTTGATTGAGTAATAACGCCAAGCCCGCCGCACTATCGCCCAGCGTGCCAGAGACGAAAATCCAATCCCCCTCTTGGGCTTGGTGGCGGAAAAGCCCTTGCTCGGCGGGTAAAATCCCTTGTGCGGTTAGGGTCAGCGACAAATGCCCTTTGGTAGTGTCACCGCCGATCAATGCCACATTATAACGATCTAAAATCGCAAACAGGCTTTGGCTAAATTCGGCGAGCCATTGATGATTAACGTCGGGCAGGGTTAAGGCGAGGGAAATCCACGCAGGGGTTGCCCCCATTGCAGCGAGATCGCTCAAATTAACAGCGACACTTTTGTAGGCAAGATCCGCAGGGGTAATGTTCGGCAGAAAATGGGTGTCGCACACGAGGGTGTCGGTGCTGATCGCCAGCCGTTGATTGGGGGCGAGTTTGGTGATCGCACAATCATCGCCGATCGCCAGTTCAACCCCGTGAGAGCTTGTCGTTTTTCGGTCGAAATAGCGATAAATCAGATCAAATTCGCCCACATTTCCCCCTTTATCCCCTTGGTTTTTGGCGATTATTTACGCCCTAAGCGTGGGGCGAGTTTGTCGAGTACGCCGTTGATATATTTGTGGCTATCGTCTGAGCCGAACACTTTCGCCACTTCGATCCCCTCGTTGATCACCACTTTGTACGGCACATCAAGTTCATAAATCAATTCGTAACCTGAAAGGCGTAAAATGGAACGCTCAATCGGATCAACTTCATCAATCCCACGGTCGAGGCACGGGGTTAATTGTTCATCAATATCCGCCACATTTGCCACAACGCCACGCAATAATTTGCGGAAGTAAGGCGTATCAACGCCCTGCATATCTTGATCGGCAATAAAGGCGAGTTCCACTTCTTCAACACTATTTTGAGAAATATACCAAGAATAAATCGCTTGAACCGCACACTCTCTCGCTCGGCGGCGTGGGGAAACTTTCATAAAACCTCGTTTGTAAAATTATCAAAAATCATACCGCTTGCACGGCAAAAAATAGTGGCGGATTGTAGCACAAATTCCCCTAATTTGGGCGAGATTTCTCGGTTTTTACCGCCACATCACTCGATTGCACCACATAAGGCGTAACGAAAATCACCAATTCCCGTTTGCTGATTTTATCGCGGCTTTGGCTGAATAGCCGTTTGATAAAGGGAATTGAGCCTAAGATCGGTACACGATCTTCGCCTTTCGCTGCAAGATGTTGAAAGATCCCGCCCAAAACGATAGTTTCGCCGTGTTTGGCAAGCACTTGGGTGTTGAGTTCTTGTTTGTCGATTGTAATCAGGGGATTACCTGCGGAACTGGTAGGGTTGGGCGAATTTTGCGTTACCAGCAGATCCATTAAAATTTGGTTGTTTTGCGACAGTTGCGGGGTAACTTCCAAGCCCAGCACTGCCTCTTTAAATTCAATGTTCGCCACTTCCGATTTTTTGCTGTAAAGCACATAGGGAATTTCCGTGCCTTGCTTGATGCTGGCGGGTTTTTTGTTGGTGGTCAGCAGGCGAGGGCTGGCGATAATTTCGACACTATTTTCCTGTTCAAGGGCGGAAAGTTCCAAATCCAGCACGCGGCTGTTGAGGGTCGCCACTTGTAGCACCGCCGAAGCCGCATTATTAACGGGAAAATTGACGTTCAGATTATCCAAATTGGTGGCACTGTTGCCCTGCAAAGTGCCGCCGAAACGTTGGTGGTTCTCGCCTCTGCCGAGCATTCCCCACCGCACCCCAAGCTCTTGCAGATTTTCGCTGCTAATGGTAACGATGCGAGCCTCAATCGCAATTTGTGGGATCGGCTTATCCAGCTCTTTAATCAGCTTTTGGATATTGGCGAGGGCGGTGGCACTATCCTTGATAATCAAGCTGTTACTGCGTTCATCAAAATGAAGATAGCCATTTTCAGACAGCACTTTGCCGTTACCTTTGGTTAAAGCGTCAATGATTTCTGAGGCTTTGGCGTGGTTAATTTTGATCGTTTTGGTGAGCAATTTCGGTTTTGCAGGCGTTTGTGCCTGCGTGCGAGCGGTCAGATTTTCGGAATTTTTGAGCCGAGCCGTGCTAACCGCTGGGCTTTTTTCCTCTTTTTGGTGGCTAACGTAGTAGATATTTTTCTGCTGGGAAGCATTGAGCTGATTGATTTTGGTAATGCTATTGAGGATCTGCTCAAAGTTGCTGTTTTCGATCCGCAGGGTGGTTTGGCTGTCGATTTTATCCGCCAGCACAATATTTTTGCCCGTTTCTTCCGCCAAAAAGGAAAGCAGTTGGGCGGTGGGGGCGTTTTTGAGGGAAATCGAAAGTTCATTCGCCAATAGTGGTAGGGCGAATAAAGTGAGTAACCATAATCGTTTTTGCATTTTTCCCCCTTACAATTTTTCCATAAAAGTGAACGGTTGCTGGCAATTTTCGGTTTTTTGCCAGTCGATCCATTCCACTGATTTTAAATTGATCGATTTAATTTGTAGCGAGCCGAGCAGATCTTCTATTTTTAAATCCACCAGTTGCTGATTATCCGTTAAATAGAGAGCTTTAAATTGATCGCCATTTTTTAAAATGCCAACCAACTTTAATTTTTCCTTTTCAAAGGGAAAATGGGGTTGGTTTTCGCTTTTTTCCATATTGCAAGCGGTCGGATTTTTTGAAATTTCTTGCTGTTCGACTTTTGTCGTTTCGCTGGTTTTATTTGGTTCAGATTCGCCATAAAAAGGATCGGCATAGCCAAATGAAATAAAGGAAAAAATCAAAATTAAATAATGTTTCATATTCATTGCGGCGTTACCATTAAATCTGTATTAAGTTGAATTAACCGATCTTGATTCAGTTTCGTCAGCGTAATGCTTTTAAAGGAAAATAACGGCGATTGATTTAAGCCTTTTAATAGTTCGAGCAACGGCAAAAACCTTTGATTTGCAACGAGATTCACGCTTTTTTCTTCGGTTAAATTCCATTGTTGTGTTTCCAGTTGCATTTGATGTTTTGCTAATAATTGTTCAAGGGTTTGATTGATTTGGGTAATCTGTTTATCGCTCACGTTGATTTGGCGAGCTTGTAAGGTTGCCAATAATTTTTGTTGTTGGCTGATTTCATCATTTAATTTCACCATTTCTTGCTGTTTATTTCGCCACTCTTGTTGTAATTGAATAGAGCGAAAAAGTGGATAACTTACGATCAGCAAAGTAATAATGAGCATTATTCCCCAACGCCATTTTTGAATAAAATCAAGGCTAAGATGTAATGGGTGGTGGGGCTGTAAATAAAAAGATTGAAGCCATTTTTTCATTTTATTCCTCACTGTTTTCATTGCCGTTTTCAGAAACGGGAATTAAACGCAAACTAAATTCCGCCTTATATTTTTCCGAACTTTGCAGATAATCCATTTTGATCGTAAAGGCGGAAAATTGAGCCAAAACGTGCTGAAATTGCTCAAAATCCTGCTGTTTGGCATATTTGCCGATAAATTTTAGCTGGGGTTGAGCCTGTTCATTTTGGCTGATTTGAGCTACTTCCAACCCTGCGGATTGGGGCGGGATCTTTTGCAAGATCGCAATAAAATCGGCAATTTCCGTGCTGTTTAAGCCATTTTTGCCTAACGCCGTTTGGCTTTTTAATCGCTCAATATGGCTCTGTTGTTGGTTGAATTTGGCTTTTTGAGCGGAAATTTCCTTTGCTAGCGGTTGGATTTCGGCAAATTTTTGGAAATTCAGCCAAATCAGACCGCTTGCAAGGGCGATACTCAATAAAAGGCAAACTGCCAGTTGCCCCAAATGGCGTAGGTGCAGGCTCGCCCAGTCGCGGGCGAGGTGGTTGTTTAAATTGGATCGATATTCCATATACTTGCTCCCAGTGCCATATAGAAAAGAGTGTAATCAAGAACATCGCCGTCAGGGTCGGGGGTTGTACTTGGTCGCCAAGTGGCGTTGTCGAGGTTGGTATCAAAAATAATGCCGTCATTGGTAAATTGCACCACCTTATCTTTAATCAAATAGCGAGCATTGGGATCACGAGGGTTGCTATATTCAATGCCTCGCAAAAACGAGTGCAGTTCGCAGTTCAAAACGGTGTCTTCATTGAGCATTAATTCATCGGCATAACTTTTGCGTAACGCGTTGCAATGCACCCGTTGCAAGGGGTTGTTTTCAATCGGGACGGTTTCAAAATCGAGGTTGATTTCGCTTAATGGCAAGGGGATTTCCCGTTGCACGATTTGCACAATTTGCCCCAATACGATCCGTTGCGAATAGTGGCGAGGAACGCAGAAATTTTTTCGCCACACATATTGATAAGGCACGCAACGCACGAGGGTAAAGGGTTTACTGGTGTCCACCACTTCGTAGATAAAATCTTTGAACGAGTAGGGTTTGGTTCGCCATTCGATACTAAAATTGCCGTCATCGTTGATGATGATGCAATAATATTCATCGTTCTCGCTTAATCCCACGAGGGTTTTGGCGGGGGTAATTGTGTTAAAAATAGACATTATTACTTCTCCTTTTTTGAATGTTGAGGATTAAAACTGTTTTTTGGTTTATACTTGCCGAAAATTTGATGTATATCTTGACGAGATTTTTTAAGTTCGTCATTCAGCAAAAGAGAATTTGTCGATGAAGATCGCAAAAATAATATTTAGCACTTTACTTTCTCTGTTAATTCTGGCAGGGGTGGGAATTGGCTTGTTATATGTGAATATCAAAGCCGAATTGCCCGATGTTTCAAGCCTTAAACAGGTGGAATTAGAACAGCCGATGCAGATTTTTACCGCAGACGGTAAATTGATTGGCGAGGTGGGCGAGCAACGCCGTATTCCTGTGAAATTGGAAGATATTCCGCAACCGTTGATTGATGCCTTTATTGCCACTGAGGACTACCGTTTCTACGAGCATAATGGGATCGACCCGAAAGGGATTGCCCGTGCGATTGTGCGTTCGGCACAAGGGGACACACAGGGGGCGAGTACTATTACCCAACAGTTAGCTAGAAATTTCTTCCTTACCAACGAACGGACAATGGTGCGTAAACTGCGTGAAGCGGTGTTGGCGTTGGAAATCGAAAAAGTGATGACTAAACGGGAAATTTTAGAGCTTTATCTCAACAAAATTTTCTTAGGCTACCGCTCTTACGGGGTTGCTGTGGCGGCGAAAACTTATTTTGGTAAGAATTTGAATGAATTGACCTTGGGCGAAATGGCGATTATTGCTGGCTTGCCGAAAGCCCCGTCCACAATGAACCCGATCTATTCTGTGAAGCGTGCCGAAGAACGCCGTAATGTGGTGTTACGCCGTATGTTGGACGTGGGTAAGATCACCGAACAACAATATCAAGCCGCCAAAGCGGAAAAAGTGGAAAGTAAATATTACACCACTGCCTTAGAGTTCCGTGCCGATTACGTTACTGAAATGGTGCGTCAAGAAATGGAAAAACGCTACGGGGCGGAAAAGATCAAAAGTGCGGGCTATCAAGTTTATGTAACGGTGCTATCACAAGATCAGAGTGCCGCTCAAAAAGCCTTGCGGGACAACCTTATTCGTTACGACCGCAGCCGTGGCTGGCGTGGGGCGGAAAAACTGTGGAAGCCTAACGAAAAAGCGTGGAATGATGAAAAAATTATCGATCATCTGAGTAAATTGCCAAATTCCGATCCTTTCGTGCCTGCGGTGATCGTAGGATCGGACAAAGCGAATTTTTTGATTTTATTGCAAAATGGCGAACAAGCCCGTTTAAGACGTGTCAATGCGACTTTTGCGAACGGTAAAATTGCGGTGGGCGAGCAGATTTGGGTCAGCCAAAACAGCAATAAAGAGTGGGCGTTAGGGCAAATTCCTGCGGTCAATTCGGGTTTGGTGTCGATCAACAGCGATAACGGGGCGATTGAAGCGATTGTGGGCGGATTTAGTTTCGAGCAGAGCAGTTTCAACCGTGCGACCCAATCCCTCGTGCAAGTGGGATCATCAATTAAGCCGTTTATCTATGCAGCGGCAATGAATAAGGGGTTGAGCCTTTCTTCCACCATTAGCGATGATCCGATTACGATCAAAAAACGAGGTCAAAAACCGTGGACACCAAAAAATGCAGACGGTCGTTATGAAGGCCCGTTGCGTGTGCGTGTCGCCCTCGGTAAATCGAAAAATATGGTGGCGATCCGTATTTTACAAATGGCGGGGATCGATTATGTCGCCGACTATTTAGAGCGTTTCGGTTTCAAACGTAGTCAATTTGTGGCGACCGAATCCCTTGCGTTGGGTGCGGCATCTTTCACCCCCCTTGAAATGGCACGAGCCTATGCGGTGTTTGATAATGGCGGTTATTTGATTGAGCCGTATTTGATTGATCGCATTTTGGATAATCAAGGCAAAGAGATCTACAAAGCAAACCCTGCGATTGCCTGCGTAGAGTGTAATGATCGCCCTGTGGTTTACACCGAGCCAGAGTATTTTGATTCGGTCAAAATCTACGATGAAAACCGTGTTTCTTCGGCGATTACGGAATCCGCTGAAATTCCAAATGAAGAAGCGAACGAAGAAATGGACGATGGGCAAATTGCGGTGCAACAAACGGATCAGCCCGTGTTAATGGCGGACGACATCAAAGTGAACAGCGGGATCAAATACGCCCCTCGTGTGATCAGTGGCGAACTCGCTTTCTTAATGCGAAGTGCGTTAAATTCGGCAATTTACGGCGAAACAGGGTTATCGTGGCGTGGTACGAGTGCCAGAATGGCGGATCAAATCAAGCGTAAAGACGTGGGCGGTAAAACGGGTACGACCAATAACGCCAAAGTTACTTGGTACGCAGGTTTTGGGGCAAATCTCGTTACCACTGTTTACGTTGGTTTCGATGATAGCAGCAAAACCCTCGGCAAATCGGCACAAGGGGCGGCAACGGCAATGCCAGCGTGGATTGCCTATATGAAAAAAGCCTTGGCGGATAAGCCAGAGCGAAATCTCAAAACCCCGCCGAATATCGTTGAGGTGAAAATTGACGCATCAAGCGGTTTCCTCGGCAACAGTAAAAATGAGTATTTCATCAAGGGAACTGAGCCAACCAAACGTTACATTGTGGAACGAGCCTATAAAGTGAGTGAGCCGAAGCCAAAATCGGCAAATCCAAATGGGGCGCCCCCAGAGCGTAAAAAACCGCACGAGGCGTTGGATCAACGGCTAGGTTTACCGCCGATAGGGGTATTGAAAGGGTCAAGTGATGATCTCTTTTAAAAATAATTGAGAAAATCACCGCTTTCTGAGGCGGAACAGTTGAAATTTGGGGCGGTTTCTTGCGATAATCCGCCCCAAATTATTTTTGGGCGATTTGTGCTGTGAGTTGTACTCTTTTTAAACAATGATCACGCTTTCAACAGTTTTGGCGAAATTTACGAAAAACTGACCGCTTGTCCTTTCAAGATGTTGATGATCGACAAGCGGTTTTTCTTTCCACAAATCGAAATTTTTCACTTTTTCAAACAAGAACAGACTAATGGCTGAAAAACGTAACATTTTCTTGATCGGGCCTATGGGTGCAGGCAAAAGCACTATCGGACGCCAACTGGCACAAATGTTGAATATGGATTTTATGGATTCTGACTCAGTGATTGAAGAACGTGCTGGGGCGGATATTGATTGGATTTTTGATGTGGAAGGCGAAGCGGGCTTCCGCAAGCGAGAGGAACGCATCATCAACGAATTGACCCAAGGGCAAGGCATTGTGCTTTCTACGGGCGGTGGTTCGGTGCTTTCAAAGGATAACCGTAATTTCCTTTCCGCTCGTGGGATCGTGGTTTACCTCGAAACCTCAGTAGATAAACAGTTTGAACGCACCCAACGCGATAAAAAACGCCCGTTATTGCAAACGGAAGATCCGCGTCAAGTGTTGGAAGATTTGGCGAAAATCCGCAATCCACTTTACGAAGAAATTGCCGACATCAAACTTCAAACGGACGAGCAAAGTGCCAAAGTGGTGGCAACCCAAATCATTGATTTAATGGATAATTTACAGTAATAAAAAGGTGGCAAGCGATGTTGCAGGTAAATGTTGAATTAAAAGAACGCCGTTATCCGATCCAAATCGGGGCGGGATTGTTGCAAAATCCTGCGAGTTTCGCCCCGCTTAAAGCGGGCGATAAAGTGATGATTGTGTCGAACCCAACCATCGCCGAACATTACCTTGCCACCGTGCAACAAACCCTTGCTGAAATTGGCTGTGTAGTCGATTATGTGTTGATCCCAGACGGCGAACAATACAAAACCCTCGATTCCCTCAATCTCATTTTTACTGCGTTACTCGAAAAAAATCATAATCGTGATACCACCTTGCTTGCTCTTGGTGGCGGTGTGATTGGCGATGTGGCAGGTTATGCCGCCGCCTCTTATCAGCGTGGCATTCGTTTCATTCAAATTCCAACCACCTTACTCGCCCAAGTTGATTCTTCCGTGGGCGGAAAAACGGCGGTAAACCACCCGCTTGGTAAGAATATGATCGGGGCGTTTTATCAGCCGATCTCGGTTATCGTGGACACCAACACCCTGCACACCCTCGCCAAACGTGAAGTGAGTGCAGGTTTAGCCGAAGTGATCAAATACGGGGCGATTTTCGATCTCGCTTTCTTTGAGTGGTTGGAACAGAATATCGATCAACTAGTGGCGTTGGATCAACAGGCGTTAGAATACTGCATTCAGCGTTGTTGCCAGCTCAAAGCCGATGTGGTGGCGCGTGATGAAACGGAAAAAGGCGACCGTGCCTTGCTCAATTTGGGGCATACGTTTGGACACGCAATCGAAGCTCATCAAGGCTACGGCAACTGGCTACACGGCGAAGCGGTGTCGGTGGGAATGTTAGAAGCGGCGGCACTTTCGCACATTTTGGGCGATTTGACTGAGCAGGACGTTTTCCGTCTCGAAAAATTATTAACGAGAGCCAATTTGCCAACCATTTCGCCGGACAATATGCAACCGAGCGATTATTTGCCTTATATGTGGCGAGACAAAAAAGTGTTAAGCGGCCAGTTACGCCTGATTTTACTCAAATCCCTCGGGCAAGCCTACGTTACCGCCCAAGCCAGCGAGCAACAAGTGTTAGCGGCGATTGAACGTTTTACCCAACGCTAATAAAACGCTAACAAAATGAACATCGCACGCCACCGAGCCTTTCTCAAATGGGCTGGCGGAAAATACCGCTTGATCCCCCAAATTCACGCCCACTTACCAAAAAAGGCTTGCCTTGTTGAGCCTTTTGTCGGGGCGGGTTCGGTGTTTTTGAA
This sequence comes from Haemophilus paracuniculus, assembly GCF_002015115.1. Taxonomy (GTDB): domain Bacteria; phylum Pseudomonadota; class Gammaproteobacteria; order Enterobacterales; family Pasteurellaceae; genus Haemophilus_E; species Haemophilus_E paracuniculus. The sequence continues at coordinate 350,583 of NZ_MUYA01000004.1, forward strand.
TACGGATTTTGAGCGATATGTGCTTGCCGACATCAATCCTGATTTAATCAACCTCTATAATTTAATTAAGCAAGATGTTGAGGGCTACATCGCCGAAACCCGTCCGCTTTTTCAGCACAAAAATGCAAATAGTGCCGAATTTTATTACGCACGCCGTCAAGCCTTTAATCAATCGAACGATATTTTTGAGCGGTCGGTGCTGTTTCTCTATTTAAATCGTTTTGGCTATAACGGCTTGTGTCGCTACAACGCCAAACACGAATATAACGTGCCGTTCGGCAAATATAAAAAACACTATTTCCCTGAAAATGAACTGCGTTTTTTCGCCGAAAAAGCCCAAAATGCTCAATTTATTTGTGCCGATTTTGAATGCGTATTTCAGTCGCTGGCGTTAAATTCCGATGATTATGTGGTCTATTGCGACCCACCCTACGCCCCGATTTCACAGGATACCAATTTCACCCAATACGCAGGGGGCGGATTTAGCTTGGCACAACAACGGTTACTGGCGGATTACGCCCGCCAAACCGCCCAACAACAAATCCCCGTGCTGATTTCCAACCACGACACCCCTTTCACACGGGAAATCTACCAAGGGGCGAAAATCCACAAAATCAAAGTGCAACGCTCAATCGGACAACGGGCAAATTCAAGGGGAAAAGTGGATGAATTATTCGCCCTGTTTAAATAATCGGGGCGAACAAGCGGTAAGTTAGGGCAAAATTTTTGTATTTGGTTGCCCCCTACCCCACCTACGGTGGTACTTCCCCCGTAAACGGGGGAAGATCTTAAAATGATCGAAGTATAAGATCTGCCCCCGCTTGCGGGGGAAGTGATTGAGCGAAGCGAAACCGAAGGGGGCAAAACGTAAGTAAAACCGAAGGTAGCAAGCGGTAAGTTAATGCAAAAATTTTATTTATTAACTTTGAGATAAATAAATATGGAAAAAGTCAAAATTTATCATAATCCTAAATGTGGTACATCAAGAAATACCTTGAAACTACTTGAACATTTGGGGCTTCAAGTCGAAGTCATTTATTATTTAGATACGCCGCCAACGGTAGCTGAATTAACTGATTTATTGGCTGAGATGAAAATGTCGCCAACAGCATTATTACGCAAAAACGTACCTGAATATGAGCAGTTAAATATGGCGGAAAATCGCTATTCAGACCAAGAATTGATAAGCAAAATGGTGGAAATCCCTATTTTAATTAACCGTCCGATCGTGGTTACTTCACTCGGGACAAAATTGTGCCGCCCATCGGAAGAGGTGCTAACCATTTTACCAATCCCATTAACCGAAGATTTTATTAAAGAAGATGGCGAAGTAATTAAAGCCAACAAAGTATGAAAATTGAATTAAAGCATCTGCGAAATTTTCAAAAATCTAACCGCTTGTAAGAGGTAATAATGACAACAGAGAAAGTAGAACGCCAATCGTGGTCGAACCGTTTGGCGTATGTGATGACGGTGGCTGGGGCGACGGTCGGATTTGGTGCAACGTGGCGTTTTCCCTATTTGGTTGGGGAAAATGGCGGTGGGGCTTATGTGTTCCTGTTTTGTGTGGCGATGATTGTGATCGGGATTCCTATGATCCTCGTGGAAAACGTGATCGGCAGACGAATGAAAGTGAATGCGATTGACGCTTTCTCTGGCTCGGCGAATGGCAAGAAAATTCATTCGGGCTGGAAATTGCTCGGCTATATGGGCTTGCTCGGGGCGTTTGGGATTCTCGCCTACTATATGGTACTCGGCGGCTGGGTGCTGAATTATATCGGTAGTCTTGTGTCGGGGTCGCTTGATCTTTCGTCGCCAGTTGGGATTGAAACCACCGCGGCTTACTATAAAGAAAGTATTCAAAATAGCCCGTGGGCGATTATTGGCTACACCGCACTTTTCGTGTTGGCGAACTATCTGATCCTCGTCAAAGGCGTGGTGGACGGCATTGAGCGTTCGGTTAAATACCTAATGCCGATTTTGTTTATTTTCTTGATCGTAATGGTGGTGCGAAACATCACGTTACCTGGGGCGGCAGAAGGGATTAAATTCTACCTAATGCCTGATTTTTCCAAAATCACCCCACAACTGTTCGTGTTTGTGTTAGGGCAAGTGTTCTTCGCATTAAGTTTGGGCTTTGGCGTATTGATTACCCTATCGAGCTACCTCGATAAAAAAGAAAATTTAGTAAAAACCGCCACCATCACGGGCGTGATGAACACGGTCATCGCGGTATTGGCTGGCTTTATGATTTTTCCATCACTATTCAGCTTCGGCGTTGCCCCAAATTCAGGGCCGACCCTCGTGTTCCAAAGTTTGCCGATTGTGTTCTCAAATATGTGGGGCGGCACGATTTTTGCGATTATCTTCTTCGGCTTGTTGGTGGTGGCGGCATTAACCACCTCGCTTACCATTTACGAAGTGATTATCACCGCCATTCAAGAGAAAACCAAACTCTCTCGCCAAACAGCAATTGCTTTAACTTTGGGCGTGATTTTCGTGATCGGCAACGTGCCGTCTGTGCTGGGGGATAACCTCTGGAAAGAAGTAACCATCGCCGGCAAAAGCATTTTTGACGCATTCGACTATTTCAGCGGCAACGTATTATTCATTTTAACCGCCCTCGGCAGTGCGATTTTTGTCGGCTTTGTCCTCAAAGACGAAGCCAAACAAGAGCTGGGGGCAAGCCAAGGTTTTACCAATTTGTGGTTTAACTACGTTAAATTTGTGATTCCCGTCATTATTTTAGTGATTTTCTTTAATTCACTTTAAAAAATTGCCCTCGAAAGAGGGCGATCCTCTTTAAAGGATTTAATTGATGATTCGTTTTTTTTATACGGTTCTGCTCTATTTAATTCAACCTCTCTTGCTACTGATGATGTGGAAAAGAGGCTCGAAGTCGCCGGATTACCGCAAACGCTTGCCAGAGCGTTATGGGCTTTATGGCGATAATGTCGCACCGCAGCCACAGGGGATTGTTGTGCACGCGGCTTCGGTGGGGGAAGTGATTGCGGCAACGCCGTTGATTAAGGCGATTCAACAAAAATATCCCGATTTGCCGATTACCATAACCACCGTTACCCCCACGGGGTCGGTACGGGTTACGGCGGCATTTCCAGAGGGGATTTCCCACTATTATTTGCCTTACGATCTACCCGATTCGATCAATCGTTTTTTGGATTTCGTGCAACCGAAATTATTTATTGTGATTGAAACGGAACTTTGGCCTAACTTAATCCGCCAAATTCATCGCCGATCCATTCCCTTTGTGATTGTCAATGCTCGCCTTTCCCCTCGTTCGGCGAAGCGTTACGGTTGGATAAAATCCGCCATTCGCAATATGTTGCAAGAGATCGATCTGATTATGGCACAGGACAAAGTGAGTGCGGATCGTTATTTGGATCTCGGTTTCGACCCTCGCCACCTTGTGAATACGGGCAATCTCAAATTTGACTTGGTAGTGAGCGAGAAACATCGACGTCAAATTGCCGAGGCGGCGAAATCCCTCAACATCGCCAATCGCCCCGTTTGGATTGCAGGTAGCACCCACGAGGGCGAGGAAAAAATGATTTTAGAGGCGCACAAAAAATTGTTAGAGGCTTACCCCGATATGGTGCTGATCCTTGTGCCTCGCCACCCCGAGCGGTTTGATTCGGTGGAAAATTTGATCCAAAAATCGCCGTTTAACTATGTTACTCGCTCGTCTCAACAGCCCCTGACCGCCGATACCCAAGTACTACTCGGTGACACGATGGGCGAAATGATGGTGTTATATGGTTTGGCGAAAATTGCCTTTGTGGGCGGAAGTTTGGTGAAGCACGGTGGGCATAATCCATTAGAGCCGATTGCGTTTGAATTGCCCGTGATTTCAGGCGTACATACCTTTAATTTCCCCGAAATTTTCGCCAAATTGCGTTCCGTTGAGGGCGTGGTGGAAATCGGCAGTAACGTGTATGAATTGGTGAAAGCGGTGATTTTCCTGCTCGAACACCCAGAGGCGTGCAAAAAAATTAGCCGAGCGGGTTATGGCGTGTTGCGAGAAAATCAAGGGGCGTTAAAACGCCATTTGAAACTGCTTGCCCCTTATTTAGAAAAATAATTTAGAGAAATAAAATGAAACGAGCGATTTACGCAGGCACGTTCGACCCGATTACCAACGGGCATTTGGATATTATCGAACGCAGTGCCAAGCTGGTGGAAACCCTTATCGTGGCGGTGGCAAAAAACCCCAGTAAGCAACCGCTTTTTGAACTTGCCGAACGGGTCGAGCTGGTGCGTCAAAGCGTGAAGCACCTTACCAATGTGGACGTGGTGGGGTTTAGCGGCTTGCTAGCCGATTTTGCTCAACAGCAAAACGCTCAAATTTTGGTGCGGGGCTTGCGTGGGGCGGACGATATTGAGTATGAAATCCAACTCGCTCAACTGAATAATAAACTTTCGCCCACCTTAGAAACCCTGTTCCTACCGCCCTCGGTGGAATGGCGTTACCTTTCGTCCACAATGGTGCGAGAGATTTTTAAACATCAAGGGGACGTGGCTCAGTTTGTACCAGCTTGTGTGAGCAAGGCTTTACAATACAAGCGGTAGGATTTTTTGAAATTTTAGAGAAAATAAAATGACAGCAAATAAAGACAATTTAATTTGGATCGATCTTGAAATGACGGGGTTAGATCCTGAAAAAGAGCGAATTATTGAGATCGCCACCATTGTTACCGACAAAGATCTCAATATTTTGGCGGAAGGGCCTGTGCTGGCGGTTCATCAATCGGACGAGTTACTCGGCAAAATGAGCGAATGGTGCGTTAAAACTCACACGGCTAATGGCTTGGTGGAACGGGTTCGTCAAAGTAAATTAACCGAGCGAGCCGCCGAGTTGCAAACCCTCGATTTCCTCAAACGCTATGTGCCGAAAGGGGCTTCGCCGATTTGTGGTAACAGCATCGCCCAAGATAAGCGTTTTTTATACAAATATATGCCTGATTTGGCGGATTATTTCCACTATCGCCACCTTGATGTCAGCACCCTCAAAGAATTGGCGAGCCGTTGGAAACCTGAAATGTTGAAGCAATTTAGCAAGAAAAATAGCCATTTGGCGTTGGACGATATTAAAGAATCGATTGAAGAATTGAAATTTTATCGCCAACATTTTATCAACCTTGACTAAAAAGTCGTAAATTTGATTGGATAATCGGCAAAAGAACGCATTTTGCGATTTTTTGCTTGCGAGAGGTCGGAAAATCGCTATAATACGCCTCGTTTTCACAAACGACCTCTCAAATGCGGGAATAGCTCAGTTGGTAGAGCACGACCTTGCCAAGGTCGGGGTCGCGAGTTCGAGCCTCGTTTCCCGCTCCATTTTCTTCCAGTCAAAATTTTTTAATCTTACTTTTTCATTTGAATTTTGATGGATAGCAATTTTACTTTTCATTTTGATCACGAACCTGCAATGTTGCAATTTGGGCAACAGCTCGCGGTGGCTTTGCGTCAATTTTTGGCTCAACATTCCGAGCAAGGTTTAGTGATTTACCTCAATGGTGAATTAGGGGCGGGCAAAACCACCCTCACCCGTAGCATTGTGCAAGCCTTTGGACATCAAGGCAATGTGAAAAGCCCAACTTACACTCTCGTGGAAGAGTATCCGCTCACACCGTTCCAACTTTATCATTTCGATTTGTATCGCCTTGCCGATCCCGAAGAGTTGGAATTTATGGGGATTCGTGATTATTTCCGTCCACAAACCTTGTGCTTATTAGAATGGGCGAGCCGAGGGCAAGGAATGATCCCCGAGGCGGATCTGACCATTCAGATCGATTATGTGGGCGAGGGCAGAGAGCTGACATTGATCCCACAATCGCCACAACTGGCGAGTTTTTTGGTAGAATTTCGCCCAAATCTGACCGCTTGATCGAAGAATTTAAGGAATAAAATGAAAAAAATAATCAATCAATTTGCTTTTTGTTTGCTTGCGTTGAGTGCAAGCGTGGCTGTTTCGGCAAAAAACATTGTGGCGATTGATGCAGGGCACGGTGGTAAAGACCCTGGGGCAATCGGGGCAGGCTTAGGCATTAAAGAAAAAGAGGTTACCCTTTCCATCGCCCGTGAATTAAAAGCGTTGCTCGATGCTGATCCGAATTTCAAAGGGGTAATGACCCGTAGCGGCGATTATTTTATTCAGTTGCCAGAGCGTACCGAAATTGCCCGCAAAAATCGGGCGAATTATTTGATTTCGATCCACGCCGATTCTTCGCCAGTGTCCAGTTCCGTCAAAGGGGCTTCGGTGTGGGTGCTGTCAAACCGCCGAGCCAGCGATGAAATGGGGAAATGGTTGGAAGATCACGAGAAACAGTCGGAATTATTAGGCGGTGCGGGGCGTTTGCTTTCCAGCAATAACGAGAAATATCTCAACCAAACGGTGTTGGATCTGCAATTTTCCCACTCACAACGGGCGGGCTATGAATTGGGTCGCAACATTATGAACAAAATGGCGAATATGACGTCCCTCGCCAAAAGTAACCCGCAAGCGGCAAGTTTAAGCGTTTTACGTTCCCCTGATATTATTTCAGTGTTGGTGGAAACGGGCTTTTTGTCGAACCCTGTGGAAGAAGCGAAATTGGCAAACCCAAATTACCGCCGTCAGCTTGCCCGTGCGATTTATAACGGCTTAGTTGCTTATCGCAGCAAAAATGTGAGCATTTCGGAAACCCCTGCAAGGGTGGCGGTTTATAAGGAAGCTACTGAGCCGAAAACCACAAAAACGGCGGAAGTGAAGAAATCCGACAGTAAAAATGTTGAGAAAAAAGAGGAAAAATCTGCCAAAAACGTTGAGCAGAAAACGGCTCAAAAAACTGAAAAATCGGTGGACGTGAAATCTACCAAAGGTGAGAAAAAAGCAGAGAGCAAAACGGCTGAACAAGCGGTGCGATCCGAGCCAAAAGCGGTGAATCCAAATGCGAGTTACCACGTTGTCGAGCAGGATCAAACCCTCTATTCGATTGCCAGAATGTACAAGACCACCCCAGAGAAATTGAGCGAGTTAAATGGCATCAAAAATAATCACATTGTGGTCGGCAAAAAATTGAAATTGAAGTAGTAAAAATGGAAAGGGTAGTGGCGATTTACTGCCCTTTTTTCTGAAAAATAGTATATTAACTTTCCAAAATGGCGAAAATCAATGACAAAAAGGGGATTTTCGCCTATCATTAGTATCTCATTTTTGGACGCAATACAAAATTATGACGGATTTTGCTTATCTTCAACAAAAACGGAAACAGCTCAAACTGAAAGTCGGCGATGTTTGTGAACAGGCTGGGGTTACCCGTGGCTATTTTAATCAATTAGTCAGAGGCATCATCAAGAACCCAAGTGCGAACAAATTGAAAGCCTTGCACCGCGTGCTGAACATTGTTGAAGAGCCGACCAAGCGTGAAGGGGTGATTTTCGGCAAGTTCTACCCGATTCACACGGGGCATATCAATATGATTTACGAGGCGTTCAGTAAGGTGGATCAACTACACGTTGTAGTTTGCACCGAAACGGAACGTGATCTGAAATTATTCCAAGACAGCAAAATGAAGCGAATGCCGACTAACGAAGATCGTTTGCGTTGGGTTCAGCAGATTTTTAAATATCAGCAAAAGCAAATTTTTGTGCATCATCTGATTGAAGACGGCATTCCAAGCTACCCAAACGGCTGGGAAGGCTGGGCGGAACGGGTGAAATCTTTGTTCGAGGCGAAAAATATTCAGCCAACGGTGGTGTTTAGTAGCGAAGTGCAGGATAAAGCCCCTTACGAAAAATACCTCAATTTGGAAGTGCATTTGGTTGATCCAAACCGAGAATCGTTTAACGTTTCGGCAACTAAAATCCGCAATAATCCATTCCAATATTGGCGTTTTATCCCGAAAGAAGTGCGTCCGTTTTTCGTGAAAACCATTGCGATTTTGGGGGGCGAAAGTAGCGGTAAAAGCGTGCTAGTGAGCAAATTGGCGAACGTGTTTAACACCACTTCTGCGTGGGAATATGGGCGTGAATTTGTGTTTGAGCAACTGGGCGGTAGCGAACAGGCGTTACAATACTCGGATTACCCACAAATTGCCCTCGGGCATAAGCGTTACATTGATTATGCGATGAAACACGCCCACAAAGTAGCGATTATCGACACCGATTACATCACGACCCAGGCGTTTTGTATCAAATACGAGGGCAAGGCTCATCCATTTTTAGATTCTATGATCCGTGAATACCCCTTTGATGTAACGATTTTACTCTCAAATAATACCAAATGGGTCGATGACGGTTTACGCAGCCTCGGCTCGCAAAAACAGCGTCAGCAGTTTCAGCAGTTACTGAAAAAATTGCTCGACAAATATAACGTGCCTTACATTGAGATCGAATCGCCGAGCTATTTGGATCGTTACAACCAAACCAAAGCGATTGTTGAGGCGATTTTATTGGAAGAGCCAATTCAGCTTGCCTCGCCAAATCAAAATGAGAGTGAGGCGAAATGATTTTATTCGCAGGCGATCCGCACGGCAGTTACGAACATTTGTACCCCATTGTCGAGGCGGAAAAAAATGTCGCATTGGTTATTTTAGGGGATTTGCAACTTACCACCCCACAAGAACTGGATAAACTCGCTCAACATTGCGATATTTGGTTTATCCACGGCAACCACGACAGCAAAACCGTTGCCGCATTTGATTCGATTTGGGGTAGCGAATGGAAAAGTCGCAACATTCACGGCAGAGTGGTGGACGTGCAAGGGGTGAGAATCGCAGGATTAGGTGGCGTGTTCCGTGGGCATATTTGGATGCCACCGAATCGCCCAATGTTTTTTGATCCGATTCACTATTGCCAGTATTGTCCACAGGAAAAAATCTGGCGAGGCGGTTTACCACTACGCCACCGTAGCTCGATTTTTCCGTCCGATGTGGAAACCTTAGAGAGCCAAAAAGCGGATATTTTGATTACCCACGAAGCCCCTCGCCCACACCCACAAGGGTTTGCGGTGATTAACCAACTGGCTCGCAAAATGGGGGCGAGAAAAATTTTCCACGGGCATCATCACGATAATTTTGATTATCGCCCGATCAACTACAACAAACATTGTGAAATTTTTAATATCGGCTTTCGTAGCTTGGCGGATATTCACGGCAACTATTTGATCGTTGGGGTTGATGATCGTGATCTTGCCAAAAATAAAACCAAAACCGCCTAAACAAGCGGTCGGATAATTCAGAATTTTTCAAATTTTAAAAGGCGAATAGCAATGCAAAATCCACAAATTTTAATCGTTGAAGACGAAGCGGTAACCCGCAACACCCTCAAAAGCATTTTTGAGGCAGAGGGTTACGATGTGTTCCAAGCGACAGATGGCAATGAAATGCGTGATGTATTGGAACAGCAGGAAATCCACCTCGTTTTAATGGACATTAACTTACCAGGTAAAAACGGCTTAATGCTCGCCCGTGAATTACGCGAAAATACCGATATTGCGTTAATTTTCTTAACGGGGCGTGATAACGAAGTGGATAAAATCCTCGGGTTGGAAATCGGGGCGGACGATTACATTACCAAACCGTTCAACCCGCGTGAATTAACCATTCGTGCCAGAAACTTACTGCAACGCACAATGGCGGAAAAAGAGAAAGCCAATAAAGAAACGGCATCGGTGGAAAACTACCGCTTTAACGGCTGGACACTCGATGTAAACAGCCGCAGCCTGATTAGCCCAGAGGGGAAAGTGAACAAATTGCCTCGCAGCGAATTTCGAGCCTTGCACCATTTCTGCGAAAACCCCGGCAAAATCCAAACCCGTGAGGATCTGCTTTTCAAAATGACGGGGCGTGAGCTGAAACCGCACGACAGAACGGTGGACGTAACCATTCGCCGTATCCGCAAGCATTTTGAAGATCACCCAAATACCCCAGAGCTGATCGTAACCATTCACGGCGAAGGCTACCGTTTTTGCGGTGAGTTAGAATAATCCATTCCCCTCGCACGAGGGGATTTTTCAGAGGTTTTATGACACAGCGTCAAACATCTTATCTGGCGATTTTCGTGATTCTGTTTTTCGCCCTCGCGATTGCAGGCTGGTTTTTCAGCGATAAACAGCAGAAATCGATCCAACGCTCGGTGGCAGGCAATTACGACACCATTATGAGCGAAGATAAAATCGGGCAAAATAAAAAAGCCCCGATTGATTATTACACCCTTTCCCTCTCGTGGTCGCCCGCTTTTTGTGATTTGCAAAAGAAACGCAACAACGGCAACGTGCCAGCTCGTTTGGCATATCAATGTGGCGACACCCAACAATTTGGCTGGGTGATTCACGGCTTATGGCCGCAAAATGGCAAGGCTCGCAAAGTTAGCGACCACCCCCGTTTTTGTAAAGGTGATTTACCTGAAATTCCCGAAAGTGTGATCGAAAAATACCTGCCAGAATCCCCTGGGGCGGCATTATTGCAAGGACAATGGGAAAAACACGGGGCTTGTGCTTTCGACACCCCAGAAGCCTATTTTGACAAGCAAAAAGCTCTGTTCCAACAACTCAACTTGCCAAAATACGCCCTCTCAAAACGAGAATTGTTCGACTGGTTACGCAAAAACAACGAACCGCTTGCAGGGCTTTATTTCGGCACGAATGGCAATGAACTTTACATCTGCTACGATAAAAGTTGGAATCCGATTAGTTGCCCGAAAACGCAATACCAATAACAAAATTTTTCTGTTTGGTTCGCAAGCATTGTGAGCCAAGGTAGGGACGCCACGCTGGCGTCCTTTTTCGTTGTAAAAAGGCAAAATTTTACAAAATCCGACCGCTTGCTCACCGAGTTAAGCGGTTTTTTATTTCCTTTGGTTATATAAAATGCTTTTTTAACGCTACATTCTTGCTAAAAAAGGGCGTATTCTTATCCTCAATTCAACATCACAAAGAGGAAAACCCAATGACGATTTATGCAGACAATTCATACAGCATCGGCAACACACCGCTTGTTCGATTGAAAAATTTTGGTAACGGCAACATCGTGGTGAAAGTTGAGGGGCGTAACCCAAGTTTTAGCGTAAAATGCCGTATCGGGGCGAATATGGTGTGGCAGGCGGAAAAAGACGGCACACTGACCAAAGAGAAAGAAATCGTGGAAGCGACTAGCGGTAATACGGGCATCGCCCTCGCCTATGTGGCAGCCGCTCGGGGCTACAAAATCACCCTCACAATGCCTGAAACGATGAGTACCGAACGCAAACGTCTATTGCGTGGTTTGGGCGTGAATTTGGTACTAACCGAAGGGGCGAAAGGAATGAAAGGGGCGATTGCTAAAGCCGAAGAAATTGTGGCGAGCGACCCAAACCGCTACGTTAGCCTCAAACAGTTTGAAAACCCAGCCAACCCTGCAATTCATCAACAAACGACTGGCCCAGAAATCTGGAACGGTACGGAAGGGGCAATCGATGTGTTAGTCGCAGGGGTCGGCACGGGCGGCACGATCACGGGCGTGAGCCGTTACATCAAGCAAGATCAAGGCAAAGCGATTACCAGCGTTGCCGTTGAGCCAGCGGAATCCCCCGTGATCAAACAGACCCTCGCAGGGGAAGAAGTCAAACCCGCCCCGCACAAGATTCAAGGGATCGGGGCCGGTTTTATCCCGAAAAACCTCGATCTCAGCTTGATCGACCGAGTCGAACAAGTCGATAGCGAAACCGCCATCGCCACCGCCCGTCGCCTAATGGCAGAAGAGGGCATTTTGGGTGGTATTTCATCGGGTGCCGCCGTTGCCGCCGCCGATCGTTTGGCAAAATTACCTGAATTTGCCGACAAGCTAATCGTAGTAATCCTACCATCTGCCTCAGAACGCTACCTTAGCACCTTATTGTTTGAGGGAATTGAGGCGTAAAGAGAGAATACAAGCGGTGGGATTTTGGAAAAATCCTACCGCTTGTGTGAGTTCTGTTACACGATTGTAGGGACGCAATGCTTGCGTCCCGTTTCTTGGAAAATCTACAACTAAAAGTGGGAGGCGAACATCGCGTCCCTACAACCACTAAACTTCGCAAGCTCAAACAATACAAATTGCCCTTGAAATTAACGAAACTGCTCAACGTAAAATGACGGGGAAATTATCCGCACAATGATTTAAGAATGGGAAATAAATGAAAAAGGACGCCAGCGTGGCGTCCCTACGGTAGGGACGCAATGTTCGCGTTCTAAAACAATGGGTAGGATTTCTGAAAATTTCGCATAATCCTACCGCCTGCTATTTTTTATAACCCCAACACTTTCCTCACTGGTGCAAAACTCTTGCGGTGAAAGGGTGTAGCCCCAAATTGGGCGAGTTTTTCGAGGTGGAGGGCGGTGGGGTAGCCTTTGTGTTGGGCGAAGCCGTATTCGGGGAATTGGGCGTGCAGTTCGTCCATTTCCTGATCGCGAGCGACTTTGGCGAGGATTGAGGCGGCACTGATTTCTGGCACGAGGCTGTCGCCTTTGACCACCGCTTGGGCGGCAATGCCGAGTTGGGGTGGGATTCGGTTGCCGTCAATCAGCACAAAATCGGGCTGAATGGCAAGCCCTGCCACCGCTCGTTGCATTGCTAACATAGTGGCGTGCAAGATGTTGAGTTGGTCGATTTCTTCGGGTTCGGCGCGTCCGAGCGACCAGCAGAGGGCTTTTTGTTTGATCTCTTCAGCGAGGGCGAGCCGTTTTTTTTCGCTCAATTTTTTGGAATCAGTTAAGCCGTGAATTGGTTGGTTTGGGTCGATAATCACGGCGGCGGTAACCACCGCCCCGACTAGCGGGCCTCGCCCCACTTCGTCCACCCCTGCGATCAGGTTGGCGACAGGATAAATAAAGGGTTGCATTGCGTTCCTTAATGGTCAAAATCAGAGGGACGCCATTTTACCGATTTCCCCCTAATGAAAAAAGGGCTAAAAAAAAGATCTACTATTTTCAATGAGTTAGAAGAATGAATAAGCGTTCAGGATTTGTCAAGACCTTGCGATTTAGAAATTTTTGCATAGAATACCGCACCATTCTTTTCAACTTTTGATACTGCGAATATGTCTGCTCGAAATCTCTTTCAAAAACGTTTAAATATCAAACCTTATGAATACCCTGAATTGCTCGATTTTAAAGATGCGATTCGCCACTCTTACTGGCTGCATACGGAATTTAATTTCACGGGGGATATTCAAGATTATCGCACCAACATTAACGATCACGAACGCCACGTTTTGACCCGTGCGATGTTGGCGATTTCGCAGGTGGAAGTGAATGTGAAACGTTTCTGGGGCGAGCTATATCGTTACTTCCCGAAACCAGAAATGGACGATGTGGGCGGCACTTTTGCGGAAAGTGAAGTGCGACACAAAGATGCTTACTCGTTCTTGTTGGAAAAATTGGGCTTAAACGAGATGTTTAGCCAAATTAGCGAGATCGAACCGCTGATGAATCGTATCCGTTATATGGAAGATTTTATGCGTGAGAAAGATGCGGGCAAAGGGCAGTTTGTGCTGTCGTTGGTGTTGTTCTCGTTGTTCGTTGAGCATATTTCCCTGTTCGGGCAGTTCCTCGTGATGATGTCGTTCAACAAGCATAAAAACCTGTTTAAAGGGATTTCAAATGCGGTGGAAGCGACCTCAAAAGAGGAAGAAATTCACGGTAAATTCGGGATTGCGTTATACGAAATTTTGCGTGATGAGCATAGCGAACTCTTTACCCCTGAATTTTATCAAGAGTTGAAAACCCTTGCCGATCAAGCCTTTGAAGCTGAAAAAGGCATTTTAGATTGGATTTTTGAAGAAGGCGATTTGAGTTTTATCACCCGCCAAACGGTCGAAAATTACATTAAGAGCCGTTACAACAATTCATTGATGATCCTAGGCTTAGAACCGCCACACGATATTGATCCTGAATTGTTGAAAGAAACTGAGTGGTTTGATATTGAAATTTTGTCGAGCAAAGAGACCGATTTCTTTAACAAACGTAGTACCGATTACAGCAAAAAAATGAAACAGATTACCGCCGATGACTTATTCTAATTCTGAACGTCCAGACTTTCACTGGCTCAACGAAGACAGCCGTTTATTTTTACAACGTGGGTATTTACTCGAAGGCACAACCGCCCTCGAACGCATCCGTTTTATCGCCGACCACGCCGAGCAAAAACTGGGTATCGCAGGCTTTGCGGATAAATTCTATCACTATATGGCGAGAGGTTATTTCTCGCTTTCTTCGCCGATTTGGTCAAACTTCGGCTTAGATCGTGGCTTGCCGATTTCGTGCTTTGGTAGCTATATCGGCGATTCAATCCACGAAATTATGGTAACCACCGCCGAAGTGGGAATGATGAGTAAAATCGGCGGCGGCACGTCCGCCTATTTTGGCGATATTCGTCCGCGTGGTAGCAACATCAGCAACAACGGCAAATCAGACGGCTCATTTAATTTCAGTAAATTATTTGATACCGTGATCGATGTGATCTCGCAAGGCACTTCACGCAAAGGGCAGTTTGCGGGCTACATCGACATTGAACACGGCGACATTGACGAATGGTTGGATATTCACACCGAAGGCAATCCAATTCAGTTAATGTATTACGGCGTGTGCGTAGGGCATGACTGGCTTGAATCAATGAAGAAAGGCGACCCTTACAAGCGGCAGCTTTGGGCGAAAATTTTGCAACGCAAAACCGAGACAGGGATTCCGTATCTGTTCTTCAAAGACAATGCGAACGCCTACCGTCCAGATGTTTACAAAGATAAAAATATGACGATCCACGCCTCAAATCTTTGTACCGAAATTATGTTGCCATCAAATTCGGACGAAAGTTTTGTGTGCTGTTTGTCTTCAATGAATTTGCTCTATTTTGATGAGTGGAAAGACACCGATGCCCCAGAGGTTTTAACCTACTTCCTCGATGCGGTAATGAGCGAATTTATTGAGAAAAGTAAAGATATGCCATTCCTCGACCGTGCGAACCGCTTTGCGGCTCGCCACCGTGCCTTGGGGATCGGCGTGTTAGGTTGGCATAGTTATTTGCAGGCGAACAACATTGCGTTCGACAGTTTCGCAGCAATGCAAAAAAACAACCAAATTTTCAAATTATTGCAAGAAAAAACGCTCAAAGCGTCCAAAGAGTTGGCGGAATTATTTGGCGAGCCAGAAATTCTGAAAGGCTACGGTCGCCGCAACACCACCTTAATGAGCATTGCCCCGACCAAATCGAGCAGCTTCATTTTGGGTAGCGTGTCGCCGTCCGTTGAGCCGTTCAAATCGAACTACTATGTGAAAGATCTTGCCAAGATCAAAACCGTTTACAAAAACCCATTCCTTGAAAAATTGTTGCAAGAGAAAGGGTTAGATCGGGAAGATATTTGGGAATCGATCTTACACAATGACGGTTCGGTGCAACACCTTGCGGAATTAACCGATGACGAGAAAGAAGTGTTCAAAACTTTCTCAGAAATCAGCCAGTTAAGTGTGATTCAGCAAGCGGCACAACGCCAAAAATATATCGATCAAGGGCAAAGTATCAACGTGATGATCCACCCTGCCACCCCAGCGAAGGATCTCAACCAACTTTACTTGACCGCCGAAGAATTAGGTTTGAAATCGATCTACTACCAATACAGTATGAGTGCGGCACAGGTGTTTAACCGCAACTTGTTGAATTGTAGTAGTTGTGAGGGCTAACAAACCATCACGAACGCAAGGACTGAGCGAGAGCAATCTCACTCAGTCTTTTTGCATTTCATTTCAGCTTGCAAGGGGTAGGATTTTCCGAAATTTTGAGAAATCTACCCGCTTGCAAGAGAACATTTAAGAAAAGGAAAACAATGTTACAAGATCCAAATTATCAACAAGAAAAAGAGAAATATGAAAACCCCGTGCCGAGCAGGGAATTTATTTTACAGACCATTCGTAATTATGATGCCCCAATGAGCCGTGAGGAATTGCACGAGGCGTTTGGCATTTTTGATGAAGAACGGCAAGAGGCGATTCGCCGCCGTTTGCGGGCAATGGAAAATGACGGGCAGTTGGTGTTTACCAAACGCAAGCGGTACGCCCTGCCCGAAAAAATGGATTTGCTTAAAGGCACGGTGATCGGGCATCGAGACGGCTACGGCTTTTTGGAAGTTGAGGGCGACAGCGATTGGTTTATTCCTAACGGGCAAATGATGCGAGTAATGCACGGCGATTACGTTCTGGCTCAACCGAACGGCACGGATCGGCGTGGGCGGAAAGAGGTTCGGATTGTCCGCATGCTGGAAGCCCGCAAAAAACAGATTGTCGGACGCTTTTTCCTCGAAAGTGGCATTGGCTTTGTCGTGCCTGACGATAGCCGTATCACGCAGGATATTTTGATCCCCGATGAACATCGCCTCGGGGCGAGAATGGGGCAAGTTGTGGTGGTGGAACTGCAACCTCGCAAAGCTAATTTCGCTCAACCCGTTGGATTTATTACCGAAATTCTGGGCGACAATCTCGCCCCTGGAATGGAAATTGAGATCGCATTACGCAATCACGATATTCCCCACGTTTGGGGCGAGGGGGTAGAAAAGCAGATCCGCCAATTTAGCGAAGAAGTGCCAGAGGAAGCGAAGATCGGGCGAATTGATTTGCGAAACCTACCGCTTGTTACGATTGACGGTGAGAGTGCCAGAGATTTTGACGATGCGGTGTTCGCCCAAAAAGAGGGCGAGGGCTGGCGGTTGTGGGTGGCGATTGCGGACGTGAGCTATTACGTTCGCCCGAAAACTGCCCTCGATTTAGAGGCTCAACAGCGGGGCAATTCGGTCTATTTCCCAAATCGCGTAATCCCAATGTTGCCTGAAATTTTGTCGAATGGCTTGTGTTCCCTCAATCCGCAGGTGGATCGCCTCTGTTTGGTGGCGGAAATGACCGTCTCAAAAACGGGCAAGCTGACCAGCTACAAATTCTACGAAGCGGTGATGAATTCCCACGCCCGTTTAACTTACACCAAAGTTTGGAAAATTTTGCAGGGGAATCAGGCGTTGCGTGAGCGTTATCACTACCTTGTGCCACATTTGGAAACCCTGAACGAAATGTTCCAAGTGTTAGTTTCAGCACGAGCCAAACGAGGGGCGATTGAGTTTGAAACGGTGGAAAATCAATTTATTTTCAATGAGTTAGGCAGAATTGAGCGAATCGAACCCCTTGTTCGCAATGACGCACACAAAATCATTGAAGAGTGTATGATTTTGGCGAACATTGCGTCCGCTCGCTTTGTGGAAGAGGCGAATGAGCCAGCGTTATTCCGTATCCACGATAAACCGAGCGAAGAAAAATTAACCAGTTTCCGTACTTTCCTCAAAGAGTGCGGCTTATTCCTTGACGGCGGACTAAGTCCTGCCCCGAAAGATTACGCCAAATTGTTGGAAAAAGTGCAGGAACGCCCTGATCGTGAGCTGATCCAAACAATGTTGCTACGCTCGTTGAAACAGGCGGTGTACACCCCTGATAACGTGGGGCATTTTGGCTTGGCTTTGACGGAATACGCCCACTTTACCTCGCCGATCCGCCGTTACCCTGATTTGCTGTTGCATCGTGCGATTAAGTATTTGATCGAAAAGCAAAAAGGTAACAAACGCCACTACACGGACGGCGGCGGCTACCATTATCAATTTGACGATATGGATCAATTTGGCGACAAATGTTCCGCCACCGAACGCCGTGCGGACGAGGCGACCCGTGATGTGGCGGATTGGCTGAAATGCGAATATATGCAGGATCATATTGGCGAAGTGTTTGAGGGCGTGATTTCAAGCGTAACGGGCTTTGGCTTGTTTGTGAAATTGAACGAGTTGCTGATTGACGGCTTGGTGCATATTTCCACCCTCGACAACGATTACTACCATTTCGACAGCGACCGCCAACGCTTGGTGGGCGGTGCAAGCGGTGTGATTTATCGCTTGGGCGACCCTGTGAAAGTCAAAGTGATCGGCGTGAATCTGGACGATAAAAAGATCGATTTCGCCCTGATTACCAGTTTGCGGAAACTGCACCACGAGGGCAAAACGGCGAAGAAAAAAGCCAAACAAGCGGCACAAATTCAACCCGTTTTCAAAGAAGTGGCAACCCAAAAGCCGAAAAAATCCAAAAGCAAAGCCAAAGCAAGCGGTGCGAAAAAAGCGAAAAAAAGCACCGCTAAACGGGCGAAAAAACAATAAATGATTGTCTTAATTCGGGGCAATGGTAGAATTGCCCTGTTTTTTAACCTCACTTTTCATCTCAAACAAGAGGATTTTACAATGAAAAAATTAACCGTTTTAGCGGCGACCCTACTTTCAACATCTGCGTTCGCCGCCCCTGTCGGACAAACCTTTACGGGCGTTGGCGTGGGTGTGGATCTCACTACCGTAAAATACAAAAGTGGCGATCTCAAAGGTAAACAAGCGACTGGGGCAAATTTAGTGGTGGATTATGGCTTCGATCAAGGCAACGAATTAGTGGGCTTGGTTGAGGGCAAAGCGAAATTGGGTAGCACCAAAATTTTCAACGACACCAAACAAAAATCCCAATTCAGCGTTGGCTATAAACAGGGCTACCGTATCGCCGATGTAATGCCTTACGCCAAAATCAACTATAACGTGAGCAAAGTGGGCGACATCGGCAGCTTCAAAGGATTCGGTTACGGGGCTGGCGTGAAATATGCGGTGTCAAGCAACATGGAAGTGGGGGCGGAATACACCCGCGAAAACCTCAAACGCCAAGGGAATAAATTAAAAGGCAATGCCTTTGCAGGTTCGGTAGGTTACCGTTTCTAATTTGACTTTATAAAAATTTTAAGGGAAAGCACCGCTTGCTTTCCCTTTTTGTTTTTATCAACCTTGGAAAAGTTGAAAACCAATGCGGTGGCGTTCCGCAATTTTGCGTTTGCGTTGATGAATCCGCAAAATTCGGCGGAATTTGTTGCAGGTTAAACGGCGTTTTCTGACTTTTAGATAACATTTTCGACTCATTGTGTTTCCTTGTTTTGATTATTGTTTGTTGGTAATTCCGTTTTTTCAGCTTCCGCCGCAGGCTCAGTTTTGGGTGGCTCGGGGACGGTCGCTTCCGTTTTTGGCGGTTCTGCTTTGGGTTCAGGCTGATCGCTTTGGGCTTCTTTCTGCTCTTGTTGTTCTTTCTGTTCTTGTTCCTTTTGTTCTCGTTGTTCTTTTTGCTCTTCTTCTACCCGCTTGTAATTTTGCAGACTGTTGAGGTAACGGCGGATATTTTCCACATAGCTAAACGCCTCAAAGCCCCGTGCGTAGCCATATTTTAGATTGCTGTAATAGCGTTTTTCGGCGAGTAGTGGCAGGTTTTTCTTCACATCCAGCCAATTATCGGGATCGCCACCGAGCTGTTTGGTGAGGCGGCGAACATCAACCAAATGTCCAAAGCCCATATTGTAGCCTGCGAGGGCGAACCAAATTCGATCCTCTTTCGGAATGGTATCAGGCAGTTGCGAAATCAATAAGTGCAGATATTCCGAACCGCCCTTAATGCTCTGGGCTGGGTTGGTGCGGTCGCTCACATTCATTCGCTCGGCGGTGTCTTTGGTCAGCATCATAATGCCACGTACCCCTGTCGGCGAAGTGGCGTTCGGATCCCAATGGGATTCTTGATAGGCAATGGCGGCAAGGGTTTGCCAATCGAGATCGCCCTTGTATTTCTCAAACAGCGGACGATATTTCGGCAAGGTTTTGTCAATCGCCGTTAAGAAACTTTGAATATCCACATAGTCGAATTTGCTCAAATAGTTGAAATACTTTTCCTCTAAGCGAGAAATCAAGCCGTTTTCATTCGACTCATTCATAAAGCCTAAAATACCCGCTTGTAATTCGCTGTAATTGCTCGGTGGCAGATACCACACCACGGGCATTTCATCGGTTAAATCGAAGCCAATCGCAATATCAGGCTTGATGTGCTGTGCCGCCGAAATATCAAGGGAAATTGCCACCGTGTAAGGAATTTTGCCCTCTGCCACTTGCAGTAGCAATTCTTCTTCGGTGAATTGATCGGTAATTTCCCAACGCAAGTTTGGATATTGTTTTTGTAAGTTTTGTAAAATTGGCAGCACGCTTGACCCTTTTGGAATGGTCAGCGGGGCTTGCAGATCTTCAATTTTATAGGGGCGTTGCGTCCCTTTTTTGTAGGCAACTTGCCACGAAGCCGAGTAATAACTCGCCCCAATTTGGAACTGTTCACCTTTCTCGGGTTGATAGAGCAAGCCTGCGGCGGCGAGGTCGATTTCCCCCTCTTTGAGGGCGGTAAAGAGCTGCTCGCTATTGTCGTAAGTTTTGACCTCTAATTTGACATTGAGGTAATCAGCGAAAGATTTGGCAAGCTCATACTCAATCCCCGATGTGCCGTTTGAACCAATAAAATAGGCAATCGGGTGGTTAATCATTCCCACTTGCAGGGTTTTGCGTTGTTGAATTTGTGCGTAGCGATTTTCCTCGCTTTGCATCATTTTTTGCCACGGGAAAACCATATCCCACGCCCACAAAAGCAGGGCTAACCCTGCCACTAAACGAATAATCAGACCTTTCAAAACAGTTCCTTAAATCTTCTTCTTTTGTATTCGGTGGCAGTCTATCCGAAATTCAAACGACAAGCCATATCCGCCACTTTGAATTTTGTCAATTTATGTGATGAAAACTGTAAAAAATTAAAGATTTTTGGCAAAAAAAACGGTAAAATCTGCTCGCTTTTATAAGTCGTGCCGATTCTGTTCTCTTTTTGAACAGGTGTCGGGAAGTTAGTTTTCTTTTTTGAGGTTTTTCAAAATGGGTGCTTTAAATAGCCTTTTAGGTATTGCCGTACTCTTATTGATTGCTTTCTTATTATCAAGCAATAAAAAAGCGATCAATGTGCGTACAGTATTAGGTGCATTAGTATTGCAAATCGGTATTGGTGCGTTAATTCTTTATGTGCCAGCAGGTCGTGAGGCTTTACTTGCGGCGGCGGAAGGGGTCAGCAAAGTTATCAGCTATGGTAACGATGGTATCAACTTCTTATTTGGTGGCTTAGTTAGCGACAAAATGTTTGAAGTGTTCGGCGGTGGCGGTTTCGTCTTCGCATTGCGTGTTCTTCCCCCTATCATTTTCTTCTCTGCGTTAATCTCTGTTCTCTACTACCTCGGCATTATGCAAGTGGTGATCCGCATTTTAGGTGGTGCATTACAAAAAGTATTAGGCACATCAAAATCGGAATCAATGTCTGCGGCGGCTAACATCTTCGTAGGTCAAACAGAAGCCCCATTATTGGTTAAGCCTTACATCAAATCAATGACCAACTCAGAACTCTTTGCGGTAATGTGTGGTGGTCTTGCGTCTGTGGCAGGTGCGGTAATGATCGGTTACGCAGGAATGGGCGTGCCATTGCCTTACTTAATCGCAGCGTCATTTATGGCGGCACCAGGTGGTTTATTATTCGCCAAAATTCTACATCCGCAAACAGAATCTTTTAAAGATGAGTTAAGCGAAGACGACATCGAAGAAAAACCGTCAAACGTAATTGAAGCGGCGGCAGTGGGTGCGTTCTCTGGTATGCAACTTGCGATGAACGTAGGTGCGATGTTATTAGCATTCATTGCGTTAATCGCGATGTTAAACGGCTTCATCGGTTGGGTAGCTGGCTTAGTCGGCTTTGAGGGCGTAACCTTACAATCTTTATTAGGTTATGTTTTCCAACCGCTTGCGTGGGTAATCGGTGTGCCGTGGGGGCAAGAAGCCCAAGTAGCTGGCTCGTTAATCGGTCAAAAATTAGTGGTAAACGAATTTGTTGCCTATGCTGACTTCGTAAACTACTTACCAAATAAAGAAGGCGTTATCGCCTCTGGCGTAACATTAAGCCCGAAAACCATTGCGATTATCACATTCGCACTTTGCGGTTTTGCGAATCTTAGCTCAATCGCGATTCTTATCGGTGGTTTAGGTGGTATGGCACCAAATCGCCGTGGCGATGTGGCTCGAATGGGGATCAAGGCAGTAATTGCAGGTACTCTTTCTAACTTAATGAGTGCGGCGATTGCAGGTTTCTTCATCGGCTTAGGCGGTGCGGTAATGTAACCGCAAACGGAATGCACAACACCACAGGAAACTGTGGTGTTGTCGTTTATAGCCAAGTTAAACGATTGCGTAACATTAAACAAAAAGGGGATTTTTTATGACCTTAAAACAAGTGGCTCAACAAGCTCTTTCGTTAATGGATTTAACCACCTTAAACGACAACGACACGGACGAAAAAGTGATCGCCCTCTGCCAACAAGGCAACACCGAATTTGGCACGCCAGCGGCGGTGTGTGTTTACCCTCGTTTTGTGCCGATTGCTCGCAAAACCTTGCAAAATCAAGGCACAGCACAAGTCAAAATTGCGACCGTTACCAACTTCCCTCACGGCAACGATGATATTGAAATTGCCGTTGCCGAAACCAAAGCGGCGGTGGCTTACGGGGCGGACGAGGTTGATGTAGTATTCCCTTACCGTGCCTTAATCGCAGGCAACGAACAAGTGGGGGTGGAATTAGTCAAACAGTGCAAGGCGGAATGTGCCAAACATAACGTGTTGCTCAAAGTGATTATCGAAACGGGCGAATTAAAAACCGCGGAATTGATCCGCAAAGCGAGCGAGATTTCAATCCAAGCAGGGGCGGATTTCATCAAAACCTCAACGGGTAAAGTGGCAGTGAATGCCACCCTTGAATCGGCAAAAATTATGCTCGAAACCATTCGTGATTTAGGCGTGGCGGATAAAGTCGGTTTCAAAGCCGCTGGTGGTGTAAAAACCACCGAAGAAGCCCAAGCCTACCTCGATCTCGCTCGCCAAATTCTCGGCGAACAATGGGTAAATCAAGCCCACTTCCGCTTCGGTGCGTCAAGTTTATTGGGGAATTTATTAGCCACCCTCAATGATCAAGAGGCGAAAGCGGTTTCGGGTTACTAATTAGATTTTATTTAAATCAGTAAGCGGTAGGATTTTCAGAGATTTCGCTTATTGCCCCCTTCCCCCTAGTTCGTAGGGTACTTCCCCCGTAAACGGGGGAAGATCGAATAAATCTGCCCCCGCTTGCGGGGGAAGTGGCTGAGCAAAGCGAAGCCGTAGCAACTGTGTTCC
>NZ_MUYA01000005.1 GCF_002015115.1 Haemophilus paracuniculus
GTTTTCTTCTGATTGGACAAGCCAACCACCAAGCTACGTTTGGCGACATCAATGCCGCAATAAATCGGGGTGTTCATCAATAACCTGCCTTGTATGCGAGTTTTTCAATGTGAAGACTAAAAGACTAAATCAACTGTTCGGTTTTGCTGATGAAAGGTTATCCACGCCTTCGCTACGGAACGGGGTTCTTCCCTAGGGGGCTACAAGCTGTGGATAACTAAATCCTGCATTATGTAGGGAAGTTTAGCAGGGTTTTAATATACAAGGGGGCAACAGCGATCTTAGATTTACAAAAATGAAATTAAATCTAATACAAAGGGCGGATATAAAATCCGCCCCTACGAATGGTAATTAATTTTTTGAAGATCGATAATGTTTCGTAGCGGCGGACTTTATGTCCGACAAGCGATCTTTGATTTCACAAATTTCCCAAAATCCCACCTCTTGCCGTTCTCGATTTTGCATTTTCCCCTACCCCGTAGGGACGCCACGCTGGCGTCCCCATAAATTCCCTCAGATTTCTGAATAAAAATTTAGGGACGCGAGCCTCGCGTCCCTACGGGGATTTATTCAAAAATCGATGAAATTTTAAAAAATCTCACCCCTTGTAAAATAAAAAATGATCAACTTCGTCTAAAAAATCATCACTCAAACGGCTTTTTTCAAAAAATTCCCCTCAAAATTTGCTTTTCGCTGATCCGCCAACCTACATTAAGGGATCAGCCGAAAATTTGAAATCCGCATTACATTAGTTCGGCTACCACCCTAACGCTTGGAGGGCGAGCCATTTGCGTGCGGGGGTATGGTGAGTAAGGGTGAGTAAGCAGAGGTTGCGTAAGGCTTGGACGAGCAGAAATTCACAGCCGAAAAGGGAAATCAGTCCGCTTGTTAGCTTTCGCTTTGTTCACTTTCTTCCAACTCGTCCGCCATTGCACCGAGGGCATCACGGGTGAGTTGGGCGAGGGCTTTGTAGAAACCTTGGTCAAAGGCTTCGACTTGTCCTAAGAATTTCCCCATTATCGGTAGCACAAATTGTTCAAAAAAGTCTTGCTGGGCTTGGGTGGAATCGAGGTTGTCTTCAATCCACGAGGCGGTTAAGAGTAGCAAGCCGATGTGATCGGGGGCGGGCAATTCGGGCATTGCTCGGGCTTGGCGGAAGGCGACAAAATCCGCCACCGAGCCGCCGTAAGCAGAAATAGTGGTGGAAACTGAGCCATTTTCCGCAAAAAGTGCTTGATAAAAAGGGGCTAATTCCGTAGGGTTAGCATTTTTTTCAAGGCAAGTTAGAGCTTGCTCGCTTTGGCTGTCGGTGGCTAATGCCCATTGTTGGCGAAGTTGCCCTTGGGAGAGCCACGCAAAAGTGCCAGCGAGAATCGGGTCGGTTGGAGAGCGGTAAAAAAAGTTGCCGAATAAACGGCAGAGTAGTGAAAAATCGTTAATGGTTGTATTCATTGTAATCAAATAAGCTGAAAAATGGCGATTATAAACGAGAGGATTGTAAGATGAAATATATTGGTGCTCACGTCAGTGCCTCGGGTGGGGTGGAAAATGCGGTGTTGCGTTCGGTGGAAATTGGGGCGAATGCCTTTGCGTTATTCACAAAAAATCAACGGCAGTGGAAAGCCCCAGCGTTAAAGGCGGATACGATTGAGAAATTTAAGCGTTTTTGTCAGGTGCATCAGTTTTCGCCCGATCATATCCTGCCTCACGATAGTTATTTAATTAATTTGGGTAGCCCTGATAGCGAGGGGCTGGCGAAATCCCGCGAAGCCTTCATTGATGAAATGGATCGAGCCAATCAGCTCGGTTTGAAATTGCTTAATTTCCACCCTGGTAGCCATTTGAATAAAATCAGCGAGAAAGATTGTTTGGCTCGTATTGCGGAATCGATCAACCTTGCGGTGGAAAAAGTGCCAAATGTGGTTGCTGTGATCGAAAACACCGCAGGGCAAGGCTCAAATTTGGGCTGGCGGTTTGAGCATTTAGCCAAAATTATTGAGCAAGTGGAAAATAAACAACGGGTGGGCGTTTGTTTGGATACCTGCCACCTTTTTTCGGCGGGCTACGATATCAGTTCTTACCAAAGTAGCGAAAAAGTGTTTGCCGAATTTGATCAAGTGGTGGGGAATAGTTATTTGCGAGGTATGCACCTCAACGGATCAAAAACAGCGTTGGCAAGCCGAGTAGATCGCCACCATACTTTGCGAGAAGGCACAATCGGCACGGAAGTGTTTCAATTTATTATGAACCAGCCTCAATTTGACAACATTCCGCTGATTTTAGAGACCATTTCGCCTGAAATTTGGGCAGATGAAATAAAATTTTTGCGATCTTTGGAACTAAATTGATTTGACATTGTCGCATTGAGTAAGCTATCGTTTCGATAGCTTATTTTTATCATTCATTTTTTAATAGGAACAGACCGCTTCATTCGTTCTGGCGAAACAATCATTATGAAAACATTTTCTTTCAAACCTGTAAAAACCTTACTCGTAGGCGTGATGGTCGCCTTATTTTCCCACGCAAGTTACGCAAGCCTCAGCAGTCAAGCTGCGACTCGCTCTCAAATTCAAGCTCAATCTGCCAAAGCCGAAAAAAGCACTGCATCGGTAAGCCAAAAAATTAACAATGTTTACCGCAACTGGGCTGGCACTCGCTATCGTTTAGGGGGAACGAGTAAATCGGGGATTGACTGTTCCGCTTTTGTGCAAGTGGTAATGAATAAAGCCTTGAATAAAAATTTACCGCGTGCAACGGTCGGGCAAAAAACCGTAGGCAAAGCCATTCCAAAATCTTCCCTCAAAGCAGGCGATTTAGTCTTTTTCCGCAATAATAAACACGTTGGGGTTTATGTCGGCAACGGCAAGTTTGTTCACTCGGGTTCAAGTACGGGCGTAACCACCAGCTCACTGTCAAATCGTTACTGGTCGAAAAACTACACTCAATCTCGCCGCGTGATGTAATGAAGCATTAAGCCGCATAGCGTTTTTCTAAAAACGGTGTGCGGTCTCGCATTTGATGCACCACATTGGTAATAATCCCTGCGATTTTCACTTCATTCCATTCACGAATTTTCAAATTTGGCTCACGTACATCAAGAGAAAACAGCACTTTCTCTTTTTCGCCTTGGGCATTTTCAATTTCGTTGAAGAATTGGTAAAAACGATACTCGCCATTTTTTTCAAGCACGAGCAGATCATTAACTAAATAATCTTCGCCTTTTTCCACTACTACAACATCATTTTGATCGATCCCCCACGCAATCAGATGGGCGTTTTTCACTTGGATAAAAAAGGTTTCTTTCGGTCGTCTAATGCAAAGGGAATTAAGATCTAACTTGATCGCCACATTTGCATTATAATCACGGTAAGTTGGCACAAATTGGCGTGGTAATTCACGGGTATCACGAAATAAGGTAGCCATTGCAAGATCCTCTAAATAACTGTGTTTTAATACAGGTTATTCTAGTGATAAAAAATACAGTGGTCAATACTGTTTGCGATCTTTTTTGGATATTTTTACAGTAATTTCGGATCGCCCATTAAAAAACCCTTTCGGGAAGATCCCAAAAGGGTTTGTGAAAACCAGTTAGAATGCCTAGAATTAGAGGCTTTCAGTGAATGTACGAGTAATTACATCACGTTGTTGCTCTGGGGTGAGTGAGTTGAAACGCACCGCATAGCCTGAAACACGAATGGTTAATTGCGGATATTTCTCTGGGTTTTTAACCGCATCTTCTAAGGTTTCACGGCGTAACACGTTTACGTTTAAGTGCTGACCACCTTCCACTTTAATGGTTGGGGCAACGTTTACTGGCACTTCACGGTATGCAATTTCGCCTAATTCGCTTAATGCAACCACTTGGTCTTCTTGATAGTCGCCTTTTGCCACTAAGCAGCGAGCTTGGTTGGTGCTTTCATCAAGCAACCAGAAAGAGTTAAGTAGGTTACGGTTGGTTGATTCAGTAATTTGAACGCCTTTGATCATAATAAATTCCTCATAAAAAGAAGTAAAAAGGGAAAACTATAAAAAAATTTTAATTTTTCAACAAAATTTGAAACGCATTTTAGCAGAGATGTAGAAAAAAGCGACTATTTTCAAAAATTTTTACAAAAAAGACCGTTTGTTGCATAAAAAATAGACTAATTTATAAAATTTTTTGAATTTAAATAAGGAAAACCAAATGAAAAGCTGGACAGACGCCATCGGCGAAGAAAAATCCAAACCCTATTTCCAACAAATTTTACAGCGAGTTCAGGCGGAACGAATGGCAGGCAAAACCGTTTATCCCCCCGCCAATGAAGTGTTTAGTGCCTTTGCCTTAACCGAATTTGATCAGGTAAAAGTGGTAATTTTAGGGCAAGATCCCTATCACGGATTCAATCAAGCTCACGGCTTGGCGTTTTCGGTGAAACCAAGCATTGCACCGCCGCCCTCGCTCATCAACATTTACAAAGAGTTGAGCCAAGATATTGCGGGTTTTCAAATTCCTCGCCACGGCTATTTGATCGATTGGGCAAAGCAAGGCGTGCTGCTACTCAACACAGTTTTGACGGTGGAACACGGCAAAGCCCATTCCCACGCCAATTTTGGTTGGGAAACCTTTACCGATAAAGTGGTGGCTCAACTCAATCAGCACCGTGAAAATCTGGTTTTCCTGCTTTGGGGAAGCCACGCCCAACGCAAAGGGCAATTTATTGATCGCCAACGCCATTGTGTTTTAACCGCACCACACCCCTCGCCGTTGTCGGCACACCGTGGCTTTTTCGGCTGCCGCCATTTTTCTAAGACCAACGATTTTTTGCAATCGAAAGGCATTGAGCCAATCAACTGGCATTTACCGCCGGAAGTGTAAAATTTTCCACAATCTACCCGCTTGCAAGCGGGTTTTTCTTACAAAATTTCTGCTACGCAACCGTTTGCGGAATCGTAAAAAATCCGTATAATGCACGCCATTTTTTATCTCTCAACTTTTCGGGTCTTACTATGCAAAAATTGCTTTATCCTGTTGATTCCAAACCACCGTTTGGATTAAGCCTTCTTCTCGCCGCACAGCATTTACTCGCCGCCCTCGGTGGGATCATTGCTGTGCCATTAGTGATCGGTAACGTGCTGAAATTGCCCACCGCTGATACTATCGTGCTGGTGAATGCGGCGTTACTCGTATCGGGGATTGTTACCATTATTCAATGTCAAGGTATCGGACCAATCGGCTTGCGTTTGCCGAGCGTAATGGGGACGAGCTTTACTTTTGTTGCCGCCGCCCTTGCGATTGGGTTTAGCGAATACGGCGTGTCGGGCATTTTGGGGGCTTCCCTCGTTGGCTCGCTCGTGATGATTATCGGCAGCTTCTTTATGCCTTATGTGCGTAAATTGTTCCCGCCAGTCGTAACAGGCGTGGTCGTGATGATGATCGGTTTGAGCTTGATCCCCGTGGCGGTGGACTGGTTCGCAGGCGGTCAAAAAGGCGATCCGCAATATGCTGATCCTGCCAACCTCGCAATGGCAACTTTCGTGTTGATCCTCGTGGTGATCCTCGTGCAATGGGGCAAAGGGATCTTCTCAGCAGCGGCGATTGTGATCGGAATGATGGTCGGCTATGTGGTCGCTCTCTGCTTAGGTTGGATCAACTTCGACAGCGTGAAAAACGCCGAATTATTCGCCTTGCCACACCCCCTTTACTTCGGGCTTTCGTTCCCAATTTCAGGCATTATCGGAATGAGCATCGCCTACCTCGTAACCATTGTGGAATCAAGCGGTAACTTCCTCGCCCTCGGCAACGCCACCCAAACGGAAATCACGGGCAAACACTTGCGTGGCGGTGTGTTGTGCGACGGCTTAGGTTCGGCGTTAGCGGCGATTATGTCCACCACCCCATTCTCATCTTTCTCACAAAATATCGGCGTGATTTCCCTCACGGGCGTAGCAAGCCGTTATGTGGTAACCCTAATGGGCGTGTTATTGGTGTTGGCGGGCGTATTCCCTGTGTTCGGGGCGTTAATCGTCTCAATCCCAAGCCCAGTGCTTGGCGGTGCAGGCTTAATGATGTTTGCAATGATCATCGCCGCAGGGATTCAAATGCTCGACAAAGTCGAACGCAGCAAACGCAACGGCTTAATCATCGCGATCTCAATCGGCTGCGGCTTAGCCGTAACCACCCGCCCAGAACTGCTCGACAAATTACCTTCTTTCTTCAAAGAAGTGTTCGGCTCAGGCATCACCGTCGGCTCGGTGCTGGCGTTGGTGTTGAACTTAGTGTTACCACACGAGAAAATGGAAAAATAACTGCTTGAACCTAGAATAAAAAATCCGCCGAACAGTAATGAACGGCGGATTTTTTCATTTCATTTATTAAATTTATTCTTAACATCTCTAAAAATTTTGCTAGAATAGCACTCGTCCCATTTGGGACGTTCGGACGAAGGTAGCTGGAGAATGGGGCAACCCATACCGACGAGGTAAAATCTTTCAGGTGCAAACGTAGTTTGTGAGGACAGTTACTGGACGAACCCTTGGAGAGATCCACTCTGCGTAAATTTGCTAAATCGCAGAAAATGGACGCCGAAGGCGAAAATGCAGATAGCCTTATCTGCGTGAAACGCTCAGGCAAAAGGACAGGGGAGAAAAGGTTTCGCAAGCGGTGCAATTTCGCAAAATTTTTGCAAATCCGACCGCTTGTCTGTTCTTTTTCTTTCCTTGTAAGCAGTTTTTACGAGGAATTATCAAATGTCTATCGACACCATTCTTAACACAATCAATAGTCTCGTTTGGGGCGTGCCGTTGTTGGCGTTGCTTTCGGGCGTGGGCGTTTATTTCACTTTTAAACTCAAATTAGTGCAACTTTTCCAGTTGCCACGTGCTTTCGTTTATATGTTCAAGCCCGAAAAAGGGGCAGGGCAGACGGGGGATATTTCCGCCTTTGCCGCCCTTTCGACCGCATTAGCGGCGACTATCGGCACGGGTAATATTGTGGGGGTGGCTACGGCAATTCACGCAGGGGGGCCAGGGGCGTTATTTTGGATGTGGCTGATCGCTCTATTCGGAATGGCGACCAAATATGCCGAATGTTTGCTTGCGTTGAAATTCCGTGGGCGTGATCGAGACGGCTTCGTGGCGGGCGGCCCGATGTACTATATCGAACTCGGTATGGGCAAAAAATGGAAATGGTTGGCGAAACTGTTTGCGATTTTTGGGGTAATGGTCGCCCTATTCGGGATCGGCACATTCCCACAAATCAACGGGATCACATCTTCATTGCACGACACCTTTAACGTGCCAGTGTTTGCGAGTGGTGCGGTGCTAACGTTGGTGGTCGCAATGATTATTTTAGGTGGGGTGAAACGCATTTCCAAAATTGCCAGCGTGGTCGTGCCGTTTATGGCGGTCGCCTATGTGGGAACGTCCGTGCTGATTTTAGCCCTCAACGTGGATAAACTACCTGCCACTATCGCCTTTATCGTGGAATGTGCGTTCAATCCGCAATCGGCAATCGGCGGCGTGGTTGGCTTTACCGTAATGCAAGCGATCCAATCGGGCGTGGCACGCGGTATTTTCTCAAATGAATCGGGCTTAGGTTCAGCCCCAATCGCAGCGGCGGCGGCTCAAACCAAAGAACCTGTGCGTCAAGGCTTGATCTCAATGACCGGCACATTCTTAGACACCATCATCGTCTGCACAATGACAGGCTTAGTGATCGTCCTCACGGGCGTGTGGAAAGGTCCAGCGGAAGGGGCGGCACTCACTAACTTGGCGTTTTCGCAAGGTCTCACCAGCTCAATCGGGGCGGTGATCGTAACCGTAGGCTTAGTCTTCTTTGCGTTCACCACCATTCTCGGCTGGTGCTACTATGGCGAACGTTGCTTCGTCTATCTCACAGGTGGACGCACCAAAGGGATCAAATTCTACCGCTTCACCTTTATCCTACTGATTGCGGTCGCCCCGTTCATCAAACTCTGCACCATTTGGACGATCGCCGACATCGTCAACGGCTTAATGGCATTCCCAAACCTGATCGCCCTCGTCAGCTTACGCCATATCGTGATCGAAGAAACCAAAAGCTACTTCGAGCGATTGAAAAGAGGCGAAATTCAAGGTTAATTAACACTAAACAAGGGGTAAGATTGTCGAAATTTTCGATAATCCTACCCCTTGTTTTGCCGCTTGCCCGAAGTAGATCAAGATTTTGCCAAAAAAATGTGAACTACATCACTTTTTACAAGACAAAATCGCAAAATCCCTTTACTATATCGCCCATCTTTTTTCATTAAATCTCAATAGAGGAACATCAACAATGGCTAAAATTGTTAAAGTAATTGGTCGTGAAATCATCGACTCTCGTGGTAACCCAACCGTTGAAGCAGAAGTACACTTAGAAGGTGGCTTCGTAGGTCTTGCAGCAGCCCCGTCTGGTGCATCAACGGGTTCGCGTGAAGCGTTAGAGTTGCGTGATGGCGACAAAGCGCGTTTCTTAGGTAAAGGCGTTCTCAAAGCAGTTTCTGCGGTAAACAACGAAATTGCGAACGCGATTTTAGGTAAAGATGCTTGCAACCAAGCTGAAATCGACCAAATTATGATCGACTTGGACGGCACTGAAAACAAATCAAAATTCGGTGCGAACGCGATCTTAGCGGTTTCATTAGCGAACGCGAAAGCAGCGGCGGCGTCAAAAGGTTTACCACTTTACGCGCACATCGCTGAATTAAACGGCACCCCAGGCGTTTACTCTATGCCACTTCCAATGATGAACATCATCAACGGTGGTGAGCACGCAGACAACAACGTGGACATTCAAGAATTTATGATTCAACCTGTTGGTGCGAAAACCTTAAAAGAAGCACTTCGTATCGGTGCGGAAGTGTTCCACAATCTTGCGAAAGTATTGAAATCAAAAGGCTTGAACACCGCAGTGGGCGATGAAGGTGGTTTCGCACCAAACTTAGCTTCTAACGCAGATGCATTAGCTTGTATCAAAGAAGCGGTGGAAAAAGCAGGTTATGTGTTAGGTAAAGATGTTACCTTGGCGATGGACTGTGCTTCTTCTGAGTTCTACAACAAAGAAACCGGCAACTACGAGTTAAAAGGCGAAGGCAAAACCTTTACTTCACAAGAGTTCACTCACTACCTTGAAGGTTTATGCAAAGAGTACCCAATCGTGTCTATCGAAGATGGTCAAGATGAATCTGACTGGGAAGGTTTCGCATACCAAACCAAAGTATTGGGCGACAAAGTGCAATTAGTGGGCGACGATTTATTCGTGACCAACACCAAAATTTTAAGCCGTGGTATCGAAAACGGTATCGCCAACTCAATCTTAATCAAATTCAACCAAATCGGTTCATTAACTGAAACCTTAGCGGCGATTAAGATGGCGAAAGATGCAGGTTACACCGCGGTTATTTCTCACCGTTCAGGCGAAACCGAAGATGCGACCATTGCGGATTTAGCAGTTGGTACAGCAGCAGGTCAAATCAAAACGGGTTCAATGAGCCGTTCAGACCGTGTGGCGAAATACAACCAACTTATCCGTATCGAAGAAGCTTTGGGCGATAAAGCACCATTCAACGGTTTAAAAGAAGTGAAAGGTCAAGCGTAATTCGTTTACCTTAAATAATCCAAACCCCACAGTGATGTGGGGTTTTTTATTCGTAATGATAACGGCAAGCGGCAATCAAAATCGCTTGATCTTTGATCGTGTAAACAAGCCGATGTTCTTCATTGATTCGGCGAGACCAAAATCCCGCTAAATTATGTTTCAGCGGTTCAGGCTTGCCAATTCCCTCAAAGGGTGAGCTAGTAATCGCTTTAATCAACTCATTGATCCTTTTCAGCATTTTTTTATCCGTTTGCTGCCAATAGAGATAATCATCCCAAGCGTGGTCAGAAAAGGTAATGTTCATTCGATCAATTCCCTTGTTTGTCCTTGATTGGCATTGAGCTGGCGGATTGATTCAATCAGGCGTTGAGCATTTTTCGGCGACCGTAGCAAATAGGCGGTTTCTTCCAAAGAACGGTAATGTTCAAGGGAAATCAGCACGCAATTTTGCCCGTTTTGGCGAGTAATCATAATCGGCTCTTGGTTTTGCGTAGTGCGAAGCATTGTTTGAGCCAAATTTTGGCGAGCTTCTGAATAGGTAATGGTTTCCATTGGGTTTTTCCTGAAATTAAGTTGTACGTTATTTTGTACAATTAAAAAGCGTTGTCAATCAAAATCTTGCAAGCGGTATTTTATGCTAAAATTTCGCCCATTTTATTTAGGTCAAATTGAGCGATGAAATTAACGATTAAAGATATTGCTGAGCGTTGTCAGGTGGGGAAATCCACCGTATCGAGGGTGTTGAATAACGATCCCAAAGTCAGCCCCGCCACCCGTGAAAAGGTGCAGGCGATGATTGCGGAACTCGGCTTTCAGCCCAATCGCAGTGCAAGGGCGATGCGAGGTTCCGTTGAGCCTGTGGTGGGCGTGATTGTAACTCGCCTCAATTCAACAGCGGAATCGCAGACATTGAGTGCGATTTTGAGCGAGCTTTACTCCCATCAAATCACGCCGTTGATTGTGGAAAGTCAGTTTCAGCCTGAAACGGTGCAACATCAGCTCGAACTGTTCCGCCAACGCCAAATTAACGGCGTGATTTTATTCGGCTTTTCGCAACTGCCCTTGAATATTATTCAACAATGGCAAGGACATTTGGTGCTGGTGGCTCGTCAATATCCCGATCTTTCTTGCGTTTATTATGATGATCACAATGCGATCACAGCGTTGCTTGATCGACTTTATCAACAGGGACACCGCCAAATTGGCTATCTGGGCGTGCAAGATCAAGATGAAACCACGGGGCGACAACGCACGGAAAGCTATCTGCAATTCTGCCAACGGCACGCTTTAACGCCCAATTATGTGCAGGGCGATTTGAGCTTTGAGAGCGGTTATCAGCTTTGCCCACTGTTGCTGGAAAAGCCCACTTCGGCGATTGTGTGTGCCAGTAGTAGTCTTGCGGTGGGGGCGTTGAAATATCTGCAAAAAAATCAAAAAATCCTACCCCTTGCTTGCATTGGGCAGAACAGTTTATTGCAATCGTTCGCCCCTGATTTGTTGACCCTAGATTTTGGCTATCCGCAAGCAGGGCGATGGGCGGTGGAATTATTATTGCAACAATTCGCAGGCAATTCGGCAACGGAACAGCGAAAAGTGCCGTTTGAATTAACCTAAATTTAACATTTTTAACAAAATTTGCACTTACAAAATTGAAAATGCTTTACAAAGGGTAGGTTTTCGGGTATCTATGGTTAGTCTTTCCATAAAAAACTTAGGAGAATTGTGATGAAAACCTTTACTCGTACTTTACTTGCCTCTTTGGTGGCGTTTGGCGTGTCGGCAACGGCGTTTGCAGCGAAAGTGCCAGAAGGCACGGTGCTTGCCGAGAAGCAAGAAATCGTGATCAACAACGGGGCGGAGCCGTCAAGTTTCGATCCGCACAAAACCGAGGGCGTGCCTGAGAGCCAAATCGCCTATCAACTTTTTGAAGGGTTGGTTACAGTCGATAGCGACGGCAAAGATCAACCTGGGGTAGCGGAATCGTGGCAAAGCTCGCCCGATTACAAAACGTGGACGTTCAAACTGCGTAAAGATGCGAAATGGTCGAACGGCGATCCTG
Organism: Haemophilus paracuniculus; assembly: GCF_002015115.1. GTDB lineage: Bacteria > Pseudomonadota > Gammaproteobacteria > Enterobacterales > Pasteurellaceae > Haemophilus_E > Haemophilus_E paracuniculus. Next base: position 11,652 of record NZ_MUYA01000005.1, read on the forward strand.
TTACCGCCCACGATTTCGTTTATTCTTGGCAACGTTTAGTCAATCCGAAAACCGCCGCCCCTTATGCGAGTTTCTTAACTTATCTACAAGTGGAAAACGCCCAAGACATCATTGACGGCAAAAAACAACCTGCGGAATTAGGCGTGAAAGCCGTTGATGATTACACCTTTGAGGTCAAACTTTCCGCCCCCGTGCCGTATGCGATTGGCTTAACCACGCACACTTCGCTCTTCCCAGTGAATAAAAATGTGGTGGAAAAATTTGGCGATGCGTGGGTCAAAAAAGAGAATTTTGTCGGCAATGGTGCTTATAAATTAGTCGATCACGTGATCAATGAGAAAATTGTATTTGAGCGAAATCCAAATTACTGGAACGACAAAGAAACGGTGATCAATAAAGCAACTTTCCTTGCGATTGAGAGCTTAAACACCGATGTGGCTCGCTACCGTGCCGGCGATGAAGATATGACCAATTACGGTTTACCGCCAGAAATTTACCAAAAACTCAAAAAAGAGATCCCAAATGAAGTGTTTACCGTCAAAACACTTTCCACCTACATTTACGAACTCAACAACAAAAAAGCCCCATTCAATGATGTGCGTGTGCGTCAAGCGTTAAACCTCGCCCTTGACCGCAATGTGATCACCGACAAAGTGTTAGGGCAAGGTCAAACCCCAGCCTATGTGTTTACCCCACCTTACATTACCGAAGGGAATTTAATTGCCAACCCAGCTTACGCCAGCGAGCCAATGGCAGAGCGTAAAGTGAAAGCGAAAAAATTGCTGGAAGAAGCAGGGTTTAGCAAAACCAATCCGCTCAAATTTACCCTGCTCTATAACACCAACGAAAACCACAAGAAAATTGCTTTGGCGGCTTCTTCCTTGTGGAAAGCGAACACGGACGGCTTAGTCGATGTGAAACTGGAAAACCAAGAGTGGAAAACCTACTTGAACACCCGCCGTGAGGGTAAATCGGAAGTGGCTCGTGCAGGTTGGGCGGCAGATTACAACCAAGCCACCACCTATGTGAACTACTTCCTCTCAAATTCAAGCAACAACACCGCTTTCTACCAAAGCAAAGCCTATGATGAAGCAGTAGCGGAATCTTACGCCGCCACCGATGCCGAGGGCAGAGCGAAAGCCTACGCCAAAGCGGAAGCGATCCTCGCCCAAGATGCCCCGATTGTGCCTGTTTACTTCTATGTAAACACCCGTTTGGTGAAACCTTATGTGAAAGGCTACGAGGGCAAAGATCCGCAGGATAACATCTTGTTGAGAAATCTTTATTTGATTAAGCAGTAAGGCTTGGCAAGCGGTGGGATTTGAGGAAATTTTCACAAATCCTACCGCTTGTTTGATCTACTTTTCTTTGCTTCGCCAAAGAAAAGTAGCAAAAGAAAGGCGACCCCGAGCATTTTGCTTTGTTTCGCTTGTTTCTAATTTCTACGGTCGATTTGTAAACTCGCTTGCTACGCAAGCTCAAACAGTACAAATCGCCCTTGAAATTGACGAAACCGCTCAACGCAAAATGACGGGGAAATTTGTTCGAGCAAGAATTTAGATTTGCGAGAATTTTAGGTTAAAAAATAATCATCGTAAGTAATATGCTCAAATTTATTCTTAAACGTATTTTAGAGGCAATCCCAACCCTGTTTGTGTTGATTACCTTTTCCTTTTTCTTAATGCGGCTTGCCCCTGGGAGTCCGTTTACTTCGGAAAAAGCCTATCCGCCTGAGGTAATGGCGAACATTGAGGCGAAATATAACCTTGATAAACCTGTGGGCGAGCAGTATTTGATTTATCTGAAAAACCTCGCCCAAGGGGATTTTGGTCCTTCGTTCAAATATAAGGATCAAACGGTGAATGATCTGCTGGCGAGTGCCTTTCCTGTTTCCGTGAAATTGGGCGTGGCGGCATTTGTGGCGGCTGTGTTGATTGGATTATCGGTCGGTACGATTGCGGCACTTCGGCAAAATAGCTGGCTGGATTATCTGCTGATGAGCTTTGCGATGACAGGGATTATTATGCCGAGTTTCGTATTTGCCCCGTTGTTGGTGCTATTTTTCGCCATTCATCTGCAATGGTTGCCCGCAGGCGGTTGGAACGGCGGACAGCTTTACTATATGGTGTTGCCCGTGCTGTCGCTGACGATTGGCTATGTGGCGGGCATTGCACGGATTACCCGTGGCTCAATGATTGAGGTGCTACATTCCAACTATATCCGCACCGCCAAAGCCAAAGGCTTGCCGACTTCTCGTATTCTGCTCAAACACGCCCTTCGCCCTGCTTTGTTGCCCGTGGTAAGCTACCTCGCCAACGCCTTTGTGGGAATTATCACGGGATCGCTGGTGATCGAAAGCGTATTTGGCTTACCAGGGATCGGGCAACTGTTTGTGAATGGGGCGTTAAACCGTGATTATTCGTTGGTGTTGAGCCTCACGATTTTGGTCGGCACGCTCACCATTCTGTTTAATATGATTGCGGACATTCTCTACGCCGTGATCGATCCGAAAATTCGTTACAGCTAGGGGGGCAAAATGCTGAATCAAAAAAATCAACAATTTGCCGAAAAAATGGCAGATGAAAATCTCGCCCTGCAAGGGCGTAGCCTCTGGCAGGACGCTCGCCGCCGTTTCTGGCAGAACAAAGCGGCGGTGGCAAGTTTAATCACGCTCGGCTTGATTATCCTGTTTATCACTTTTGTGCCGATGCTAATGCCGTTTAGCTATGAAGATACCGACTGGAATATGATGAGTATGCCACCCGATTTTGAATCAATGCACTATTTCGGCACCGATTCTTCGGGGCGAGATCTGATGGTGCGTGTCGCTATCGGCGGACGGGTTTCCCTGCTGGTCGGCATCGCAGGGGCATTGATTGCAGTGATTATTGGCACAATTTACGGGGCGGTGGCTGGCTATCTCGGCGGTAAAGTCGATAGCGTAATGATGCGGATTATCGAAATTCTCGCTTCGTTTCCCTTTATGTTCTTCGTGATTTTGCTCGTTACCTTTTTCGGGCAGAACATTTTGCTGATTTTCGTGGCAATTGGAATGATTGCGTGGCTCAGCTTGGCACGGATTGTGCGAGGGCAAACCCTCAGCCTCAAAAACAAAGAGTTTATTGAGGCGGCGATTGTATGCGGCGTGCCACGCCACCAAATTATCCTACGCCACATTATCCCAAACGTAATGGGGATTGTGGTGGTTTACGCCTCGCTTGAAGTGCCGTCTTTGATTTTGTTTGAATCTTTCCTCAGCTTTTTAGGCTTAGGCACACAAGAGCCGATGAGCAGTTGGGGGGCGTTGTTAAGCGATGGGGCGACTCAAATGGAAGTCTCGCCGTGGTTGCTGTTCTTCCCCGCGTTTTTCCTCTGCCTAACCCTCTTTTGCTTTAACTTTATCGGCGATGGTTTGCGTGATGCGTTAGATCCAAAAGATCGTTAAAAACGATACAAACAAGCGGTCAGATTTCAAAAAATTTTAAAAGGGAAAGAGTGATGAGTGAAACAACCTTACTTGACGTGCAACATTTACGCGTCAATTTTAAAACCCCAGACGGTATCGTTACCGCCGTTAATGATCTTAATTTTAGCTTGAATGCGGGCGAAACCTTGGGGATTGTGGGCGAATCGGGATCGGGCAAGTCGCAAACGGCGTTTGCGTTAATGGGCTTGCTCGCCCCGAACGGCGAATTATCAGGCTCGGCAAAATTTAACGGCAAAGAGCTAGTCAATTTGCCGATCCGTGAATTGAATAAAATCCGTGCCAATGAAATTGCAATGATTTTCCAAGATCCGATGACTTCGCTCAACCCTTATATGAAAGTGGGCGAGCAGTTAATGGAAGTGCTGATGTTGCATAAAGGCTACGACAAACAGACCGCTTTCAATGAATCGGTTAAAATGTTGGACGCGGCCAAAATGCCCGAAGCGACCAAGCGAATGGGAATGTATCCCCACGAATTTTCGGGCGGTATGCGGCAACGTGTGATGATTGCAATGGCGTTGTTGTGTCGTCCGAAATTGCTGATTGCGGACGAGCCAACCACCGCCCTTGACGTAACGGTGCAAGCCCAAATTATGACCCTGCTTAACGAGTTGAAACGGGAATTTAACACGGCGATTATTATGATCACCCACGATCTCGGCGTGGTGGCTGGCATTTGCGACAAGGTGTTGGTAATGTACGCAGGGCGAACAATGGAATACGGCACGGCGGATCAGATTTTCTACCAGCCAACCCACCCTTATTCGATTGGCTTAATGGACGCAATCCCTCGCCTTGACAGCGAAGCGGACGAGTTGGTTACGATTGCGGGCAATCCGCCGAATTTACTGCAACTGCCGTCTGGTTGCCCGTTCTCGCCTCGTTGCCAATATGCGAGCGAGCAATGCCAAACCGCCCCAAGTCTCACCAAATTGGCGGATAATCGCCTACGCAACTGCTGGATTCCTGCTGAGAGGTTCGCCCTATGAGTGAAAAAAAATTACTGCTCGAAGTGAGCAATCTGCACGTCAATTTCAAAATCAAAGACAAAAAAGCCCTGTTTTTCGCCAAACCGCAAAGCCTAAAAGCGGTGAATGATGTTTCGTTCAAGCTCTACGAGGGCGAAACGCTGGGCGTGGTGGGCGAATCGGGCTGTGGAAAATCGACCCTCGCCCGTGCGATTATCGGCTTAGTCAAATCGTCAAGCGGTCAGATTGTGTGGCTGGGTAAGGATTTGAGCCGTCAATCCAATGCGGAATGGAAAGCGACTCGCAAAGAGATTCAAATGATCTTCCAAGATCCGCTTGCCTCGCTCAACCCACGAATGACGATCGGCGAAATTATCGCCGAGCCGTTACGCATTTACCAACCGCAGCTTTCCGATCATAAAGTGAAAGAAAAAGTGCAAGCGATGATGATGAAAGTGGGCTTGTTGCCGAACTTGATTAACCGCTATCCCCACGAATTTTCGGGCGGACAATGCCAGCGGATCGGGATTGCGAGGGCGTTGATTGTTGAGCCGAAGATGATTATCTGCGATGAACCCGTGTCGGCGTTGGACGTGTCGATCCAAGCCCAAGTGGTCAATTTGCTCAAATCCCTGCAAAAAGAGATGGGCTTGTCGCTGATTTTTATCGCCCACGATTTAGCGGTGGTAAAACATATTTCTGACCGCGTACTCGTGATGTATCTCGGCAATGCAGTGGAACTCGGCTCGGACGAGCAAGTTTACAACCACACCAAACACCCTTACACCAAAGCGTTGATGTCCGCCGTGCCAATCCCTGACCCGAATCTGGAACGCAACAAAACCATTCAACTGTTAGAAGGCGACCTCCCCTCGCCCATCAACCCACCCTCAGGCTGCGTATTCCGCACCCGTTGCCCCCTCGCCGATTCGCAATGTGCTGAACAAAAACCACCGCTAGTGGGGGATAGTGAGCATTTGGTGGCTTGTGTTAAGGTTTAGGATTAAGCTGAAAAAATCTTAGAGACTAATAAAAGCCCCTATTAGTTGGGGCTTTAAGTGGGATAAAATTGAAATTAGAATGGGAATTTCATTCCAGCAGGAAGATTTAAGCCTGCGGTTACGCTTGCCATTTTCTCTTTTTGCATTTCTTCGGCACGGCGGACGGCATCGTTAAATGCGGCGGCGATTAAGTCTTCCAACATCTCTTTATCATCTTCCATTAGAGACGGATCGATTTCAATACGGCGGCAGTTGTGAGCCCCGTTAATCGTGATTTTGACTAAACCTGCACCTGATTCGCCTGTAACTTCAAGCTGTGCGATCTCTTCTTGCATTTTTTGCATACGTTCTTGCATTTGTTGGGCTTGTTTCATTAAACCGCCCAAACCGCCTTTTCCGAACATTTGGATTTCCTCTTATAAATAAAAAACGGTTCATTTTACTGAACCGTTAAGGGTTAGGCAAGCGGTAGGATTTATTAGAACCCTACACCTTAACATTCACAGAAATTGCAGAACTTTTATTTCTGTAACAACGGCAAATACCTTTCATCTGTCAAGGTTTTTAAAAACGCCTCTAAATCATCAATTTCTTGATCGGTGAGGGGTTTAGCTTTGAGTTTGGGGTGGGCTATGGTGGGGGAAAATTCCGCCTGATCCCACCGCTTGTTGGTTTCAGGGTTGAGGGTACGTTTTGGGTTGTTGTAGCTGTCCAAAAATAGCAATACCGTTCGCAATTCTTTGAATACGCCGTTGTGGAAATAAGGGGCGGTTACGGCAACGTTGCGTAAGGTTGGGGTGCGGAATTTGCCCTTTTGCTGTTTATCGCTCTTGACCGCAGGGTTTTGGAATAAGCCGTAATCGACAAAATCGTCCGCCAATTTATTATGTGCGATCAACTTGCGGTTGCTTGGCACGCCGAGATTGTAGTAGCGGTAATCGCTGAACGTTTCTTCGCGGGAATTTTCCCCTTGCGACTGGTGGCACTGGCTACAATTTGTGCGATTTTTATCAAAAAACAAGGCTCGTCCTCGTTCTTCTGCCTCTGTCAAGCGGTAGTTTCCTTGCAAAAATTTGTCGTAGTTGGAATCGAACGGGGCGAGCAATTTTTTCTCTCGCTGAAACACGGCAAGGGCGTCTTCCATTGCCGCATAGACGCTATCGACACTCTGCCACACCTGCTCGCCGTAAAATTGGCTGAAAAGCTGGCGGTACATCGGGTTGAAATAAAGGCGTTCGGCGAGGGTTCGCTTGTCGGGTAAGCCCATTTCATTTGGGTCAAGGGGTGGCATTCCTGCTTGCTCGGCGAGATTATTGGCTCGCCCGTCCCAAAATTGACCGCCCACATATTCCTGCGTTTTAGGATCGAAATGAAAATCGGGAATATATTTGGCGTAAAGCATTGTCGGGGCGTTGCGGTTGCCGAATTTATTCGGATCATCGCCCTGCGACACCATTTTTTCCGCACTATTTTCCCGTAAATCGACAAACGCTGTGTCGGGGCTGTGGCAACTGGCACAATTCTGATTGCCGTGCATTGAGAGGGTTTTGTCGAAAAATAAAATCTGCCCCATTAACGGCTTATCAATCCCATTTTTCGGCATTGTGCGGGCGGGATCGAGGGCAAATGTTGTAGCGGATAAAAACAGCGTAGCGATGAAAATGGGTTTCATAATGTTCAATGACAAGAAAAAGTGGGCCATTTTAGCAATTTAGAGAAGTGAAAATTGTGGCTTAGATCAAATTTTTTACTATTAGAAAAAATAGCATAGTTGCAATGATATAAATCCTCATTTCACAAAAACCCCCTTTTCCGTTACAATTCGGGGCAATTTTTGCTTAGTTTAGAGAGAGAAAGTCAATGTCAAATCAGAATCGAAAAATGTTGGTAACTTGTGCCTTGCCTTATGCGAATGGGGCGATCCATTTGGGGCATATGCTTGAACATATTCAAGCGGATATTTGGGTGCGTTTCCAGCGGATGCGTGGGCATAAGGTGCATTTTGTGTGTGCGGACGATGCCCACGGCACGCCGATTATGCTCAACGCCGATAAGCTCGGCATTACGCCTGAGCAGTTAATTGAAAAAGCCAAGGCGGATCACACCGCTGATTTTGCGGGCTTTAACATCAGTTTCGATAATTATCATTCCACCCATAGCGAGGAAAACCGTCAGCTCACGGCGGAAATGTATCAAAAACTCAAAGCGAACGGCTTTATCAAGAGCAAAGTGATTTCGCAGCTTTACGACCCTGAAAAGGGAATGTTCCTGCCCGACCGTTTTGTGAAAGGCTCTTGCCCGAAATGTAAAGCGGAAGATCAGTATGGCGATAACTGCGAGGTGTGTGCATCCACTTACAGCCCGATGGATTTGATCAATCCTCGCTCGGCGGTGTCGGGGGCAACGCCGATTGTGAAAGAATCGGAACATTTCTTCTTTGATTTGCCAAGTTTTGAAGCGATGTTGCAAGAATGGACCCGTTCTGGCTCGTTGCAACCAGAAATCGCCAACAAAATGCAAGAGTGGTTTGAGAGCGGTTTGCAACAGTGGGATATTAGCCGCGACGCCCCTTATTTTGGCTTTGAAATTCCCGATGCGGAAAATAAATTCTTCTATGTGTGGCTCGATGCCCCAATCGGCTATATGGCTTCTTTCAAAAACTTGTGCGACCGCACGGGCTTGAATTTTGATGAATTTTGGCAAAAAGATTCCGCCGCCGAACTCTACCATTTTATCGGCAAGGATATTGTTTACTTCCATAGTCTATTCTGGCCAGCGATGCTAGACGGCTGCGGACTTCGCAAACCGACCAACGTGTTCGCCCACGGCTATGTAACGGTGGACGGCGTGAAAATGTCGAAATCGCGTGGCACATTCATTCAAGCCAGCACCTATCTCAAACACCTCGATCCAGAATGTTTGCGTTACTACTACGCAGCAAAATTAAACGACCGCATTGAAGATTTGGATTTGAGCCTGAGCGATTTTGTGCAACGAGTGAACAGCGATATTGTGAACAAATTCGTCAATCTCGCCTCTCGCAATGCAGGTTTTATCCAAAAACGTTTTGAGGGCAAACTCGCCGAAAAATTGGAAGATCAAGCCCTGTTTGACGAATTTGTTGCACAATCAGAACAGATCGCCACTTATTACGAAAACCGTGAATTTAACAAAGCGATCCGTGAAATTATGCAACTCGCCGACAAAGCGAACAAATACATTGACGACAAAGCCCCGTGGGTGATCGCCAAAGAGGAAGGCAAAGAGGCGGAATTACAAGCGGTCTGTTCAATGGGAATTGAGCTGTTCCGTGTGTTGATGAGCTACCTCAAACCTGTGTTACCAAAACTCGCCGAACGAGCCGAAGCCTTTTTACAGACCGAATTGCGGTGGGATAACATCGCTACCCCACTACTCGGGCATACCATTGCCCCATTCAAGGCGTTATTTGCTCGCTTAGAGGAAAAACAGATCACCGCCGTGATTGAGGAAACCAAAGCCTTATTCGCCCAAAGTCAAGCTGCTGAACCCAAAGCAAAAAATAGCGAAAATCCGACCGCTTGCAAGGCGGAAAATGAGCGTAAAATCGAGCCAATCGCCCCTGAAATCACGATTGACGATTTCGCCAAATTAGATTTGCGTGTAGCCAAAGTGATCAGCTGCGAAGCCGTGCCGAAATCAGACAAAATGCTCAAATTCCAGCTCGATCTAGGCGATCATCAACGTCAAGTGTTCTCGGGCATCAAAGCCGCCTACCCAAACCCAGAGGAACTGGTCGGGCGTTTTGTGGTGGTGATCGCCAACCTCGCCCCGCGTAAAATGTCGTTCGGGCTATCGGAAGGAATGATCCTCTCGGCAGGCTCTGGCGGTGCGGATCTGTTCCTACTCAACGCCGATGAGGGCGTGCAGGCAGGAATGCAGGTCAAATAATTTCAAAGTGAGGCAAATGCCTCACTTTTTTTTCGCCTAAATGCTGAAATAAAGTGTTGCCTTGCTTATAACAAGCGGTCAGTTATGCTAGAATTTGCCGAATTTTTTGAACAAATCATCTAAGAGGAAAAATGCTTCAACAAACCCTCGCCATTATCAAACCCGATGCCACCAAACGCCAGTTAATCGGCAAAATTTTAGCCGAAATTGAGGCGGCAGGTTTAACGATCAAAGCCTTGAAAAAACTGCATTTAAGCCGCGAACAAGCGGAAGGATTTTACGCGGAACATCAAGGCAAGCCATTTTTCGAGTCCTTAGTCGATTTTATGATTTCCGCCCCGATTGTGGTTGCTGTGTTAGAGGGCGAAAATGCCGTAACCAATTACCGCGAGCTAATGGGGGCAACAGATCCTACCGTTCGCAAGGCTGGCACATTACGGGATCAATTTGCGTTAAGCTACCGAGAAAATTCGGTACACGGCTCGGATTCCCCGCAATCCGCCGAGCGAGAAATCGCCTACTTTTTTGTGCCGAGCGAGATTGTTTAACCGCCCAATTTTGCTTACAATTTCGCCCTGCAAGCGGTCTGATTTTCCATATTTTTAGGAGGTTTTATGGTAGCCATTCGCCATTCGCACGAACTCGATCCAAGTAATTTTGAATTAGCCAGTTGGAGTACGAGTTTGCAGATGTCGCCAAAAACCTTTGAGCAGTTGCAAGTTGCGTGGCGTTATGCCCACGAAAAGCTCGACACCGACAGCTACCACCTAATGTGGGACGGCATCGAAATGGTCGAGATTCTGCATAGTCTCAATATGGACGATGATTCCCTCGTGGCAGCGTTGCTGTTTCCCCTCGTCAAACATCAGATCATCGACCTCGCCCAAGTCAAAGAAGATTTCAGCAATCAAGTCAAAAACCTCGTCAAAGGCGTGTTGGAAATGGACAACATCCGCCAACTGAGTGCCAATAACGCTTCCGATCTGCAAATCGACAATATCCGCCGAATGTTGCTGGCGATGGTGGACGATTTCCGTTGCGTGGTGATCAAACTCGCCGAGCGGATCACCTACCTGCGAGAAAAAGATCGCCACAGCGAAGAAGATTTGGTGCTTGCCGCCAAAGAGTGTTCGCAAATTTACGCCCCACTCGCCAATCGTTTGGGCATCGGGCAACTGAAATGGGAACTGGAAGATTACTGCTTCCGAGCCTTGCACCCGCAAACCTACCGCCAAATCGCCAAATATGATCTCGGCGAACGCCGTTTAGATCGGGAAAAATACATCGCCGATTTTGTGGCGGATCTGACCGCTTGTTTGAGTGAAGAAATTGAAGATGTTGAGGTTTACGGTCGCCCAAAACATATTTACAGCATTTGGAAAAAAATGCAGAAGAAAAATCTGCGTTTTGAGCAACTGTTCGATATTCGAGCGGTGCGGATCATCGTGCCAAATTTGGCGGATTGCTACACCGCCCTTGGCATTGTGCATACCCACTACAAACATCTGCCCGAACATTTTGACGACTACATCGCCAACCCGAAACCGAACGGCTATCAATCGATCCACACGGTGGTACTAGGCAAACAGGATAAAGCAATTGAGGTGCAAATTCGCACCCGCCAAATGCACAACGATGCGGAACTCGGCGTTGCCGCCCACTGGAAATACAAAGAGGGGGCAGGAGCTGGGCGTTCGGGCTATGAAGAAAAAATCGTCTGGTTACGCAAACTTTTGGCGTGGCAAAACGACCTTGCCGATTCTGGCGAGGTGGTGGCAGAAATGCGTTCGCAGGTGTTTGACGACCGTGTTTACGTCTTTACCCCGAAAGGGGAAGTGGTGGATCTCGCCAAAAACGCTACCCCTCTGGATTTTGCCTATGCGATCCATAGCGAAATCGGGCATCGTTGCATTGGGGCAAAAGTGGCGGGCAAAATCGTGCCGTTTACCTATCAGCTACAAATGGGCGATCAGGTGGAAATCATCACCCAAAAAACGCCCAACCCAAGCCGAGATTGGCTCAATCCAAATCAGGGGTTCGTAAACACCCCGAAAGCCCGTGCCAAAATTGTGGCGTGGTTCAAAAAGCTCGACCGTGAGAAAAATATCCCGCTCGGCAAAGAGGCGTTAGAGGCGGAAATCAACCGCTTGGGGCTAACCCTCAAACAGATCGAGCAATATGCCTTGCCTCGCTACAATCTCAAACAGTTTGATGATCTCTACGCGGCAATCGGCAGCGGCGATATTCGCCTGCACCAACTCAGCCATTTCTTGCAAAGCAAACTGATTAAACCGACCGCCGAGCAAGAAGATGAGGCGGTACTCAAACAGATCGCCAACAAAAATAACCAACCGCCAAAAAGCAGTAAAAATGGGCATATCGTGATTGAGGGGGTGGGGAATTTAATGCACTCTATCGCCCGTTGCTGCCAGCCGATCCCTGGCGATGAAATCGTGGGCTACATTACGCAAGGACGTGGCATTTCCATTCACAAAGCCGATTGCGAGCAACTGTTTGAATTGCAAAGTATCAACCCTGAACGGGTGGTGCTGGCTCAATGGGGCAACCGCTATGCAAGCGGATTCAGCCTCGCTATTCGTGTAATCGCCAACGACCGCAACGGCTTACTGCGAGATGTGAGCGGCATAATGGCGAACGAAAAAGTGAACGTCCTCGCCGTTTCCAGCCGCACCGACACCAAACGCGGACTCGCCACCATTGAAATGGAAATCGAGCTAAACAACGTAGAAATGCTCAACAAACTACTGGCGCGCTTGGCTCAATTAGATGATGTGATCGAAGCGAAACGGGCGGGTTAGTTTCCCGAAATTTTGGGAAATCTTACCGCTTGTTTAGGGACACGAACATCGTGTCCCTAAACCAAATGAAACGCTTGTACGCTTTTTTCCTAACCGCTTGTCTTGGCTTGGGACGCGAGCATCGCGTCCCTACCGTAGGGACGCCACGCTGGCGTCCTTTTATATTGCCCCCTTGCATTGTGGAAAATAATCCTCTACTCTCTGTTCAAATTCTAAGCTGAGGAAACCATTATGCAAACCCTACCCCACACCTTAACCATTTCCCCTGAAATCACCCTCGAAAAAGTCGCCATTCAGCACGCCCCTGCCCTCTTTACTCAAATCGACCGCCACCGAGATTATCTCAACCACTATGTGCAATGGTCTCGCTTTACCCAAAGCCCAAAAGACACGGAAGATTTTTTGCAACGCTGCGAACAAGGCATCGCCGAGGGCAAAGCCTTCGTCTGGACGATTTTCTACCAACAACAAGCGGTCGGCACGATTTCCTTCAACGCCCCAATTGATTGGCAAAACCGCACCGCCTGCTTCGGCTACTGGCTATCACCCGAAGCCCAAGGCAAAGGCATCGTCAGCCAAGCGATTGCCATCTTGATTCAAGCGACCAAATTGCACTTTGACCACTACCTACTCAAATGTGCGGTGCATAATCTCAAAAGCAACCAAGTCGCCCAACGATGCGGTTTCCAGTTTGAGCAATGTTTACCCCAAGCGGAACAAATCGGCGAGCAATGGTTTGATCAGAATGTTTACCGCCTCAGCACAAAATAACTAGATAAAAATACACTATTTTTATTGACAGTTTCTTTGCTTTATTGGATACTGTTTTTAATTCCAGTATCCAATGAGGTAAACATTATGCAACAAAGTATCGATCTCGCTTTACTCAAACCACAAAGCATCAAAGAACCACAATTTCTCAAAGCAATCGCGATTGTCGAAGAAAAGCTGAAACAAGAATATCCTAATGCGATTGTCCGAGTCAGACAATCCCCCTCAATGAGCGGATTATCTGTCTTCGGTTTCGGAAAAAATGGGCGGAAAGAAATCGAGTTCTTCTTAGAAAATCTGTTTAACGATAGTTATTTATTTGATGAATACTAGGCAGTCCCTTCACCAAATGGTATAAACAAGTGGTAGGATTTTGTAAAATTCCACAAAATCCCACCGCTTGCAATTACGGCAGATCTTTCAACGCTTGCGAGTTTTTGGTGATAAACATCGCATCGCCGTAGCTGAAAAAGCGGTATTTTTGCTCGACGGCGTGAGCGTAGGCTTGCATACAGTGGCGGTAGCCTGCGAAGGCGGACACGAGCATAATCAGGGTGGATTCGGGCAGGTGGAAGTTGGTAACGAGGGCGTCCACGATGCGGAAGGTTTTGCCAGGGTAGAGGAAAATGGCGGTGTCTGAGCAGAATGGGGCGATGAGTTTGCCTGATTTTTCGGCGGCTTGGGCGGCACTTTCAATCGAACGCACCGAGGTTGTGCCAACGCAGATCACGCGTTTGCCGTTGGCTTTGGTGGCGAGGATTTTGTCCACCACTTCTTGACTGACTTCCGCATATTCGGCGTGCATTTTGTGATCTTCAATGGTTTCGACCCTTACAGGTTGGAAAGTCCCTGCCCCAACATGTAGGGTTACAAAAGCGGTTTGCACGCCTTTATCCGCCAATTTTTGTAGCATATCCTTGTCAAAATGAAGCCCTGCGGTCGGGGCGGCAACTGCCCCTAACACCTTGCTATACACGGTTTGATAGCGTTCTTGGTCGGCATCTTCATCGGGGCGGTCGATGTAAGGTGGTAACGGCATATGCCCTGCCTGTTGCAACAGTTCAAATAGCGATTTGTCGGCTTCAAAATGCAGTTCAAATAAGGCTTCGTGGCGAGCTACCATTATTGCTTTCAAGCCGTTGCCCTCGCCGAGTTTGTCCTCGCCCAAAATCAATTCTGCCCCCTCTTTTGGGGCTTTTGAGGCTCGAACGTGAGCCAAACAGCGTTTTTCGTCTAGCACCCGTTCCACCAGCACTTCGAGCTTGCCGCCACTGGCTTTGCGACCGTAAAGGCGAGCAGGAATTACGCGGGTGTTGTTGAAAATCAGCAAATCGCCCTCGTTGATGTGCGAGAGCAAGTCGGGAAACTGTTGATCGGCAAATTCGCCCGTTTCGCCGTTGAGGTAAAGCAATCGGCTGGCGGTGCGTTGGGCGGTCGGGTAACGAGCGATCAATTCATCGGGTAAATCAAAATGAAAATCGGAAACTAACAAAATTTTTCCTTAAAAATCAGAGAGTTAAAATATGGTCAATCGCTTGACTGAGTTTCAAGCGGTCGTGGCGATAATAAACATCGTCCGCCGAGAGAGCTTGGCGAACGACCTTGATGTGAGGGGGAAGATCGGCGGTTTCGGCTGGGGTGGTAATTATGCCATTCAAGCGGTGCGATCCGATAAATTTTTCGATCCAAGCCACCCGATCCGCCAGCGAAAGCGAACCAGCCACGCCGTGTTCCTTGCCGATATTATCGATAAAAATCACCTTGGCACGGCTTTCGGTAATCGCTGAACTCAGTTGCGAGAGCAACAAATTCGGCATAATGCTAGTGAAGAAGCTGCCAGGCCCGAGCAAAATCAAATCGGCGTGGCGTAGTGCGTCCACCGCTTCGGGCGTGGCGGAAACTTGGGGGATCAACAGCAGATCGGTCGGCAATTTATCGAGGGCATCGACCGACACCTCGCCCACCACCATTTTGTCGGACGGCAACACCGCCGCCAAATGGACGGGGGATTCCGACATCGGAATCAAGCTGGCGCGAACGTGCAACAGTTCTCGCACAAGGTTGATCCCTTCAAGCGGTCGGATTTGCATATTTTCTAACGCTTTCAAAATCAAATTGCCGAGATTGTGTCCGCTCAACTCGCCCGAGCCGCCAAAACGATATTCAAACAGGGCGGACGCCACGGTCGGTTTAGTGATGATTTGGTTGAGGCAATTTCGCAGATCGCCCCACGCAATGCCACCGTGCTGCGAGCGGATTCGCCCCGTTGAACCGCCGTTGTCGGTGGTAGCGACAATCCCCGTTAAACGCTCTTTCAAAAAGGCGAGGGACGAGAGCAACCGCCCCAGACCGTGCCCACCACCGAGGGCAACAACTTGATTGAGCTGCTGTAAATTTGGGTGGCGAGGGGTTGGGATCGACTTATTCATCTGGTAAAAATTTGGGAAAATCTGACCGCTTGTTATGCCGTAGTTGAACTATTGGCTGAACCATTTGGCAGAGCGTTAATCACCGCTTTGACGAGGGTGGCGAGGGGGATCGCAAAAAACACGCCCCAGAAGCCCCATAATCCGCCAAAAATAATCACGGCGACAATAATCGTAAGTGGGTGCAAGTTCACCGCTTCGGAAAACAGAAACGGCACGACAAGGTTGCCGTCTAGCAGTTGTGAGATCACAAACGCCAGTAGCAGATAGTAAAAATCAGGGGATAAACCGAATTGGAACAGGGCAATCAACGCCACAGGGATCGTTACCAACACCGCCCCGATATAAGGCACAAGCACCGACAAGCCCACCGCCACCGACAACAGCAACGGATAACGCAAGCCGAAGAAGATAAAAATAATGTAAGTAACCACGCCCACGATCAAAATTTCGAGGAATTTTCCGCGAATGTAGTTGGCGATCTGTTGCTGCATTTCCGACCATACTTTGGTGGCTAAACGGCGATTTTCGGGCAGAAAACGGCTCAACGAATTGATAAACAGGGTTTTATCTTTGAGCAAGAAAAACACCATTAACGGCACGAGGAAGGCATAAATCCCCAAGCCCACAAGGCTGATGATCGAGTTAATCGAAATCGCCAACAGTGACTCGCCGTAGCCCAAAATTTTACTGCGGACGGTGGTCATCATACTGTCGAGCATTGCGTAATCGACCAGCTCGGGGTAATGCTCGGGCAGGGCTTGTAGCCACGCATTAAGCAGGTTGAACATTGAGGGCAGATCACGAATAAAAGTGAGGGTTTGATTCCACAAATTCGGCAACAGCACCACAAACAAAAAGGCAAGCACCGAAATAAAACCGCCCAGCACTAGCACGAGGCTCAATGTACGAGGCAGTTTCAGATGTTGAGTGAGCAAGCGGATCGGCACTTCCAGCAGGTAAGCGAACACAATCGCCACCAGCAACGGCATTAGCAGATCGCTGAAAAAATAGATGATCCCAAAGCCGATCAACAAAATCCCCAACAATGCCACTGTTTGGGGATCGTTAAATTTCTGTCTGTACCAGTTTTGGATCATCTCTAACATTGCGTCCTCGCTTATTTTTGACTGCACACCGCAATAAAGCCCATTTTGTCTTCCGCCCCGTTGAAGGTTTGGAACATTTTTTTCGCCGTTTGGCGATTTTCTGCTTTGAGGGCGTTGCTAACGATTTTCATCGTGCCGAGAACGCCTTCATCGTAGAGCAAGCCTTTCGGCGAAAGTAAGGTCATCTCGCCCGAATAGGTATCCACATTGCGGAAGCCGCAACGTTGGAACGTCTCTTTCCAATCCGCTTTTGAGAGGGGGCTGACGGTTAAATGGATCGCTTCACGCAATTCATCAATCACGCGTTGGGCGTCTTCGGTGTTGAGCATTACATCGTGGGTGAGCAAAAAGCCGTTCGGTTTCAGCACGCGAAAATACTCACGGATCGCTTTCTCTTTCGCCTCTTGCGGCAACATTGTGAGCATTGCTTCGTTGATCACAATGTCAAAACTGTTGTCCTCAAACGGCAATTTGGTGGCGTTGGCTCGTTGCACCTGCACCAATTCGCTCACGCCGTTTTCGGCGATATTTTTGCGGGCTTTTTCGAGGGCGTCTTCATCAAGATCAATCCCCACCACCTGACAGCCATATTGCTTGGCGATTTGAATGGAGGTCGTCCCCATATTGCAGGCAACTTCCAGCACCTTTTTGCTTTTATGAAAATCGCCATTGGCAAGCAGCCAATCAGTCGCTAATTTACCGCCTGGGCGTAAGCGTGTTTTGCCTAGACGCGCCAAGAAATTGTGTCCAACTTCTTCTTTTTTCATAAAAAACCTCTCTGCAAAAATTATCGAAAATCTGACCGCTTGTAGGCGGTAAATGGTCGGAATTATACATAAAATTTTGCCAATCTTATATATTTTTGGCAAAATGCCCCTCGCCAATTTCGGCTTAATGATCCAAAGAGGAAAAAAATGAAGAAAAACAATCAGATAGCCTACGCCCACCAGCGTGGCGAAATTCAACAGAGTGCGATCAAAGCCCTCGTCCACGACCCACTGTTCCGCCAACGGGTAGAACGCAACCGCAAAGGAAAAGGCAGTTACCAACGCAACGCCAAACACCGCAAAGGGGGTTACGACCGAGGCGAAAGCCCATTTAAAAAGGTTCTAGGGAATGTTTTTAAATGGGCTTTTTAGTAAGGAAAATTTCAGTAATAGAAATTATCAGAAGTATCATATCTTTTAGCTACTTTTTATACATAACAATAAAAACAAAAAACCTCAACACTTGTTGAGGTTTTTTGTTAGGCAAAATTAGTAGTAAGAATGTTCGCCGTGTTGGTGTTCGGTAACATCTTTCACGCCGACTAATTCGTCTGGGAATTGTAATAAGAGTTGTTTTTCGATGCCCTCTTTGAGGGTTACGTCCACCATTGAACAGCCGTTGCAGCCGCCGCCGAATTGTAGAATGGCGTATTTGTCTTCCGTTACTTCGATGAGGATTACACGTCCGCCGTGCCCTGCCAGTTGTGGGTTGATTTGGGTTTGGATTACATAATCTAAGCGTTCGATGAAAGGGGCGTCGTCCGCCACTTTTCGCATTTTGGCGTTCGGGGCTTTAAGGGTAAGCTGTGAGCCCATTTGTTCGGTAACGTAGTCGATTTCGGCTTCGTCCAAAAACGGTAAACTTAAATCGTCCACGAAAGCGGAAAATTGGTTGAATTTAAATTCGGTGTCGCTCGCTTCCACAGCGTTGGGTGGGCAGTAGGAAACGCCACATTCGGCACTTGGTGTACCGGGGTTTACCACGAAAATGCGGATATTGGTGCCTGCTTCTTGCTGTTCGAGCAATTTGCGGAAATGGGCTTGTGCTGCGTCTGAAATGGAGATGTTGATTGGTTGTTCCATAAAAGTCCGAAAATTAGATTTAGATCAAAAATTGTCGCTATTCTACGCCTACTCTCGCCGTTTGGCTAGTGCCAAATCAGTTTGCATAAATGTTAAACAATATCTCGAAATTTTCAAAAATCCTACCCCTTGCAAGGGGTGGGTTTTGGCGATTTTTTCTTGATTTACTTCAAATTTAGCAACACTTTTGCAACAATCAGGCGTTTTTTTGTGGAATTGAGGGGGCTTTTTTAGGTAGAATACGGTGTTTTATTTTGTCTATTAAAGGAATAGGCGAAATCCGATTTGAGAACTTAATGTGGCGGTGTTAAGTAGGTGGGGGAACTCTTTACTTTTCATTTTGCTGCGGCTCAATAAAGCGGTTGCGGTTTCCGCAATCATATTTTTTAACCCAACAAAGTAGTAAACAATATGATTACAATTAAACAAGGCTTAGATCTTCCGATTGCAGGAAAACCTGAGCAAGTAATCCACAACGGTAACGTTGTGAATGAAGTTGCTATGCTTGGCGAAGAATATGTGGGTATGCGTCCTTCGATGAAAGTGCGTGAGGGCGATCAAGTGAAAAAAGGTCAGGTGCTTTTTGAAGATAAAAAGAACCCTGGCGTGCTTTTCACTGCACCTGCAAGCGGTACGATTGTGGCAATCAATCGTGGCGAAAAACGTGTTCTTCAATCTGTCGTGATCAAAGTTGAGGATAATGAGCAAGAAAGTGGTGAGCAAATTACCTTTACTCGCTATGAAGCGTCAAATCTTGCGTCATTGACGGCAGAGCAAGTGAAACAAAACTTGGTGGAATCAGGCTTATGGACTGCATTCCGTACCCGTCCGTTTAGTAAAGTGCCTGCGTTAGATGGCAATCCGTCATCAATCTTTGTGAACGCAATGGATACCAACCCGTTAGCGGCTGATCCACAAGTAGTTTTAAAAGAGTTTGAAGCGGACTTTACCAATGGTTTAACCGTGATTACCCGTTTATTTGAAGGTAAGAAACCTGTTTACCTCTGCCGTGAAGCAGACGGTCAAGTGCCTTCAAGTGCCAACATTCCTTCATTGGAAATCAAATCTTTCAGCGGTGTTCACCCAGCAGGATTAAGTGGCACCCATATCCACTTTATCGATCCTGTGAGTGCGACCAAATCCGTTTGGTATATCAACTATCAAGATGTGATCGCGATTGGTAAATTATTTACCACGGGCGAATTATTCACCGATCGTGTGGTTTCGCTTGCAGGTCCGCAAGTGAAAAATCCTCGCTTAGTGCGTACCCGTTTAGGGGCGAACCTTTCTCAATTAACCGCGAACGAATTGAAAGACGGCGAAAACCGTGTGATTTCGGGTTCGGTGTTAAGCGGTGCAACGGCAGTAGGTCCTGTGGATTATTTAGGTCGCTATGCGTTGCAAGTTTCTGTGTTGGCGGAAGGTCGTGAGAAAGTGTTCTTCGGTATGATCGCACCTTATTCGGATAAATATTCGATTACGCGTACCACCCTTGGACACTTTGCGAAGAAATTATTTAACTTCACCACAGCGGTGCACGGCAGTGAGCGTGCAATGGTGCCAATCGGTGCTTATGAGCGTGTAATGCCGTTGGATATTATCCCAACCTTATTGTTGCGTGATTTAGCCGTAGGCGATACCGATTCGGCACAAGCATTAGGCTGCTTAGAGCTAGATGAAGAAGATTTAGCACTTTGTACCTTTGTTTGCCCAGGTAAAAACAACTACGGTCCGATGCTGCGTGCAGCCTTAGAGAAGATCGAGAAGGAAGGTTAAAAATGGGTTTAAAAAATCTTTTTGAAAAAATGGAACCCCATTTCCACCAAGGTGGAAAATATGAAAAATGGTACACGCTGTTTGAAGCGGCTTACACCATTTTCTATTCACCAGGTACAGTAACCCGTAAAGATGCCCACGTGCGTGATGCGTTAGATTCTAAACGTATGATGTTGATCGTGTGGTTGGCATTGTTCCCAGCAATGTTCTACGGTATGTACAACGTGGGGGCTCAATCTTTATTAGCGTTGGGCGTGGGTGATTTTGCTCAAAACGTTCAAACCAACGTGGCAAATAACTGGCATTTTGCCCTTGCTAATGCGTTCGGTTTCCTTTCCCAAGATGCGGGCGTATTCAGCAAAATGGGGATCGGTGCAATTTTCTTCCTACCAATTTACTTGACGATTTTTGCGGTCGGTGGTTTCTGGGAAGTGGTATTTGCAATGGTGCGTAAGCACGAAATCAATGAAGGTTTCTTCGTTACCTCAATTCTTTTGGCGTTAATCGTTCCGCCAACCTTACCATTGTGGCAAGCAGCACTTGCAACAACTTTCGGTGTGGTTGTCGCAAAAGAAGTGTTTGGTGGCGTAGGTAAAAACTTTATGAACCCTGCGTTGGCGGGTCGTGCATTCTTGTTCTTCGCTTACCCAGCTCAAATCTCAGGCGACCTTGTTTGGACAGCGGCTGACGGTTTCTCAGGTGCAACGGCACTTTCACAATGGTCAGCAGGTGGTCAAGCGGCATTAAAACACGTTGCAACGGGTCAAGAGATCACTTGGATGGATGCGTTCTTAGGGAACATTCCAGGCTCTATCGGTGAAGTTTCAACCTTAATGTTGGCAATCGGTGCGGTGATTATCGTGTTTGCCCGTATCGCTTCTTGGCGAATCATTGCGGGTGTAATGATCGGTATGGCGGCAACGGCAACCTTGTTCAACCTTATCGGTTCAGACACCAACCCAATGTTCAATATGCCGTGGCACTGGCACTTAGTGTTAGGTGGTTTTGCATTAGGTATGTTCTTTATGGCAACCGACCCAGTATCGGCAGCCTTTACCAACACAGGTAAATGGTGGTACGGTGCGTTAATCGGTGCGATGTGTGTGATTATCCGTGTAGCAAACCCAGCATACCCAGAGGGTATGATGTTAGCGATCCTTTTTGCTAACTTGTTTGCACCGATCTTCGACTACCTCGTGGTTCAAGCTAACATCAAACGTAGGAAGGCACGCAATGGCTAAATTTAATAAAGATAGCGTTGGCGGCACATTAACTGTCGTTGTGTTATTAAGTTTAATCTGCTCGTTAATCGTGGCAGGTGCGGCGGTAATGCTTAAACCAACCCAAGACGAACAGAAAGTCCTTGATAAACAGAAAAACATTTTAAGCGTGGCAGGGTTATTAAACGAAAATACTAATATTCGTGAAACCTATGCAAAATTCATCGAACCGCGTATCGTGGATTTAGCCACTGGTGATTATGTTGAAGGCGTAACAAACTTTGATGCGAAAGCAGCAGCAAAAGATCCAGCACAAAGCATTGCGATCAACCCAGCTGACGACAAAGCCAACATCAAAGTGCGTGCTAAATATGCGGAAGTATATCTAGTAAAAAATGCTGAGGGAAAAACCACCCAAGTGGTGTTGCCAATGTATGGTAACGGTTTGTGGTCTGTAATGTACGGTTTCGTTTCAGTACAACCAGACGGTGATACCCTCAACGGCATTACTTACTATGAACAAGGCGAAACCGCAGGTTTGGGTGGCGAAATTGCCAATCCAAACTGGCAGAAAAACTTTGTCGGTAAGAAATTATATGACGCCCAAGGCAACGTGGCTTTAACCGTAGGAAAAGGGGCTTCTGCCAATAAAGATCACGGCATTGATGGTCTTTCAGGTGCAACCCTCACCTCAAACGGTGTTGATGGCTCGTTCAAATACTGGTTCGGTAAAAATGGTTTTGAACCATTCTTAACCAAATTCAAAGCGGGGAATAACTAATGGCTAGTAACAACCTCAAAAAATTGTTGTTATCGCCTGTGGTAGATAACAACCCGATTGCATTGCAGATCTTAGGTATCTGTTCTGCTCTTGCGGTAACAACACAGCTCAAAACCGCTGTGGTAATGGCGGTAGCGGTAAGTTTGGTTACTGCGTTTTCAAGTTTCTTTATCTCTTGCATTCGCAACTACATTCCAAACAGCATTCGTATTATCGTGCAAATGGCAATCATCGCATCGCTTGTAATCCTTGTGGACCAAGTATTGCGTGCCTACGCTTACGACTTATCCAAACAGCTCTCGGTATTCGTAGGCTTGATCATCACGAACTGTATCGTAATGGGGCGTGCGGAAGCCTTTGCAATGAAATCAGCCCCTGCTGAAAGTTTTGTGGACGGCTTAGGAAACGGCTTAGGTTACGGTGCAATTCTTGTGATCGTGGCGTTCTTGCGTGAGCTTATCGGTTCAGGCAAAGTGTTTGGCGTAACCGTGTTTGAAACCATTCAAAACGGTGGCTGGTATCAAGCAAACGGTCTTTTCCTATTAGCACCAAGTGCGTTCTTCATCATCGGATTCCTCATCTGGGGATTAAGAACTTGGAAACCAGAGCAAGTGGAGAAATAAGATGGAACATTATCTTAGTCTATTTGTTAAGTCCGTATTTATTGAAAATATGGCACTTTCTTTCTTCCTTGGTATGTGTACATTCCTTGCGGTGTCTAAGAAAGTTTCAACGGCATTCGGTTTAGGGATCGCCGTGATCGTGGTACTCGGTATCGCTGTACCGGTAAACCAGCTCGTGTTTACCTATGTATTAAAAGAGGGTGCATTAGTTGAGGGCGTGGATCTGACCTTCCTTAACTTCATCACCTTTATCGGCGTGATCGCAGCACTCGTTCAAGTGTTAGAAATGATCCTCGATAAATTCTTCCCAGCCCTTTACAGTGCATTAGGGATCTTCCTACCGCTTATCACGGTAAACTGTGCGATCTTCGGTGGCGTATCCTTTATGGTACAACGCGAATACAACTTCGCCGAATCGGTGGTTTACGGTATCGGTGCAGGTACTGGTTGGATGTTAGCGATCGTTGCCCTCGCAGGCTTAACCGAGAAAATGAAATACTCTGACGTACCAGCAGGCTTGCGTGGTTTAGGGATCACCTTCATCACCGTGGGCTTAATGGCACTCGGCTTTATGTCATTCTCAGGCATTCAATTATAAGGAGCGTATCGAATGGATAATTTTATTTTCGGTATTGTGGCATTTACCGCCCTTGTATTAGTGCTTGCGGTGTTGATCCTGTTCGCTAAGTCAAAATTAGTCGATTCAGGCGACATCACAATCTCAATCAACGATGATCCAGAAAAAGCGATCACCTTGCCAGCAGGCGGAAAATTACTTGGTGCATTAGCGAGCAAAGGGATCTTCGTTTCATCGGCGTGCGGTGGTGGCGGCTCTTGTGGTCAATGTA
Organism: Haemophilus paracuniculus; assembly: GCF_002015115.1. Lineage (GTDB taxonomy): Bacteria > Pseudomonadota > Gammaproteobacteria > Enterobacterales > Pasteurellaceae > Haemophilus_E > Haemophilus_E paracuniculus. The sequence continues at coordinate 35,261 of NZ_MUYA01000005.1, forward strand.
TCGTGAAAGTGAAAAGCGGTGGTGGCGAAATTCTACCAACCGAACTTTCACACATCACCAAACGTGAAGCGAAAGAGGGCTACCGTCTCTCTTGCCAAGTGAACGTGAAAAGCTCAATGGACATCGAATTGCCAGAAGAAATTTTCGGCGTGAAAAAATGGCAATGTACCGTTATCTCTAACGATAACAAAGCGACCTTCATCAAAGAGCTTAAATTGGCGATTCCAGAAGGCGAAGAAGTGCCATTCCGTGCAGGTGGTTATATCCAAATCGAAGCAGAACCGCATACGGTTAATTACAAAGATTTCGATATTCCAGAAGAATACCACGAGGACTGGAACAAATTCGACCTCTGGCGTTATGTGTCAAAAGTGGACGAGCATATCATTCGTGCTTACTCAATGGCTTCATACCCAGAAGAGAAAGGCATCATTATGCTTAATGTGCGTATTGCCACCCCGCCACCAAATAACCCAGATGCCCCACCGGGACAAATGTCATCTTACATTTGGTCATTAAAAGCGGGCGACAAAGTAACGATTTCTGGTCCATTTGGTGAATTCTTCGCCAAAGATACCGATGCGGAAATGGTGTTTATCGGTGGTGGTGCAGGTATGGCACCAATGCGTTCACACATCTTCGACCAGCTTAAACGCTTGAAATCAAAACGTAAAATGACTTTCTGGTACGGTGCTCGTTCAGAACGTGAAATGTTCTACGTAGAAGATTTCAACGGCTTACAAGCGGAAAACGACAACTTCAAATGGTATGTGGCACTCTCTGATCCACTACCAGGCGATAACGAAGATTACTATCGTGGCTTTATTCACAACGTGCTTTACGAGAACTACCTCAAAAACCACGAAGCCCCAGAGGATTGTGAATACTATATGTGCGGCCCACCGATTATGAACAAATCGGTTATCGCGATGTTGAAGAGCCTCGGCGTTGAAGATGAAAACATCTTACTCGATGACTTCGGTGGCTAATTTCAGCTAACCCAACCAAGCGGTCAGATTTCGCAAAATTTTGCAGAATCTGACCGCTTGTTTTTTATCCTCGTCCTGCCTTACTAGAAAAAATCCCCAATTTAAGCTAAAATTCGGAGTTTTTTATTTTTATTGACGGAGTTGCTTGTGCAAAGAAAATCCTTAATCAAATCCCTAGCTTTGGGGGCGAAAACCCTTGCGTTGCTTGCCACGGCACTGTTTTTAAGTGCCTGCCAAAAAGAGCCTCAACAAGTTGCGTTTGACGGCAAAACAATGGGAACAACCTACCACGTTAAATATATTGACGATGGCAAAGTGGCGAACCTGCCGAAGCCCGAGGAAGTGAAAGCCCAGTTGGAAACCTTACTCAAAGAAGTGAACAACCAGATGTCCACCTACCAAAAAGATTCGCAAATTTCCCAATTCAATCAAATGAAAGAGGCGAACAAAGCGGTGCAAATCGCCCCAGATTTCGCCAAAGTGGTGGCGGAAGCGATCCGTTTGAACGGTGTAACCGAGGGGGCGTTGGACGTTACCGTTGGTCAATTAGTCAATTTATGGGGATTCGGCCCTGATAAACGCCTCAACAAAGTGCCGAGCGAAGAGCAAATCGCCGAGCGTTCGCAATCGGTGGGGATTGATAAATTAGTGCTAGATCAAACCGCTTCCACCCTCGCCAAAACCGCCCCAGAACTTTACCTCGACCTCTCGGCAATCGCCAAAGGCTTCGGGGTGGATAAATTGGCGGAACAGTTGGAAAGTTTAGGCTTAGAAAACTACCTCGTGGAAATCGGTGGCGAATTGCGTGGTAAAGGCAAAAACCTTGCGGGCAAAGGCTGGCAAATCGGGATCGAAAAACCTGAAATGGCACAGGGACAGGGTAGCCAAGTAACCGTTACCCTCAACAACCTCGCAATGGCGACTTCGGGCAACTACCGCAACTATTTTGAGGACGAACAAGGCAACCGCCTTTCCCACATTATCGACCCAAAACAACGCCGCCCAATTAGCCACAACCTCGCCTCGATCACGGTTCTCGCCCCAACCACGATGACCGCTGACGGCTTATCCACGGGCTTATTCGTCCTCGGCACAGAAAAAGCCCTCGAAGTGGCTGAACGCGAAAAACTCGCTGTGTTCCTCATCATCAAAACTGATAAGGGTTTTGAGACCAAAATGTCGAGTGAGTTTGAGAAGCTGTTGGAAAATAAATAGTCTGTTTGGGTCGCGAGCATCGCGACCCTACGTAGGGACGCCACGCTGGCGTCCTTTCCGCGAGAAGTTTAAGAAACCGCTTAACTCAAAATAGCGGGGATAACAGGGACAACGACCCTGAAAATTTATAACCTAGTACGGCTTGCTGTGCTAGGCGGTACAAGCGGTCAGATTCCCTCTAATTTTTACCAACCAAAACAGGATCAACAATGGAAACCATTTTATTAACTTTCGGCTTTTTTATTGCGGTGATTTTCGCGATGTCTATCGGGTTTATCATCAAAGGCAAAACCATTAAAGGCAGTTGCGGTGGGATTACTGCACTGGGAATGAAGAAAATGTGCGATTGCGAAGAGCCGTGCGACAATCTCAAAGAGAAAGTGGCACAGGGCGATGAGCAGGCGAAAGCGGAAATGGCACGTTTTAACAAAGAACCTCAATTCTACGAAGTAAAATAATGAAATCAATCACTTACGAAAATCATTTTCCGAAACTCACCGCAGAACAGCTTGCTGAAAACGGCAAGAAAAAAGTGATTTGCGGAATGTCGGGCGGGGTGGATTCGTCCGTTTCCGCCTTTATTCTTCAACAACAAGGCTACCAAGTTGAGGGCTTGTTTATGAAGAATTGGGAAGAAGATGACGACACCGATTACTGCACCGCCGCCGCCGATTTGGCGGACGCCCAAGCGGTGTGCGACAAACTCGGGATCAAACTGCACAAAATCAACTTTGCGGCGGAATACTGGGACAACGTATTCGAGCATTTTTTGAGCGAATATAAAGCAGGTCGCACCCCAAACCCCGATATTTTGTGCAACAAAGAGATCAAGTTCAAAGCCTTTTTGGAATATGCCGCCGAAGATTTGGGGGCGGATTATATCGCCACGGGGCATTATGTTCGCCGCCGTGATGTGGGCGGTCAATCGCAACTGCTACGTGGCTTGGACAGCAACAAGGATCAAAGCTACTTCCTCTACACATTGAGCAAGGATCAAGTGGCACAAAGCCTGTTCCCTGTCGGCGATATTGAAAAACCGATTGTCCGCCAGATTGCTGACGATCTCGGTCTTGCCACTGCCAAGAAAAAGGATTCGACGGGGATCTGTTTTATCGGTGAACGCAAATTTAAAGATTTCCTCGCTCGCTATCTGCCTGCTCAACCAGGGGATATTATCACGACTGAGGGGCAAGTGGTCGGTCGCCACGATGGCTTGATGTACCACACCCTCGGGCAGCGTAAAGGGCTGGGTATCGGTGGCGTGAAAGGGTTGAGCGAAGATCCGTTCTATGTGGTGGAAAAAGATCTGATCAACAACGTACTGATTGTGGCACAAGGCCACGACAATTCCGCCCTGCTTTCAACAGGCTTGATCGCTAAACAGTTGCACTGGGTGGATCGCCAGCCGATTACGCAAAATCTGCGTTGCACCGTCAAAACTCGCTATCGTCAAACGGATATCGCCTGCGAAATCCAACCTATTGATGAAGATACGATTCGAGTGATCTTTGACGAACCACAAATCGCCGTTACCCCTGGGCAGTCAGCGGTGTTCTATCAAGGTGAAATCTGCCTTGGTGGTGGGGTAATTGAGGAACAGTTGAAATAGCCCCGATATTTTCGATAAAAAGACCGCTTGTAGGTTGCCCTGCAAGCGGTTTGTTTTTTGCGGTATTTTCAACAATCATACCGCTTGAATTTCCCCCTACCCCGCCTAACGGCGGTACTTCCCCCGTAAACGGGGGAAGATCTTAATACCACACAAAACGAGATCTGCCCCCGCTTGCGGGGGAAGTGGTTGAGCGAAGCGAAACCGAAGGGGGCTACGGAAATTTAAGCCGCGAACGGATCACGCAAGATCATTGTTTCCACACGATCTGGGCCTGTCGAGAGAATATCCACAGGCACGCCGACCACTTCTTCAATGCGTTTGATGTAGTTGATCGCATTTTGTGGTAGATCTTCCCATTTGGTTACGCGGAAAGTGTTTTCCGACCAACCTGGTAAGGTTTCGTAAATCGGCTCAACGCCTTCCCAGTCGGCGGCTGCCATTGGGGCGTATTCCACGATTTTGCCATTTGGCATTTTGTAGCCAACGCAGATTTTGAGTTCATCAAAGCCGTCAAGCACGTCCAATTTGGTCATACAGAAGCCCGAAATTGAGTTGATTTGCACCGCACGGCGAACCGCCACCGCATCGAACCAACCGCAACGTCTCGCACGTCCTGTTACCGAGCCGAATTCGTTCCCTTTGCGAGCGATTTCCGCCCCCACTTCATCGAATAATTCGGTGGTAAACGGGCCGCTTCCCACTCGGGTGCAATAGGCTTTGATGATACCTAACACATAGTCTAGGTTGCGAGGCCCGAAGCCAGAGCCAGTCGCCACGCCGCCAGCGGTGGTGTTTGAGCTGGTGACGAACGGATAAGTGCCGTGGTCGATGTCGAGCATTGTGCCTTGTGCGCCTTCAAACAGGATATTGTCGCCGTTCGCTCTCGCTTCGTGTAGCAAGGTAGTGATGTCGGCAACCATTCCTGTCAAAATATCCGCCACAGCAAACACTTCGTCTAAGGTTTTTTGGTAATTAACGGGTTCAACTTTGTAGTAATGCACCAGTTGGAAGTTGTAGTATTCCAAAATGGTTTTGAGCTTTTCGGCAAAGGCTTCACGATTGAAAAGGTCGCTCACACGCAAGCCACGGCGAGCCACTTTATCTTCGTAGGCTGGACCGATGCCACGCCCTGTGGTGCCGATTTTGTTTTTGCCGAGTGCCGCTTCACGAGCCTGATCCATTGCCACGTGGTAAGGCAAAATCAACGGACAGGCTTCCGAAATTTTGAGGCGTTCACGTACGTTAATGCCACGAGCTTCCAACTCGCCCATTTCTTGCAATAACGCCGCAGGCGAAAGCACCACGCCGTTGCCGATTAAGCAGGTAACATTCTCACGCAAAATGCCCGATGGAATCAGGCGTAAAATGGTTTTTTCTCCGTTGATGATGAGCGTATGCCCTGCGTTGTGTCCGCCTTGATAACGCACCACATATTTCACACGGTCGGTCAAGAGATCGACAATTTTACCCTTGCCCTCATCGCCCCATTGTGCGCCTAAGATTGCTACACTTTTTCCCATAATTCAATGCCTCTCGGTTGGTTAATTAACTTGGTAAGCGGTCGGATTGGCGGAAATTTTTGCAAATCCTACCGCTTGTTTAACGAAAATAATGAAAATTGACATTCCCTCCCCCGCTTGCGGGGGAGGGCTAGGGAGGGGGGATTATGATTTCCCCCCCACCTAACCTCCCCCCGCAAGCGGGGGGAGGAATTATCGTAACTCGGTTAAAGATAAAAAACCTTTTTCACTATTTTTTAACGTAAAAAGACCCGAAAACTCGGGTCTTTGGATACAACTATTTTGTCGGTGCTTTCATAAAGCGGAAAAATTCGCTGTCTGGCTTCAATAACATCATATTGTTTTGATCTTGGCTGAAACTTGCCTCGTAAGCCTTTAAGCTACGCACAAAGCTGTAAAATTCGGGATCTTTGCTGAATGCGTCCGCATAGATTTTCGCCGCTTCCGCATCGCCTGCACCGCGTAGTTCTTCGGCGGTTTTGGTGGCGTTGGCTTCAATTAAGACCACTTTTTTATCCACTTCGGCACGGATCATTTCCGCTTTTTCTTGCCCTTGTGAGCGATGTTCACGCGCCACCGCATCACGTTCGGCACGCATACGCTGATAGATTGAGGACGACACTTCGTTCGGTAGGTTGATTTGCTTCACGCGTACGTCCACCACTTCAATCCCCAATTTTTCTGCACCGTCTTCGCCAGCGTTGAGGGCTTTTTGCGCTCCTGCCATTAACTCGCCACGCGAGCCTGACACGATGTCTTTAATGGTGCGAGAACCGATTTCTGAACGCAAACGGTCGCCCACTTTACGGCGTAATAGGTCGGACGCTTTTTGATAGTCGCCACCTGTGGCGGTGTAGAATTGCCCGAAATCGCTGATTCGCCATTTCACATAGGAATCCACCAACAAATCTTTTTTCTCAACGGTAACGAAGCGGTCTTCTTGATCGCCGAGAATTTGAATGCGAGCGTCTAACACTTTCAAGCTGTCAATGAATGGGGCTTTGAAGTGCAAACCAGGGGAATAAACCACCACTTTTCCTGCGTCATCACGTTGCACCTTGTTGAAGCGTAACATAATGCCACGGTAGCCTTCTGGCACAATGGTTAAGCACGAAACCACCACCAACGCTAACGCCGCAACGAGGGGTAATAATAATTTACGCATTGTTAAAATCTCCCTTTACGTTCGCCGTTTTCTTCCGCTGGCTCGCTCATTTGAGGTTGAGCTGGCACGCTGGCTGGTTGCACCACTCTCGGCTCTGGGGCTTTGAGGGTTGGGGCAGCTACGTTGCTCGGACTAGCGGTCGGTTTGGTCAAAATTTTATCTAATGGTAGCACGCTTAAATTGTTGCCGTTGCTGTCCATTACCACTTTCGGGGTGTTTTTCATCACTTTTTCCATTGTTTGAATATACAAACGCTCACGCATTACCGCAGGGGCAGCTTGATATTCAGGTAGGATTTTTTGGAAACGTTCCACTTCCCCTTTGGCTTCTAGCACCACTTTTTCTTTGTAAGCGGTCGCTTGTTCCACGATACGCTGTGCCTTACCTCGCGCAATCGGCTCTTCCCCTCTTGCGTAGGCTTCCGCCTCACGGATTAAGCGTTGCTGATCTTCCTGTGCTTTAATCGCATCGTCAAACGCCGCTTTTACTTCCTCTGGCGGACGAGCCGATTGGAAGTTCACATCGGTAACGAGCAAGCCCATATCGTAATTTTTGATGATTTCACGCAACGCCGTCCAAGTGCGTTCACGCACCACCGCACGCCCTGTGGTTAAAATTTCGTCCATCGTCATATGCCCGATCACATAACGCAAGGCACTGTCCGTCGCCTGTTTCAAACTATCATCGGGATCTTTCACGTTGAACAGATATTTGGCAGGATCTTCCACACGATATTGCACCGTCATTTCCACCTGTACCATATTTTCATCTTGGGTCAGCATTGAACCGCCCGTTTTCAATTCGGACACACGCTCAATGTTTACGGGGTAAACTTCATCAATAAAAGTCGGCTTCCAGTTCAAGCCTGGTAGCGAAACGTTGGTTAATTTGCCGAAACGGGTAACCACGCCTCGTTCCGCTTCTTTCACGGTGTAGAAACCCGAAGCCGCCCAAACCACCGCCCCTAAACCGAGTAAAATCGGCAGGAATTTGCCCAAAGAGGGGGCTGGCTGATTGTTTTGATTGCCGTTATTGCCACCGCCCATTTTTTTGAGCAAATTGCTGAATGCTTCTTCCAGATCTGGCGGCTGCTGGCTATTTTGTTGGCGATTTGGCTCTGGCGAACCTTGCCCTTGTTGTTCTTTATTTTCTGGTTGTTCAGGCTTTTTTTGCCCAGGTTTGCCCCAAGGATCTTGATTGCCTGATTCGTTCCACGACATAATTTTCTCCAAAAATAACGTGATCTTGCTTCCTTTCTTTTTCAAAAAGAAAACCGCCCGATTGTACCGATTTGGCACTGTTTTTGCTAGGTAAAAAATCAAATTTCTTGCAACAAGCGGTCGGATCTGTCGATTTTTTACAAAACAAAAGGGCGATGAAATCGCCCCTTTCTTTTCAGGAATTATAATGCTTGCTCAATTAAGCTGGCTAATTGTGATTTAGGCACGCCGCCCACTTGGGTTGCAACCACTTCACCGTTTTTGAACACAAGCAAAGTTGGGATACTGCGGATACCGAATTTGGTGGCGGTTTCTGGATTGTCGTCCACATTCACTTTTACCACTTTTGCTCTGCCTGCGAACTCGTCCGCTAATTCATCTAAAATTGGGGCGATCATACGGCAAGGTCCGCACCAAGGTGCCCAGAAATCTAATAAAACAGGCACATCGGCATTTAACACTTCTTGCTCAAAAGTTGCATCGGTTACTTGAATAGTCATAGCTTTTCCTTATTTTGAAAGTAAAAAAAGAACGCCCTAAATCACATTAAGGCGTTTAGAATGTGGCTAAGATAGGCATTTATCGGGCAAATTTCAAGTAAGAATTTGCCGATTGTAGCGATTTAGCTTTGATTGCAAGCGGTGCGATATTGCTGAATTTCGCCAATTAGCGGTAGAATAACTAGAAAATGTTAAGCAAATACAACGATGAATTATAAAAATCCCTATTCCATTTTAACCGTGATCTACGCTGAAAATACAGGGCGAGTGCTGATGTTGCAGCGGCAGGACGATCCCGATTTTTGGCAGTCGGTAACGGGGACGATTGAGCCGAACGAAACGCCGTTTGAAACCGCTGTGCGTGAAGTGAAAGAGGAAACGGGGATCGATATTTCTGCTCAAAATTTATCCTTTTATGATTGCAAACATCGTGTGGAATTTGAGATTTTTCCGCAATTCCGCTATAAATACGCACCGCATATAAGCCATTGCACCGAGCATTGGTTTTTATTGGCGTTACCCGAAGAAGTAACCCCAACCTTAACGGAACATTTAGCCTTTCAATGGTTGCCTAAAAAACAGGCAATTGAATTAACTAAATCCCCGAATAATGCACAAGCGATTGAACTTTATGTAAAAAATAGAGACTAAGCGACCGCTTGTGTGTCATTTTTATCAACTTAAATTATAGGAAAACAGAGAATGGCAGGTCATAGTAAGTGGGCTAACATTAAGCACCGCAAAGCTGCACAAGATGCCCAACGTGGCAAAATTTTTACCAAATTGATCCGTGAATTAGTTACTGCTGCCAAATTAGGCGGTGGCGATGTGAGTGCAAACCCGCGTTTGCGTTCAGCGGTCGATAAAGCCTTATCGAACAATATGACCCGTGATACGATCAACCGTGCGATTGAGCGTGGTGTCGGTGGCGGTGATGATACCAATATGGAAACCAAAATCTACGAAGGTTATGGTCCAGGTGGTACGGCGGTAATGGTGGAATGTTTGAGCGATAACGCCAACCGCACCATTTCGCAAGTGCGTCCAAGTTTCACAAAATGTGGTGGCAACTTAGGCACGGAAGGTTCGGTAGGTTATTTATTCAGCAAAAAAGGCTTAATTTTAATCGCCCAAGCTGATGAAGATAGCTTAACCGAGGCAGCGATTGAAGCAGGTGCAGATGATATTCAGCCACAAGAAGATGGCAGTTTTGAAATCTACACCGCGTGGGAAGATTTAGGCACGGTGCGTGATGGCATTGAAGCGGCAGGATTCAAAATTGAGAATGCCGAAGTTACGATGATTCCATCAACCACCGTAGATTTGGATGCGGAAACCGCACCGAAATTGTTAAAACTGATCGATATGTTAGAAGATTGTGATGATGTACAAAACGTTTATCACAATGGTCAAATCAGCGATGAAGTGGCAGCACTTCTTTAATATGTAAGGAAAACTCAATGAAATTTGTTAAATTACTTTCAGCTCTTTCAGTGGCAGCGGTATTAGCAGGTTGTGCAACGGCTGGCGATACCGCTTCAACTATTGCCAAAGAAGCGACCAACAGTGCCATCTCTGCGGCGAAAGAGAGCGTAACCAACTCAGTAACTTCTGCAATGACCAGCTCTGCGACAAATGGTCAAAGCGTTACCCAAGCGGCTGAAACCTTAGAAAAAGTTTCAAAAGCGAAACAATCAGCGACCAGTGCGGTAAACTCTGCAAAAGAGGCTTACGGCACGATTAAATCGACTTTCGGTCAATAGTTTTTTTACTTAAATTCAACTCACATAAGGAAACTTTATGAAATTAGTAAAACTTCTCTCAGCAGTAGCAGTAGCAGCAACCTTAGCAGCGTGTTCAACCGCATCAGATATGGCTTCAAGCGTTGGTAACGGTATTTCAAACGTTGCTGGCTCAGTAAAAGACGGCGTATCAAGTGCAGCAAGCACCGTAGGTAACGGTGTTTCAAACGTAGCTGGCACAGTAACTGACGGCGTGAAAAGCGGCATTTCAAAAGTAGCGAACCTTGGTTCTGAAACGTCAAACAGCACTTCTTCAAAAGTCGCTGAAACCACACAAAAAGTATCAAACGCAAAAACTTCTGCAACTAACGCAGTAAACTCTGCAAAAGAAGCAGGTAAAGCGATCAAATCAAGCGTTAAATAATTAACGCCAATCAATGTGGTGCAATTTGCACCACATTTTCTATCAAAGCGTGCAATGTTGCACAAATTTACACTCAACGGAGGTAATCAATGAAACTCGTTAAACTTCTTTCAGCTATCGCAGTAGCAACCGCTCTTTCTGCTTGCTCAACCGCATCTGATGTTGCATCAAGTGCAACTAATGCTGTTTCTAACGCAGCAAGCTCTGTGGCGAACGGTGTATCAAATGTAGCAACAGGCGTTGCAGATGGCGTTTCTAACACTGTAACTAAGGTAAAAGATACCGCAGCAGGTAAAGTTGAAACCACCACAACCAAATTAGATACCACCAGCAAAACCGTGGTATATAGCTGCCAACAGAAAAAATCTGTTACCGCCACTTACGCTTTTGAAAACGGTCAAGTAAAAGCGGTAAACCTCAAATTAGGCAAACAAGCGATCAACGGCTTAATGCTTGATGCAAACAGCTCAGATGTGGTGTCATTCGCATCAAAAGGCTACCGTTGGAATGTTGATACTGATTTCTCATTAGAAAATGCAGAAAAAACCACCGCAATTCATCTTGCTAAAATTGGCAAACAATCAGACCAACTTTTAGCAAAACTTTGCGAAGTGAATAAAAGTGCGACCGCACGTTACAATAAGTAATTAAACGCATTATACAAGCGGGTAGATTTCGCAAATTTTCGCTAATCTACCCGCTTGTTTTTTATGGAAAAACAATGGCAATCATTTTAGGCATCGACCCTGGCTCACGGGTTACGGGCTATGGGGTAATCCGCCAAACGGGGCGACAACTAGAATATCTCGGTAGCGGGGCGATTCGCACCTCGGTGGAAGATTTGCCCACTCGTCTCAAACGCATTTACGCAGGCGTGAGCGAAATCATCACTCAATTTCAGCCCGATATGTTTGCGATTGAGCAGGTTTTTATGGCGAAGAATGCCGATTCCGCCCTCAAATTAGGGCAGGCACGCGGTACGGCGATTGTGGCGGCGGTCAATCACGATTTGCCCGTGTTTGAATATGCGGCTCGCCTCGTGAAGCAAACGGTGGTGGGGATTGGCTCGGCGGATAAAATCCAAGTGCAGGATATGGTAACACGCATTTTGCACCTTTCCGCCAAACCCCAAGCCGATGCTGCCGATGCCCTCGCGATTGCGATCACCCACGCCCATTCGATTCAGCACTCGCTTACGGTCGCAAAGCAGAGCCAGCAAAAAGTCAGTAGCGAAAAAGAACAAATTCTAGCTCTAATGAAAACCCGATATAGCCGCGGCAGATTTCGCCTAAAAGGCTAAAATTTGCTAGAATCGTACCGCTTGTAAATCACACAACGGACAATCAAAATGCAAATTACCCTTTCACATCAACCCGCCCCCGCTGCGTGGGGCGAAAAAGCCATTCTTTCGGCAACGGTGGACGGAATGACGATCCACCTTAATCAAACCCCCCTTGTAACCATTCAACAAGCGGCACGCAAAATCAAAAATCAAGGCATTTTAACCGCCACCCTTACGGGCGAGGGGTGGGGCGTGGAACAATGCTGGGCGTTTCAGCAAGGTTTTACCAGCGTTAAAAATCAAGGGGAAATCCACTTCCCCGATCTCGGCGAACAGCAAGGGGAATTTAACGCTCGCCTAGCTTGCACCAACTTCACTCGTGCCTTAATTAACGAGCCGTCCGACACCCTTACCCCCGTTCGGCTGGCGGAAAAATCCGCCGAATTTTTAACGGAAAAAGCGGGCAAACAAGCGGTCAGTTATCAAATAATTTCAGGGGAAGCGTTGCAAAAACAAGGCTATGCAGGCATTTGGACGGTCGGCAAAGGTTCGGCAAATCCGCCAGCCTTACTACAATTCGATTTCAACCCAAGCCAAGACCCGAACGCCCCTATTCTCGCTTGCTTAGTCGGCAAGGGCATTACCTTTGACACGGGCGGATACAGCCTCAAACCAAGCGACTTTATGGAAGCAATGCGAACGGATATGGGCGGTGCGGCGTTAGTAGTCGGGGCGTTAGGCTTGGCAATCGAACGTGGCTTGAAGCAACGGGTCAAACTCTACCTTTGCTGTGCAGAAAATATGGTGAGTAGCACCGCCTTTAAGCTCGGCGACATTATTCACTACCGCAACGGCGTGAGTGCCGAAGTGCTAAACACCGATGCCGAGGGGCGTTTAGTGCTGGCGGATGGTTTAATCGAAGCCTGTGAGCAAAATCCGCAGTTCCTCATCGACTGTGCCACCCTCACGGGGGCGGCGAAAGTGGCGGTGGGGAACGACTACCATTCGGTGCTTTCAATGGACGAGCAACTCGTTGCGGAACTACTCGCCGCCGCCAAAGCGGAAAACGAACCCTTCTGGCGACTGCCGTTTGAGGAATTTCACCGCAATCAAACCGCTTCCAACTTCGCCGACATCGCCAACGTAGGCTCAGTACCCGTCGGTGCAGGGGCAAGCACTGCCACCGCATTCCTTTCCTATTTCGTCAAAGATTACGCCCAAAACTGGCTACACATCGACTGCTCAGCTACTTTCCGCAAAACAGGCAACGACCTCTGGTCAGCAGGGGCAACGGGGCTTGGGGTGAGAACGCTGGCGAAATTGTTGATTGAAAAGGCGGGATAATTCCAAGTAATTTTTACCTGTTTTTGGGACGCGAACATCGCGTCCCTACCGTAGGGATGCCACGCTGGCGTCCTTTTTTCATTTGAATAATACAAAAGGCGATCATTGATCGCCTTTAAATTTTTGAAAATCTCACCGCTTGTAACGGTTTATTTTTTTAGGGTATCGAGGAATTCCACCAATTTTTCTTTCTGAAAATCGGACAATTCATACCAATGCTGATCAAATTTGGAATGGCGTTGCTCAATGGTTTCCGAAAGGCAATCCATAAAAAAATAATTGATCGGCGTATTCATAAAAGTTGCCAATGCCACAAGGTGAGACACGTTGATTTTATTTACCCCTCGTTCATAGCGAGAGAGCTGTTGTTGCGAAATGCCAATATGCTCAGAAAGGCGTTCAGCAGAATAGCCTAGCTCTTTGCGTTTAAGCTGAATACGTTTTCCTATCAATTTATCAATCGGGTCAGCGACAAGTTGAATCATACTCTTTTCTATACTTACTCATTTTTAGCTATTTTTGTCTAGATTTACTCTTGAATGAATTGTTATTGAGAGGTAAAATCAAATTTATTTACTCATCAATAGCTTAAATAAGGAATGCAAAATGGCTTATCGTCCCGATCCTGATTTACATTTTCTCTCACAATGCAGTGATGAAGATCTAAATGATCTCGTTTACTGTTTAACCCACGATAAAGACGGTTCAGCTCGTTTGACCGAGGAACTGACGATGTCTGATGCTTATAAAAGATATTCGCCTGCTCATAGTATGTATTGGCAAGAAATTGCGGCGGAAGTGCAATGTTTTGGGGCAAATACCTTTGCCACGATTTTGCGTGGTGGAAAGGGCGTGCTTTACAAAGAAGTTTTGTGCGATGTCTGCGATAAAATGAAAGTCAATTACAATAAAAATTCCAATGTAGAACGCATTGAAACGGCACTACTCTCGAAAATTCTTGAAGATGCGTTGGAAAAAATGTCGCCTGATGAAATTAGAGAATTGGCAACGAGTTTAGGCTTAAAGAATACTCAGAATATTACGGCACAACTTTTACTTGGTTCATTTACCACTATTTTTAAAATGGGGGGATTTAAATCCTATCAACTCACGTTAATGGTGGTAAATGCTATTGCACAAGTTTTATTTAAACGGGATTTAAGCCTTGCAGGAAATGCAACACTAACCAGAAGCGTTAGTATTCTTACAGGACCTATTGGCTGGGCAATTACGGGAATTTGGACAGCGGTCGATATTGCGGGGGCAGCTTACCGAGTAACTATTCCTGCCGTGATCCAAATCGCTGCACTTCGTCAAAAAGTGCTTTATGCGAATACAGCGGAACAAATTTCATTTGAATAATGCAAAAGGCGATCAAATGATCGTCTTTAAATTTTTGAGAATCCTACCCCTTGTTAAAGATTTTCCGCCTGTTCCAGAATTTTGGTTTGTTCTAAATTTAAGGCTTCCACCGTTTTTTGTTGGATTTTTTCTAGGCTTTTTTCTAGGCGGCGTTGCTCTCGCCGTTGTTCATCTTCCGCTTCCCAACGGTCGTAGGCTTGCACCACTTTGGCGACCACGGGGTGTCGCACAATATCTTGGCTGTCGAAGTAGTTAAAACTCAATTCTTCCACCTCGCTCAACACTTCAATCGCGTGTTTTAGCCCCGATTTTTGGTGGCGAGGCAGATCGACTTGGGTAACGTCCCCCGTGATCACCGCTTTGGAATTAAAGCCAATCCGCGTCAAAAACATCTTCATCTGCTCAATGGTGGTGTTTTGGCTTTCGTCCAGAATGATAAAGGCATCGTTGAGGGTTCGCCCACGCATATAGGCAAGCGGTGCGATTTCAATCACATTTCGTTCCATCAATTTTTGTGCCTTTTCAAAGCCCAGCATTTCAAACAACGCATCGTAAAGGGGACGCAAATATGGCTCGATTTTCTGCCCGAGATCCCCTGGTAAAAAGCCCAGTTTTTCGCCAGCTTCCACCGCAGGGCGAGTGAGCAAAATTCGCCGAATTTCTTGGCGTTCGAGGGATTCCACCGCCGCCGCCACCGCTAAAAAGGTTTTGCCCGTGCCAGCAGGACCGATCCCAAAACTAATATCGTGGCTCAAAATGTTACGAAGATAGCGTTGTTGATGTTCGCCACGGGGCTTGATCACCCCACGTTTGGTCTTGATCGCAATCTCGCCACCACTCGGTTGCCATTGGCTTTGTAGCAACATTCGGCTCTCTTGAATCGCGAGATGAATATCTTCCAAATCCAACTCTTTGATCTTGCCCTTAATCGGGGCGGTTTCGTTATAAAGCTGGCAAATCAGCTTGCCTGCATTTTGGATCAAATGGGCGGAATAGTGATTTTCGTCCGCCGATTGAATGGTAAAACTAAACCCCTGACGGGCAATCACAAGGTTAAAACTTTTCTCAATCAAAGCGAGATGTTCATCAAACGCCCCACAAAGGGATTGCAAACGGGTGTTGTCTTGGGGTTCAAGGGAGATAATTAGTTCGTTCAAAGGGTGGGTCCTTAATTTTGTAATAATTTTTCAATCACTCGGCTGACCGCAAAAAATCCAAATGTGGCAGTGATCATTGTGGCGGCACCGAAGCCGTTGGCACAGTTCATTGTGGCGGAAATTTCGCAGCCTTCGCCCACTTTGGGAAAGATCAGCGGTTGGGTGGAAAAAACGCAATCCACCCCAAATTTGCGTTTCGGGTTTTGGCTGAAATGGTACTCTTTCCGTAGCAAAGAACGCACTTTTGCTGCCAACGGATCTTGAATGGTGCGGCTGAGATCGGCGATCTGAATCTGGCTCGGATCGGTCTGACCGCCTGCCCCGCCTGTGGTGATCAGCTTGATCTTATTTCGCTTGCAATAGGCGATCAACGCCGCTTTCACTCGCACGCTGTCAATCGCATCGATCACATAATCATAGCCCCGTTGCAGATAGTCGGCGAGGTTGTCGGTGGTGAGGAAATCATCAATAATCTGCACCTCACATTCAGGGTTAATCAGGGCAACCCGTTCTTTCATCGCCTCGGTTTTGAGCTTGCCGATCTGCCCCGTGTAGGCGTGAATTTGGCGGTTAATGTTAGTTACGCAAATATCGTCCATATCGATTAGGGTTAATTTGCCGATCCCCGAGCGAGCAAGAGCTTCCACCGCCCACGATCCCACGCCGCCAATCCCAATCACACAAACGTGGGCTTGGCGTAATTTTGCCAAGCCCTCGGGGGGGTAAAGCCGTCCAATCCCCCCAAAACGCTGTTCATAATTATCAATTCTTGTCATTTAATAACTTCACTTTTTATTTGTAAATATGGTGTAAATATAGATGTAAAACCAACCATATCCAATATAAAAAATAATTCTAATATCATCATAAATATAGGTAATATATATGATCTTTTATTCATCATATGTGCTTTCAACCAAAGTAATAATCTAGGGATCCCTGTTATTATATAGTCTCTATGCATATCCAATCTAGCAAAGTCATAATCACAGTTTAGATGATTTTCTGGTGATTTTGCCAATATTTCTGAATATTTATTATGGTATCTTGATAAATCAAAATTATTTTTACCATTATCTAATTGTTCTTTAATAAGCCCCAATTCCCTAATAAATTCTTTAAGCCTGTAACCGCACTCATTTAAATTAGCTTCTCTTAACTCATAATGTGCTGTACCAATTACTATGGAATATACAAGTATAGCAACAGCTAAAAATATAGACATCATATTCATTACTCTAGGATCGAAATATAACTTAATCCCACTATTTTGTATTAAAGGAATGAGTATCAAACCTAGCGATAGAATAATTGTAGTGAAAAATGCAAATTTATTTTGTCCTCTTAACCGAGCAGCCGCATTAAATCTACACTTTGCCGTTGCTCTTGCACTCATCTGTAATTTTTCTATTTCTGTTTTTTCTTTTCTATTTTTGCTTCCTTCAGAAATAAGCCAATACCAAGCTTTCTTTACAAAATTACAACTCATTTATTTACTCCATTCTTGATATTTTCCAACGCTTCCCAACGCTCAAAGGCTTGCTCTAACGCCATTTCCGCTTCGGCGAGTTTTTGCAGTTGGGCTTGGGTGTAATCGGCAGGTTTTGTGAAAAAATCCGCCCCATTTACTTCCGCTTGCAAGGTGTCGATTTCCGCTTCCAGCTGTTCCATTTGAGCGGGCAATGCCTCTAACTCTCGCTGTTCTTTGTAGGAAAGTTTGATTTTTTTGTCGTTTTTCGGCTTAGCAAGCGGTGGGATTTCTTCATTTTTTTGCATATTTTGGGCGGAAACCGACCGCTTGTTAGCGTTTTCCTGCTGGGCTTTCGCCTCAAAATAGTTGGCTTGTTGCTGTTTGGCATCGTGGTAGCCGCCGATATATTTGTTCAGCACGCCCTCGCCCTCGAAAATGTAACATTCCGCCACGGTGTTATCGATAAATTGGCGGTCGTGGCTCACAATCAACAGGGTGCCTTGATAATCCGCCAGCACTTCTTCCAACAGTTCGAGGGTTTCCACGTCCAAGTCGTTGGTGGGTTCGTCCAAAATCAGCAGATTATTCGGTTTGAGCAACAGTTTCGCCAACAACAAGCGGTTGCGTTCGCCCCCCGACAAGGCTTTAACAGGGGTCATCGCTCGTTTTGGTGGAAAGAGGAAATCCTGCAAATAGCCCAAAACGTGGCGTTTTACGCCGTTCACTTCAATATCTTGCTTGCCGTCCGCTACGTTGTCCATTACCGTTTTTTCGGGATCGAGATCGGCTCGATATTGGTCGAAATAGGCAACTTCCAACTTAGTGCCACAACGGATCGATCCCGAAGTTGGCTGTAATTCGCCTAGCAACAATTTGATAAAGGTGGTTTTGCCGCAGCCGTTCGCCCCCACCAACGCGATTTTGTCGCCGCGTAAAATGGTGGTGCTGAAATTTTTGAGCAGGGTTTTGCCACCCACTTCGTAGCTGGCGTTTTCCACTTCAAACACAATTTTGCCTGAGCGAGCGGTCTGATCGAGCTGAATTTTTGCACTGCCTTGCACTTCTCGCCGTTGCTTGCGTTCTTCCCGCAACGCTTTCAAGGCTCGCACACGCCCCTCGTTACGGGTGCGGCGGGCTTTGATTCCCTGCCGAATCCACACTTCCTCTTGGGCGAGTTTTTTATCAAACAGCTCATTTTGCAAGGCCTCAACCCGAAGATCTTCCGCTTTGGTTTCGAGGTAAAGATCGTAATTGCTCGGGTAGGAAACCAATTTGCCCCGATCCAAATCGACAATTCGGGTTGCCATTTTGCGGATAAAAGCACGGTCGTGCGAAATGAAAATGATACTGCCCTTGAAGTCGAGCAACAGATTTTCCAGCCACGCAATCGCATCAACGTCAAGGTGGTTGGTCGGCTCATCGAGCAACAAAATATCAGGGTCGGCAACCAACGCCCTCGCCAACGCCGCACGGCGTAGCCAACCGCCCGAAAGTTCCGACAAATCGCTGTCGGGATTGAGTTCCAACAGGCGTAGCGTATCTTGAATACGGTTCTCAAATTGCCAGCCGTTATTGTGTTCCAGTTGAGCCTGCACCGCCGAAAGTTGCGACATTAGGGTTTCGCTGTAATCGGTCTGCATTTGCTGCGAAATGTGGTGATATTGCTTCAATAAGTCGCTAAGATGCGAGATCCCCTCTGCGACATAATCAAACACCGAGCCTTGAATATGGCGAGGCGGATCTTGCTCTAACCGTGTTACCACAATGTCTTTTTCAAAAATCAGCTTGCCGTCATCGAGTTGCACCTCGCCAGCCAACACTTTCATCAGGGTCGATTTGCCTGCCCCGTTGCGACCGACCAAACAAACTCGCTCGCCTGCTTCAATGTGTAATTCCGTATGATCTAATAAAGGATGATCGCCAAAGCCCAAATAGGCGTTGGATAAATTCAGTAGTGCCATTGGTTAATGAATAATTTAAGCCACGAAAAATGGGGGAATTTTAGCAGATTTGGAAGTGGCTGTGTCCAAAAAGCGGTGGGATTTTAGGAAATTTGTAACATCAAAGATCGCTTGGCGGACATAAAGTCCGCCACTACGAAATATTGTCGTTCTTCAAAAAATCAATCATCATTCGTAGGGGCGAATTTTATATCCGCCCTTTTTATTGCATCAAATTTATTTTCTATTTTGTGAATCAAAAAATTATTGTTGCCCCCCTACCCCGCCTACGGCGGTACTTCCCCCGCAAGCGGGGGCAGATCTTGTGCTGTGGAAATTTGAGATCTTTGTTCGTCAGTGAGAACGATCTGATCTGCCCCCGCTTGCGGGGGAAGTGGCACGCAGTGCCGAAGGGGGTAACAAACGCAACATCGAGAACGGCAAGGGGTGGGATTGAGGGAAATTTTTATCTATAAGGCATAATAGAATGAGGGAAGGTATCACACAGTCAAATTGTCTGAAATTTGATTTGCTCTCTTGTGAAATCTAAAATTTTCAGCGGGCATAAAGCCCGCTGTTGTGAGTTATTTAAAAAAAGATAATTTAGTATCATCACAAATAAGCCTAGTGCTCTAGACTTATTTATGGCTTAGTTCCTAATTACCATGCTAGCTCTATTGGTGGTTTAGAAATACCATAATATACTTCTAATCCACTCTTCGCAGCTTCTCGCATATCCCAAGCAAAACGTTTTAACGCACTAGCTCTTTTATATAAATCACTATAAAGAGCCAGCTTTTTCTTTATATAAGCTTCATAAGTAGCATCATCAGCAGTATACGGTGCATCAGGAACAATAGGGTTTACTAACTTCTCTCGATATTGAATAGCATTATAATATAGACTCATTCCAACATCCTCAAGAGCCCTTAGAAGGGCTGGATTATGACGCCCCTTTTCTGCTTCTGAAGCAACTTTCCCTACATAGTCTAAATATTCTTGATATTTAGCTGTTAAATATGCGCTAGGTTGTTTAAGAAATTTTGTCGGCCCGCGTCTAACTGCAGCCGTATTTTCATAAAAAAACTTCTCTGCTGCCCTAATTTTTTTGACTTTTAAAGACAATTCTTTTTTTAAGGCAGGGGTTTCTAAATCTGGTTCACCAAATGAAATAGACCTAGCTTGCGAAATTGATATGCTGGCCCCTAAAAGGATTAATGCAATTTTCAATAGTTTTTTCATTTTAAATTCCTTATTAGATAGAAATTTATTTTCACTTAACCTTAAATCAGTGATGCTGTTGAATATTTTAGAAAAGCTACCTATTCCACTTAACAAAGGTTAGCTTTCATTCCCATATTTTCCACTTTTAGTAGTAAATTATATGTTTAACCTGTCCGCCTCTTACTTTGAGTTTTATTCACCGCTTTACGCGGTAGCGATTTTTGCTTTGGTTTTGAGGCTGGCTTTGATTTCACCGCCTTTTTATTTTCAGCCTTTTTCACCTTATTTTTTGCCTGCACTTTTTTAGGTGATGTAGATTTCGGTGGGGCTGGTTGCGGTGTTTTTACCTCTGTCTCTGGTTGAGAATACCCTAGTTCTTTACGAGCTTTCTCTATACGCTCTTGCTCTTCCGCTTCTTTCTGTTTCCGCCAATCCCTAACTTCCATTAAATACTTATTCGGCTTCATTTCTATGACAGGTTTCTCTTTTTTCTGCTTATTATTGAGAATAAAAAGATAAACGGGATCTAAACTATATTCTGTTCTTCCATCTTCTGTTTGTGTTATTCCCTCTTGAAAAATTTTCTCTAATTCCGCAATATCCTTAGCGGATAAATCATTCCTTTTCTTCATATCTATTGCGATTCTTTTATAAAAACGTTCCTCTGGTGGTAGCGAATTATTTCGATGTTTCTCAAAAAAGAAATATGCTGGCGTAAAAAACACAAGAGCAATAAATAATAAAGAAAAGAAACTTTCAGCGTTTGTAATATCATTTAATTGTTTACGATCCTTAAAAAGTAAATAATAGAGAAAAAGTCCAGCAATAGCGAAACTAACGCTTATAAACATTGGAATGCTAAGATAATCATAAATGCTATTACTATTTAATGTATAGGAAACAAATTTATGCAGTGATTCTGAAACCATAATTACCCTTTCTAAATTATCAGTTTGAAGATAAAAACATCCTCATTCTATAAGTGAATATAAAACTTTATTCTATTAGTTGCTATTCTCAACTACTTCTTCTTTTTCTGATTTGTCATCTTTGCTCTTTTTTTGATATTTAAATGAGTCTAACGCTTTTAACTCAGCCATATAATCTCTAATTCCCATATAATGTTTTATATATTGATAAAAAGCAACAAACATAAATAAAACAAAACCAATAGATAAATAAATCTGATTCAATGAATCTTCATTTTTTAATGGTTCAATTTCTTGTTCAAATGAAAGTGATAAAAAAATAAAAAAGGTACAAAACGCAGCAAAACACCAAACAAATCGGTAAATTAAAGTCTCTGATTTATCTGCAAAAACCTCTAAAAAAATTAAAATCAATAAAGCGATATACATACCGACAAAAAAGATAATAACTTTAATATTTCCACTAATAAATTCATATAAATTTTGCAGAGTATTAACGAATGAAATATAGTCCCCAAAAAGATAAAAGAGTAGCATCAGCATAAAAAAACCGACAAACACTTGATAAATCAATTTAAGCCCTAATTCCACACGAAGATATCTATTGCGATAAAAGATAAACTGATCGCAAATATTTTCCTTCTTCTCTGATGAATTTTTATCCTTATCCGTTGTTTCAGTAGAAACATTTTGGTTCTCTGTGGTATTATTTGGGGCAACTTGATTGCTATTGTTAATATTTGATTCTGGTGAATTTGTGTTCATTATTATCCTCACTTCGATTTAAAAATTTTTTTCTTAGCAGGGTTGTTTCCTTCTCTCTGTCAAGAGAGAAGGAAAATCTGTACACTAGTGTACAGAGATCGTCTAAAATTTAGACAATACAAAAATCCCCACTCAACAGGGACGTTGGGTGGGGATTTTTCTTAATTCGTAGAATAAAAGGTAAAAAAATTCCCTCTATCTTAGGCGGCTTCGCCTTAATAGAGGGAAATTTTTAAATTAGGCTTTTGGTTGTTCGAGTAATAAAGGTTGTTCCGTCGGTTCTTTATTTTCTAGATTCACCTGTTTGAGGTTGATTTCACGAACGCGGTTGGCGAGTTCGTTGTCGCCTGTTTGTTCGGCAACGTGAAGTGCCATAATGCGATCGTTATCCACACATTCTTGGTGGTCAAGCAACTGCACAAAATAGGTTTTCGCCTTATCAAATAAGCCCTCGCGGGTGTAGATATAACCTAAGGCACGGGCATAATCATCGGTGTAATTTTCCGCGGCTTTACCTGCACGTTTTGCTAACACTTTCAGTAATTTGGCATTTTCTGGCACTTGCAAGCGGGTTAATTGGGCGAATAATCCGTCTAGTTGCTCGTCTTCATATTTTTTCAAGGTTTCGAGGGCGAGACTTTGGGCGGATTCGTGATCGTCCACATCAATCAAACGTTTGATCAAGCCAACACGCACATACACGGATTTACGGCGGCGACTTGGTTGATTTTCCCACCAGTTGAGCAAGCCCTCTTGCCCTTCGCTATTCATTTTTTCATCGAGTAAGCCGTCATCGACAAATTGTTCGAGCTGTTGATATTCTTCGGCAGAAAGGAAACTGCGTTGTCCGATCTCTTCCAAGATATTATCTAACGCATTGTAGGCTTTCGATTGTTGATAAATTTGAATCGCTAAACGCAACACTTCGGCATTTTTCGGGGCGAGTTCGAGTAGGCTATCCACCGCCGTGCGAGCCGCTGGCAATTTGCCCTGCTGCATTAAAATGCGGGTGCGAGCCAATTCCACAATCACGCTGTTATCACCTGCGATTTTGCTTGCTTCGATCAGATATTTATTCGCCCCTAATTCATCGCCTTTTTGTTGAGCAGCTTCGGCGGCTTTGATTAAGTTAAGCACAGGTTCATCGGCGTGTTTGGCGTTTTTGCTGAACAATTTTTCCGCTTTGGAATAATCGCCCTCGCTCATTCGCATCATACCTTCAATGGTTTGCTGTTGGGCTTTTTTGTGTTTGCGGTTGGCGAACCAGTTGTAAGAGCCACGGCTTAGGCGTAAGAAACGGGTAATGAGCCACTCAATGCCGTAAACCACCGCCATTGCCACCGCAAAAAATACCACCAGCATTACTAAGCTCATTTCGATGATTTTTGAGCCAGCTTCAATGCGAACGTAGCCTTGATTGCCCGCCAGATAAGGGGCGGAAATAAGTGCGGCAAGCACTAATAACATTAAAAAGAGAATACGAAACATAGTTTTTCCCCTTATTGAGCTGGTTTATCCGCTTGCGGTTCAGCAGGTTGAGGCTCTGCCACAGGGGCAAGCTCTTTTTCTGCTTGAATTTCCATTTTTTCAACGGGCTTTGAGGTTTTGCTCAACTGTTTATCGAGCAAGTTCAAACTCTCTAATTTGGTTGGGGCATCAATATAAATCGATTGATCCACCAATTCATCAAGCTCTTTTAAGAAGTTTTTCACATTTTCGTTTTGGGTATCGAAATAGCTTCTGATCCAAGTGCTAACCGCTTCAAGGGAGCGTTTGTAAAGTTCATTTTGCTGACGAGGAATCGCCAAAATCGCAATTTGCAAACGCAAGCGGATATTTTCACGCAAATAAATTTCTTGGTTTGGGGCAACAAAGGCTTTTTCGTCTTTGGCGTTGCGGTCGCTCACACGGATAAAGTGATCGAGGAACGAACTGGCACTTTTTTCCAAATTCTTTTCCCAATCTTGGATCGAATCGCTCACTTCGCCTGTCGCTTTATTTTGATCGGCACTTTCGTTTTCGATCATCGGCAAATCATCTAATTTGTTCGCCAACGCCGTCAAACGTAGCATTAAGCCGTTTTGATCCACTTGGTTCACGTTAGATAAATTATTGAGATCCGCTTTGATCGCCTCACGCAACGCCATTCCCTCTGGGGTGGTAACTTGGTTCAGCACGCCGTTTGCCTCTAATAATAGGCTTTTGGCGGTGTCGAGATCGTTATCCAACACTAATTTACGCAGGGCGTTGTTCAGCAGGAAATTGGCATCGGCAAGTTTCCACGCACTAGAATCCGTTTGGGTATTGCCGAGTTTTTGGATTTGAAGTTGTAAGTTGTTGATTTGATTGGTGTAATTGCTTTGTTCGCTTTCAAGTTGAGCAATGCGATCAAGGGCTTTTTGATAAGAAGTTGCCAATTCGTTGATTTGGGCTTTTTCCGCCTCAAAGGTTGGCATTTCCACCGCGGTTTGTGAACCAGCCGAACTTAAATTCGCCGACAACTTCGCCACTTGCTGTTGAACCTGTTGCTGAACTTGCTGATCGATGCCTGCAAATTTTTGCATACCGAAATAATAGCCTGCACCGCCAACGCCAAGTGCCACCAATAAAGCAAGCAAGCCAATCGCTTTGCCACCACCTGATTTTTGCACCACCACCGTTTCGGTAGCAGGGATTTCCGTGTTTTTGTCTAGATCCACTGGGTTTTCCTTTTCTTTATGAGGTTGAGAAGCGGTCTGTTTAGCGGAAATTTCGTCCGATCCTACCGCTTGTTCCGTTTCAGAAGTAAGGTTTTCCACCTTATCTTCCACTTTTTCGATGTTTTCGACGTTTTCAATCACTTGTTTACGTTTTGACATAATTCCCCCGTGAGTTCCACTCAGCGATAATAAAAATGAAAGTGGGATTGTTCCTAACCGCAAAGGGTTTGAAACAGCGTTTGATTATCCGCTTTTTCGGCGATAATCAGTTTATCTTTGTGCCAGCCCAGCAGTTGAGCCAAATTCGCAAGTCGATTGCCCACCACCAGCAAACGACACTCAAACAGCCATTGCTGATCGACTGGGTCGGTCTGCTCAATTAAAGTGGTTAAAATTTCGCCACTAGTGGCGATAATGGTATCCACCCCTGCCCGCTTGGCGAGGCTGAGTTTTTCCGATAAATTTTCATCGGTGAGCTGACGGCGGTAACATTCCAAATACTGCACCGCAGCCCCTCGCTGGCTGGCTTGTTCCGCAAATAATTCTCGCCCAAAATCCGCTCGCAAAATCAGAATATTTTTCTCGCTTAACTGCTGCATTTCGGGCAACTCTAACAACCCTTCGCTATTTTCCGAAAAAATCGGATAACGCACCGCTTGTTCCGCCGCCGCCGAAAAATAACTCGCAGTCGCACTGCCTACCGCAAAATAGTGCAAATCATTGCGAAAATGAAATCCCGTTTGGCGTAAGGTTTCCACCGCATAATCCACCGCGTGGCGGGAAACGGCAAACACATAATCCCCTGCGTTCAAACGAGCAAGTGCCGAGGGCAGTTGAGGTAATTCTGTGCCAGCTTCAATGGTAAAGAGCGGTTGATGCACCGCAAAAATGCCGTGCTGACTAAGCTGTTCGACCAACTCACGCCCCCGTTGTTCAGGGCGAGTAACTAACACATTCATTTTATTGCTCTTGATACACTTCGGCGAGGATTTTATCCGCCCCTTGCGAAAGTAGCTGCTTCGCCACCGCAACGCCAAGTTGTTCCGCTTTGGCTTTCGGGGCTTGGGCGGTGGCTCGGATAATGGTTGAGCCATCTAATGAACCGACCAATGCGGTTAAAGTGAGCTGATCATTTTCGAGGGTGGCAAATCCACCAATCGGCACTTGGCAACCGCCCTGCAAATGGGCGTTCATCGCCCGTTCCGCCTGCACGCAACAAGCGGTCGGTTCATGATTTAATTTTGCCAGATAGTTCAAAACCCGTTGATCGTTAAGGCGAGTTTCAATCCCCACCGCCCCTTGCCCTGCGGCGGGCAAGGAATTTTCTGAGGCGATAAAGGTACGAATCCGATCTTGTAACCCTAAACGAATTAACCCTGCGGCGGCTAAAATAATCGCATCATAGTCGCCATTATCAAGTTTACTTAATCGCGTCCCAACATTGCCTCGCAGGGATTTAATCGTCAAATGCGGATATTTATTCATCAATTGGCATTGGCGGCGTAAACTGGACGTTCCCACCACTGCCCCCGCAGGCAGGGCATCTAAATCGGCATATTGATTTGATACGAACGCATCACGCGGGTCTTCCCGCTCGCAAATGGTGGCAAGCCCTAATCCCTCTGGAAAGGTCATCGGCACATCTTTCATTGAATGAACCGCAATATCCGCCCGATTTTCTAATAAAGCGAGTTCTAACTCTTTGACAAATAAGCCTTTTCCACCAATTTTCGCCAATGGCGTATCCAAAATAATATCGCCTTTGGTTACCATTGTAACTAATTCAACGCTCAATTCAGGGAAATGCTTTTCTAATTCAGCCTTAACAAAATTCGCCTGCCAAAGTGCCAATGGGCTTTGACGGGTCGCAATGCGGATCGTCTCTTTCATTCAAAAATATCGTTCACTCAAAAATGGCGTTATCCTACCACTATTTAAGCGATCTTCCAAAAAATCTAACCGCTTGCAGGGCGGAAAATTGAAAATTTACAATCGAGCGAGCTACGCCAAATGCTCAATTTGATTAAACTGCACCAAATCCGCTGTGCCGTTTTCGACTTCCACCACGTTAATCGCCGTGTTTAGCACGAAACTATGTTTTTCTTCATCACGGAAATCGTGCCAACTTAGCCCTTTCAGCACCGCCGTTAAGAGGGTAAGGGTCATTCCGTGCGAAACGATCAAGATATTTTCGCCCTCTTGATGTTGCCCGACAATCTGCCAAAACGCCTGTTGCACCCGCTCGGCAAATGCCGCCATTGTTTCGCCGCCGTTGGATTTGGCTTGATATTCGGCAGGGGTTTTCTTCATCGTCCAGTATTCTTCGTTGTCGTAAAGATCGACCGATTTCTGCCCTTCCCACGAGCCAAAATCCAGCTCGTTCAAGCCTTGATGATGAAAATGGGGAATTTGACGCTCGCCCAAAATATAATTCGCCGTGTCCTGAGCCCGTTTGAGCAAGCTCGAATAACAAGCGGCAAACGGCACCTCTGCCAACGCTTGCCCCGTTCGCTTCGCCCCCTCAATCCCCTCTGCGACAAGGGGCGAATCGTCCGAGCCTTGCAAACGCCCCTCTAAATTCCATTCCGTCCGCCCGTGGCGAATCAAATAAACGGTTACAGCCATTTTGGTTTCCTTTACAATAATCCTAAAAATAGTGAGAGTATAGCAAAATGCCAGCCCCTTTTCCCCTCTGTTATCAACATAATGATTTTGTGATCATCAATAAACCCTGCGGAATCAGCGTCCACAAAGACGACAACGACATCGGCTTAACCACCGCCCTCGCTCAACAGCTCGGGGTGGAACAGGTTTGGCTGGTGCATCGGCTAGATAAAATGACCTCGGGCTTGCTGATGCTCGCCCTCAATCGGGAAAGTGCCAAAACCTTGTCGCAAATGTTTGCTGACCACCAAATTCAAAAGACCTATTGGGCGTTGTCGAACCACAAGCCGAAAAAGAAGCAGGGCAAAATTGTGGGGGATATGGCACGTAGCCGAAATGGGGCGTGGAAATTGTGCAAAAGCCTTGAAAACCCTGCGATTACCCAGTTTCATTCGGTGTCGATTGAACCTAAACTACGCCATTTTATTCTGCAACCCAAAACAGGCAAAACCCACCAACTGCGAGTCGCAATGAAAAGCCTCGGCAGCCCCATTCTCGGCGACCACCTCTACCGTGGCGACCCCGCCGACCGCCTCTACCTACACGCCCACCGCCTTGATTTTTACTACCAAGGGGAAAATATCAGCGTAACTTGCGAGCCTACAAGCGGTGAGTTGTGGGGGAAGATTTGCCGACCGTAAATTTTTAAAAATCCTCCCCCTTGTCGATTAAACTTGGGGCAACAAAAAAGCGACCGTGGTCGCTTTTTATTAGGCAATAATTTCAATCCCTTTATGTTGAACTAAGGTCAGCAATTTTAGTGCTGCACCACTTGGCTTTTTCACGCCACGTTCCCATTCAGAAAGTAAATTTTTGCTAATGTTAAGATAATTCGCAAAAACCGCTTGGGAAAAATTCTCTTTTTCACGAATCGCTTTTATTTCTTCGGGCAAAAGTGGAGTAACGGGGGTCAGGCACGATTTATCAAACTGTTGCATTGTTTTTTTGCTGATCGCACCGCTTTCATATAAATCCACCGCATTTTCGTGGATCATTTGAGCAATTTCACTGTTATATTTCATTTTTTCACCTCAATTAAAACGCCTTTTTCGATCAAGGCTTCAATTTGTTCAGGGCTAAAACTGGCGTATTGTTTGGCTAATAATTTCAATGAAAATAAATCACTTTCGGCGATATTTTCTTTTTCATTTTTAGCAAAACCGACCACAAAGAAGTGATTGTCGTTGATTTTATAAAAAATCAAGGTGCGATAACCGCCCGATTTGCCTTGACCTTGCCTTGCGACACGCTGTTTAATGATATTGCTACCTAAATCGGCATCAATTAAGCCTTTGTCTGCCCGTTCAATCGCCTCAATTAAGAGGCAATCATCAATCTGCTGTTTGGTGGCAAATTTCGCAAAAGCCTTTGTTTTAAAAATTCTCATTTTGCCCTCTGTAATGCTTAGCGTGATAGTATGGAATTTATCTAGGCTTGTCAATTAACAAAAAAGGTCGCCCTAGCGACCTTTCTATTTTTGGAAATTATTTTCCGTCCCACGCTTCAATCACGCTGTTGCGGATATTGACACGGCTTTGGGCGTTGCCCTTGTAGTAGTCTTTCGCCATTCCTGCTTCCCAGTCGCCGTAGTTCGGGTTAGGTAGCACGATGAATTTTTTGCCGAAAGCCTGTTTGTTTTGCTCTACGAATGCTTTGCGTTCTGCGTTGGATTTTTTGTAGGTCGCATCGCCGAAATCGTTGAGGTTATCGCCCACATAAAGCACGATTTCGTAACCCTGTTTTTCGATCTCTTCAAAGCGAGGAGTTTTGTTCGATTTCTCTTTTTTGAGGTAAAGCACTTCTTCGCTCGCCCCGTTAAAGCCGAGTTTTTTCAAATCGTCTAGGGTCGCTGCTTTTTCACCGTCATCTTTGCGGTTGGAAACGTAGAACACTTTACCACCTTTGGCGTTTACATAGTTGTTGAACTCAACCGCCCCAGCCACCGCACGGGTTTGGCGAGCGTTTACCCAACGCGTCCAATCTTTGCCGTCAAACGGCTTGTTATTTTGGATTTGCCAACCTGCGTAAGGGCTGTTGTCCATCATTGTTTCGTCTAAATCGACCACCACCGCTTTTTTCTTGCCTTTTTTCACTTTGGCTTGATCAAAGGCGGTTTTGGCGGTGTTGAACGCTTGGTAGGCAAGGGCTTGATATTCGCCCGACTGCTGCACCCAGTTCACGCCGAGTAAGGCGTGTTGCTGCAATTTTGCATCGGCAGCGACGTTCGGATCGGATTTTTGCGTAGAACAACCCGCTAGCAGTAATGCAGAAGTAATCGCAAGGGTAGAAAGTTTTAACATTTTCATTGGAAAGCTCCTTTTGGTTGATAGAAATTCGTTATTGCCACATTTTTCGCACAAACGGGATAATTTGTTGCAAGGCGTGCGGAATGGAAATCAAGGTTAAATTCATTTGCGAAGCTTTGTCCGTTGGCGGGCAGAACGCAATATGTTTGTGAGCTTCGTTGATCGGCTGCCAACGGCGTGGGATCGCCGAAAGGCGGCTCGGATAAAAACCTACGGTCGGCACATTTAACGCACCGCTGATGTGCAACGGCCCTGTCGAGCCTGCAATAAACAGATCCGCACACGCCAGAGAACGGCTGAAATCCGCCAAGCCCTCGTTTTTGTCGTAAACCACCACATTCGGATTTTTCACCAAATCCGCCAGTTGTTGAGCCTTTTCCCCCTCGCCTTTGCCCGCGGTTAGCACCACGTTGCAATCAAATTCGTTCAAAATGCCGTTAATCAACTCGGCATATTGAGCAAGGGATAAATTATTTGCCGACCCGCCCGTGCTGCTATGCACAAACAGCCATTTTTTATGACGAGAAAGCCCAAGCTGCGAACTTAATTTTTGTTTTTGAGCTTCAATTTGAGTCGGTTCAAATTGCAAATAAGGCGGTTTCGGCTCAACAATCGGCAGATTGTGCTTCCGCAAAAAGGCTCGCACTAAATCTAAATTATATTCAAATTCCGCCTTTGCCGATTGGGAACGGCGTTGGGTGAGGCGATGATTATAGAGAAATTGGAACAATTTGGTGGCGGGGGCGAGGCGATGAGGAATGCCACTGAGAAACGTCAGTTTGGCGTTATACCAATCGGACACAAAACAGATCACCCCATCAAATTTTTCGGATCGCACCGCTTGTAACACTCGCTTTTGCTCACTTTTATCTTTTTTGTCGTTCGCATCTAAAATAATGCGATCAATCGAGGGGCAAAGTTCGGCGAGGGGGGCGGTGTAAGACGGCACGAGAGCGGTAATTTCCACATTCGGCAAGGATTGTTTCAACATTGTGAACGCAGGAAAACAGACCATAAAATCGCCGATTTTGTCGTTGCGGATCACGAGGATTTTTTTCATTTTCACCCAATTTCTAAAATTGCAAAATTGGGCGATATTCTAAATCACTCACCCGAAATTTCAACTTTCCTTACAAAATCATTGGTTTAATAAATTTTCGTGAATTTTCCGCCCTTTTTCGGTAGAATATGCCTATTTTTCGGTGGGCTATGCCCGTTCATTTTTTAACTTAGGAATTGATATGTCAGCAACCATTTTAGAAACCTTACCACTTGGTCAAAAAGTGGGGATCGCTTTTTCGGGCGGTTTAGATACCAGTGCAGCCTTACTTTGGATGCGTAAAAAAGGGGCAGTGCCTTACGCTTACACCGCGAATTTAGGTCAGCCAGATGAAGACGATTACAACGCCATTCCGAAAAAAGCGATGGAATACGGGGCGGAAAATGCCCGCTTGATCGACTGCCGTAAACAGCTTGCCCACGAGGGGATTGCGGCAATTCAATGCGGTGCGTTCCACATTTCAACGGGCGGAATGCCTTATTTCAACACCACCCCACTTGGTCGTGCGGTAACTGGCACAATGCTCGTGGCGGCGATGAAAGAAGATGATGTGAACATCTGGGGCGATGGCTCAACCTTCAAAGGCAACGACATTGAGCGTTTCTACCGCTATGGTTTATTAACCAACCCAAAATTAAAAATCTACAAACCTTGGTTAGACCAAACTTTTATTGATGAATTGGGCGGTCGTCAAGAGATGTCAGAATTTTTGATCGAAAATGGCTTTAACTACAAAATGTCGGTGGAAAAAGCCTACTCAACCGACTCAAATATGCTCGGTGCGACCCACGAAGCAAAAGATTTGGAAGAATTAAGCACCAGCGTCAAAATCGTCAAACCAATTATGGGCGTGGCGTTCTGGGACGAAAGCGTAGAAATTAAACCTGAAACCGTCAGCGTAACCTTTGAAGAGGGCGTGCCAGTGGCGTTAAACGGCAAACGTTTTGACGATGCGGTAGAATTGATCCTCGAAGCGAACCGCATCGGCGGTCGCCACGGTTTAGGAATGACCGACCAAATCGAAAACCGTATCATCGAAGCCAAATCTCGTGGTATTTACGAAGCCCCAGGAATGGCGTTATTGCACATCGCCTACGAGCGTTTGGTAACGGGCATTCACAACGAAGATACTATTGAGCAATATCGTATCAACGGCTTACGGTTAGGTCGCTTGCTCTATCAAGGTCGCTGGTTCGATCCACAAGCGTTAATGTTGCGTGAAACCGCTCAACGTTGGGTGGCACAAGCGATTACCGGCACAGTAACCCTCGAACTTCGCCGTGGTAACGATTACTCAATCCTCAACACCGAATCACCAAACCTCACCTATGTGCCAGAGCGTTTGAGTATGGAAAAAGTGGAAGACGCACCGTTTACCCCAGCGGATCGTATCGGTCAGCTCACAATGCGTAACCTCGACATTGTGGACACCCGCGATAAATTAGCGATCTACACCGAAACGGGTTTACTCTCTGTGCAAAACAACGTCATCCCACAACTTGGCAAAAAATAAGCTAATATATAAATAAAAAGCTGAGTATTTACTCAGCTTTTTTATTTGGATTTAAAAATTATTTTTGCGTAGGCTCTGTTGATGCAGGACTTACTTCCGATTGTGGAACATATGGGGCAGATTGAGGTGCTGGACCATATTTTTGGTTGAGTTCTGCTTCAATCGCTTGCCCTTCTTTTGCTGCTTGTTCCAATTTAGTTTTGAGGTCGTTAAAGGCTTTGTGGGCTTCTTGGCTTGGGTTTTGGGTGAGTTTTTCGCCCTCAACCACTAATTCCGCCCCTAAGGACATTACCTCAATCACTTTCTCTTTAAGGGTGTTTACCTTTGGATCTTTGATGTCTAAGGTTGCCGCGCTGGCTTTGATGTTGTTAATCGCCCCTAATAAGGCTTGGTCGATTGCCGTTTTTAGGGCTTTGGCATCGTTTTTATCCACGTTCGCCACCGCTGAAATGGTGCTGTCGTTCAAGGCTTTTTCTTGCACCGCTTGCCATTCGAGGAATTTTTTATAATCCTCGGCGGTGGTGTCTTTGTTTTCAACGGTTTGAGTAGTTTCTGCTTTGGCAGGGGTTGAGGTGGTGGTTGCAGGTTTGTCGCCACAAGCACTTAATACTAGGGCGATTAAAGCCGCCACGCTTAATTTAATCAGTTTCATTTTTTATCCGATAAAAAAGTTAGGGCAAGCCCTAACTTTTTGTTTTTGTTGAATTATTTGATGCCTAATTTCGCTTTCACATCCATTTCTGCTTTTGCCGCAGCTTGGATAAATTCCGCTAATTTTTGGCTTTTCTCTTGCACTTTTTTCTCAGCTTCTGCTTTTTCTTCTGGATTTTGTGCTACGGCAACGTCCACTTGGGCAATCATTGATTCCGTGCCATATTTTAAGGCTTCTTTGGCTTTATCCGCTAAACCTTTCACTTCTTCACTTTTGAAGTTTAATTTATCTAAGCCTTTGATTGATTGCTCTAATTTATCAGCGAAGTTTTTCACCGCTGCTTTTGCTGCTTCCGCATTCTTGCTTTCGATTGCTGCGTTGAATTGTTGCTGAAATTCCGCTTGTGCCGCGTTACGGGTGGTTTCTAAACTTTGTGTCCACGTTTGGAATTGGGTAAATTCTGCTTTTGGATCAGCTTTGTTACAAGCGGTTACGCTTAATGCTAAAAGTGCAACTGCACCTAAGGTGGCTAATTTTTTCATTTGATTACCTCTGTTAGATGAAAAATACCCTCAAAATAAGGGGTGCTATTTTACGGGCTAATAGACCGATGCCCCAGCGATTAGTTCAGAAAAATGATGTAAATGGTTAAATTTGCAACAATTTAAATCCCAACCGCCTGTTCGATCAGCCATTTTTTGACAAATGGCAGTTGGTTGGTGGCGGATAACCCCACCCCTCGCAACAATTTTTTGAGAGGGAAATCGCCACTAAATAGCTGTTTTAGGGCTTCCATTGCGGTTAAAACTTTCACCGCTTCCGCTTTGCGTTGCCGCTCAAAGGCACGCAAATGGCGATATTCGCCGATGTCTTGCCCTTGTTGATGAATGCGTTTAATTTCATTCGCGAGGCAAATCGCATCAGCAAAACCTAAGTTTACCCCAAGCCCTGCAAGGGGATGAATGGTGTGAGCCGCATCGCCGATTAACGCTACTCGATTTTGGGCGAAATCCCGTGCGTAGCGTGCCGTAAGGGGGTAAATCGCCCGTTCGCCCTGCACTTCGCACAAGCCAAGCCGATTATCAAACGCCACGGTGAGGGCTTGATTAAAGGCTTGTTCATTGATTTTCGATAATCCTACCGCTTGTTCGGGCGGCAGCGACCACACAATCGAACATTGATGCGGATCGGGCAGCGGCAAAAACGCCAAAATGCTGTCAGGGGCGAAAATTTGGCGAGCCGTTTGTTGGTGTGGCTCGGCGGTTTTCACATTGCAGACCAACGCCGTGTGCTGATAATCACGGGAAGTGAGGGGGATTTTAGTTTGATTTCGCACCCACGAATTTGCCCCGTCCGCCCCGACCAGCAGTTTCGCCGACAACATTTCGCCGTTATCAAGGGTGAGAAAAACACCGTTATCGCTAATGCCAAGGCTTTGTGGCGTGGCGTAAATAAATGCCACATTCGGCTGTTCGCTCACGGTTTGCCAAAGGGCGTGCTGAATTTGTTGATTTTCTAAAATAAAGCCGAGTTGATCCAAGCCCAGTTGCTGAATGGCAGGATCGTGATTATCAAATTCAATGTTGGCAAAGCTGTCTTTTTCCCACACGAACATTTTTTGATAAGGGGAACGGCGTTCGAGCTGGATTTTTTCAAACGCCCCAATTTCGTTGAGCATCTGCTCGCTTCGGGCGTTGATCGCACTCACTCGGTTAGAAATTTGGCTCAAATCCCATTGCGGTGGGGCTTTTTCGATGATTGTGAGCTGGCAAGCGGTGTTTTTGAGCAAGCCCGCCAATGCCAGCCCGACCATTCCGCCCCCGATGATGATAATATCTGTTGATTTCATTCTTTGAGATCTCTTTGGCTAAATGCAAGCGGTCGGATTTCACGAAATTTTGTACAATCCGACCGCTTGTTTTACCTTTTTAACTATGAGGTTTGTGATGTTTTTCTAAACTTCGATGGCGAATTTGGATTTGCTTGCCACGGCTAGCGAAATACTTCGCCAGTTGCTCGGTAATAAAGACCGAGCGATGTTTGCCCCCCGTGCAACCAATTGCAATGGTAAGGTAGCTACGGTTATTTTTTTCCAACATCGGCAGCCACATTTCCAGATAATTGCGGGTGTGGTAGATAAAATTATGCACTTCCGTTTGGCGTTCTAAAAAGTCGATCACGGGCTGTTCCAAGCCTGTCATCGGGCGAAGTTCGGGATTCCAATGGGGGTTCGGCAAAAATCGCACATCAAACACATAATCCGCATCGGCTGGCACGCCATATTTAAAACCGAAGGATTCAAACACAATCTGCAAGTTTTTTTCCGTTGAACCTTGTAACAAGCCACGCAGATTTTCGGCGAGTTCGTGTGCAGATAAATGGGTAGTGTCGATAATGTAATTGGCGTGGGCGAGTAGCGGATCGAGTAATTTACGTTCAAGATCAATCGCACTTTCTAAGGAAAGATCTTGGTTAGAAAGGGGGTGCAAACGGCGGGAATCGCTATAACGGCGGATCAGCCCGTTACGTTCGCAATCAAGGAAAATCAGTTTGGTGTTGAATTTGGCAAGTTGATTGAGCAGATCATCAACGGATTGGGCGTTTTCGGGCAGGTTGCGAATATCAAGGCTGA
Source organism: Haemophilus paracuniculus (assembly GCF_002015115.1). Classification (GTDB taxonomy): domain Bacteria; phylum Pseudomonadota; class Gammaproteobacteria; order Enterobacterales; family Pasteurellaceae; genus Haemophilus_E; species Haemophilus_E paracuniculus. The sequence goes on from NZ_MUYA01000005.1 coordinate 70,648, forward strand.
CCACCGCCGAGCGGTTTAAACCCGCCAAATATTCGGCAAGTTGCGGAATTAGGGGCAATGGAATGTTATCAACACAATAATAGCCCACATCTTCTAAGGCTCTTAACGCCACGGATTTACCTGAACCTGAATGTCCGCTGATGATGATCAGTTCCATTTTTCCCCCAACTATTTGTGTTCACTGTTTGAGTCGTTTTCGCTTTCTTCAACTTGCCTGTCGGCATATTCGAGTAATTGCCAAATTTCTTCCGCATTTTCAGCGTTGCGTAGCCGTTTGAGTAGCGATTTATCGCTTAACTTTTGAGCAAATTGCGGTAAGCAATCTTTGTAAATCGCACAACTGCCCTCGGGGAACATTACCGCATAGATCAAATCAACCTCTTTGTGATCGGCGGATTCAAAATCAATCGGGGTTTCCAACTGCAAAAATACCGCCACGGGCTGTTCTAATTGAATATGCTCGTTGAGGGGCAATTTGGCGTGGGGCAACGCCACACCGTGATTTAGACTAGTTGAGCCGAGTTTTTCCCGTTTAAACAAATTACCAAAACATTCCACGGGGCAAATGCCCTGCTCGCAAGCGGTCTGATTATTTAAAAATTCCGCAATCATTTTGCCCGCCAGTTCCAACGCACGTTTTTTGCTGGACACCACCACTCCGTGGCGGATATTTTCTGGCACAAGAAATTGAGTGAGTTTCATAGCTATTTTGTTCCCCATTTTCCTAACGGAATTTGGGGAAATCATTAGAGTTTAAATTGATCGCCGAGGTAAACTTCTTTTACTTTCGGGTTGTTCAACACTTCCGCAGGCGATCCGCTGGCGATCATCTCGCCGCTACCGACAATATAAGCACGTTCACACACATCAAGGGTTTCACGCACGTTGTGGTCGGTGATTAACACGCCCAAGCCACGATCTTTGAGATTGACAATGATCTTTTTGATGTCGATCACCGAGATCGGATCAACCCCTGCAAATGGCTCGTCCAGCAAAATAAATTGCGGATTGGCGGCTAAGGCACGGGCAATTTCTACACGGCGACGTTCGCCCCCCGATAGGGCTTGACCGAGGCTATCACGGATATGCTCAATATGAAATTCGGCGATCAGCTCGTCCGCACGGGCTTTACGTTGTTTATCATTCAAATCTTTGCGAACTTGCAACACCGCCATTAGGTTATCGTAAACGCTCAAACGGCGGAAAATCGAGGCTTCCTGCGGCAAATAGCCGATGCCTGCTTTGGCTCGGTCGTGCATCGGCAAGACGCTGATGTCTTGATCATCGATCCGAATTTTGCCTTGATCGTGGCGAACCAATCCCACCACCATATAGAAAGTGGTGGTTTTGCCCGCCCCGTTAGGCCCAAGCAAGCCAACGATTTCGCCCGCTTTCACATTAAGGCTCACATCTTTGACCACTTGACGGCTTTTATAACTTTTCGCTAAGTGTTCTGCATAAAGCGTTGGCATTGCTAAACCCTATTTTTTCTTTTTACTGCTTTTGGCTTTGGATTTGTTGTTATCTTGTAATTGGTTAGGAATTAACACGGTTTTTACACGGTTTTTCCCACCGCTTGTGGCTTTAAGTTGTTGTTTTTTCACATCATAAGTGATTTTGTTGGCGCGAATAAAGCTATCAAGCTGTTTTAATTCCGCGTTGCCGGTCAAAATCAAATACTCGGCGTTCAAATCGTAATTAACGCTGTTCCCTTTACCATTCACAGGCTTGCCGTTATCCAAGGTTTGTTGGAATGTAACAGGCGAACCCGCCGCATCAATAATCTCTTTTCTGCCCTCTTGACGGGTAATAGTTACACGATCAGCCGTTACACGAATCGAACCTTGCGTGATTAACACGTTGTCAGAAAAAACCACCACATTGTTGGTCATATCGAGGGATTGACTGCCTGAATCAATGTTGATCGGCTGATCTGTGTCGCCCGTTAAGGCTTGTGCGGAAAGGCTTACGCCCAATAATGCGGTTAAAAGCAATGATTTCATTTTGATTGACATTTTGTATCCTTAATCAAATTATTTTGATAAATCAGTTTGTTCATTAGGGGCTTTCTGCTGAATCACAGTCGGCTCAATATAGGTTTTCACGTTTTTGGTTAGGGTGGCGACTTGCTGTTTCAAATTGCCTTTCAGCCCCGTTCCCGTGGTGGTAAAACCCAACCCGAGGGTTTTCACTTCATCATCGGTGTAAACATCGTGGGTGTTCAAGTTTACCGTCAAAGTTTCCGTTTCAATTTTTTGCAATTTGGACGCTTTATCCAACGCCTGCAATTTAATGTTGCCCGTGAGGGTTAAGATATTTTCCTTATTGATTTCCGCTTTATCCGCCGTTACCTGCCACATTTTTACCGCCGTTTCCTTATCAAACAGGTTTAATAACGGCTTTAAAAACTCGGTACGCTCGGTGGCATCAAAACGTTTAATATCTTCCGCCAACGCAAAATATTGCGGCTTGCCCTGCACATCGTAAATGGTGGTTTCCATTTTTTTACCCGTAAACTCAGGGCTACCCTCTTTCTTAATCAACTGTTCCAAACCCGTTTTCTCAGAGGGCTGCTGACTGAAATACCACCCTGCCAACACAGCAACAATCGCCAGTAAAATAAGATTTAATCGAAGATTCATATTATTTCATCAATAAAAAATTGTCGCAGATGATACCACAAATTTCGTGAAAAACGGCAAATAATCTTGTGAGTTCCTACTTTCTTTGCTTCGCCAAAGAAAGTAGCAAAGAAAGGCGACCCCGAGCATTTTGCTGATGTTTCGCTTGTTGCTAATTTCTGCGGTCAATTTGTAAACTCGCCAGCAAGCTGGCTCAAACAGTACAAATTGACCTTGAAATTGACGAAACCGCTCAACGCAAAATGACGGGGAAGCCCCCTTCGGTCTCGCTTTGCTCAACCACTTCCCCCGCAAGCGGGGGCAGATCTGGTTTTGTGGTAGGTTTAAGATCTGCCCCCGTTACGGGGGAAGTACCCTGCGTAGCAGGGGGTAGCAACTGTGTTCCCTAAAAAAATCTACCTTACTATCCCGCGGATAAATGATAGCTCGCATCCCATTTTTCATTGCGTTTGACCAACGCATTCAGAATGGTCAGCAACTTCCGCATACAGGCGGTGAGGGCAACTTTTTTCGGTTTGCCTCTTGCCAACA
>NZ_MUYA01000006.1 GCF_002015115.1 Haemophilus paracuniculus
CAAACAGCATTATGACTACAGCTGCCAAATCTTAGACGGCACAGAAAAGAATGATAGCTTGTTCGTGATGATTTTTGAACTGGATGACGAAAATGAAGTCGATAGCCCCGAAATGTGGATCAAAGCCAATCCCAATATCGGCAAGTCTATCCCTTTTGCGGATTTTGAAAACACCATCGCCAAAGCAAGGGGCATTCCGTCCGAATGGGTTGAAATGCTTACCAAACGCTTTAATGTCTGGTGCAACGGCACAACCCCGTGGCTAGGTGAAGGGAATTGGAAACAGTGCGAACGCCATTACAGCGAAGAAGAACAAATCGGCAAAATCTGCTATATGGGGCTAGACCTATCTAGCACAAATGACCTTACCAGCATTTGCTACGCATTCCCCCACGAACAAAACCGAGTGCGGATCATCACACGCCACTACATACCCGAATACCAGCTACAAAATGTCGCCAATAAAAATCGGGCAATCTATCAGCAATGGGTGCGAATGGGCTGGCTAACCCCAACCAAAGGCGACTGTATCGACTATGACCGCATTCGAGATGATATCCTCAACGACAGCGAAAAATGGGAAATCAAAATGATCGGATTTGACGTCTGGAACGCCACCCACCTACGCACCCAGCTACAAGGGGCTGGTTTAGAGATTGAGCCATTTCCGCAAACCTACCAACGGTTCAGCCCCGTAGCCAAAAGCGTAGAAGTGCTGATCAACCGACAAATCATCGAGCATAACGGCGATCCCGTACTGGCGTGGGCATTGTCAAATGTTGTAATGGAAGCAGACGCCAACGCCAATATCAAACCGAACAAAAAGAAATCAGCAAACAAAATCGACCCCGCAATCGCTTTCTTAATGGCATTCGGCACTTACCAGCTAGAATACGGCGACCTTGCTTTTGAAATGAGCGAACAGCAACGCCAAGCTCTCGCCAACTTCAACGGGATCGACTTGTAGTAAACCTATCTCGCCCGATTTATCGGGGCAGCGTACTTCCACCATTGGTGGATGTTTAACTTCCCCCAATGGGGATGTCCAGGGTACTGTTGCGATAACCCAACAATTCAGCTATTGCCATAATGACAACGCCTGAACGAACGCATTTTTAAGGAGCGTGGGGTATCCAAATTTGGATAGGGGTATGCCCAAATTTGGATACACCCCTAAAATTGCTGATAAAGGAAAGGAAAATGAAAGTATCCGCACAAATTCAGAAAAACATCACCCAGTTTAATAACGACTTACAAAAAGCCCAGTATTCGGCGACAAGGGCAGGATTAAGACAAGGGATCAACGAATACAAACGCATAACTAAGCCACTTATCCCGAAACTGGCTCAAAGCACCCCATACCGACAAAAAGGGGCATTAGCACGCAAATTAAGAGCCAGTGTCAAATTAAATAAGGACAAAACAGGCGGCAGAGCCTCGCTATATTTTTCAACAAGAGCCGATAAGCCGGCAATGCTTACGCGTAAGCGAGTGAGAACAACGAAATCGGGCAAGAAATTGACGGGAGCAGTAAAAGCCTATAAAAATGATGCGTTCTACTGGTTTATGGTCGATCAAGGCACAAGTAAAATGACGGGCAGATTTTACCGCAACCGTGCCAAAGCCGCAGGGCAAGCAAGAGCCGACCAAAAACTACTTGAAACATACCGAGACACCCTAATGGCAAAAATGAAACGTTGGAAATAGCCAAATAAAAAAGCGGCAAGTTTCACAACTTTCCGCTTTTGATTTACAAGTGTTTAATACTATTTTGGTCAATCATTCATTTAAGGAGCTTTTAACAAATTTCTTTTCAGAACCTTGCTAAATACTCACGGCAGAAATATAGCAAAAAAGAGATTGAAAATCAAAGAAAAATTGTTTATTTTTACAGTATCTTATCGTAACCTTTCGTAATTAAACTTATTAAGGAACAAATATGCAAGACCCTATTTTAGATGAAATAAATCGATTAGATGAAATAGCGAAGAAAAAGCCCGAAGATTTAACAGCCGAAGAATTTGAACTGCTTAAGAAAGGGAGTGCGGCTTATCTTCATTCTTTGCAAAATATGGATGAAAAAACCTTAGCCGAAAACATTGTTAAAATGACTGATAATCATCAAAAAATCGCTAATGTAGATGATATTCGTTTCTGCTTAAAAGGGCTTAAAGATAACATTTCTATGTGTATAGAAGAAAAAAACACATTGATCGGTTATGTTGTAGATGTGGCAGAATTACAGGGTAAAGATAAGGAAGTTTTTTATAATGCAAACAATGCAATAGATACAGCAATAAAAGAAGTTTTAAATATGTTTAGCCAAGCCATAGAAATACATTCGCTAAATATCTACCGTCAATTACAAGTCGATCAAATTGTAAAAGGAAAATTAAACAGCCGATTAAGAAATAATGAAAGAGCCTATAAATCCCAAGTGGCAGAAATTGCAAAAGCAGAATGGGGAAATAATTTAGCGACCACTTATTCCACCATTCTGAAAAAGGCGAGAGAAAAATATAATATTACTGAAACAGACGACACCATTAAAAAGTATTTAAGTGAAATTGACCCACTGCCAAAAAATCAAAAACGCACTAAAAACGGCAAAATTGTGAATATCAAAACATAACTCACATTTAGGGCATAATAACCAGTGAATACCCCCTATCACTTGTGATTATGCCCTCAAATCCACTTATCGACCTCTCGAAAAATCCTCAAAATACCCCTCGTAACGTTACGCAACCATTCAAACATTCACTTAACTTTACGAGAGGACACAATGCAAAAAGCACCAATCCCACCGCATAAAGCCCCCGTCGCCGAAGCCGTATGGGGCAGCACCGAAGATGTAATGATTATGATCGGCTACAAACGCACCAAGCTCAACAGCCTAATGCGTGAAGATAGCACCTTTCCCAAACCGATCCGCCTGTCGAAAACTCACTTACGCTGGAATTTAGACGAAATCAACCAATGGATCAAAGCAAAAGAAGCTGAACGTGCGTAATAAAAAAAGCGGCTGGTCAAACACCAACCGCCGAAAAAAGGCACTCACAGCACTCTTTTTTTCTATTCATCAACCTTAAACAAAGGATTACAAATTATGCGAGCGAATTATAACACCGTCTCAAATAAAATTCATACAAATTTTGTAAAACGTGAAAATTTTTCACGCTCACCCGCATTTACAAGCGGTACGATTTCCGCTAAATTCCGCACCGCAGTTTTAAATCAGACTGCCGAGCGTGGAAACTCGAATAATTTATACACGGCGAACACTAGCACGCCTTTACAACAACGTGCTTTTTTTGTTCGTAGCCCAAACACACCCCAAGAAAACCGCCCGAATAAAGCGGATTTTCTCTCAATGGTAGCGTTTGGCGGGCAAGGTTTCGCCCTTGACTGTTTTCCGTGTATAGCAGTTTTTCCACCCCGTCAAACGCTATCGCCCCACACTGTGGAAAGTGTCGCGATAGCCCCGAATAATCAAAACACGGAGCAAATCGCAATGATTTATCAATTCTTATGCGTAAACCGCAACGCCACCCCATACCTTGAAGAAATCGTACAGGTGCAAGCCATCAACGAAGACGAAGCACGCTGGCAATTAACCGCCAAACACGCTTTATTAGCGACTGTTGGACGATACCCCGACAACCAAACCCAACAGGCAACCGACCGCACCGCCCGCCTAAACGCCCGACTACTGGCAAAATTCCGCCCAAATCACACCGCTTGGGAGGTGGCTTATGCGTAATCGACCACAACTTACTGAAAATCAATTTATCGTAAACGGCAACGCCGAAGATTTTAAAAAAGCAACGCACCGCTTGAATGAAATTGAAAGTTTACTTGCCGTAATGACAGGTGTAGATCACGCCAAAGCGGACAATGTGGCAATTTCTATCGCCATTGAAGTAGTCGGAAAGTTATTAGGAGAAGTCAGCGATACCTTAAACTTTATGAGCATTGAGGAGGTGGGCAATGCGTAATCTTACCCGAGCAGAAACCAGTCAAGCCTTGCGACAAATCGAAGAGGCGGAGGCGATTTTATTTTTAATTCAGAAATGGACAGAGCCAACAGCAGATAACGAGGGCGATTGTATTTTGAATAGTAGCCTTGCGGTATTGGGCGATTGCATCAATGCCGTTTATCTCACACTTAGAGGTAAACAAGGAGGCGATAATGGCGAAGTGTAGAATTTATGGGCTAGTGGAATTTCCATTACTTACGCCCGATCATTCAATCCCTACCTTGCGAGCGGTGGCAAGGGATAAAATAACCGCCAAGAAGGTACTGAAATTAACCCGTGCGACCACTGGCAAAGAGCTTGAAATTAGAGAGCTGATTGCAACGGATTATTGCTTAACGATCACTTTCCCTGAAAGATTTACTACTTTCACGATAGCGAGAGGATTTAGACAAAAAACCGAAGTAGTCGAAGCTGGCGAACTCTTTAAACAGATTTTCCCGAATGTTGCTATCACGGTGGCAAGATTTAACGAAACCGCCGTATTCTTACAATGCCAAGATAAACCACAGAATAAAGGGGGCAACAATGGCTAAATTACTCAATGCCCCGAATATGAAAGCCCAACCGACACAGGCGGACAGCGTAAAAATTTTGGTGGGTTCGCAAGCGTGGGAATTTGCCAAAGCCCCACAAGCGGAACAATCCGCCGAGGAAATCGCCTTGAATGAGGTGCTACCAATCGCAGGGGGGAATATTCCCCCGATTGTGTTAGCAGGCGAAAATCTTTCTCAAATCGACCGCTTGCGGATTGCCCCACACACGGCAAGGGAAGTGATTATCCAACGATCCAACCAAGCCGAGCCATTGCCACAAGCCTTGATTACGCAAATCTGCTACAACCTAGCCAAGCACACGGTGGCGGATTGTGTATTGATGATAGACGAGGCAGAACAACCCCTTGAAAATCTTTCCGCTTATATCGAGCGAGTGAGAAAGGGCGAGAGCGTGGCGGAAATGGTGGCAGGTACACCGCTTAAAATTGGCGAAAGCTCACAGAAAGAGATTGTCGAGAGCTTTTTACAATGGCACAAAGAGCCGTTAAAGCGTGATGTCGTTTTTGGGCGGACTTACCGCTACAACGGGTTGATGTGGGAGTTGGTCAGCGATGAACAGCTAAAACGGCAATGTCTCGCCTTTTTTGAGGCTTGTGACGGGGCTTACACGGCAAGCAAAATCAACAAATTAGCCGAGTTGATTATTCTCAAACTTGACCCGATCCCCCTTGAAAATCCCGATTTTGTCGGCTTTCAAAATGGCGTACTGAATAAGAAAACGGGGGAATTTTTACCGCATAGCCCCGATCACTTCTTGCGAGCGATAGAGAATAGCACCCTCAATACCGACAGCACCGAAACGCCGCATTTTGATGACTGGTTAGCATTTGTCAGCAACGGCCACGAACAAAAACAGCTGGCGATTTTGGCGGGGCTTTATATGATTTTGACGAACCGCAACGAATGGGGCTTATTTTTGGAAGCCTCAGGCGTGGGCGGTGGCGGGAAAAGTGTATTAGGACAAATTGCCACAATTTTAAACGGGCAAGGACACACCGCCATTTTAGACCTCAAAGGGTTTGAAGATGTGAAAAGCCGTTCGGCATTGATTGGTAAAACCCTTGTATATAGCCCCGACCAAAAGCCCTATAAAGGTTCAGCCGATGAATTTAAGGCAATGACAGGGGGCGATCCGATTAGGGTCAAATTGCTTTATAAGGACGAAATCGAAATCAAAGTAAACGCCGTTTTTGTGATGTCTACCAACTCGCCATTACTCTTTACCGACCGCAACGGGGGTATCGCAAGACGGCGAGTGATTATCCCGTTTGATCGTGAAATTCCGCCCGAAAAGAAAGACGTGAATTTTATTGATAAGGTCAAGGCTGAAATCTACGGTATCGTACAAAAACTGCTGGCGATGTTCCCCGAGCCGAACACCGCACGGCAGATTTTGGAAAATTACAAAGGCACAAGTGGCGGATTAGAGATCAAATCACAAGGCAATCATCTGATAGATTTTGCCCGAGCCTTTAAAGTGGCGAATGATGAATTAGGCTTGTTTTGGGGGAGCAATCAGACCAACAAAAACAAAGACCAAGCACTTTATCAGGCGTATTTGTTCTATTGCGATTGCCAAAACCTCAAACCGCTCAATCTCTTTGCCTTTAAGCAGGCTTTACCCGATGTATTAAAAGAGACAGGGCAAACAGTGAAAGTGACCGAACACCGATCCACAGGCGGCTATTATCGGACGAATATCCACTGGAAAGACAAGGACGGCACATTGAAAGAGTGGCAAGGCTAAAACGAAATCACAGGGCGAGCAATCGCCCTTTTTTATTGCTTAAAAATCCGCCACATTCCCCTAAAAAAGTGATTTTTAGTGACAATCACTCCCCCGATCACTGGGCGAATGATACCCTATAACCCACTCAAACCCTTGTGCCACAAGGCTTTAACCCCAAAAGTGATAAAGTGATGTAAAAATACATAAAAAAAATTATTTTTTTTCTAACTCAATAACTTCTTTACAGGTTAGAGATAAACCGCTTACTATGTATCCGCCTTAGAGAATTGGATTACTTTTTGTTTTAGGAACACAGTTAGGAACACAGAAAAACAATGTAAAACATAAAGTTATTTTAAATCAAATAGTTGCATTGCTAGATCTAGTCTCGCCCAGGCACCAAATTAAAAGCCTAGCAAAAATGCTAGGTTTTTTCTTTTGTTTCAAATGCTTACTTTTATTCCTTACTCTACCCTTTCGATCATTATTCTAAAACTTTTCCCTTGATTTTAGGCTATAATCCTACCGCTTGTGTAGGGATTTTTTATAAGGGGAAAAAATGGATCTTGCGATGTTTAAAGAATGTAGCCAACGCTACGTAAATTGGGTGCTGCGATTGGGGCGAACCCGTGCTGCGTTGTTTGGCTTTTTCGTACTTGCCTTGTTTGCGATTATCGTACAATCGGGGCTAACTTATCTTTTTACTAGCCAGTTACAACTCACGGATATTTGGCGTTCGGTGGTGTTTGGTTTGCTCACTGCCCCTTTTGTGATCTACTTTTTTAATGTGATCGTAGAAAAGTTGGAACGCTCACGGATTCAGCTTGAACAGAGCCTTTACGATTTAAACACTTTGCGAGAGCAAGATGCCTATCTCAACGCCACCCTTGAAAAAAATAACCGCGATAAAACCATTCTAATGGCAACTATTAGCCACGAGTTACGCACTCCGCTCAACGGCATTATTGGGTTGAGTCGTATTTTGCTTGACGGCGAATTGACGGAACAGCAACGCAAATACCTCAAAACCGTGCATATCAGTGCGATTTCCCTTGAACATATTTTCAGCGATATTATTGATTTGGAAAAAATCGACAGCCGCCGCATTGAACTGGCTCGCAAGGAAGTGGAATTTTCCCTGCTCATCAACGACATCAGCAATTTTGCCAACCTAATGGCGGAACATAAAAAGATCAAATTCCATATCAACTACCCCGATCATTTGCCCGATTTTATCTCGGTAGATAACGCTCGCCTCAGCCAAATTTTGTGGAATTTGGTGAATAATGCGGTCAAATTTACCCCTGCGGGCGGCGATATTTACCTCACAGTGAAACAGCTCGATCAGGATCATTTCAGTTTTAGCTTGAAAGATACGGGGATCGGTATTGCGAAATCCGAGCAAGAAGCGATTTTTAAAATGTTCTACCAAGCGGAAAATGCCCAAGAGAAAAAAGCCCAAGGCAGTGGCATTGGGCTGGCGATTTCTAAGCATATCGCCAAATTGATGGGCGGTAATCTCACGGTGGAAAGTGATCTCAACGAGGGGGCAACCTTTACCCTTGTGATCCAAGCGGATACGGTGCAGTCGCAAAATCCGATTACGATCAGCCCTCACGCCCTTAAAGTGCTGTTGGTGGAAGATATTGAGGTCAATATCGTAGTGGCAAAAGCGATGTTGGAAAAATTCGGCTGCGAGGTGGATGTCGCAATGACGGGGGCTGAGGCTTATCAATGTTTCGATAATGAAAGCTATGACTTAATTCTGCTTGATATTCAACTGCCCGACACCACGGGGGTGGAAATCGCCCAAAACTTGCGTGAGCGTTACGAACAGGGCGAGGTGGATTATCTGCCGATTTTGATCGCCCTCACCGCCAACATTATGCAAGACAAAAATCAATACCAGCAACAAGGTATGGACGATGTGCTACGCAAACCCCTCTCGTTAGAGGCGTTGTCCGACTGTTTGAACCAACATTTTGGCGAGAACTTTATGGAAAAAACTGCGGAAATCCTACCGCTTGCAACGGCGGAAAATGATGAAAATCTGCCGTTCGACAGCAAAATTTTGCGGGAATTGGTGCAAGTAATGGGTAAAACGGCGGTGCTGAACAATTTCCATTTATTCGCCAGCGTAATGCCCGATTATTTGAAAAATCTGCAACGCTATTTTGCGGAATGGCAACAATCCCCTACCCTCGCCAACCGCAAGGCAACCATTGATGAAGCCCACAAAATCAAAGGGGCGTTGGCTTCCGTGGGGTTAATTCAGTTACAGCAAATCGCTCAACTGGCTCAAACGGACAGCCCCGAATGGCATCGCCAAATTGGCGGTTGGATCAACCAAATTGATACACAATGGCAACAGGATCTTAACTTGGCGATCAAATGGCTGGAAGATCATTGATAAATTGGCGTTCGCTATTTCATTAAATAAGCAAAAACGGCAAAAAATGTTTACCCAATCTGTAAAGAAAATGGTAAAGTTCAAGCCGTTTTATTTTTAAAACTTCACTTTTCTTTTTTAACTTTTACCAAGAGGGTTCTTCTTATGCTTATTGGCGTACCAAGAGAACTGCTTGACGGCGAAACTCGTGTGGCGGCAACGCCCAAAACCGTTGAGCAGATTCAAAAACTCGGCTTTGAAGTGATCATCGAAAAAGATGCGGGCTTTAAGGCGAGTTTTGAAGATAGTGCCTTTGCGAATGTCGGTGCGAAAATCGGCTCGCAAAAAGAGGTGTGGAATGCGGATATTATCTTTAAAGTGAATCCGCCAACCGATGCTGAAATTGGCTTAATCAAAGAGGGGGCGACCCTCGTGAGCTTTATTTGGCCAGCTCAGCGTCCCGATTTAATGGAAAAATTATCGGCGAAGAAAATCAATGTGTTAGCAATGGATGCCGTGCCTCGTATTTCTCGTGCGCAATCCCTTGACGCATTAAGTTCAATGGCGAACATTGCCGGCTACCGTGCAGTGGTTGAGGCTGCGCACGAATTTGGCAGTTTCTTCACGGGGCAAATTACCGCGGCTGGTAAAGTCCCACCTGCGAAAGTGTTGGTGATCGGGGCTGGCGTGGCTGGCTTAGCGGCCATCGGTGCGGCGAATAGCCTTGGTGCGATTGTGCGTGCGTTCGACTCTCGTCCAGAGGTGAAAGAGCAAGTGCAAAGTATGGGTGCGAGCTTCCTTGAAATTGATTTCAAAGAAGAAGGTGGCTCAGGCGATGGCTATGCGAAAGTGATGTCAGATGAATTTAACCGCCGTGCCTTAGCCCTCTACGCGGAACAAGCGAAAGAGGTGGATATTATCATTACCACGGCGTTGATCCCGGGTAAACCTGCCCCTCGTTTGATCACCAAAGAGATGGTTGATTCAATGAAACCAGGTTCGGTGATTGTCGATTTAGCGGCAGCCACTGGCGGTAACTGCGAATACACCAAAGCTGGCGAAGTGGTGGTGACGGAAAATCAAGTGAAAGTGATCGGCTACACCGATTTACCAAGCCGTTTGCCAACCCAATCTTCCCAACTCTACGGTACTAACTTGGTGAACTTGCTCAAATTATTGTGTAAAGAAAAAGATGGCAACATTAACATCGACTTTGACGATGTGGTCTTACGTGGTGTCACGGTGATCCGTGATGGCGAAGTGACGTGGCCTGCTCCACCAATTCAAGTATCAGCCCAGCCTCAAAAAGCCCAACAAGCGGTCGTTTCTGAGAAAAAAGAGGAAAAACCTGCTGATCCTCGTGTGAAATATGGGGCAATGGCAGCGGTTGGCGTGTTGTTCTTATGGTTAGCCTCAGTCGCACCATCGGCATTCCTCTCGCACTTCACCGTGTTCGTGTTGGCGTGTGTGGTCGGCTACTATGTGGTTTGGAACGTCAGCCACGCCCTACACACCCCTCTAATGGCAGTAACCAATGCGATTTCGGGCATTATTATTGTCGGTGCGTTATTACAAATCGCCCAAGGCGGATTCTTCATCAGTATCCTTGCCTTTATTGCGATCCTCGTTGCAAGTATCAATATCTTTGGTGGCTTTAAAGTGACCCAACGAATGCTTGCTATGTTTAGAAAAGGTTAAGGAGTAAGTAATGTCAGAAGGTTTAGTACAAGCCGCTTATATCATCGCGGCACTGCTCTTTATTATGAGCCTAGCAGGGCTTTCCAAACACGAAACCGCCAAAGCAGGTTGTTGGTATGGCATTATCGGAATGACCATCGCCTTAGTTGCGACCATTTTCGGGCCGCAATCACAAGGCACAATCTGGATCTTGCTTGCTATGGCAATCGGTGGCGCTATCGGCGTACGCCAAGCATTAAAAGTGGAAATGACCGAAATGCCAGAATTAGTGGCAATCCTACATAGCTTTGTGGGCTTGGCGGCGGTTTTGGTCGGCTTTAACAGCTATGGTTTAAGCCACGAAACTGATCCTGTGTTGAAAAATATCCACAATGTGGAAGTCTTTTTAGGGATCTTCATCGGTGCGGTTACGTTCACAGGCTCAATCGTTGCCTTTGGTAAATTGCGTGGCATTATCAATTCCAAAGCGTTAATGTTGCCACACCGCCACAAATTAAACCTTGCGGCAATCGTGGTTTCAGCGTTATTGATGATCGCGTTCTTGCGTAGCCCAGAAAACATCTTCCCAGTGTTGGTAATGACCGCCATCGCCCTCGCTTTCGGTTGGCACTTGGTTGCCTCAATCGGTGGGGCGGATATGCCAGTGGTCGTATCAATGCTCAACTCTTATTCAGGTTGGGCAGCTGCGGCAGCAGGCTTTATGTTGAGCAACGACCTGTTAATCGTCACGGGGGCATTGGTGGGTTCATCAGGGGCAATCCTCTCTTACATTATGTGTAAAGCAATGAACCGCTCATTTATCAGCGTAATCGCAGGGGGCTTTGGTAACGATGTGGTCGCAAGTTCAGATGAAGAACAAGGCGAACACCGTGAAACCACCGCCGAAGAAGTGGCTGAAATGCTCAAAAACGCCAGCTCAGTAATCATCACCCCGGGCTACGGAATGGCGGTGGCACAAGCCCAATATCCTGTTGCCGAAATCACCCAAAAATTGCGTGATCGTGGTGTGAATGTGCGTTTTGGTATTCACCCTGTGGCAGGACGTTTACCGGGTCATATGAACGTATTATTGGCAGAAGCGAAAGTGCCTTACGATGTGGTGCTTGAAATGGACGAAATCAACGAAGATTTCGCCGATACCGATGTGGTGCTCGTCATTGGTGCGAACGACACCGTAAATCCAGCGGCGATGGAAGATCCAAACAGCCCAATCGCAGGAATGCCAGTGCTTGAAGTGTGGAAAGCGGCGAACGTGGTCGTGTTCAAACGCTCAATGGCGGTGGGCTACGCTGGCGTACAAAACCCACTCTTCTTCAAAGAAAACACCCAAATGCTCTTCGGCGACGCCAAAGATCGTGTGGACGATATTTTGAAAGCACTTTAATTTTGCTTCAAAACACAACAAGGACGCCAATGGCGTCCTTTATTTTTACTTATACAAGGGGTAGGATTTTTTGAAATTTCTTATAAGGGCGGATATAAAATCCGCCCCTACACTTAAATCATTGCTCAAACCAAATTCCCCGTCATTTTGCGTTGAGTGGTTGCGTGAATTTCAAGGGCAATTTGTACTGTTTGAGCCAGCTTGCTGGCGAGTTTACAAATTGACCGTAGAAATTAGCAACAAGCGAAACAAAGCAAAATGCTCGGGGTGTGCTTTCTTTTGCTACTTTTCTTTGCACAAGCAAAGAAAAGTAGATCTACAAGCGGTAGGATTTCTCAAAATTTTCAAGGCATATACTCACAACCTCTACTTAACCCGACTACCTTTCAACAACTTTCGTAACCAAGTCCGATTTGGGGTGAGGTTGTGCAGGATATCTTCGGATAAGGGGATTGGTTCACCGCAAATTTGGCTTGCTAAAATTTCGCCAAGTAGGGGGGCGGTGGTTAAGCCTCGTGAGCCAAGCCCTGCGATCAGGTATAAATTCGGCTGATTTTCCGCTATCGAAATTGGCTCTTTTCGGCGAAGTTTGTTGTAGAGATTGACGTATTGGGCTTTTTGAACAGCAAAATTTGGCACTGCCCCGACCATTGGCACACGATCCCGAAAAGCCGCACGAATGCCGACTTTGGCTTGGTTTTGCGATAAATCGATCCCCTGCGTCCAGTCGCAAGCGGTCAGATTTTGGCAAAGTTTTGCCAGATTTTGCTGATGTTCTTCGAGGCTAAAATGCTCGTCAGCGTTATCCCGAATATGGCTTGCCCCGACACAATGGGTCTGTTGGGCGGACATCGGCGTGAGATAGCCGTCATAGCAAATCACCGCTTGCAGTGGTTGCAGAGCGGTCGTGGTTGGAATTTGGCTGACTTGCCCTCGCACAGGATAGAGCGGAATGCCGTCCGTCTCGGCAAAATCGGTTAATTTATGTCCGTTGGCAAGCACCAAAATTTGATGGGCGAAAGTCTGTTCGCCCTGTTGCCACTGCCATTTTCCACCGATAAATTGCGGATTTTGTACCTGATGATTAAGGACGATTTTTAGCCCCAATGTTTCCAAATAGGCAAAACCCCGTTGTACCAACTGCACCGGCGACAACCAGCCACCTTGGGCAATCCAGCCACCGCCATTTGGCACGAGCAAGCCGATTTTTTCGCTAAATTTTTCGGCGGAAATCAACTCAAACAAGGACGAATCTAAACCAAAATCAGCGATTTTTTGCAATTTTTGAGCGGTTTTTTGATTATAAGCATACAGCCCTACGCCGCAAAAATCTCTTTCAAAATCAATCTGTTGCGAAATTTGTCGTAGCCGTTGCAAGGCGTAATCAAAACTATGCAGATAAAACCGCACATTGCGATCATCATCATCGCTAAATTGTGGATAAATCGCCCCCTGCAAATTGCCCGAAGCGTTTTTGGCGACCGTTTCATCTTTGCAATAAAGGGTGACATTTTTGCCCCGTTCCAACAGCGACCACGCCAAAAATAGGCTCGCCACGCCGCCGCCGACAATCGCCACATCTTCGCTATCTAATTGATTTGGTTGATAAAAATAGGGAAACGCAACGGCAGGCGTTGGGCTTGCTAACGGCTTTTCGCCCCACAACATTTCTCGTTTTTTGCCGAACCCTTTGCGTTTTTTCACTTCAAATCCGACCGCTTGCAAACCTCGTCTAACTGCACTCGCCGCTGTGAAAGTAGCGAACGATCCGCCTTTTTGCGTTAAGCGGAACATCTGCGAATAGAGCTGATCGTTCCACATTTCGGGGTTTTTATCGGGGGAAAAACCGTCCAAAAACCAACAATCAACGTTTTCACAATAATTATCGCCCAGTTGCGGTAAATTTTCCGCCATCTCGCCAAACCAAAGGTCGAGGTAGATCTCGCCAAAATGATAACGTTGGCAACCAGCAATTTGCGGCTGCCAACAAGCGATCAGTTGTGCCGAAATTTCCGCAAATTGGGGGTAATGGCGATGAACTTCGGCGAATTGTTGCGAAGTGAGGGGGTATTTTTCAAAGGAAATAAAATAGAGCCGTTGCAATTTTGCGGTGGGGAATTCCACCTGAAAACGGCGAAATTGTGTCGCCACCGCCAAAAAATTCAGCCCCGTGCCAAAGCCCGTTTCGGCAATCACAAAATGAGTACGCGAGTGAGCCTGCCACTTTTCCCAAAGCTGATTGCCCTCTTGAAACACATAATGGCTCTCGGCAAGCCCGTCTTGGGTCGAAAAATAAATATCATCAAATTGTGCCGACACGGGCGTATTGTTGGCGTTAAAGGTTAAATCTGCGAAAGTGATGGGTTGCATTTGGATTGGCTGGTTAGAAAAAATAGGGGAATTTTAGGGGAAATTTAGGAGAAATTCAAAAATCTTACCGCTTGTAGATTGAGGGCGGATATAAAATCCGCTCAGGACGCCAGCGTGGCGTCCCTACGTAGGGTCGCAATGCTTGCGACCCAAATTTTTTACGAAAAATAAAATCCCATTATCAATCAAAGAAAAAGCCGTTATCGATGGTTATTTTTACATATATTTGTTATGATGTTGTCCGTTTTTAGACTGTTCACAAAGGGGGAATAATGGCAGCTGAAAGTGCGAATCAATTAGTTAGCACCGTGATTTTACTTGGCTCGGCGGTGGTTGCCGTGCCGTTGTTTAAGCGGTTGGGGCTTGGCTCAGTGTTGGGCTATCTTGCCGCAGGGTTGATTATCGGTCCGTTCGGGTTGGGGCTTTTCCAAGATCCGCAGGCAATTTTACACACCGCTGAATTAGGGGTGGTGATGTTTTTATTTGTGATCGGGTTGGAAATGAAACCCGCTCATTTATGGCATTTACGCCACCAAATTTTGGGGTTAGGCACATTCCAAGTGGTGTTGAGTGCGGTGGTTTTAACCTTAATCGGCATTGCGTTTGGCTTTGCGTGGCAGATTGCGTTTGTAGCTTCGGCAGGTTTCGTGCTGACTTCTACCGCTATCGTGATGCAGGTTTTAGGCGAACGCCACGAGCTTTCGATGCCGCGTGGGCAGAAAATGGTGTCGATTTTGCTGTTTGAAGATTTGCTGATCGTGCCACTACTCGCTTCCCTCGCCTTTATCGCCCCTGAAAGTGCAGCCAATCAATCTAGCACCCCAATTTGGCAACAAATTGGGATTGCCACTCTTTCATTGGTTGCCTTGATTGTGGCTGGGTTATGGTTACTCAATCCGCTGTTTAAAATTCTTGCTAAATCCAAAGCTCGCGAAGTGATGACGGCGGCGGCTCTGCTCGTGGTGCTTGGCTCGGCGTTGTTAATGGAAATGGGCGGTTTATCAATGGCAATGGGGGCTTTCGTGGCAGGCGTGTTGCTTTCGGAATCTTCCTTCCGCCACCAGTTAGAGGCGGATATTGAGCCGTTCCGTGGCTTGTTGCTCGGCTTGTTCTTCCTCGGCGTAGGAATGGCGTTAGATTTGAAAGTGGTTGCCGAAAACTGGCAGCTCATTCTTTCCGCCCTCGCCGTGATGATGACAGTGAAATCCCTCTGTATTTATTTCGTGGCTCGCACCCTCAAAAGCCCTCACGGTGAAGCGATTGACCGTGCGGTGTTAATGTCGCAAGGGGGGGAATTTGCGTTCGTGTTATTCTCAGCAGCGGTCAATTATGGCGTGATCGACAGCACCGTCAATGCGAATATGACCGCAGTCGTGGTGCTTTCAATGGCATTGACCCCAATCACCATTATTATCTTGAAATTCTTCACTCGCAACGGCGTATTGCACCTTGACGGTATTGACAGTCTTGAAACGGGCGAACACGAATTGCACGGCAACGTTCTGATTATCGGCTTTGGGCGTGTGGGGCAAATTGCCAGCCAAGCCCCAATTGCTTACGGGGCAGAAATCTCGATCATCGACAACAACCCCGAAGTAATTCGTTCGGCGAAAAAATATGGCTTTAAAATCTACTTTGGCGACGGCACTCGCACGGATATTTTGCGTAACGCTGGGGCGCATAAAGCGGACTGCGTAATGATCTGCGTAAATGATCCGAAAGCCTGTTTGCAGATTGTAGAAAATGTTCGCCACCTCTGCCCGAACGTGAAAATTATCGCCCGTGCGATTGATCGTCAGCACGAACTTGCCTTGGTGAAAGCCGAAGCGGATTACCACGTTCGTGAAACCTTTGAGGCGGCGGTGCTAATGGGGAATAAAGCGATTGAAGTGTTAGGGGCGGATAGCGATGAAATTCAAGAGATTTCCGCTGAAATCCACCGAGCCGATCACGAACGCTTTGCCCTCGAAATGGCAGGTAAAGAGTTTGAGGGGCGTGATTTATTACTGAAAAACGTCTCGAAAAATCCGAGTTCGCACTAATATGAATATAACAAGCTGTTAGATCGTTGTATAAATAATAAAGGTTGCTAATAATACAAAATAATTCATTAGCAACCTTCTCTATTTTATGCTTATTTGTTTATTATTCCGCCTGCACCACAGGAATTTTCGATTTGGTCGCCCCGGCAAGTTCAACTAATTTATCCATTTGGTTAATCGTAATATATTTGCCTTGCACGGTAATCATTCCCGATTTTTGGAAACGCCCGAGCAAACGGCTAATCGTCTCAATGGTTAAGCCGAGGTAGTTGCCAATATCGCCACGGGTCATTGTTAAACGAAATTCCCGAGCGGAAAAACCGCGAGCAGCATAGCGTTGTGAAAGATTATGTAAAAATGCGGCAAGTTTTTCTTCGGCACTCATTTTGGAAAGTAACAAAATCATCTGTTGATCGCTCTTAATTTCGTTACTCATCAAACGCATAATTTGGTGGCGAATTTTCGGCATTTTGCCCGCGAGATCGTCCAAAATTTCAAATGGAATTTCGCAGATCATTGAAGTTTCAAGGGCTTGGGCGAAACCCACGTGTTGCATATCCATAATCGCATCAAAACCGACCAAATCCCCTGGTAAATGGAAAGCGGTAATTTGCTCTTCCCCTGTTTCGCTGAGTGTGTAACTTTTGATCGTGCCTGAGCGTAACGCATAGATAGAACGTAATTCATCGCCCGATTTGAAAATCACTTGGGATTTTTGCACGGGTTTTTTGCGTTCAATAATGTTATCAAGTTGAGTGAGTTCATTTTCACTCAGGGTAAACGGAAGGCATAACTGACTGATACTGCAATTTTGGCAGTGAATCGTGCAACCTCGAATTGAGGTATTTTTCGGTTCAGAAGCAACTTTCATCTTACTTTCCAGCAAATAATAACTAAAACTTTGATCTAGTACAAAATTCTATCACTTTTTTATGAGAAAAGAAAATGAAAAAAGATTTTGCAAATTTCTGATCAGATCTGCGTTGAGAGCATACCCAAAACGGGCTTTTTGTGGTTTAATACGCAGACTTTTTGATTAAAACAGAGGTTTCCCAAAATGAGTTGGTTAGACAGAATGTTAGGGCGTGATTCCGCCTCATCAAATGGCTCAAAATCTAAAATCCCCGAGGGCGTTTGGACGAAATGTACCAGTTGCGAACAGGTGCTTTACGGCGAAGAACTTAAACGCAATTTAAATGTTTGCCCGAAATGCGATCATCATATGCGAATTGATGCCCGCACTCGCCTGTTAAGTTTGCTTGATCAAGATAGTGCCGAAGAATTAGCCGCTGAATTAGAACCGCAAGATGTTTTAAAATTCAAAGATCTCAAAAAATATAAAGATCGCTTAACCGCCGCTCAAAAACAGACGGGCGAAAAAGATTCGTTCATCGTGATCTACGGCAAAATCTACGATATGCCAGTCGTTACTGCTTCATTCAACTTTGAGTTTATGGGTGGTTCAATGGGATCAGTGGTTGGGGCAAAATTTGTGCGTGCCGCCGAAAGAGCCTTAGCCGAAAAAATTCCGTTCATCTGTTTCTCAGCATCGGGCGGGGCGAGAATGCAAGAGGCGTTGTTCTCGTTAATGCAAATGGCGAAAACCAGTGCGGTGCTTGCCAAAATGAAAGAGCAAGGCGTGCCGTTTATTTCGGTGCTAACCGACCCTACACTTGGTGGCGTATCTGCAAGTTTAGCAATGTTGGGCGACATCAATATCGCTGAGCCAAAAGCCCTCATCGGTTTTGCAGGTCCGCGTGTAATTGAACAAACTGTGCGTGAAAAATTGCCAGAGGGCTTTCAACGCAGTGAGTTCTTATTAGAAAAAGGGGCGATTGATATGATCGTCCACCGTAACCAAATGCGTGATACCCTCGCTCGCCTTTGTGCCAAACTCACGGGGCAACCCACCCCATTCAAAACGGGCGAGTTAATTACCGAACAGGTTGAGAACGCATAATGGCAAATTTGATTCAGCCAAAAGCCACGGATTCTTTGGAAATGTGGCTTTCCTATTTAGAACAGAGCCACTTTAAGCCGATTGATATGGGCTTGGAACGGATACAAGGGGTGGCTTCCTCGCTAAATTTACTCAATCCAGCCCCCTACGTGATTACGGTCGCTGGCACGAACGGCAAGGGTTCGACCTGCCGTCTGCTGGAAGTGGCGTTGCTCAATGCGGGCTATCGGGTTGGCGTTTATTCCTCACCTCACCTGATTCGCTATAACGAACGGGTGCGGATTCAAGGGGAAACTTTGCCCGATCACGCCCACGTTGCCTCTTTCGCTCACATTGAACAGCACAAAACGGCTTCCCTCACCTATTTTGAATTTAGCACCCTGTCGGCGTTGTATCTGTTCCAGCAGGCGAACCTTGATGTCGTGATTTTGGAAGTGGGCTTGGGCGGTCGTTTAGATGCGACCAACATTGTCGATCCGAATTTTGCCGTGATTACCTCAATCGACATCGATCACGTTGATTTCTTGGGGGATAACCGTGAGCAGATCGGGCGAGAAAAAGCGGGGATCTTCCGCCCAAATATCCCTGTCGTGATCGGCGAGCCAGATTGTCCGCAGAGTATTTTGGATCAAGCAAAAACCCTAAATTGCCAAAAATTCCAACGCAATGTGGAATGGCAAATTTCGCAAAAATCTGACCGCTTGCAATGGCAAACCGATTCGCAACCGCTTGATTTGCCGTTGCCGAAAATCCCCGTGCCAAATGTCGGCACAGCGGTGGCGGTGTTACGCCATTTGCCGTTTGATGTTCCGTTTGAAGCGATTTATCAAGCGGTTGCCAACGCTCAAATGCCCGCTCGTTTCCAATCTCTAACCGAGCAAGATTTTGCGAAATTTCACGGAAAGCGACCGCTTGCAAAGGTGATCATTGACGTAGGGCATAACCCCCACGCGGCACGCTATTTAGCGGAACGCCTTGCGGAACAGAAATCATCTGTGGGGAAAATCTATGCGGTATTTAGTGCCTTAGTCGATAAAGATTTAAGCGGCATCGTTGAGCCGCTTGCCGAGCTGATTGACGAATGGCATTGTGCAGGTTTGGCGGGTTATCGTGGACAAAGTGGCGAAGCGGTACAACAAAAACTGCAAACTGCCTTACCACAAGCGGTCAGTTTCGCCTATGAAAACGTACCGCAAGCCGCCCAAAGCCTGTTTGAAAAAGCCGAAAAAGAAGATTTAATCCTCGTTTTCGGCTCGTTCCACACGGTGGCGGATTTATTGGTTTGGCTCGAAAGTTAGCCGAGCAAATTAGCCAAGTAAATTTAACCTAGCAAACGCTCTTTCCAGTAGCCCAGCCACTCTTTGAGGGCGGTGCTACTGTTTTGCAACGCAAGGGCTTGCGGAATAAATGCAAGCCCACCAAATTCTAAGGCGGTTTGCGACCCCACTGCCGCCCCCAGCACTTCAAATCCCTGCTGTTCAAACAACATTTTTGCCCGTTTCAAATGCCATTGATTAGTTACCACCACGATTTTTTTGATCCCAAGGGGCTGTAAAATTTCCGCCGAATAGATCGCATTTTCTTTGGTGGTATTTGAGCAATTTTCCACCCATTGAGGCGAAAGATTGAAAAACATTTTTAGCTCTTTCGCCATCAATTCCGCCTCTGGCACGCGATCTTCGGGGCTACCACCCGTGAGCAATAACGGCAGATTGGTCTGCTGATGCAAAAAAGCCCCATAACGCAACCGTTCCAACGGTGTCGGGGCAACGGCGTAGCGATCAAAAAGTTCCAAACTCTCTCGCACCCCACCGCCCAACACCACTATCGCTTGGGCTTGACGATAATCCGCCAAGGTAAAATTTGGGGTTAAACTTACCGCTTGCACCAACTTCTGCGACACAATCGGCGTACTAAACAGATAAAGTAAACCAAAGCCCAACACCGCACAAACACGGCTCAATTTCCGATAATTCAGCCCCCGAAAAATCCACGATAACAGCCACAAAATCAAACTATTAAACGGCGGCAATACAATAGCGGTAAGGAATTTGGTGAAAACAAGCATCTCCCCTCCCCTTTATTGTTGCAAAAACGCTTTCACTTTATCTAAATCCCTTGTGCGAGTTGAGGGCGGCAGGCTTTTGAGGAAAGTCGCACCATAGTTTCGCATTACGAGGCGGCTGTCGCAGATGATGACTACGCCGCGGTCGGTTACGTCTCGGATTAACCGCCCTACCCCTTGTTTGAGGGTGATCACCGCTTCGGGGATTTGGATGTCGTTGAACGGGTCGCCGCCTTGCAATTTGCAATCTTCCATTCGGGCTTTGAGTAACGGCTCATCGGGCGAGCTGAACGGCAGCTTGTCGATAATCACAAGGGATAACGCTTCGCCTCTCACATCAATCCCTTCCCAGAAACTTTGGGTGGCGACTAAGACGCTATTCGGCTCTTTGATGAATTTTTCAAGCAGGCGACTTTTGCTGGTTTCGCCCTGTAACAGCACATTGAGCTTGCTATGTTCCCGTAGAAAATCGGCAAGCCCTCGCATCATTGCGTAAGAGGTGCAGAGCAAAAAGCAACGCCCTTGGTTGGCTTCGATCACGGGTTTGAGCATTGTGCCAAGGGTAGTGAGGGTGTGCGGTCGGTTGCTGTCGGGCAGGTAGCGAGGGACGCACAATAGCGACTGTTTGGCGTAGTCAAATGGGCTTTGTAACACTAGTTGTTCAGCGTTTTCAATCCCTAATCGTTGGCAGAAATGGTCGAATTTTCCGCCCACTTCTAGCGTTGCCGAAGTGAACACCCAGCCGATTTTTTGCCGATTGAGCTGTTCGCCGAATTTGTCCGCCACCGTTAAGGGGGTAACGTGCAAACCGAACGAACGCCCGTTCGCTTCGTACCAATAGCAATAGCCCATTACGGTGGTGTCGCTCAATTTTTTCAGTTGCGATTTGGCTTCTGCAAGTCGCTCAAAAATTTTGTCGAGGGTTTCGGAACGCCCGAGGGATTTTTTCGCCACTTCGCTCATAAAATCAAGGCTTTCGAGCAGGCGAGTAACGCCGTCCACCACCTTTTGATCTTGAAACAACTCACGCAAATTGCCCTTTGCCGACATTCCCTCGCCCATTAGCAAGCGGAAATCTTGCACCGTTTTTTGCAGATGATCCGCCGCCTTGCCGAGTTGGGCGAGATCTTTCAATTCGCTGCGGTAAACGATGTTTGCATCTTTGCAAATATCGAACAGTTGGCGAGAGGTGAGAGATTGCCCAAAGTATTGGCTGGCAATGTCGGGCAGTTGGTGGGCTTCGTCAAAAATCACCAATTCCGCCTCGGGAATCAATTCGCCAAAGCCCGTTTCTTTGACCGCCATATCCGCACAAAAAAGATGATGATTCACCACCACCAAATCCGCTTCCATTGCACGGCGGCGAGCCTGCACCACATAGCAATCCTTATAGCTCGGGCATTCCGTGCCGAGGCAATTTTCGGTGGTGCTAACCAGTTGGGGCAAAATCGGGCTATCTTCGGCGAGGGCGATACATTCACTTAAATCGCCCGTTTTGGTGCTGGCGTGCCATTTGCGGACTCTACTCAAATCCGCCAACACCGATTTATCGCCCAGCACGCCCATTGCGATCACCCGATCTAAGCGATCAAGGCAGAGATAGTTGGCTCGCCCTTTGAGCAAGGCGACTTTGCCCTTGTAGTTGAGGGCTTTTTGAATGGTGGGTAGATCTCGGTTAAAAAGCTGATCTTGCAGATTTTTTGAGCCAGTCGAAACAATGGTTTTCTTGCCCGATAACATCGCAGGCACGAGGTAGGCAAAGGTTTTGCCCGTGCCTGTTCCCGCTTCCACCACGGTCGCACTGGCAAAATTTATCGCATTTCCGACCGCTTGTGCCATTTCTAACTGAGCTTGGCGAGGGCGGAAACCCTTGATATTTTTGCTTAATCGTCCGTCTGGGCTGAATGTGTCGATGATTTGATCGGCTAATTTCTTCATTTATATCTCTGTTGATCGCTGGCTTGGTCAAGGCTTTTTAGCCACGCTAATTTCTCTTTGATCTGCTTTTCCATTCCCCGATCCGTTGGGAAATAGAATTGCGTGCCGTCTAGCTCTGGTGGGAAATAACTTTCGCCGCTGGCGTAGGCGTTTGGTTCATTGTGGGCGTAGCGATATTCTTCGCCGTAGCCGAGGGATTGCATTAGCTGGGTTGGGGCATTGCGTAAGTGCGGTGGCACATCGTAATCTTTGCCCTCTTTGGCGAGGCGTTTCGCCTCGTTGAACGCAGTGTAAACGGCATTGCTTTTCGGGGCAACCGCAAGGTAAATCACCGCTTGGGCGATAGCTCGTTCCCCCTCGTAAGCCCCGACTCGGGTAAAGCAATCCCACGCAGCGAGGGCGATTTGCATTGCACGGGGGTCGGCGTTACCAATATCTTCCGAGGCAATCGCCAACAGACGGCGAGCCACATAGAGCGGATCGCCCCCTGCGGTTAAGATCCGAGCGTACCAATACAACGCCCCGTCTGGCGATGATCCGCGAATCGATTTATGCAAGGCGGAAATCAGATCGTAGTAACGATCGCCCCCCTTATCAAAACGGGCTTGCCGTTCGCCTAGCACTTCGGTTAGCAAGGCTTTATTCAAAATTTTGCCCTGCGAAGTGGTTTCCGCCATATCCGACATCAATTCCAAGCAATTCAAGGCAAAACGAGCGTCGCCATTGACATAATCGGCAAGTAAGGCAAGGAGATAAGGTTCGATCCGCAGGGTTTCGTTGCCTAGCCCACGCTCAGGATCGCTCACCGCATTTTGCAAAATTTGCTGGATTTCGACCGCTTGTAACGGCTTCAAAATATAGATTTTCGCCCTTGAAAGCAGGGCGTTATTCAATTCAAACGAGGGATTTTCGGTGGTCGCCCCGATAAAAATGATGGTGCCGTCCTCAATGTGGGGCAAAAAGGCATCTTGCTGACTTTTGTTGAAGCGGTGGACTTCGTCCACGAATAGCAGGGTGCGTCTGCCCGTTTGACGGTTGAGTTTGGCTCGCTCAATCGCTTCACGGATCTCTTTCACGCCAGAAATTACGGCAGAAAGACGTTCCACTTCCGCATCAAAATGGTGGGCGATAATTTCGGCGAGGGTGGTTTTGCCCGTGCCTGGTGGCCCCCAGAAAATCATTGAATGGCGATGACCGTTTTCAATCGCACGGCGTAGCGGTTTGCCCTCGCCGATAATGTGCGATTGCCCCACATATTCAGCAAGGTTGCGAGGTCGCATTCTTGCCGAGAGGGGGCGGAAATCTTCGCCAAAATCAAAGGTTAAGCTACTCATTTTGGCAAATTAGCGTAAGCCTAAACTGCGGCGGATTTGACGCATTAACAGGAAAATCCACGGCCATAACACACCGCTTACCACCGCACCCAATAAGGCTTGTGGATTGAAGTCGGCACTGTGGATTAACAATTCAACGAAGAAGATCGCAAATTTGATCGCAATGATATAGAGCATCACTAAAATACTTTGCAACCAAAGGGAAAGGTTACGCAGAATCAGGTGGTATTTAGCGACAAAATAGATCGCAATCGACAACACAATCGAATGCACGCCCAGCACCGAGCCAAGCACCAAATCCCACACAATACCTGCCACGAAAGCTGTGCCAACGCTGATTTTATTTGGCAAGGCAAGCGTCCAATAAATCAACACGAGAATCACCCAAGAGGGGCGGAAACCTTGAAAGCCCGTTGGAAACGGCATAATTTCCAGCACAAAGGCGACAATAAAAATCGCCATTAACACTAAAATCTGAAAAATCGGATTAGATCGCATTACTCTTTTCCTTCCTCTGTGCTGTGGTTGATGCCACTCTCTTCTTCGGGTTGAGTCGCTGGATTTTCAGGCAACTCTTCCGTTGGTTGCTCTGCCCCCGCTTCTTCTTTCACTTCGGTTTTCTTCTTCTCGCCACTCTTTAAGCGGTCTAATGGGCTTAACGCTTTGCGTCTTTCATCTACCACATCACGCACCCCTTGTGGGCTACGGCTTTCCGTTTTGCGTAAATCATCGGCGGTTGGCCAAAGCATTAACAGATAACGAAGTCGTTCAAAGGACGCTAATGGACGAGCCGTTACCCGAGCAAAGTGATTTTTGCCCTCGTTTGAGACGGTTTCCACAATCGCTACGGGATAGCCTTCGGGAAAGCGACCGCCCAAGCCCGAAGTTACCAACACATCGCCTTTCACAACATCCACATTCCGCGGCAAATTATCGAGCAATAATTCCGAACCGTTGCCCGTGCCGTTCGCAATGCCACGCACATCGTTCCGCAACACTTGCACGGGAATGGCGTGGGTAACATCGGTAATCAACAGCACGCGACTGCTCTTTTCGCCCACAGAAATAATCTGCCCAACAACCCCACGTTCATCAATCACCGCCTGCCCCACAAAAGCACCGTCCGCCTGACCTTGATTGATCACCACTTGCTGACGGTAAGCATCAGTTTCTGCGGTTAAAACTTCGGCAACTTTCTTATATTCATCTTGACGCAGTGGCGAACTCAATAGCAAACGCAAACGTTGATTTTCCACTTTGAGCTGATCGAGCAACAATAAATCAGCACTTTTCTCTCGCAACTGGGTTTTTAAGGCACTATTTTCGAGTTGCAAGCGGTTAGTATCGACAAAATTATTGCTCACACCGTCCAGCACCGAGCGAGGGGTGTTAGCAAAATAGTAAAGCCCACTCACGGCGGTTTCCATTGCGTTTCGCATTTGGATCATCGCACTGCTACGACCGTCTAACAGGATCATTGCAATCGACACAACAATCGCCAAAAACAGTCGCACGCCAAGCGGTGGGGATTTCGCAAAAATAGGTTTCATAAAATTAACAGGTCAAAAAGGGGAACAATTAAAAACAGAAAATGGACAGCGATGTTCCGTTGTCCATTTCCTTTCTTTATTTCTGTTCTGCGAACAAACTAATCGTCATTGCTAAATACATCGCCGCCGTGCATATCGATCATATCTAACGCTTTACCGCCACCGCGAGCTACACAAGTGAGCGGATCGTCCGCCACGATCACTGGCACACCTGTCGCTTCTGAAAGCAATACATCGAGGTTTTGCAATAACGCACCGCCCCCTGTTAGCACCATACCACGGGCGAAAATATCCGCCGAAAGTTCCGCAGGGCATTGCTCTAACACGGCTTTCACGGCGTCCACAATACCTTTTAACGGTTGCTCAATCGCTTCTAATACTTGTTTAGAGGAAAGCGAGAATGTA
The DNA here is from genome assembly GCF_002015115.1 of Haemophilus paracuniculus. Lineage (GTDB taxonomy): Bacteria > Pseudomonadota > Gammaproteobacteria > Enterobacterales > Pasteurellaceae > Haemophilus_E > Haemophilus_E paracuniculus. The sequence goes on from NZ_MUYA01000006.1 coordinate 25,459, forward strand.
CGCGGCGCACCTTCCGCAAGGTTATGACCGTGAACGTCCATTGTGCGAATTTCATCATCGCTACGGATATAAGCGGTCGCAATCTCTTTCTTGATATGCTCTGCGGTGCTTTCGCCAATCACAGAGCCGAAGTTTTTACGCACATAGTTGATGATCGCTTCATCTAATTTATCGCCACCGATACGCACCGATGATGAATGAACGATACCATTTAACGAGAGGATCGCCACTTCCGTTGTACCGCCACCAATGTCGATCACCATTGAGCCTTGTGCTTCGTGAACAGGTAAGCCCGCACCGATTGCCGCTGCCATTGGCTCTTCGATCAAATAAACATCTCTCGCCCCTGCACCGATTGCTGATTCTTTAATCGCTTTACGCTCAACTTGGGTTGCACCCGCTGGCACACAAACCAAAACGCGTGGGCTAGGACGCATAAAGTTATTGCGATGAACTTGTTTGATGAAGTGCTGTAACATTTTTTCCGTTACGAAGAAATCAGCGATCACGCCGTCTTTCATTGGGCGAATTGCCACGATGCTTTTCGGGGTACGACCTAACATCAATTTCGCATCCGAACCTACTGCCGCAATGCTTTTTGACGTTCCCATACGGTCTTGACGAATCGCCACCACAGACGGTTCATCAAGCACGATACCTTGATCTTTCACATAAATAAGGGTATTTGCTGTTCCAAGGTCGATTGATAAGTCGTTAGAAAAAAGTCCGCGAAATTTTTTAAACATAAAGAATCCGTTATTTTTAAAGTTTTATTGCCAACTGCACTCTTTCAACCTCGTTAGGATAAGGGTTAAACCGAATGCAAAAAATTGCGGTAAATATACCGAAAATCGGGATTTTATTCAATAAATAAATTTATGCAGAAGTGGCTTTTCTCAAAAAATAGACGTTATCGACAAGCGGTAAGATTTGGAATGTTATTTCTTGATTATTCCTGCGGAACATTCTTTTGCAAGGCTTCTTCGTATTCACGTTGAGCATTTTTAACCATACGGTTGATGCCCCAAACCATCAATACGGATGCCATTGCCATAATGCCTAAACAAACTGTAAGAGCCATAATTTACCTCATCTCATTGTGGGTTAAATATCCTTTATTTCTTCGCAGTGCATCAGCCCCAATAATGCAAGCATAAATTGCCACTGCAAGAAAAATGCCATTTGCTATTTTATAGCTCAATCCATTGTTACTGTATATTACAACAGGCGTAGTCAAAAGTGCAACCTTTGCAACATCATCCAGCATTTTACACCACGCCTCTAAGCTATCCGCATTTAACGGACGTTTTAGAAACCTCAACATCATTCCCTCACTCTTTTTTCAACAAGCGGTATGATATTCGCAAATTTATTCGCTTAATACAAAGGGCAAAATTGATTTAGTCGATCCAGATCACAAAAAAATCCCATAACCTCAGTTATGGGATTTTTGCATTAGCGATACTCTACATTCGTAATCTCAAATTCCACATTACCGCCTGGGGTAGCAATGGTAACGCAGTCGTCAATCTCTTTGCCGACCAAGCCTCTCGCAATCGGGGAATTAACCGAAATTAAGCCCTCTTTGATATTGGCTTCGTCATCGCCCACAATGCGATAGGTTACTTCTTCATCGGTATCTAAATTGAGCAACACCACCGTTGCCCCGAAAATTACCTTACCGTTGTTTGGCAATTTAGTAACATCAATAATTTGGGCGTTGCCGAGTTTACCCTCGATTTCTTGAATACGCCCCTCGCAGAAGCCTTGTTGCTCACGGGCGGCGTGATATTCGGCGTTTTCTTTCAAATCGCCGTGCTCTCTCGCTTCGGCAATCGCTTTGATGATTTCAGGACGGCGAACATTCTTTAAAAAATCAAGTTCTTCACGCAGTTGCTCTGCACCACGCACCGTCATCGGAATTTGTTTCATTGCACTTCCTCTGTTAATCGTAAAAGTTGGCTATTATTCACGACTTTCAAAAAATTTCAACCTTTGGCTGAAAATTTGCCGATTTCGCCAAACTTCGCTAAAATTTCGCCACTTTTTCTCGGTAATTTTTTGAAACACAATGGCTGTTTTTTCTCGTCAAACCCTAATCGCAATCGCACTCTTTCCAAGCCTTGCCCTCGCGAAATTAGATTTAACCGAAACTGTCCGCAAACTGCCCTACGGCACGCAAGTTGGCGTGGTGGCGAAAAATTTAACCACTAATGAAATTATCGCCGATTACCAAAGCGATATTTTTATGCTACCAGCCAGCACCCAAAAAGTGTTTACTGCCCTCGCCGCAAAACTTGCTTTACCCAATGATTTTCGCTTTCAAACGGCACTTTTAACCAACGGAAAAGTGGAAAACAGCACGTTAAAAGGGGATTTAATCGCTCGCTTTTCAGGCGATCCAGACTTAACAAGCGGTCAGTTAAGCCAATTATTCGCCCAACTGAAACAGCAAGGCATTGCTAAAATTGAGGGAAATTTAATTCTTGATAGCACGGTTTTCACCAGCCACGACCGTGGTTTAGGCTGGGTCTGGAACGATTTGACGATGTGCTTTAATGCCCCACCGGCGGCGATCAACATTGATAACAACTGTTTTTATGTGGATTTAGATGCGAACCAGCCAAACGGACAACTCGCCAAAGTGAACATTCCCACCGCCTACCCCGTGCAGGTGTTTAGCCAAGCCTATGTGGTTGAGGGGGCAGAGGCAAATTATTGCCAGTTGGATGTGGTGGTGAGCGACAATAATCGCTACCAAATCAAAGGCTGCCTTGCCCGTCAAGCCAAGCCGTTTGGGTTGAGTTTTGCGGTGCAAGATCCCACCGCTTACGGAGCGTTACGCATCCAAAATGATCTGAAACGGTTAGGCATTGCATTCAACGGCAAGGTACAACAAGCCAACCAACCACAAAATGGCAAAGTGCTGGCGGAACATTTTTCCAAGCCGTTGCCCGAACTGCTACGCAAAATAATGAAAAAATCGGACAACCAAATCGCCGACAGCCTGTTCCGCACCCTCGCCAATAAACAGCACAACCGCCCTGCTTCGTTCCAGTTGGCAAGCCTTACCTTACGCAATCTGCTGAAAAGCAAGGTTGGGCTGGATTTTAATAATAGTGTGATTGCAGATGGATCGGGGCTTTCTCGCTACAACCAAATCAGTGCCAACACAATGTTGCAAGCATTAGAAATCATCGCTCAAAACGACAGCACATTACAACTAAAAGAAACTTTCCCGATTGCAGGAATTGACGGCACGCTCGCAGGGCGAGGCTCACTCACCCAAGCCCCCCTCGCCAATAATCTGATCGCCAAAACAGGGGCATTAAAAGGGGTTTACAACCTCGCTGGCTTTATGCAAAACGCCAAAGGCGAACAGATTGCGTTCGTGCAGTTTATCAACGGCTATTCTACGGGGGATCTCGAAAGCAAAACTAAAAGATCGGCATTGAATCAGTTTGAAACGGATCTCTATCAACAGCTTTACAATTATTAAAATAGGAAAAAATTAGGGGGAATTTTCAAAAATCCTACCGCTTGATCTACTTTTCTTTGCTTGTGCAAAGAAAAGTAGCAAAAGAAAGCACACCCCGAACATTTTGCTTTGTTTCGCTTGTTTCTAATTTCTACGGTCAATTTGTAAACTCGCTGACTTCGTCAGCTCAAACAGTACAAATTGACCTTGAAATTAACGAAACCGCTCAACGCAAAATGACGGGGGAATTTTTTTCCGAGCAAATAACCATTCGTAGGGGCGGATTTTATATCCGCCCTAACAAATCGATAGTAAAAGCAAATGCCCCTTCGGCTCTTCGTACCACTTCCCCCGCAAGCGGGGGCAGATCAGATCTCTCTCACTACGAGGAAAGATCCGAGAATTTTCGTAGAATCAGATCTTCCCCCGCTTGCGGGGGAAGTACCCTGTGAAGCAGGGGGTAGGGGGCGAAATTTTGAGAAATCTTACCGCTTGTAGTCGGTTATCAGATCAAAAAACGCTATTCCTTAGAATGGCGTTTTTCTTGCAATTAACGATTAACGGCGTCCGCGTTTTTCGTTGAAGCGTTTTTCTTTGAAACCGCCTTTGCGGTCGTTTCTGTCGTTAAAACGACCGCCACGCTCTTTTCGTCCTCGCCCTCTTTCTTCAAAAGGTTGGCTGTTTGTGCCGCCGACTTCGCCGAGTAGGGTCATCTGCATTGGTTTACTGAGAATGCGTGCCTTGTGCGCGAAATGTTGCACGAGGTGGTTTGGCATTCCTTGCGGTAGCTCAATGGTCGAATAGGTGTCGTGCAGTTTGATATGCCCGATGTAGCGGCTGCTGATGTCGCCCTCGTTGGCAATCGCCCCGACAATGTGGCGGACTTCCACGCCGTCCTCACGACCGAGTTCAATGCGGTAAAGGTTCATCGCCACCCCGTTGTTTTCACGGTGTTCACGACCGCCGCGGCGTTCCATTGAGCGAGGATTTTCTCTGCCACGACCACGCTCGCCACGGGCTGGGCGGATTTCTGGATCAGGCGGTAGGATCAGTTTTTGTTTTTCTTGTAGCAACATCATCATCGCCGCCGCTAATTCTTCGTGATCTTGATCGGCAGTGAACAGATCTTCCAACAATTCACGGTAAAGCTCTAAATCGTGATGTTCCAGTTGAGCGGAAATGCGTGCCTTGAATTTTTCACGGCGTTTTTCCATTAGGATTTCGTGATTTGGCACTGGCACTTCGTCAATCGGTTTTTTCATTAAATGCTCGATATTTTTGAGCAAGCGGCGTTCACGGGGTTCAACGAACAACAAGGCACGCCCCGAACGCCCTGCACGTCCTGTTCGTCCGATACGGTGAACGTAACTTTCTGAATCAAGCGGAATATCATAGTTTACCACCAAGCTGATCCGCTCTACGTCTAAGCCTCGCGCCGCCACATCGGTCGCCACTAAAATATCAAGGCGACCTGATTTCAAGCGTTCGAGGGTTTGTTCACGGGCTTGTTGGGTCATATCGCCGTTGAGGGCTGCGGCACGGTAGCCGTTGCGTTCGAGCAATTCGGTAATGTCGGTCGTGCCCGTTTTGGTACGCGTGAAAATAATCGCCGCATCAAATTCTTCCACTTCAAGGAAACGCAATAACGCATCATTTTTGCGGAAGCCGTTCACCAGCCAGTAGCTTTGGGTAATGTCTGGGGCGGAACGTTGGGTCGCTTGGATTTTCACTTCCTCTGGGTTCTGCATAAAACGGCGTGTGATACGGCGGATCGGCTCGGGCATTGTCGCCGAGAACAGTGCCGTTTGATGATTTTCAGGCAATTCTGCCATTACGGTTTCCACATCATCAATAAAGCCCATTCGCAACATTTCGTCCGCTTCGTCTAACACGATAGATTGCAACGCGGAAAGATCGAGTGTACCACGGCGGATATGATCCAGAATACGCCCTGGGGTGCCGACCACCACTTGCGAACCCTGTTTTAACGCACGCAACTGAATATCGTAACGCTGACCGCCGTAAACGGTAACGACACGCACACCTTTCATATTCTTAGTAAATTGTTCACAGGCGTCCGCCACTTGGATCGCCAATTCACGGGTTGGTGCCATTACTAGCATTTGTGGATGGCGTTGGCTTGGGTCGATTTGAGCCAATAGTGGCAATGAGAATGCAGCGGTTTTGCCACTGCCCGTTTGTGCCATTCCTAGCACATCACGCCCTGCTAACAGGTGAGGAATACAGGCTTGTTGAATCGGTGAGGGGCTAACGAAGCCCATTTCAGTTACAGCGTCAAGGATAGATTGGGGTAAGCCTAACTCGGCAAAAGTTGCGGTATTTGTTGTCATAAAATTCCAATAAATGAGGGGATTGATAACGTGAGGCTATCAATCAAACTAAAATAAATTGTTGAGAGGTAAGCAAAATTAAAGGCTGCGTGAGCAAGCCGAAAATGTCGTCCTTTGATGAGTGCAAGCGGTAGGATTTGGCAAAAATTTTGCGAAATCTGACCGCTTGATCGTCTTAATTATTCCCAACAACAGCGGGTTGTGTTTGCGTGCCACGCAGTTGCGATAGCTCAAACAGGGCAAAACGATACTCAACAAAGTTAAACACTTGGTTTGCAATAGCAAGACGGAAAAGCGAAGTGGCTTCGCCCACTTGATTTAATTTGAGTTTTTGTTTTGCAAGATAAAAATAGGTTTCGGTCAAAATTTCCGCATATTGCGAGCTGTTTGGCTCGGCTTGTTTGTCCATTTTGTCCCGAAGTTGCGATAAGCTCAAATCGCCTAAGAAATAGCGAACGATGTTCGTTCCCCAAAACTCTTTCGACAAATTTTTGCTACGCTGAATAAGGTTGTCTTTCGCCTCTTTCGGGTTGAGTTCTAATTCATTGAAATAGAGCCACAACGCACGGTAAGGATCGGTTTTGTCGGCTTCGTAGAAACGCAATAAATCACGCTCTGTCTCGCCATAACGCCCACTATAATAGAACGCCAAACCTCGGTTGAGGCGGGTGTAATCATAGTTTGGGTCAAGTTCCAATACGGCATTGAACGCGTCCACCGAGCTATCATAATCATCTTCCAGCAATAAATATAAGCCGAGATAATTATAGGCGGCTGCCATTTTGGAATTAAATTCAATCGCTTTGGAAAAATCGTAACGTGCCAGCGACCACAAGCCGAGGCTGTCGTAGATCACGCCTCGCTCAAAATAGAGGTTGGCTTTTTCCATTGGCGGTAAATTTGCCTCGTCCAACACCTGTCCCAAACGGGTAACCATCACTTCTTGCTCAAATCGCAAGGTGGGTGAAAGTTCGGCGAGGGCAATTTTGTTGGTTGAAACCAGTTCATTGGCAAAACGATTGTTTGCACAACCTGCCAACGCAAGGGAAACCGCACCGAGTAAAATGAAGCGAAAATTCAACAACTTAATCAGTTGCAACATTTAAATAAGCCTTAAATAAAAATAAGCGGCAATAAAAGATGGGCTTTCGCCCATCTTAAAGTTGAAAAATTAAAGTTCAGCTTCAACAGGGGTTTCTGTTTCCGCCAGATTTAAATCTTTCATCGTGAGGCGGATGCGTCCTTGGCGGTCGATTTCAACCACTTTCACTTGGACTTCTTGACCCACTTCGAGGTAATCAGACACACGCTCAACACGGGCTTCGGTGATTTGTGAAATGTGAACTAAGCCCTCTTTACCGCCGAGGATTGCCACGAATGCACCGAAATCTACCACGCGAGTTACTTTCCCTTTGTAGATTTGGTTCACTTCCACTTCCGCCACAATCTCTTCGATACGTTCCATTACACGTTTCGCTGCATTGTTATCGGTTGCGGCGATTTTTACCGTGCCATCATCATCAATATCGATTGAAGTGCCAGTTTCTTCGGTTAATGAACGAATAGTCGCACCACCTTTACCGATCACGTCTTTGATTTTCTTCGGATCGATCTTCATTGTGTGAATACGAGGGGCGAAATCAGAGATCTCGGCACGCGGTGCTGGGATCGCTTGTTCCATTACGCCTAAAATGTGCATTCTCGCCCCTTTCGCTTGGTTGAGGGCAATTCGCATAATTTCAGGGGTAATCCCTTCGATTTTGATGTCCATTTGTAACGCAGTTACCCCTTCACGTGTACCTGCCACTTTGAAGTCCATATCGCCGAGGTGGTCTTCATCGCCTAAGATGTCAGAAAGCACCACGAATTTATCGTCTTCTTTCACTAAGCCCATTGCGATCCCTGCCACGGCGGCTTTGATTGGCACGCCAGCGTCCATTAACGCTAATGATGCACCACACACAGACGCCATTGAAGAAGAACCATTTGATTCAGTGATTTCAGACACCACACGCACTACATACGGGAACTCTTCGGCGGTTGGCATTACCGCTAACACACCACGTTTCGCAAGGCGACCGTGTCCGATCTCACGGCGTTTTGGCGAGCCGATACGACCTGTTTCGCCCACTGAGTATGGTGGGAAGTTGTAGTGGAATAGGAAGCGGTCAGATTTTTCGCCCGTTAATTCATCAATGATTTGAGCATCACGCTCTGTGCCTAAGGTAGCGACCGCTAACGCTTGGGTTTCGCCACGGGTGAACAACGCCGAACCGTGGGTGCGAGGCAATACGCCTGTGCAAATATCTAAGGCACGCACCGTATCCACGGTACGACCGTCAATACGCGGTTCGCCTGCGATAATGCGACTACGCACGATTTGGCTTTCAAGGGAAGAAATAATATCAGCAATCGCCCCTTCGCTGATCGTCTCATCTTGGGCGGTTAATTGAGCCACCACGTCCGCTTTGATTTCATCAATTTGGGCGTAACGAGCTTGTTTTTCGGTAATGCGATAAGCATCGCCCAAGCGGCTTTCCGCTAAGGCTTTCACTTGGTTGATTAACGCCGTGTTTGGCTCTGGGGCAACCCAATCCCAACGTGGTTTGCCTGCTTCACGCACAAATTCTTTAATGTTTTCGATCACTACTTGTTGTTGCTGATGACCAAACACCACCGCCGAAAGCATTTGCTCTTCGGTTAAAATATCCGCTTCGGATTCCACCATTAACACGGCTTTGTCCGTCCCTGCTACGACTAAATCCAAACGGCTGATTTTTTGCTCTGCCGTGGTTGGGTTTAGCACAAATTGATCGTTAATAAAGCCGACACGTGCCGCACCAATCGGGCCATTAAACGGCACGCCAGATAGAGAAAGTGCCGCCGAAGCACCGATCATCGCCACCAGATCAGGGCTGATTTGCGGATTAACCGAAACCACCGTAGCGATCACTTGAATTTCGTTGAAGAAACCTTCTGGGAAAAGCGGACGAATTGGACGGTCGATCAAACGTGCGATCAAGGTTTCGCCCTCAGACGGACGACCTTCACGCTTGAAGAACCCCCCAGGGATACGCCCTGCCGCGTAAGTACGCTCTTGGTAATCCACAGTTAAAGGGAAGAAATCTTGCCCCTCTTTCACATCTTTCTTCGCCACCACAGTAACGAAAACCGTGGTGTCGTCCATACTCGCCATTACCGCCGCTGTCGCTTGGCGTGCAATCGCCCCTGTTTCTAAGGTTACGGTATGCTGACCGTATTTAAACTGTTTAACAATTGGTGTCATTGTAAAATCCTTTCAATTTTAGTGATTACGATTGCTTTATCCCTAAATTGCGACTAGCAAAAATGCTCTCTACGCACTCTCGTACATTGTTTTAAAGCACTTTTGATAGCCGCCTCAAAATGCCAAGGAATAAAACGAACGCATTATACAGACTTTTTCACAGAAAATCGCCAACTAATTCTTGATTTACAAAAATTTCGTTAAATCTCACCGCTTGTAATTGTTACTTTCTTTGCTCACGCAAAGAAAGTAACCAAAGAAACACGCCCCCGAGCATTTTGCTATTGTTTCGCTTGTTTCTAATTTCTGCGGTCAATTTGTAAACTCGCCAGCAAAGCTGGCTCAAACAGTACAAATTGACCTTGAAATTAACGAAACCGCTCAACGCAAAATGACGGGGGAAGTTTAACCGAGCGAGATAATCATTTGTAGGGGCGGATTTTATATCCGCCCTAATATAAAATTTCCCAAAATCTTACCCCTTGTCGCCAATAAAAAAGGATACCGTTTTGGTATCCTCTTTTTCAAATCTATGCAGATAACTGCAACTGATGGAACTGGCTATACGCCCCGTTCTTCGCTAACAGCTCTTGGTGTGAACCGCGTTCGACAATTTCGCCGTGATCGACCACCAAAATTTCATCGGCGTTTTCAATGGTGGACAGGCGGTGGGCGATGACGAGCACGGTGCGATCTTTTTGTAGCACTTCGAGAGCGGCTTGGATCGCACGTTCCGATTCGGTATCCAACGCCGAGGTGGCTTCATCAAGAACTAGCACAGGCGAATTACGCAACAAGGCTCGGGCAATTGCAAGGCGTTGGCGTTGTCCGCCCGATAAATTCACGCCGTTTTCGCCGATCATTGTGTCTATTCCCTGCGGTAGCTTTTCAATGAATTCCATTGCGTAAGCCGCTTTCGCCGCCGCCTCAATTTGCTCACGGCTATATTTGCCCTTGCCTGCGTAGGCGATGTTGTTGGCAATGGTGTCGTTAAACAGATGCACCTGTTGCGACACAATCGCACATTGTTCACGCAAATTGTTGAGGGTGTAATCGCGAATATCGTGCTGATCGAGTAAAATTCGCCCTTCGTCAATGTCGTAGAAACGAGTCAGCAAGTTGGCAATGGTCGATTTGCCCGACCCCGAACGCCCCACCAACGCCACCGTTTTGCCCGCTGGCACGCTGAACGAGATATTTTTCAAGGCAGGTTGCTCTTTGCCGAAATAGCGGAAAGTTACGTTTTCAAAACGAATATCGCCCTTGGCTCGTTCGGTGGTAAATTTGCCGTTATCTTGCTCGGTCGGCATATCGAACAGGGTGAACAAGGTTTGGCTTGCCGCCATTCCTCGTTGGAATTGAGCGTTCACGTTCGTCAAAGTTTTAAGCGGTCGCAAAATCCCCATTAACGCCCCGATAACCGAAGCAAATTCGCCCGCGGTGAGGGTGTTGCCCATCAAGCGATGTTCGCCAGCAATATAAAGCACAATCGCCAACGCAAAGGACGCAATCACTTGAATAATCGGGTCGGAAATAGCACTCGCCGCCATCATTTTCATTCCCTTTCTTCGCATATCGTTGCTGGTGTGGTTGAAACGCTGTTCTTCCACTTCCTGCCCGCCAAACGACAGCACCACCTTATGCCCACGCAACATCTGCTCGGCACTTTCGGTCATATTTCCCATTGATTCCTGCATATTGCGGCTCAAACGGCGGAAATGTTTGGAAACAATGCGAATAAGCACCGCAATGATCGGTCCGATCACAAACAGCACCAGCGACAGCCGCCAGCTGTAATAGAACATCATTCCAATCAAAAACAGAATATAAACTCCCTCTCGTACTACGCTTTGCAAGGCGTGAGATGAAGAACTGGCGATCTGTTCCGAATCGTAGGTAATCCGTGAAAGCAATTTGCCCGAAGAATTTTGGTCGAAAAAGGTAACAGGCATATACATCAAATGCTTAAACACTTTTTGACGCATTACCATTACCACCTTGCCCGACACCCACGCCAAGCAGTAGCTCGACACAAAATTACTCACGCCACGCACGAGGATCAACCCGATCACAATAAACGCCATTGTTTTCAAAAAGCTACGTTCGCCCTCGACAAAACCGTTATCAATCAAGGGTTTAAGCATTGCGATCAAGCTCGCATCCGCAGCGGCATTCACCAACATCGCCAACATCGCCGCCACAATCCCCCACTTAAACGGGGCGATCATCGGCCAAAGGCGTTGGAAAGTCTGCCACGTTGAGCGGTCTTGGGTCATCTCATCAAGAGAAAAAACATTTTTACTCATTTTTGATACTTCTGATAGAAAAAACGGGGCTATTGTAAAGGGAAAATGGATTTATACCAAATTTTGAATATTTTATAGAATAAGATAACGTAGAAATTTTAAATTTTCCGTTCCTAAGCCTATAATTTATTTAATTCCAAAATCCCCACTTTCTGTTCCGCCCTCTGCCAGCTTTCCAACGCTTCAATCCGAGCCACATAGGCACGGATATTTGGATAATCTAAATCTGAACGTAAAAGCACCGCTTGCAGGGGGAAACTCATCATAATATCGGCACCAGATAAGCGGTCGTTTACCAGCCATTTTTTGCCAGCGAGGGCTTGTTCTACATAGTCAAAATGCAGTTTGAGTTGCGGTTCGATAAAGCCCTGTTTGACTTTGTCGGAAATTTTATTCGCAATCGGTTTGACAAAAAATGGCATTTTGGTGTGGTCGATTTTGCGGAACACGAGGGAAAGCAACAACGGGAACATCAGCGAGCCTTCCGCATAGTGCAACCAGTGCAGATAGTGCGGATAATCGGCACTTTCCGCTTGCGGTTTGAGTTTGCCCTGCCCGTAGCGTTCGATCAGATATTCCACAATAGCCCCGCTTTCGGCTAATACGAGGTTGCCATCTTTAAGGATTGGCGATTTGCCGAGGGGGTGGATTTTTTTCAAGGTGGCTGGGGCGAGTTTGGTGTGCTGATCTCGCTCAAAAATTTCGACTTGATAGGCTAAATTCAATTCTTCCAACAGCCACGCAATGCGATTGGCTCGGGATTGTAGCAAAACATACAAAGTAATCATTTTTATCCTTATTTTTTCAAAAAAATGCTTGCATATTATGCCCGAAATTTGGCAATCTAGGCACAATTTTAGACCTAGAAAAATGGAAGGAAAAAATTATGGCAAACCCTCAATTTTACGGCAGTATTGTTGCCCTCGTTACCCCGATGGCCCACGGCGAAGTCAATTTTGATGAAATCAAAAATTTGGTGGAATACCACATTAAGGCTGGCACGCACGCGATTGTGTCGGTTGGCACGACAGGGGAATCGACCACGTTAAGCATTGATGAAAATGTGAAAGTGATTCAGAAGACGGTGGAATTTGCAAATGGTCGTATTCCAATCATTGCTGGTACTGGCTCAAACTCAACCAGCGAAGCGATCACAATGACCAAATTGCTCGCCAACAGCGGCGTGGCAGGCTGTTTGAGTGTCGTGCCTTACTACAACAAACCGACCCAAGAGGGGATGTATCAACACTATAAAGCGATTGCGGAAAGCACCGATTTACCGCAAATTCTTTACAATGTGCCAGGGCGTACGGGTAGCGATTTAAAACCTGAAACCGTTGGGCGTTTGGCTCAAATCGAAAACATTGTTGGGATCAAAGAGGCGACAGGCGATTTAAGCCGTTTGCCGTTAATCAAACAGTTGGCGGGAGAAGATTTTATCTTCCTCAGCGGCGATGATGCGACAGGGTTGGAATCAATGAAATTGGGCGGAAACGGCGTGATTTCCGTAACCAACAACGTAGCGGCGGCGGATATGGCAAAAATGTGCGAACTCGCCCTCGCTGGCAAATTCGAGGAAGCGGAAGCGATCAACCAACGTTTAATGGCGTTGCACAACGATCTCTTTGTGGAATCGAACCCAATCCCAGTGAAATGGGCAGCTTATAAATTAGGCTTAATCAGCGAACCAAACTTACGTTTACCGCTCACCACCCTTTCAGAAACGGCTCAGCCTGTGGTGTTAAAAGCGTTGCAACAAGCAGGGCTAATAATCTAAATTTTGCCATAAAAAATCCCCGAATTTCGGGGATTTTTTCTAAACTGACCGCTTACAAATGGCTTTCATAGGCTTGAAGCGTATTTTGCATTAGCATCGCCACGGTCATCGGACCTACGCCCCCTGGTACTGGCGTGATGTAGCTGGCTTTTTGTGAAGCAACGTCAAATTCCACATCGCCCACCAATTTGCCATCAATGCGGTTGATCCCCACATCGAGCACGACCGCCCCTTGTTTAACCCAATCGCCTGAAATAAAGTGCGGTTTGCCGACCGCTACCACCAAAATATCCGCTTGGCGAACGTGGCTTTCTAAATCTTGGGTAAAGCGGTGAGTAACGGTAACGGTGCAGCCGCCGAGCAACAATTCCAACGCCATTGGGCGACCAACAATGTTTGACGCCCCCACGATCACGGCGTGTTTACCGTAAAGGTTAATGCCTGTGGTTTCCAACAATTTCATTACACCGTAAGGGGTGCAGGCACGCAGGGTTGGCACACGCTGGCACAAGCGTCCCACATTATAAGGGTGGAAACCGTCCACATCTTTGTGGGGCGAAATGGCATCAATCACTTTGCGAGAATCAATATGGGCAGGTAGGGGAAGTTGGACGAGAATGCCATCAACGGCAGGATCATTATTGAGCTGATCAATCAAGGCAAGCAATTCACTTTCGGTGGTGGTGTCGGCTAAATCATAGGATTTGGATTCAATCCCTAACTCGCCACAACTTTTACGCTTGCTACCCACATAAACTTGCGAGGCAGGATCAGCCCCAACCAAAATCACCGCCAAGCCTGGCGGGCGTTTCCCTTGCGAACGGTATTGAGCAATTTTTGTCGCAACCTCGCCTTTAATTTGATTGGCGGTGGCGGTTCCTGAAATGATTTGGGCTGTCATCAGCATCTCCTAAAAATAAGCAAAGAAAACGTTTGCTATTTTCGCAAAAAATACAGGATTTGATAAGTTAAAATTTCATAATGGACAAATATCCGCCGATTATCACGCAAAATGCAAAAAATGATTGACGAAAAATTTTGGCTCTTTATAATGTTCCTCATCTTTCGGCGAGTAGCGCAGCTTGGTAGCGCAACTGGTTTGGGACCAGTGGGTCGTAGGTTCAAATCCTATCTCGCCGACCACTTTTCTTTTCATAAAAACATTTCCAAATTTCTTTAATCTCTGCGCCCTTAGCTCAGCTGGATAGAGCAACGCCCTTCTAAGGCGTGGGTCAAAGGTTCGAATCCTTTAGGGCGTGCCATTTTTTCCCTTTAAAATCAATCATTTACAAGATTGCTACCCAGCTTAAAAAATACTCACTAAAAATTTTGTGACTAAAATGTGCCTAACTTTTGGGGAAAAAGCACATTACAAGCGGTGGGATTGATGAAAATTTTTGTGAACTTACCGCTTGTAACCCCTAACTCTGATCAATTTTGCCCCCTCTCCCCTGCTACGCAGGGTACTTCCCACGTAAACGGGGGAAGATCAAAAAAATCTGCCCCCACTTGCGGGGGAAGTGATTGAGCGTAGCGAAACCGAAGGGGGCGATGCAGGGCATAGTTTCTTGGCTTTGCAGTGTAAGTAGGAAATTGAAAATTTGTTGGTTAAGATGATTTAAATTAAATTATCTACTGGGGTGTAATTACTTAAGGAAAGTCTGGTAGGACTAAAACAAAAAGCGAGCCAGATGCTCGCTTTTTTATTGAGGTAAAAGACTGGCTATTTTTCTAACTCAATCTGATACGACATCATTAAAAACGTTCGCCATTTGTTATTGCCTTGTTCGTCTTTACCCATTAGGGCGATGTTTGGGAATCTGCCCCATTGTTGAAAGCCGTGTTTTTTCATTAGGTTTTGGCTGACGGTGTTCAATTCAAACACATACGCCATTAGGGTAAAAATGCCGCGTGGTTGCATTTGTTGCTGCATAAATTCGATGATTTGCGAGCCGTAGCCCTTGCCTTTGGCATTAGGGTGCAGGTAAATGCTGATTTCTGACGTGGGGGCGAAAGCGGAACGTTCGTAGAATGGCGAGAAGCTGAACCAGCCGACCACTTCGTGATTATCTTCTTCCACCACCCAAATTGGGTATTTTTCGCTGGCGAGATGAAAATCAAACCACTGACGGCGGCTTTCGGGGGTGGCATATTCCAAATCTGCGGTAATTTGGTGGGTGGGAATGGCGAAGTTGTAGATTTCTAAAATTCGTTCAAAATCAGTGGGTTGGGCGTAACGAATGTTCATTTTTCAATCCTTGTTTAAATTGTTTGATCGCCCAAACTCGGCGGCGATTTAATTCTTCTCGGATTTGTGCTTTTTCAAAACCGTCTGCAATCACGCTTTGCACATCGACTTGGTTGGCAACCTGATAAAACTGTTTGGCAAGCTCCGCCTGCGGGTACGGGCGATTTTCAAAGCCCAATCGCCCTTTGCTATCCGCCTCGCACACGAGTAGGAAATCAAAAAAGCGTTGCGGTTTTCGCCACACATCAAGGCTGTTAAACAGCTTAATCACGGTTTCGGGGCGAAGTTCCGCCATTTTGTGGCTATGGGTATGAAATTCCGCCACCAAAATCGCAAAATCTTTCACTTCGGTCGGCACTTTAAAGCGGTTGGCAAGCTCACGGGTGGGCTGCACGCCTCGCCGTTCGTGTCCATAATGGTGGGGCAAAATTTCCTTGTCAGTCAAGCCTTTACCTAAATCGTGGCACAATGCCCCAAACAGTAAATTGAGGGGATTGTGAGCCTGCCCCGCCAATTTTTTCGCTTCGGCAAGCACCATTAAAGTATGCACGCCCGAATCAATTTCGGGGTGATGTTGCGGCGGTTGAGGCACGCCGAACAAACGATCCAGCTCTGGAAAAAGCACCTTTAACGCCCCGATTTGGCGTAACACCTCAAAATAGACCTGCGGATGTTCCGTGGCAAAGGCTTTGCTGGTTTCTAGCCAAACTCGCTCGGGGGTAAGGTGTGAAAGCTCGCCGCAAGCGGTCATTTCCTGCATAATTTTGAGGGTTTCGGGGGCGATCTGAAAGCCTAATGAATAAAAGCGAGCCGCAAAGCGAGCCACTCGCAAAACCCTCAATGGATCTTCGCCAAATGCAGGCGAGATATGGCGTAGTAGCCGTTGTTCCAGATCGGCAATGCCGTGATAAGGGTCGTGCAAATTACCCTCGCTATCTTCGGCAATCGCATTTATCGTGAGATCCCGCCGAATCAGATCTTGCTCTAAGCTCACTTCGGGTGAGAAATCGCAAATAAAGCCGTGATAACCTACCCCGCTTTTGCGTTCGGTGCGGGCGAGGGCGTATTCCTCTTGGGTTTCGGGGTGCAAAAAGACAGGAAAATCACTGCCCACTTGCTGATAGCCCAACGCCAATAAGTCCGCTTGGGTCGCCCCCACCACTAGCCAGTCTCGATCTTTAACGGGCAAGCCGAGCAATTTATCTCTCACCGCACCGCCCACGAGGTAGGTTTTCATCATTATGCCACCGTAACCGATTCGATCACCACATCTTCTTTTGGCACATCTTGGTGGAAACCTTTATTGCCCGTGGCGACGGCTTTGATTTTATCCACCACGTCCATTCCTTCCACCACTTTGCCAAACACCGCATAGCCCCACTCTTGCACCACTTCACGCCCAAACATCTCTTTTGAACGGTAATCTAAGAAAGTGTTATCCGCCACGTTAATGAAAAACTGTGAGCTTGCCGAATGTGGGTCAGAGGTGCGAGCCATTGCGATTGTGCCACGCTGATTGCTCAAACCGTTGCTTGCTTCATTTTCGATTGGGGCTTTGGTCGCTTTTTCTTTCAAACCCGCTTCCATACCGCCGCCTTGAATCATAAAACCGTCAATCACACGGTGGAAAATCGTACCGTTGTAAAAGCCCTCTTTGCAGTAATCTTCAAAGTTTTTCGCCGTGATCGGGGCTTTGTCGAAATCAAGTTCAAGGCGAATATCGCCAAAATTGGTGTGTAATGTAATCATAAAAAATCCTTGTGAAAAAGTCGGGATAAAAAAGAGGACTATTATTCAAAAGTTTTAACCAAATTGCAAATTTGCTAGAATCTCGCCATTTCTTCTTTTCGCAAATATCTAATGAATATCCTCAACCAAATTCAAATTGTGCTGGTGGAAACCTCACATAACGGCAATATCGGCTCGGCAGCCCGAGCGGTGAAAACAATGGGCTTGCAACATCTTCGCCTTGTTGCCCCCAAACAAGGGATTGACGAACAAGCGGTGGCTTTATCGGCTGGGGCAAAAGACGTGCTGGATCAGGCTCAAATCTACCCCGATTTCGATCAAGCCATTGCCGATTGCCAATTAGTGATCGGCACCAGTGCCAGATTACGCCACCTGCAAAGCAGTTTAATTGAACCAAGAGAATGCGGCACACTCTCCACCACACGAGCCAAGCAAGGCAAGGTGGCGATTGTGTTCGGGCGTGAGCGGGTGGGGCTAACCAACGAAGAGTTGCTGAAATGCCACTATCATCTCAACGTGCCAACCAACCCCGACTACGGCTCGCTCAATCTGGCAATGGCGGTGCAGTTGGTCAGCTATGAAATCCGAATGGCGTGGTTAGCATTACAAAAACAAGAAACGCAACAAGCAGAGCCGCAGAAAAATCCCCAAATCCCACCGCTTGCCACGGCAGATTACCCCACCGCCGAAGCGTTGGAACACTTTTTCAACCACACCGAACGGCTCTACAAACAGCTTGGTTTTATCCGCAACGAAGCCGTAATGCTCAAACTCCGCCGTTTATACCAACGCACACAACTCGAAACCACCGAGTTGAATTTATTGAGAGGAATGCTCACGGCGGTTGAGAGGGGGATTTCTTCAAAATAATTTCATCAATGGAAACCAAATGTGGTATTCCTATGAGCGAAAATTCTTGCTCGAATTGAATCCCCCCGTTATTTTTCGTTGAGTGGTTTCGTTAATTTCAAATGAAAAGGACGCCAGCGTGGCGTCCCTACCGTAGGGTCGCAATGCTTGCGACCCAAATCAATCGAAGAAATTAGAAACAAGCGAAGTAAAGTAACAATCTCAAACAAGGGGTGGG
Organism: Haemophilus paracuniculus; assembly: GCF_002015115.1. Classification (GTDB taxonomy): domain Bacteria; phylum Pseudomonadota; class Gammaproteobacteria; order Enterobacterales; family Pasteurellaceae; genus Haemophilus_E; species Haemophilus_E paracuniculus. Next base: position 43,741 of record NZ_MUYA01000006.1, read on the forward strand.
ATTTTTTGAAATTCCACAAATCAATTCTACCAAATAAAAAACGCAACCTTTCGGCTGCGTTTCTCGTTATGAATTAAGCACTTGGCTAATCTTCCGCTCAATCCCCTCTGCGTTTAAGCCTAAATCTGCGTAGGCTTCGGGTTGGGTGGATTGGGGGATGAAGTGGTCGGGGATGCCGAGCATTACAAGCGGTTTGATTTTGCCGATTTTTTGCAGGTGTTCGTTTACCGCACTGCCTGCACCGCCTTGAATGGCGTTTTCTTCGAGGGTAACCAGCAGGTCGTGATTGTCGGCGAGATCGGCGATCAGAGCTTCATCAATTGGTTTGACGAAACGCATATCCACGAGGGTGTAATCCTGTTTTTCCGCCACGATTTTCGCTTCGTTTAGCAACGCCCCAAAATTGAGGATCGCCACTTTTTTGCCTTGGCGTAGCACTCTGCCCTTGCCGATTTCAAGGGGTTGCATTGGTTCAAGGGCGACCCCTTGGGCGTTGCCACGGGGGTAACGCACCGCCACAGGACTGTTCATTGTGTAGGCGGTGTAGAGCATTTGGCGTAGCTCATTTTCGTCTGACGGGCACATCAGCGTCATATTCGGCACGCAGCGGATAAAACTCAAATCAAACGCCCCTTGGTGGGTTTGCCCGTCCGCCCCCACGATCCCCGCTCGGTCAATCGCAAAGATCACAGGCAGATTTTGGATCGCCACATCGTGAATGAGCTGATCGTAAGCACGTTGCAAGAAACTGGAATAGATCGCCACCACAGGCTTGTAGCCTGCAATCGCCAGCCCAGCGGCGAAGGTAACGGCGTGTTGTTCGGCAATCGCCACGTCAAAATACTGTTTCGGGAAACGTTTGGAAAATTCGACCATTCCCGATCCCTCACGCATTGCAGGGGTAATGCCGATCAATTTCGGATCGCGTTCCGCCATTTCACAGAGCCAATCGCCAAAGATGTTGGAATAGGTTGGAGCGGATTTTGTTTGCGGTAACTTACCGCTTGTTGGGTCAAATTTCGGCACGCCGTGGAAGCCAATCGGATCTTGCTCGGCAGGGGCGTAGCCTTTGCCCTTTTTGGTCATAATGTGCAGGAATTGCGGCCCTTTGCGGTTTCGCATATTTTTGAGGGTGGAAACCAGCTCATCAATATCGTGGCCGTCAATCGGTCCGATATAGTTGAAGCCGAGGGTTTCAAACATTGTGCCGACAGGCGAGACAAAGCCTTTCACGTGTTCTTCGGTTTTACGCACAAACTCTTTGATCGGCGGCAGCCCCGACAGCAATTTTTTGCCGCCCTCACGCAAGGTGGTGTAGAGCGATCCCGACAGAATACGTGCCAGATGATTATTCAACGCCCCCACATTTTCGGAAATCGACATTTCGTTATCGTTGAGGATCACGAGCATATCGGTATGCAACGCCCCTGCGTGGTTAATCGCTTCAAATGCCATTCCTGCGGTGATCGCCCCATCGCCAATCACGCAGACCGTTTTCCGCCCTGCGTTCTCTTTTTCGGCGGCAATCGCAATCCCTAGCCCAGCACTGATCGAGGTGGACGAATGCCCTACGCTCAACACATCATAAGGGCTTTCTTCACGCCACGGGAACGGGTGAATACCGTTTTTTTGGCGAATGGTGTGCATTTGATCACGGCGACCCGTGAGGATTTTGTGCGGATAGGCTTGATGCCCCACGTCCCAAATCAGCTGATCGAAGGGGGTTTGGTAAACATAATGCAACGCCACCGTCAATTCCACCACGCCCAAGCCAGAGGCAAGGTGTCCGCTCGTTTGGCTGACCGACTCCAACAAATAGGCACGCAACTCATCGCAAAGGGGTTGCAGTTGATCTTTCGGTAGCAAACGCAAATCCTCGGGGGAATTGATTTGGCTTAATAAAGGGTAATTTTCTCGCATCATATTTTTGCCCACACTTTTTTGCTCATCAGGTTGGGAAGAATGAAAAAAACGGCGAGCAAGCGGTAAGATTTTTAGAAATTTTCGCTTGCTCGCTCAAATTAGGCTTTTAAATCGTCCGTTAAAGTCGGCTGCAAGCCGTTTAAAATCGCTTTCACCACGCGGGCATTGCCTGCCACCACGTTGCCCGATTTGAGGTAATCCGTGCCGCCCACAAAGTTACACACCAAACCGCCCGCTTCACGGATAATCAAATCGCCGGCGGCACAATCCCACGGTTTCAAACCAATTTCAAAGAATCCATCAAGGCGGTTTGACGCCACATAGGCTAAATCAAGGGCAGCCGAGCCAGTGCGGCGGAAATCCGCCACGCCACTATTCATCAGGCTTTCAAGCATATTCAAATGGGCGGGAATGTGTTTTGCCGTTTTGAAAGGGAAACCCGTGCCAAGCACCGCCCCTTGCAGATCACGGCGTTCGTTATCCACACGCAAACGGAACTCGTTTAATTTCGCCCCCTCGCCACGCACGGCGGTGAAAAGCTCGTTACGGATTGGATCGTAAACCACGCCCACCTCAGTGCGACCTTTCACACGAATCGCAATCGACACCGCAAAATGTGGCAAACGCTTTACAAAATTGGTTGTGCCGTCTAGTGGATCAATCACCCACTGCACATCGGCATTTTCGCCTGCCAAAATCCCCGATTCCTCGCCAACAATGGCGTGGTCAGGGTAAGATTTACGGATCACTTCAATAATCGCCTGCTCGGCGGCTTTGTCGATTGCGGTAACAAAATCATTTGCACCTTTTTGAGCCACTTCAATATCGCTTGGGGCTTGCTCATAGCCTTTGGCAATCACGTTACCCGCCTTGCGAGCGGCACGGATTGCGATGTTTAACATTGGGTTCATATTTCCACCAGATTTTAAAGAACGTAAAAAGAACATAGAAAGGCGTGAATTATAGAGAAAGATCGGCAAGAAAGGAATAACAAGCGGTGAGATCTTACAAAATTTTGCAGGATCTCACCGCTTGATGAGCAGTTAATGGGGAACAAGCAATGATTGCTTAGGAAGAATGAAACCCAATTCCTACCTACACAAAGTTATGCTTTTTTTGAAACTGATGCTAACTTACATTTTCCCCATTCTATCTTTTAAATGTTAGTTATTAGGTAAATTATTAAATATACGATATAAATTCATAATCGAAGAAGAATAATATTCAGTTGCATAATCTTCCCATTCAAAAGGATAATCACTGCTATAACAATAAGACTTATTTGATCTAAGAAATCCACCATTATGGCTTTTAACCCTAAACTTCGGATCGTTAGAACAAAATATAATTAAATTTTCCGTAAAAGAATATACACCTTTCAAATAATCCAAAACAGATGAAATTTCTTTATTTGCATACAGTAACTCTGGATCATAATCTTTTAGTGGATCTAGTGGATCACTAGTTTTCGCTATTCCTGAAACAAGGAAAGTATTATCTTTGGTTCTTAATACCAAACAAGGCATTTGATGAATATAAAATACAGAACCATTTGTTCTTAATTGCTCTGCTCTCTCTTTCGCCTCATCAAAAGTCGTAAAAAAACTGCCATCACTATGATATTTTTGAGACCAAGTACTATGCCAAGCATTACGACCATTATGGATAAAATAAACTATACCAACCGATACTTCTTGCAATAATGCTTTTGGATTAGATACATATCCTTTAAATACGTTTAACTTCATTTCGTTACACCATTTTCAGTAGTATTATTTAAAACGAATTGAATAACTTCATCTTCTTCATTCAAGAATTTCTCTAACTCTTGCTGAATTTCACTTTTCATCAAATCATTCTGATTAGGTAAAAATCCATTCCCCAAATAATAAGTGGTTAAAATTTCTCGTAAATATTCTGACAAGCTCATTCCCCTTAAATCGGCTAGAATAATCAGGTCATTTTTTAGCTTGTGATGAATACAAATTTTGATCGGATAAATACTCTTACCCAAATCAGGTACACTTAATGAAAAAGCACTATCATATTGTTGGATTAGCGTAGGGGCTTCACGGGCTAAAATATTTTTATCTAACTTCCAGCGATTATTCCGTTGTAAATGCATTGAAGCCGTTTTGCCATAACAATGGGTAATACAAAAATCTCGAATAATTTCCGCAATGCTAAAACGAGAAGATTTACGCTGTTCTTGAATACATTGATACACCATTTCAGGTAGCCAAAATTTCAAAATCGTATCAAACTCTTGGGTAAAATCAGGAAAGTTTTCCGTTGCCTCACGAATTTGATCAGGGGTTGATAATGTTTTTTTCGGGCGGAAAAAATTGAACGTAAACCATTTCTTCCCTGTCGATTTAATTTCGTTTCGCTCTAAATTAAAAATTTGCCACATTGTGATATTCCTCTTGGTTTTGGTTTAGTTTAATCATCTTGCTTTTTTCTTTCAGCAACAATCGTAGGGTCATTGTGCATAAAAAATCAACAATATAAAAAAGTAGCACCATTTTAGCAGGCTTTCTGTTATCCTATCGCCCACTTTTCCCTAATCAAATCAATCTTATGAAACCGACATTCAATCAAAAACCGCGTTTTCAAACCCTTGAACAGCGTCAGCAGCGTGAAAATCGTTCAGAAAATCGTGCGGAAAGCCGTAACAAGCGGTCAGATTTTTCAAAAAATCCACGTCCAACCTTACATTCAGAGCCAATCTACCCAACCACCGCCAGAAAAGCAGGGCGTGAGGGAAGCGTGCAGATTATGGTCAAAGGGCAGAAAACTGAGGGCAAAAAAACGGGGGCGTTATCGTCTCGTGCGCCCGAAAAAATCAAGAAAAATCGCTTAGAAGAGATGAAAGTTTACGGCGAAAATGCTTGCTTCACCTTGTTCCAACAACGCCCCGAGGCGATTGTACGCTTGTGGGCAACGGTGGAAATGGCGAAAAAATCGGGGGATTTATTGAGCTATCTCGCCGAGCAGAAAAAAGCCTATCACGTTGTTGATAATGAAGAAATGGAACGCGTAACTGGCACGGAACATCACGGTGGCATTTGCTTATTGGTGAAAAAAGCCCCGACACTTTCCCTCGAAGGCTATTTGAAACTACCTCGCCAACGTGATTGCGTAGTGGTGCTAGACGGGGTGCAAAACGCCCAAAATATCGGTGGTGTGGTGCGTGCCTGTGCCTTTTACGGCGTGAAAGGGATTGTGGTGGAAAACGGCGATGCGTTAAACAGCAGTTCGGCGGCAAGAGTGGCGGAAGGCGGTTTGGAATTTGTGCATAGCCTTGAAACCAAACATAAGCAAATTGCCCTCGCTCAGCTACGCAACGCAGGCTATCAGATCGTACATTTAACCCGCCATAAACAGGCAAATTCCCTCGCCAAAACACCGCTTGCTGAGAAAGTGGCGGTTGTGTTGAGTGAGATTATCTCGGCGGATGTGGAATATCCCGAAGATACCACCGTCAATCTTTCTTTTGAAAATCCGCTCAATAGTGGCTTGAATGTGGCGGTGAGTGCGGGGGTAGTGTTGTCGCAGTGGTATTTGAATCATAAGATTTAACTGGATCGCCCCCTTCGGTCTCGCTTTGCTCGACCACTTCCCCCGCAAGCGGGGGCAGATCTAGTTTCGTGATAATTTTAAGATCTTCCCCCACTTGCAGTAGCAGATCTAGTTTCGTGGTAATTTTAAGATCTTCCCTCGCTTGCGGGGGAAGTACCCTGCGTAGCAGGGGGAAGGGGGCAACAAATACGAAATTTTTTGAAAATCCAACCCCTTGCAATTATTTCATCGCAATAAAAAAGGATTAAGCCAAAACTTAATCCTTTTTTCATTTAGAAATTATTGCATCACCGACTTCGCTCTTGGGCGTTTGACCTTGATTGAGGAAGTGGTTTGTGGCACAAACTCAACCCCTTGCGGTGGGTTTTCGAGGGCGATTGCCAGCACTTCGTCAATGGTTTCCACTGCGTGAATGGTGAGGGCTTGTTTGGCGTTTTCTGGGATTTCTTCCAAATCTTTTTCGTTCTCTTTTGGAATAATCACAGTGGTAATGCCGCCGCGGTGGGCGGCGAGTAATTTCTCTTTCAAACCACCAATCGGCAACACTTTACCACGCAAGCTGATTTCACCCGTCATCGCCACTTCTTTACGAACAGGGTTACCCGTGAGGCTTGAAATTAGGGCGGTACACATCGCAATCCCTGCACTCGGGCCGTCTTTCGGGGTTGCACCGTCTGGGACGTGAACGTGAATATCACGATTTTCGTGGAAATCGGTGGCAATGCCGAGCTGTTCCGCTCTGGCTCGTACCACCATCATCGCCGCTTGGATCGACTCTTTCATCACATCGCCGAGCGACCCCGTAAACGAGAATTTGCCTTTGCCGATTACCGAAGCGGTTTCAATCGTGAGCAAGTCGCCGCCGACTTCCGTCCACGCCAAACCTGTTACTTCGCCGACACGGTTTTGACTATCCATTTTGCCGTAATCAAAACGTTTCACGCCCAAATAATCGTTGAGGTTGTCGCTATTAACCGTGATCGATTTGAGTTTCTTATCCATTACCAAGGCTTTCACCGCTTTACGGCAAATTTTGGCGATTTCACGCTCTAAATTACGCACGCCCGCCTCACGGGTGTAGTAGCGGATAATATCCAAAATCGCACTCTCTTCCACCACTAATTCGCCCGATTTGATGCCGTTATTTTCCATTTGCTTGTTGAGCAAATAGCCCTTGGCGATGTGCATTTTTTCATCTTCGGTATAGCCCGAAAGACGAATCACTTCCATACGATCCAACAAGGCTGGCGGAATGTTCATTGAGTTGGACGTCGCCACAAACATTACATCAGAAAGATCGTAATCCACCTCTAAATAGTGGTCGTTAAAGGCTTTGTTCTGCTCTGGATCAAGCACTTCCAACAAGGCAGAGGCAGGGTCGCCACGCATATCTTGTGCCATTTTGTCGATTTCATCGAGCAAAAACAGCGGATTTTTCACGCCCACTTTCGCCATTTTCATCATCAGCTGCCCGGGCATTGAGCCGATGTAGGTGCGGCGATGCCCGCGGATTTCCGCCTCATCACGCACGCCGCCGAGTGCCATTCGCACATATTTTCTGCCCGTGGCATTTGCAATCGACTGACCGAGGGACGTTTTACCCACCCCTGGTGGGCCAACCAAACAGAGGATCGGGCCTTTGAGCTTGTTCAAACGGCTCTGCACCGCGAGATATTCCAAAATGCGTTCCTTGACACGCTCTAAGCCGTAGTGATCGCTGTCCAATACTTCTTGGGCTTTTTGCAGATCTTTTTTGACAACCGACCGCTTGTGCCACGGCATTTGCAAAATCCACTCAATATAGCCACGCACCACAGTCGCCTCGGACGAACTTTGCGGCATTGCTTTCAGCTTGGCAAATTCGCTGTCGATCTTCTCTTGCACCTCTTTCGGTAATTTCGCCTCAGCGATTTTCTCTTTGAGCTTGTCTAGCTCGCTCTGCTCGGCGTCTTCGCCGTTGCCAAGTTCTTTTTGGATCGCCTTGATCTGCTCGTTGAGATAGTAATCACGCTGATTTTTTTCCATTTGTTGCTTAACGCGATTGCGGATTCGGCTCTCGGTTTCGAGGGTGTCCATTTCGGTCGCCATCGCCACCAACAACGCCTCAAAACGTGCCACCAAATTCACCTGTTCCAACAATTCCTGTTTTTTCTTAACAGGGGCGATTAAATTCGCCGCAATCGTATCCGCCAAGCGGTCTTCAAAGGTAATTTTTTGCAACTTCGGCAAAATTTCCGCAGGGATTTTTTTGTTGCTCTTAATGTAAGTTTCAAACTCTGAAAGCGTTGTGCTGGCAAGGGCTTTCAGCTCTTCATTCTGATCATCATATTCCGAAGCAAGGGGTAGGATTTCCGCCCAAAGCCCTGTTTCGTCATCACGGGTGTGGGTGATTTTGCCACGAACCTGCCCTTCCACCAGCACTTTCACTGTGCCGTCTGGCAAATTCAGCATTTGGATAATGCTTGCCACCACACCCACATCATACATATCGCCCCCAGTCGGATCTTCTTTTTGCGGATCTTTCTGAGCAACAAGGAATAATTGTTTATTGCTTTCCATCGCCGCACGCAAGGCTTGAATCGACTTCTCACGCCCCACAAACAGCGGCATTACCATAAACGGAAAAACAACCACATCACGCAAAGGCAAGAGTGGTAATTCAACGGTTTGCTTTTTTCTTGGCATACTATTTCTCTCTTAAAATGCAATTTGCCCATTATGGGGGCGAATTTGGGAAATACAAGGGAAAAAATGGGATTTGTGGAATTTTCAAAAATCTAACCGCTTGTTGATAGTTCTTCTCTTCATACATACAAAAGATTATCTCTATATCACTGCTTGTCAAAAATTTAGTCAAAATACAGCACGCTTCTTAAGTAACGATAGCAAATTTTAAAACATCTTGGATTATGTACCACAAATACGTAAGTAAGAAAGATAAAAAGTACGTCAAAGCCAGTATTTTCAAGGGTTTTGCGAAAGGTTACGATAAGTTACGAAAGGGGAAATGGTGCACCGGCTGAACCCGACTTTATAGGGTAAGATTTTGATATATAAAGCAATTTTTCATTTATATTTTCTTCTGTGTTCCTAACCGTGTTCCTAAAATACAAAATCAAATGCCTTTGTTCGGGCGGCATAGTAAATAGTTGGATCTAACTTGTAAAGCAAGTTGGGATTTAGAAAAAAAAATAATTTTTTTTATGTATTTTTAAATCACTTTATCACTTTTGGGGTTAAAGCCTTGTGCCACAAGGGGTTAAGTGAGTTACGCCACTTTATCTTGTGAGTGATTGGGGTAGTGATTTTCACTTGATATCACTGTTTTTGGGGAAAATGGCGGATTTTGAGCAACAAAAAAGGGCGATTGCTCGCCCTGTGATTTTGTTTTAGCCTTGCCACTCTTTGAAAGTAGCATCCTTATTTTTCCATTGGATATTCGTCCGCATATAGCCCCCTGTGGATCGGTGCTGGGTTACTTTTGCCGTCTGTCCTGTCTCTTTGAGAACATCGGGTAAAGCCTGCTTAAAGGTGAAAAGGTTGATCGGTTTGAGGTTTTGACAATCGCAATAATGCAAATACGCCTGATATAGTGCATTATCTTTGTTTTTGTCGGTGTTGTTACTCCCCCAAAATAAACCTAATTCATCATTCGCCACCTTAAAGGCTTGGGCGAAGTCGATCAGATGATTGCCCTGTGATTTAATCTCTAATCCGCCACTTGCCCCTTTGTAATTCTCCAAAATCTGCCGTGCGGTGCTTGGCTCGGGGAATGTTGCCAGCAGTTTTTGCACAATGCCGTAGATTTCTGCCTTGACCTTGTCAATAAAATTGACATCTTTCTTTTCGGGCGGAATTTCACGATCAAACGGGATAATCACTCGTCTGCGTGCAATGCCTCCGTTGCGGTCGGTAAAGAGTAATGGCGAGTTAGTGGACATCACAAAAACGGCATTTACTTTGATTTCGATTTCGTCTTTGTACAGTAGCTTAACCTTGATCGGGTCGCCGCCTGTCATTGCCTTAAACTCGTCTGCTGAACCTTTGTAGGGCTTTTGGTCGGGGCTGTAAACAAGGGTTTTACCAATCAATGCCGAACGGCTTTTCACATCTTCAAAGCCTTTGAGGTCTAAAATGGTGGTGTGTCCCTGTCCGTTTAAAATGGTGGCAATCTGTCCTAATACACTTTTGCCGCCTCCGCCCACGCCTGACGCTTCAAGAAATAAGCCCCATTCGTGGCGATTGGTCAAAATCATATAAAGCCCTGCCAAAATTGCCAGCCGTTTTTGTTCGTGGCTGTCGCTGACAAATGCTAACCAGTCATCAAAATGCGGCGTGGCGGTGCTTTCGGTGTTGAGAGCCGTATTTTCCACTGCTCGTAAGAAATAATCGGGGCTATGCAGTAAAAATTCCCCTGTTTTCTTATTCAGTACGCCATTTTGAAAGCCGACAAAATCGGGATTTTCTAACGGGATTGGGGCGAGTTTGAGAATAATCAGCTCGGCTAATTTGTTGATTTTGTTCGCGGTGTAATCGCCGTTAAATTCTTCAAAAAATGCCATACATTGCCGTTTTAGCTGTTCATCGCTGATTAGCTCCCACATTAAACCGTTGTAGCGGTAGGTTCTACCGAACACAATATCACGCTTTAACGGGGTGGTGTGCCATTGTAAAAAGCTCTCGACAATCTCTTTTTGCGTGCTTGCCTCAAAGTTTGGGGCGTTGCCTGCCACCATTTCCGCCACGCTGTCGCCGTTGCCTTGGCGAATTTCGGCTACGCGTTCGCTGGCGTTGAAAATCAAGTTAAGGGCTTCATCATAAAAGCCTACGCTCTTGGCTTGGGTTTGCTTGGCAAGTGCCACGATGATTTTTTCTTGCTCAACAAGGCTTAATTCGCCCGCTTTGAAAATGCTGACCGCTTTTTTCTGTTCGGGGCAAATGCGACAAGCGGGTAGATTTTGTAGAATTTTTGCATCCACAATCACGGGCTGATAGTTTGGCTCGGCTTGTGTCCATTCCTTAATCATCTGCCAGCGTTCTTTATCCCAGCTTTCCGAACCTGCCACAATGTGAACAGCTTCGTGTGGGTTGGGCGATTGCTTTTTAACATAGTACGCTGTTTTAGGTTTAGACATCCTCGCCTCCTTGCTGTAATTTCTGTTCCTCGATTTGGGCGAGTTTTTCGTCTGTTCCCTCGACAAATGGCTCGGGTTTCCACGCTTTCGGGGCTTTGATGTTTCGCTTGGCGGTCGGGGTTGGTTGAGCGGTGAGGCTTTCGTTAATCATATTCTCAATATGTACTACTTGCTCGTTGATACGCTCTTGGGCTAAATACAATAAGGTTTCTACGCCTTTGATTATTTCCTCGACCTCGTAGTCTTCAATCTTGTTTATCCCTGCTCGGGTGCGGATAACGTTTAGCATTGTTTCGCAAGGCTCAATCGCAGAAATATGGAATTTGAGTAAATCAAATTGCGTGTTAAGGTTTTGAAGTGGGGTTGGATTAAGCATTACTTACCTCCTCAATACTCATTGAGTTTAATGTGTCGCTGACTTCGCCCAACAGTTTGCCGATGACTTCAATAGCGATTGAGATCGCTACTTGGTCTGCTTTAGCGTGATCTACGCCTGTCATCACGGCAAGCAAACTTTCAATTTCATTCAAGCGGTGCGTTGCTTGCTTAAATTTTTCGGCGTTGCCGTTTACGATGAATTGATTTTCAGTAAGTTGTGGGCGATTACGCATTGTTGCCCCCTTTTAGCTTTAAATCCCCTTTCAAGGTTAAGTAAACGCTGTTAATGCAATCGCCTAAAACCGCAAGGCTATTATTCAAAACGCAATCGCCCTCGTTCTCTTCCGTTGGCTCTGTCCATTTCTGAATTAAAAATAAAATCGCCTCGGCTTCTTGAATTTGTTGTAAGGCTTGGCTGGTTTCTAGTCGGGTAAGATTACGCATAAACCACCTCCCAAGCGGTGTGATTTGGGCGGAATTTTGCCAGTAGTCGGGCGTTTAGGCGGGCGGTGCGGTCGGTTGCCTGTTGGGTTTGGTTGTCGGGGTATCGTCCAACGGTCGCTAATAAAGCGTGTTGGGCGGTTAATTGCCAGCGTGCTTCGTCTTCGTTGATGGCTTGCACCTGTACGATTTCTTCAAGGTATGGGGTGGCGTTGCGGTTTACGCATAAGAATTGATAAATCATTGCGATTTGCTCCAAGTATTGATTATTCGGGGCTATCGCGACACTTTCCACGGTGTGGGGCGATAGCGTTTGACGGGGTGGAAAAACTGCTATACTTGGAAAACAGTCAAGGGCGATACCTTGCCCGCCAAACGCTACCATTGAGAGAAAATCCGCTTTATTCGGGCGGTTTTCTTGGGGTGTGTTTGGGCTACGAACAAAAAAAAGCACGGTTTTGAAAAGGCGTGCTGATGTTCGCCAAGTATAAATTATTCGAGTTTCCACGCTCGGCAGTCTGATTTAAGACTGCGGTGCGGAATTTAGCGGAAATCTGACCGCTTGTAAACGGCTTTTTGCGTGAAATATTTTCACGTTCAGATGAATTTGTATGAATTTTATTTGAAATGGTGTTATAATTCGCTCGCATAATGTTGCAATCCTTAGTTTAGATTGATGAATAAAAAAGAGTACCGTGAGTACCTTTTTAGCGGTTGGTTCAAGCCAGCCGCTTTTTTATTACGCACGTTCTGCCTCTTTAGCTTTGATCCAGCTGTTGATTTCGTCTAAATTCCAGCGTAAGTGAGTTTTCGACAGGCGGATCGGTTTGGGAAAGGTGCTATCTTCACGCATTAGGCTGTGTAGCTTGGTGCGTTTGTAGCCGATCATAATCATCACATCTTCGGTTGTTCCCCATACGGCTTCGGCGATGGGGGCTTTATGCGGTGGGATTGGTGCTTTTTGCATTGGTGTCCTCTCGTAAAGTTAAGTGAATGTTTGAATGGTTGCGTAACGTTACGAGGGGTATTTTGAGGATTTTTCGAGAGGGCGATAAGTGGATTTAAGGGCATAATCACAAGTGATAGGGAGTATTCACTGGTTATTATGCCCTAAATGCAAGTTATGTTTTGACATTCACAATTTTGCCGTTTTTAGTGCGTTTTTGATTTTTTGGCAGTGGGTCAATTTCACTTAAATACTTTTTAATGGTGTCGTCTGTTTCAGTGATATTATATTTTTCTCTCGCCTTTTTCAGAATGGTGGAATAAGTGGTCGCTAAATTATTTTCCCATTCTGCTTTTGCAATTTCTTCCACTTGGGATTTATAGGCTCTTTCATTATTTCTTAATCGGCTGTTTAATTTTCCTTTTACAATTTGATCGACTTGTAATTGACGGTAGATATTTAGCGAATGTATTTCTATGGCTTGGCTGAACATATTTAAAATTTCTTCTATTGTTTTATCTATTGTATTATTTGCCTCATAAAAAACTTTCTCATCTTCCTCTGGTAATTTTGCCTCTTTTACAACAAGATCGACCAATTTATTTTTTTCCTCAATGAACATAAAGATATTATCTTTAAGCCCTTTTAAACAGAAAAGAATATCATCTACATTAGCGATTTTTTGATGATTATCAGCCATTTTAACAATGTTTTCGGCTAAGGTTTTTTCATCCATATTTTGCAAAGAATGAAGATAAGCCGCACTCCCTTTCTTAAGCAATTCAAATTCTTCGGCTGTTAAATCTTCGGGGTTTTTCTTCGCTATTTCATCTAATCGATTTATTTCATCTAAAATAGGGTCTTGCATATTTGTTCCTTAATAAGTTTAATTACGAAAGGTTACGATAAGATACTGTAAAAATAAACAATTTTTCTTTGATTTTCAATCTCTTTTTTGCTATATTTCTGCCGTGAGTATTTAGCAAGGTTCTGAAAAGAACTTTGTTAAAAGCTCCTTAAATGAATGATCGACCAAAATAGTATTAAACACTTGTAAATCAAAAGCGGAAAGTTGTGAAACTTGCCGCTTTTTTATTTGGCTATTTCCAACGTTTCATTTTTGCCATTAAGGTGTCTCGGTATGTTTCAAGTAGTTTTTGGTCGGCTCTTGCTTGCCCTGCGGCTTTGGCTCGGTTGCGGTAAAATCTACCCGCCATTTTACTTGTGCCTTGATCGACCATAAACCAGTAGAACGCATCATTTTTATAGGCTTTTACTGCTCCCGTCAATTTCTTGCCCGATTTCGTTGTTCTCACTCGCTTACGCGTAAGCATAGCAGGCTTATCGGCTCTTGTTGAAAAATATAGTGAGGCTCTGCCGCCTGTTTTGTCCTTATTTAATTTGACACTGGCTCTTAATTTGCGTGCTAATGCCCCTTTTTGTCGGTATGGGGTGCTTTGAGCCAGTTTCGGGATAAGTGGCTTAGTTATGCGTTTGTATTCGTTGATCCCTTGTCTCAACCCTGCTCTTGTTGCTGAATACTGGGCTTTTTGTAAGTCGCTATTAAACTGGGCGATATTTTTTTGAATTTGAGCTGAAAACTTCATTATTCTTTCCTGTTGTTAATTATTGGGGTGTGTCCAAATTTGGGCATACCCCTATCCAAATTTGGATACCCCCACGCTCCTTAAAAATGAGGAACGCTCCCGAAATTTGGGGAACGTTCATAACCTCAACCAGCGATTTTTTTCGCCCGTTCAACCAACGCAAAAATGCGTTTGTTCAGTTGTGTACTTATGTACACGGCTGAAAGCTATCATCATCCCCCATTGGGGGAAGTTAAACATCCACCAATGGTGGAAGTACGCTGCCCCGAAAAATCGGGCGAGATAGGTTTACTACAAGTCGATCCCGTTGAAGTTGGCGAGAGCTTGGCGTTGCTGTTCGCTCATTTCAAAAGCAAGGTCGCCGTATTCTAGCTGGTAAGTGCCGAACGCCATTAAGAAAGCGATTGCGGGGTCGATTTTGTTTGCTGATTTCTTTTTGTTCGGTTTGATATTGGCGTTGGCGTCTGCTTCCATTACGACATTCGACAACGCCCACGCCAGCACGGGATCGCCGTTATGCTCGATGATTTGTCGGTTGATCAGCACTTCTACGCTTTTGGCTACGGGGCTGAACCGTTGGTAGGTCTGCGGAAATGGCTCAACCTCTAAGCCTGCCCCTTGTAGCTGGGTGCGTAGGTGGGTGGCGTTCCAGACATCAAAGCCGATCATTTTGATTTCCCATTTGTCGCTGTCTTTGAGGATATCGTCTCGAATGCGGTCGTAGTCGATACAGTCGCCTTTGGTCGGGGTTAGCCAGCCCATTCGCACCCATTGCTGATAGATTGCCCGATTTTTATTCGCGACATTTTGTAGCTGATATTCGGGTATGTAGTGGCGTGTGATGATCCGCACTCGGTTTTGTTCGTGGGGGAATGCGTAGCAAATGCTGGTAAGGTCGTTAGTGCTAGATAGATCTAGCCCCATATAGCAGATTTTGCCGATTTGTTCTTCTTCGCTGTAATGGCGTTCGCACTGTTTCCAGTTCCCTTCGCCTAGCCACGGGGTTGTGCCGTTGCACCAGACATTAAAGCGTTTGGTAAGCATTTCGACCCATTCGGACGGAATGCCCCTTGCTTTGGCGATAGTGTTTTCAAAATCCGCAAAAGGGATAGACTTGCCGATATTGGGATTGGCTTTGATCCACATTTCGGGGCTATCGACTTCATTTTCGTCATCCAGTTCAAAAATCATCACGAACAAGCTATCATTCTTTTCTGTGCCGTCTAAGATTTGGCAGCAGTAGTCATAATGCTGTTTG